>CAWFYC010000022.1:0-170277 GCA_963819855.1 uncultured Alphaproteobacteria bacterium
CGTCATCCCGATATGGACCGGGTCTGATACACCAGGGTCGTCACAGCGATCTTCACCTGCTGTTTACGGCATCCGCAGACGCTAACCGCCGGCTGCGAAGGGCGCTTCGACATGCCGGATACTCCGATTGCCGGCGGCGGCGGGCAAGACTACCCTGTCGACATGGAAGCCAGGCTACGCGTCCTTGAGGAGATCGCCGCCAGCACGAAGGCGCTTCTGGGCGACATAAGGACCGAGCAGCGCTCGGGCATTGCCGATCTGCGGACCGAACTGCGCAACGGCCTCACCGACCTGCGGGCCGAGTTGCGCGCCATGCGGGGGGATATTGCGGCCGTTGACCAGCGCCGGGAGCGTGACTTCCGCATCACCTTCGGCGCGATCATTACCACCACGCTGGGCCTCGCCTTCCTGATCGCCCGCACGGCCCACTGGCTGTAGCAACTCGCCCGCCTCGCACGACCAGCCATACGGCGCTAACCTCCCGCCCAACCGAAGACAGGAGGGAACCATGCGTGGTGTCGTGTTCACCGGCGGGCGTGAGCTGGAGATGATGGACTTCCCCGATCCCACGCCGGGCCCGGACGAGGTGGTGGTCGAGATGAAGGCCTCCGGCATGTGCGGCAGCGACCTGCACCAGTATCGCCGGCCGAAGGGACAGACGCGCCAGGCAACCGGCTTTCCGCAGAACCCCGATCCGGTGATCGCCGGCCACGAACCGTGCGGCGTGGTGGCCGCGGTCGGACCCGGTGTCACGGACAAGGAAGCCAAAGTCGGCGCGCGTGTGATGGTGCACCACTACCAGGGCTGCACGCAGTGCAACCACTGTCGCTCCGGCTGGCAGCAGCTCTGCCAGGAGGTGCCGGTGAAGGTCTACGGCAGCAATTCGCACGGCGGCCACGCGAAGTACCTGAAGGTGCCGGCGAACACGCTGGTGCCGCTGGCGGACGAGCTATCGTTCTCCGCCGGCGCGGCGATCTCGTGCGGTTCCGGCACCGCGTACAGCGCGCTGCGACGGATGCGTCTCTCCGGTAACGACACGCTCGCGATCTTCGGCCAGGGACCGGTCGGGCTTGCCGGCACCCAGTTCGCCAAGGCGATGGGGGCGCGGGTGATCGCGCTCGACGTCAATCCGCAGCGCCTCCAGCGCGCCAAGGATTTTGGCGCGGACGAGGTGGTGGATCCCGGCTCCAACGACCCGGTGGCGGCGATCAAGGACCTGACCCATGGGCGCTATGCCGATGTGTCGCTGGACACCTCGAGCAATCCGGAGGCGCGGGCCAACGCGATCCGCAGCACCAAGGTGTGGGGCACGATGTGCTTCGTCGGCGAAGGCGGCGACGTGCACATCGACGTCAGCCCGATGCTGCTGCGCCGGCAGATGACGCTGATCGCGTCGTGGACGTTCTCCAACATCATCCAGGCGGAGTGCGCGACGTTCTGCGTCGAGCGCAAGATCGACGTCGATGCGCTGTTCACGCATCGCTGGAAGCTGGAGCAGGCCGACCAAGCGTACAAGCTGTTCGACCACCAGGCGGACGGCAAGGGCGTGTTCCTGATGTGATGGAGACCGTACCACCGTCACCCCCGAAAAAGCGGGAGCCCAGGGGTGTGGCACTGGGTCCCCGCTTTCGCGGGGGTGACGATAATGGAATGGAAGCTGATGCGCGCCGGCAGGTCACGACGGTCTACCGCGAGGTGGGTCGTCGCGGCCTGATTGCCGGCAGCTCCGGCAATGTCAGCCACCGCACCCGCGCCGGCATGATCATCACGCCGTCCGGCTGTTCGGCGGAGACCCTGGCGCCGGACGCGCTGGTCCCGATGACCTTGGCCGGCGACGTGAAGGGCGGCGCGACGCCGTCCAGCGAGTGGGCGATGCATGCGGCGATCTACCTCGCCTATCCCGCCGCGCAGTGCGTCGTGCACACGCATGCCGACGCCTGCACCGCGCTGGCCTGCCTCAACGAGGCGCTGCCGGCGTTCCACTACATGGTGGCGAATTTCGGTGGCGACGATGTGCGCTGCGCGCCCTATGTCACGTTCGGCACGCCGGAACTGGCTCGGCTTGCGGTCGCGGCATTGACCGGGCGCACCGCGTGCCTGCTGGCCAACCACGGCATGATCGTGCACGCGTCGACCGCCGACCAGGCGCTGACCAACGCGATCGTGCTGGAGACGCTGTGCCGGCAATATCTGTTGGCGCGAGCGGCCGGCACGGTGCGGTTGCTGTCCGCCGACGAAATGCAGGCGGCACACCAGAGATATCGGACGTATGGGCAGCCACGCACGGGTGGACGGCTATGACCCGGAGGTCGTGATCGACAGCGAAACCCAGCGCACGCCGTTCCTGGACTGCACCAGCATGGCGAGATAACGGCGGCGCTCGTCGTGCGCAGTTTCGATCGCGTGCCGCACATCGTCCGGTGTGGTCACCGGTTCCCCTTCGATGCTGGTGATGACATCGCCAGGCACGATCTCAAGTTCGCTGGCCTCGCAATCGGGCTCGACGGCCGTCACCAGGGCGCCGCCCAGCTCCGGATCGAGCCCGTACTGTTGGCGAGCCTGGTCGGTGATCGGCGCGAGCCGCATGCCCGGATCTGGTGCCTTTTCGATCATCATCTGCGCTGCCTGCGCCCGCATGACACCGTGTGCCGGCATATAGTTGGGCCATGCCGCGATCCTGACGGTGGTGTCCAGCGGCTTGCCGCCGCGCCAGCCGGTGATACGCACGGACGTCGCTTCGGGAACCTTGAGGATCGACCACATGAACGCGCTGGAATCGCTCTGTTGCACGCCGTCGATCGTCTCCAGTACATCGGCTGGCCGCAGGCCTGCCTGCGCGGCAGGACCTGACGGATCGACCGCCGATACGATGGCACCGGTTGCCCTGGGTACCTTCATCGCCTCCGCCAGTCTGTCGCCCAGGTCCTGCAAGGTCACGCCGATCCATCCGGGCTTCGGATGGTTGGGATCGAGCAGGAACTGGACGACAAACGCGGCAAGGTTGGACGGGATCGCCAGGCCGATGCCGATGAAGCCGCCGTTCGCGTCGGGATTGTACAGCGCAGTATTGACACCGACGACATCGCCATTGCGATCGACCAGCGGCCCGCCGGAATTGCCATGGTTGATCGCTGCATCGGTCTGGATGTAGCTGTCGAACGGCGTGTCGGGCAGATTGCGGTTGAGCGCACTGACGATCCCGGCGGACACCGACATGCCGAGACCCAGTTGATTGCCGATGGTCACCACCGGATCGCCGACCTGCAACCTGCCGCTGTCGCCCCATTTCAGGGTCGGCAATGGATGGTCGACGTCCACCTTCAGCACCGCCACATCCAGCATCGCCGCCGCAACCAGCAGCCGCGCCGGCACGCGCTCACCGTTGCTGAAGATCGCATGTATTTCCAGCGCTCCGTCAACCACGTGCCGGTTGGTGACGATGAGTCCGGATGGGTCGATGACGAAGCCGGACGCATAGACCTTGATGCGCCGCGGCAACTGGTCAGGCTGCGTGGCCGCACGCGTCTTCCACTCGGAGATGTTCACCACAGCAAGCGTGGCCTGTTTGACGATGGCGGCATCGCCGGTCTCCATCACACGCGCGGAGGCCGGCCAACCAAGCAACGCGAGCGTGATCAACGCCAGCACGGACAGGATTTGCATAACGGCCTCCACCACTTCCGCGTTATGCCGCCAACAATGTCTCCGCCGACGCGAACGGCAGGTTCAGATCATGCGCCACCGCCTCGTACGTCACCTTTCCGGCATGCACGTTCAGCCCGTGCAACAGATGCGGGTCCTCGGCCAGGGCCCGCCGCCATCCCTTTTCCGCCAGCGCGATGACGAACGGCAGCGTCGCATTGGTCAGCGCGAAGGTGGAGGTGCGCGCGACCGCGCCCGGCATGTTGGTGACACAGTAGTGCACCACGCCGTCTACCACGTAGGTCGGCTGGGAATGCGTGGTCGGGCGGCTGGTCGCGAAGCAGCCACCCTGGTCGATGGCGATATCCACCAGCACCGAGCCAGGCCGCATCTGCCGCACCATCTCGCGCGACACCAGCTTCGGCGCGGCGGCACCCGGCACCAGCACCGCCCCGATCACCAGATCGGCCGCCAGCACCTGCTGCTCGATCGTCTCGGCGGTGGCGAACAGCGTGGTCGCGCGCGGGCCGAATTGCAGGTCGAGTTCCTTCAGGCGCGGCAGCGATTTGTCGATGATGGTAACGGACGATTCCAGCCCGACCGCCATGCGTGCGGCATTGGTGCCGGAAACGCCGCCGCCCAGCACCACCACCTTCGCCGGCACCACACCCGGAACGCCGCCAAGCAGAATGCCGGCGCCGCCCTGTTCCTTCTCCAGGCAATGCGCGCCGACCTGCACGGACATGCGCCCGGCGACCTCGCTCATCGGCGCGAGCAAAGGCAGGGCGCCCGACCGATCGGTGACCGTCTCGTAGGCGATGCAGGTGGCGCCGGTGTGCAGCAGGCCCTCGGTCTGCGCCTTGTCGGCGGCGAGATGCAGGTAGGTGAACAGCACCTGGCCCTGCCGCAGCATGGCGATCTCAGACGACTGCGGTTCCTTCACCTTGATGATCAGATCAGCGGCGGCGAACACCTCCGCTGCGCTGTCCACCACGATCGCACCCGCGGTCCGATAGGCATCGTCGCTGATGCCGATGCCGGCAGCGGCGTCGCGCTCGACACTGACCTGGTGTCCGTGCATCGCGAGCTCGCGCACGCCCGCGGGCGTGAGCCCGACGCGGTATTCGTGCGTCTTGATCTCCTTGGGGACGCCGATCTTCACGTGGACCTCCTGTCAGACGGGCAGCGGGAATTTTCGCAGATACGGCATGTAGTCGTCCTCGACGTCGATCTGCAGGGTGGCGAGCACCCGCACCACCGCATTGTAGAAGGCGATGGTGATGGTCAGATCGACGATCTGCTCGTTGCCGAGATTTTGTTGCAGCTCGGTGAAGGTGGTATTCGACATCGCGCCGTCCTGCGTCATCTCGCGCGCCGCACGCAGCACGGTCTTCGCCATGTCGTCAAGCTGTGTCGGCTTTTCCGCTGTGTCGTCGATCAACGCGCGAATGTCATCGTCGCTGACGCCGAAGTCGTGGCCAAGCTTGACATGGTGCGACCACTCGTATGGCGAACGTGCCAGCCAGCCGACCTGAAGGATCGCCAGTTCGCGCAGCCGCGGATCGAGCTTGCTGCCGAAGCGGATGAACTGCCCCAGCCCACCCATCGCACGCGCGGCATCCGGCGAGTTCACCAGTGCCTGGGTTAGACTGATCCGCCGCTTCAGCAGGTCCTGGTTTTCCGCCGACAGGTCGGACATTTCTAGATACGGCACGCGCGCCATGCGCTCCTCCATACGGCTGGTTCGCCGTGCTAAGCGTAACAGCATGGCGTCCCAGGTCCACATCATCGGGGCATCGGGCCGCAGCGGCGTCGCATTGTGCCGATCGCTGCTGGCCGATGGCGTTCCGTTTGTCCCCGTGGTGCGCAATGCCGCGAAATGGAACGCAACCGGCATCGATGTGCCGCCGCGCATCGCCGATCTCACCGCTGCTCCGCGCCTGCGCACTGCGCTGGGCGACGCCACACGGATCGTCAGTTGCGCCCACGCGCGCCACGCACCCGGCGTGCTAGCTGCCGCGCCGCCGGATGCTCGGTTCGTTTTTCTTGGCAGCACGCGCAAGTTCACCCGTTGGCCCGATGCGCACGGCAACGGCGTACTGGCGGGCGAGGCCAGCTTCCTCGCTTCCGGCCGCTCCGGTGTCATGCTGCACCCCACGATGATCTACGGCGCGCAAGGCGAGGACAACGTGCAGCGCCTCGCCGCGATGCTGCGCCGCTTGCCGTTGGTACCGCTGCCTGATGGCGGCACGGCGCCGGTGCAGCCGATTCACCAGGACGACGTGACGCGCGCAATCCGCGCCGCATTGGATCGCAAGTGGGACGGGGCGAGTTCGTTGGTGATCGCCGGACCGGCCGCCCTGCCCTACGCCGACTTCGTGCGAGCAATCGCGGTCGCCAATCGACAACGCGAGCCACGCATCGTCGCGCTGCCCGCCGGCGCTCTGATGGCGCTTGCCGGATTTCTGCGGTACATGCCGTTCCTGCCGCGGATCCGACCCGCCGAGATCCGCCGGCTGCTGGAAGACAAGAGTTTTGACGTGCGTCCGATGATCGACACGCTCGGGTTCACGCCGATGCCCCTTCGCGAAGGCCTCGCGCGCACGTTCACAGGGAGGAGTTGACCATGCCGATCATCAACCGCATCGCCGAGTTCCACCGCGAGATGACCGAGTGGCGGCAGGATCTGCACGCGCATCCCGAGCTGGCGTTGCAGGAGACCCGCACCAGCGGCGTGGTGCAGGCGAAGCTGAAGGAGTTCGGCGTCGACGAGATCATCACCGGCATGGCGCGCACCGGCGTGGTCGGCGTGATCCGCGGCCACGGCGCCTCTGACCGCGCGATCGGCCTGCGCGCCGACATGGACGCGCTGCCGATCGTGGAGGAGACCGGCGCGCCCTACGCCTCACAGAACCACGGCGTGATGCATGCCTGCGGCCATGACGGCCACACCACGATGCTGCTCGGCGCCGCCAAGTACCTGGCCGAGACGCGCAACTTCGACGGCACCGTCTACGTGATTTTCCAGCCGGCGGAGGAGAACCTGGCGGGCGGCGAGATCATGGTAAAAGAGGGGCTGTTCGAGCGCTGCCAGATGGACATGGTGTTCGGCATGCACAACTGGCCGCAGATGCCGGCCGGCAGCTTCGCCTGGCGCAACGGCCCGGTCATGGCGGCGGTGGCGAACATCGAGATCACCATCACCGGCAAGGGCACGCACGGCGCGCAGCCGCATTTCGGCACCGATCCGATCGTGGTCGCCAGCCACATCGTCACCGCATTTCAACGATCGTCGCGCGCACCATCGAGCCGGTGGAAGGCGGCGTGGTCACCATCGGCCACATCAACGGCGGCCACACCTACAACGTGATCCCCGAGACCGTCCGCATGCTGGGCACCGCGCGGTGGTTCGACGCCCGCGTCGGCGACCAGTTGGAGGATGGCGTGCGGCGGCTCGCCACCGGCATCGCCGAAAGCTTTGGCGCGAAGGCCGACGTGGTGTTCAGCCGCGACTATCCGGCGACGGTGAACGACGCCGACGCCACCGTGCTGGCGCGCCGCGCGGCTGAGGCGGTGGCCGGCGAGGCGCGGGTGATGCACATGGCGAAGCCGACGATGGGCGGCGAGGATTTCTCGTTCATGCTGAACGCCAAGCAGGGCAGCTACATCATGCTGGGCGGCGGCCGCGGCAAGGACGACGCGATGGTCCATCATCCGCGCTACGACTTCAACGACGAGATCCTGCCGGTGGGGGCTTCGTACTGGGTAACGCTGGCGGAGCAGTTGCTCGCGAGGGGGTAGCCGCGACCTGTCGTTGCCTGGAGGCGAAGCCGACGCGGCAATCTCGGCCTAAGGATCTGCCCCGAAATAACTGCTTCGGTTGTACCTGCACGTGCCATTTTCGTCGACGAGTTGAAGGTACACTCCCGGACGCCTGATTCGTGATGGTCATCCTTCAAACTGCGCCGAACGCCACCTGACCGCGGCGGGCACGCCCTCGGTCCGCGCAATTTCGCGAAACCGTGCGCCCACTTCGGTCGCGGTGGCGTAAAGCGGGCCCACCACATCAAGCCCCGCATCGAGCGCGGTGCGGAAACCGGCCGCGTCCGCCACCCGGTTCACTGCGCGCTTGGTGGCGGACAGCGCCTCGGCCGAGATCAGCGACAGACGCTTCGCGTACTCGAGGCTCGCCTCGCGCAGCTCGGCCAGCTTCACGATGCGATTGATCATGCCGAGCTCGAGCGCGGTCCGCGCGTCGATCTGATCGCCAAAGTACAAGAGCTCGCGCGCCTTCTTATAGCCGATGATCATCGGCATCACGATCGCCGGACCGACTGCCGAGAACCGCACCTCCGGCTCGCCGAACCTTGCGTTGTCCGCGGCGATAGTCAGGTCGCACAGCATGACCAGCTCGCACCCGCCGCCGAGTACGTGGCCCTGCACCGAGGCGATCACCGGCTTCTTCATCAGCCACGGCGCCATCTCGAATTCGAGCTGCGGTTGCAGATGCGCGTGCGCCTTCGTTGCATCGGTCCGCCACTCGTCGGCGCCAGGACCCTTGGCGCCGATGTCGTAGCCGGCGCAGAAGCTGCGGCCCTCGGCGCGCAACAGCACGACGCTGGTCGCGGGATCCGCATCGGCGCGCGCAAACGCTTCGGTCAGCGCCTGCTGCAGCTCGGCGCTGATCGCGTTGAGCTTCTCCGGCCGGTTCAGCGTGATGATGCCGACCTTGTCATCCACTTCGTAAAGTGCCAACGGGTCCGCCATGATCCACCTCCTCTCCTGTCTAGCCCCCCTTCGCCAAATGCCGTTCGTACGCCTGCGCCAGCAGCGTGCTGGGAAACAGCATGGCGAAGTAGATCAACGCAACCACGGTGTAGACCTCCAGCGGCCGATAGGTGTCGGCGGTGATCAGCGTGCCCTGATACAGCAGGTCCGGCACCGCGATGGTGGACACCAGCGAGGTGTTCTTGAGCTGCGTGATCGACTGGTTGACGAACGGCGGGATCATCCGCTTGACCGCCTGCGGCAGGATCACCTTGCGCATCATCGCCCAGCGGCGCAGGCCGAGCGCCCGCGCCGCGTCCCACTGGCCCCGCTCGATCGAGACGATGCCGCCGCGGAAGATCTCGGCATAGAACGCGCCAGTGTAGCAGGACAGCACCAGCACCGCCGCGGTGGTCGCCGGGATCTGGATGTTCAGCAGCACCGGCAGCGCGTAATAGAACCACACGATCTGCACCAGCAGCGGCGTGCAGCGGAACGCCTCGATGAAGCCGATCAGCGGGATGTTCACCAGCTTGGAGCGCGACAGCCGCCCTAGCCCGATCAGCAGGCCGATGATCAGGCCCAGGAAGATGGTGCCCGCCGTATAGGCGAGCGTGACCAGCACGCCCTTCCAGAACAGCGGCATGTAGCGCAGCAGGAAGGCGAAGTCCCATTGATAGGCCATCGCCCGCTCTCGCGTCGCTCAAAAACTCAGCGACGCCGGAACCTGCTCGCGCGAGACGCCGAACTTCGCCAGCCCATCCAGCAGCCATTCGCGGATCTGCCCGGTGCCACGGTTGAAGTCGATCCACGCGTTGACGACATCGGCGAAGCGCGTGTCCGGCTCACGCTGCATCGCGAGGCAACTCGGCAGCGCGACCAGCGGGTCGGTCAGCAGATGATAGCTGCCGAGGTTCGGGTTCTTGCCGATCGCGGCAAGCCCGAGGATCGCCGCCAGGATGTGCGACGTCGGCACGGCCCGACGACATTGCCAGCGTGCAATCGTCTCGCGACTTGTAGCCGGTGAGTTGCGCCTTCGGACAGTAGCGCTTCGCCACCACCTCATGCAGCGAGCCGATATCGTACACGATGCGGATGTCAGGCTTGTTGATGTCCTCCCACGTATTCGGCTCCAGTCCCTTGCGAGCGACGCAGCCGATGGGATGGATGATGGCGGCGTGGGAGAAACCCGATCGACAGCGCGCGCTGCGGCGTGGGGTTCAGCGCGAACGCGAGATCGACCTTGTTGGACTGCAGATCGAGCACCGAATTGCCGTAGGTGGACTCGACGTACGCCAACTGGGCGTCGAACACCTTGGCGATGTCCTTCGCCATGTCGATGCAGGCGCCGCTCCATTCGCCGCTGGCAAGGTCCTTCTGGAAGTACGGCAACTCACCGGGGAGTGCCGCGATGCGCAGCGTCTTGGTGCGGCGGATGCGATCGAAGGTAGTCTCGTTGCCCGATTGCGCATGGGCGGAGCCGATCATGGCGGCGGCCGGTAACAGCGCGGCCGCGCCGGCCATCGCCCGGCGGCCGAGTTTGGTGGTCATGGTTGGTGTCTCCCAGTGTAAGGCAGGCCGATCCTGAATCCGATAAGCCGGACACACAATCCCTGTGCCATAAAACACGCCAGGGGAGCCGGCATCGCCTTCAGGGTAATCGGGTGAACGGCCAGAGCCACTGAAGAGCAGTGGCAGTGCTGAGATCGTCCAGGACATTGCCAGGAGGGCAAAACGATGCCTATCGTTCACAAAAGACCGTGAAGGCGGATGGTTACCTGGGAAATGTCAACTTGGGTGCAAGCGATGGTTGCACCAGGCACAGGACTTTACCTGGTTCTTTCTACGGCGCGATTCTTGCGTCGTCCTTTCTCGAAAATAGCGGGGGGAAAAATGCCAGCTCCATATAGTCGCGCCCGGATGCGGACACCACGTTCCGCCGCCGCTGTCATCGCGCTCGGCATCGCCGTCGCCCCCTGGGCGTCCCGCGCAGCCGTGTTCACGGCGAGCGGCACGGTATTCAATGACCTCAATGGAGATCATTCCTCGGATGGCGGCACAGACCCCGGGATAGCGGGGTGGACAGTCGATCTGTTGGACAACATGAACACCGTCGTGGCGACGACCACTACCGGCGTAACAGGCAACTACCAGTTTCAATTGCTGGACCTGGGATCCTTCACTGTAAAAGCAATACTCCCCTCAGGTTGGATCGGAACCCTGCCTGCCGGTGGCTCCTACGCAATCTCTACGACGCAAGACTTTACCGGCCTGGATTTTGGAAACTTCGGGCTCGTTTCAGTATCCGGCTCTATCTATGACGACGTGAATGGCAGCGGGAGCGCTAATCCTGGTGAACCCGGATTGGCGGGCCGAACTGCCGAAGTCCTTGACAGCGGCAATAACCTCGTCGCCTCCGCGATCAGCGATGCGTCAGGCAACTACAGCGTCAACGACGTCGGGCCGGGTGCGTTCACGTTGCACGTCCTGCCGCTGCCCGGCGAGACGATTACGCAGCCAACGTCGCCAGACTTCTACAGCTTCACCAGCTCTTCCGGCGTGAATGTTGTCGGTGGCATCTTCGGCCTGACTGGCGTTACGCCGGCCCCGGAGCCGATGTCCCTGTCCGTCTTCGGCATCGCAATGCTCGGCCTCGGTGCGGTGCGCCGGTTGCGCCGCTGAGATGTCGCGCAGCAATTCCTAGGTGGCACGAACTGCGCTTCGGTCAGGTCGCGCACGGCTAGCGGCAGTTTCGGTGATAGGTTGTCGTGGCAGGACGGCTGCCACGGCAGGCTCCCGACCGTCCCCACGCCTGCTACGCCGCGCGGGAGTGCGCCGGCTGGTATCCTTTTTAGCTCACCCCACGCGGCACGACGCGTTGTCCTTTGCGTCCGGCACGGGATGCCCAACACGAACAGAAGTTCGGCCATCTCGAGCCGGGGGACGGCGCGGTGTCGATCAAAGAACCGAAGTGGTCGCTTGCCGCTACCATTGCCAACGGTGACAATGGACGCGATCAACCCAGGAGCCACCGCATGTCCATTCCCGCAGCGATGACCGCCGGCGTTTCGCAGCGAGGCAGCAGCGTGGACGGGATCGTCTGGCATATCCTGGGCCAGACCTACACGCCGCTGCACGTGACCGAGAGCAGCTTTTCGTGGCACGCGCTGCTGCCGCCCGGCACCTTCGTGCCGCCGCACATCCATCCGACGCAGGACGAGTTCATCTACATCTTCGACGGACGTTTCGATCTGGTGCTCGACGGCCAGGCCGCCAACGCCTCGGCCGGTGACCTGATCCGTCTGCCGCGCGGCATCCCGCACGGGCTGTTCAACCACAGCCAGGCGAACATCACCTGCCTGTTCTGGGTGTCGCCGACGCGCGGGCTGTGGGACCTGTTCCAGGCGATCGACAACGTTCCGGATCCAGCCGAGGTGGTGCGCCTCGCCGGCCTCCACGAAGTGAATTTCCTGCCGCCGCCGGGCTGATCAGCGCCTGGCGTTGACCTGTTCCCGCGCAAATCCCGCCATCGAGGCATAACCCCGCACGATCGCCTCACGCTCGGCGTGCGACGCCACGGCCTCGACGTCGGCGAAGCCGTCCGGCGCGCGTTCTTCCAGCACGTCGATCACCCGTTCCGGGCCGCCCTTGCGGTTGTTCAGCACGATCTCCGCGGTCATCGGCCGACGCTCGGCATCGTACGCTGCGAGCGCCTCGGCCACGCTGTTGCCCGCCAGATGCCGCGCCAGCGCACGCGCATCCAGCACCGCCTGGCTCGCGCCGTTGGATCCCACCGGATACATCGGATGCGCCGCGTCGCCCAGCAGCGTGGCGCGGCCGAACGACCAGCGCGGCAGCGGGTCGCGATCGCACATCGGATATTCGTAGAACGTCCCCGATGCACGGATCAGCGCCAGCGGATCGACGAAATCGAGCCGAAACCGATCGCGCACGAATGGCTCCACCTCGTCCAATTGGCCGGGACGGTTCCAGTCCTCGCCTCGCGGTGGCTGGCCGGTGCCGTCGCCGATCCGCGCCATCACCGCCCAGTTGGTCAGCCGTCGCTCCGGTGTGGCGGGATCCGCATGGATCGGATAGAAAACGAATTTCTGGCCCATGCCGCCGGCGATCACCATGGTGCGGCCATCGACAAACACCGGCCAGTCGGCGGCACCTCGCCACAGCATCATGCCGTTCCACACCGGCGAACCTTCGTCCGGATAGAACATCGCACGCACCGTAGAGTGAATGCCGTCCGCGCCCACCAGCACGTCGCCGCCGGCCTCGACTTCATCGCCCGCCTCGCGCCGCTCGAACCGCGCCATGATACCGGCACTGCGTTCCACCAACGAAACCAGCCGGCAACCGGTGCGCACGGCGTCCGCGCCGAGCCGGTCGCGCACCGCCTCCAGCAGCACACCATGCAGTTTGCCACGATGAATCGAGAACTGCGGCGCGTCGAAGCCGGCATCGGTTCCGCGCAGCTCGCGCCACACCACCTGGCCGAAGCGGTTGGCGTAGATCAGCTCGCGCGTGCGGATGCCGGCCCGGTCGAGCGCCGGCAGCAGGCCGAGCGCGCGCCAGCTCCTTGATCGCGTGCGGCAGCGTGTTGATGCCGACGCCGAGTTCGCGCAGCTCGCGCACCTGCTCGAACACGGTGCACTCGATGCCGACCGCGTGCAGCGACAGCGCCGTCGCCAGCCCGCCGATTCCACCCCCCACGATCAGCACACGCATCGCGCTGTCTCCGGTCAGTGGCGAAGCATGGCGGTGTACGGCGAGCCGGATCAAGTCGGGCCGCGACAGTCGGGCCGCGCTGGCGCAAAACCATGAACCATGAGGTCACGGCGGCATGCTGATCGATTGCGAATTGACGGGCTCCGAGTGAGCCGATTTTCGCGGGCGTACGGCGGCCTGTCAGCCGAGATCGGCAGCCAGGAAGGCGAAGCGCGCACAGATCAGGCCGAGTACAACCGTGACGCAGATCGCAATGAACAGATCGCGCGTGGAAAGCAGCCGGCGCACCGGTACGGCCGCCGCGATCGGCACCACCAGCGAACCGACGCTGACCACCAGGCCGAACTCCGACCAGGCATAGACCCACATCATGAACCCGACGATCATCGCGATGAACACGGGGAAGATGGCGGCGACCAGCCACATGTCGTTCGGCAGTTGCGCGGCGCCCAGGATCACGAAGCCGAACAGCGCGATCGAAACGAAATACAGCAGCTCCGCCAGCATGCGCGCGCTACGTGCCGACCTTCAGCGTCGCCACCAGCCCGCGCAGACAGGCCAGCATCGAAAGCGCCGTGATCTGCCCGGTGCGAGGGTTCTCCGCACTCGGCACGTTCTCGATCGTCATGGTGAAGCGTGCTGCCTCGGCTTCCACGCGGATCGTGTGGGTGTTGCGGTCGATACCGGGATCCGCCCAGATCTCGACGCGGGTGAGCATCGGGCCGATGCCGGCCAGCGCCAGTGCCGCCGCGACATTGACGTTGGCGGGAAACCCGGCGGCGGCATCGAGGGCGTTGCCTTCGAACACGCGCCTGGGTGCTTTGAGACCGCTCACGTCGATACCGTGCTGCACCAGATAGGGCGCCCCCTCGAGCCCACGTGGCGGTTTGCGGCTCTCGATGGTGACGCTGTCCACCCGTCCCTCCGCGGCGGCGCGCACCGCGTCGAGGCCGAGCAGCGCGCCGGTCGGCACCACGATGCGCGCGCCGGTCTCCTGCGCGCGGCGCACCAGATGCATGCGCGGCAGCAGCGCGCCCACCGAGGCCGGAACGAAGATGCGGCCGGCCTCGATGGCGGCGGAGGCGATCTGCTCGAACACCGCGGCGGGCGCGGCTTCCACCACGATGTCGGCCTCCGCCAGGCCGTCCAGCGTTACCAGGCGCGGCGACGAACGGAAGCCGCGCAGATTGGCATCGGCCTTGGCATGATCACGCGCCGCCACGGCGATCAGCCGCAGCCCGTCCACGCCGGCATCCAGCGAACGCGCCAGCTTCAGGCCGATTGCTCCCAGGCCGCCGATCGCGACCGTCTTCGTCATGGCATTCTCTCCGCGATGGCGCGTGCCGCAACCAGGTCGTCCGGCGTGTTGACGTTGAGGAAGGGGTCCCATTTCGCAACAGCAAAATCAACCCGGCGCATGCCAATGCCGGCGGCGAAGCGGGCGATGTCGCGGCGTCCCGGCGTCGACAGCAGTTCGCGTAACTCTCCGCGGCAGGCGACCGGCCACAGCGCGACCAGGTGGTGCGCCCGGCCATTGCTCGCCGCACAGGCGGGGGGCGGTGCGAGCGCGACGGCGAGGCCGGGTGGGACGAACGGTGTGTCGCCGGGCACCGTCAGCAGTGCATCGGCACCAAGAGTTGCTGCCCAATCGAGACCGACCAGCACACCGGCGAGCGGACCCTCGCCACGGAACTGTCCGTCCGGCAGGACCGGCAATTCGAAGTCGGCAAACCGGCCCGGATCGCCGTTGGCGCTGACGGCAATGGCATGTCCATCCGATCGGAGGCATGTGATCACCCGCGCCAGCATCGGCACGCCGCCGACGTCCAGGAACGGCTTGTCCTGGCCGCCCAAGCGCCTCGCGCTGCCACCGGCGAGTACCAAAGCAACAACTTTGACCGGCATCATGCGCGATATATTGCCACGATAAGCGGCCACAGCGGACAATTCGTAAACCTCATCTCAACCAAAGAATATTGCTTCCTGATTACGCACTTCCCTCAGTCACGAAACACCTGGTAGCAGGGCATGAATTCCGTGTTGTTTCATGAGGTTGTGTCAGTGGCTCGTAATGTCGTGCAGTTCCAGAAAGGTCTCAGCGAACCCGCGTTCGAACAGCAGTACGGCACCGAGGAGCAATGCCGGGCGATCGTCATCGCGTCACGCTGGCCACATGGCTTTGAGTGCCCGGTATGCGGTGGCAGGCAGTACTGCGTGGTGACAACCCGCGATCTGTATCAGTGCGCCAAGTGCCGCCGGCAGACGTCGCCGATCGCCGGGACGATCTTTGCATCGACCCATCTGCCGCTGCGGCTATGGTTTCGGGCGATCTATCACCTGACGCAGACCAAACAGGGCATCTCCAGCATCGAACTGGGTCGTCGCCTTGGGGTGACGCAGACCACCGCCTGGAAGATCAAACACAAGCTGAAGCAGGTCATGCTTGAGCGTGATGCGACGAAGCATCTGAGCGGCAGGATCGAGATCGACGATGCCTATCTCGGCGGCGAACGCTCAGGCGGAAAGCGAGGCCGCGGGGCGCCTGGCAAGACGCCGTTCGTCGCCGCGGTCGAGACCACCGACGAGGGAAAGCCGGTTCGCCTGAAGCTGCGCCGTGTCACCAGCTTCTGTGCAGCCTCGATCGCGGGGTTCGCCAAGCGCAGCCTCGATCCAGACTGCTCCGTCGTCAGCGATGGCCTTCAGTGTTTCGCCAGCGTCGCCGATGCCGGGTGCGCGCATCAGGTCGTCAAGACCGGGTCGGGACCAAAGGCGGCTCGGACGCCAGCCTTCAAATGGGTCAACACCGCGCTGGGCAACATCAAGGCCGCCATCACAGGAACCTACCGTGCCATCAGCAGCAAGCATGTCCCGCGCTACCTCGCCGAATTCGAATACCGCTTCAACCGACGATACGATCTGGCCGCCATGATCCCGCGCCTCACTTGGGCCGCCGTCCGAACCACCCCTATGCCCTATCGGCTCCTGAAATTGGCTGAGGGTTATGCGTAATCAGGTATTGCTTTACCGGACCGCGAAATCCATGTAGGCGGCGCGCATGCTGCAGATGCGACTTCTGACGTTCGAGACGCACGCTCGCACTGCTGCACCCATCAGCAGCGGTGTCGAGGAGGAGTCTGTGCGGCTGCCGACGGACATCTAGTTCCGGCATCAATACGGGCCCCTCGGATCGTTGGGCGGGGGCCCTTTTCTCAGTCACCTCCGTCCATGTCACCTCTCGCCAGAGAGCTGTGTCATGCGTGTCGTCGTGCAGAGTCCATTCGCCGAGCAACCGGCAGTAAAATCCGACCGAGGAATCCAGCAGCCAGGTCAGCATCAGCCGGACCTGCGGCTGGTCAGCGCCGCGAGCCGCGGCAGGCTCGAGTTTCGCCGCACGCGGCTGGCGGCCATAGTCGCCGTCGATACGGTCGACTACACACGGCACATGGCCAGCGACGAGGCCGGCACACACGCGCGTTGCGCAGCCGTGAGCCGCACAGTCGTGCAGCCAGGGCTGGCAAGACACGGTGCGCGGATCATCAAGCACACCGGCGACGGTTTCCTGGCTGAATTCTCGAGCGCCACCCTGGCGGTGTGGTTTGCGGTGAAGTTCCAGGACGCCGTTCGCGCGCGGAATGCCCGCCGGGCACGCGATAGACGTCTCGAATTCCGCGTCGGCATAAACCTGGGTGACGTGATCGTCGAGGCGCACGACGTGTTCGGCCACAGCGTCAATATCGCGTCGCGACTGGAATCGGCCGCCAGGCCAGGCGGCGTGCTGGTTTCGCACGCGGTGTTCGTCTCGGTCCGGGATCCGCGCCTGTCGTTCGAGGATGCCGGCGACCTGTCGCTGAAGAACATCGAGGAACCGGTGCGCGTCTTTCACGCCAGGCTGTCCGCAGCGACGAAATCACGCCGCTCGACGAACGGGCCACGATCGACGGCCGCCTGATCGAAGGGGGATGGGGCGAACAACGGGACTCGAACCCGTGGCATCCAGGACCACAACCTGGCGCTCTACCAACTGAGCTATGTCCGCCATCCGAGGGGCCGCGTTTAGGCCCTTCACCCGGCCATCGTCAACGCCGTGGAAACCGGTCGGCAGTCTGAAAGCAAGAATAACACGGATTACACGGATTTATGCACGGATTACACGGAAAGGGATTTTGTTTGCTTCGCGCGAAGCGCCATTTAATCTCGATCCGTGTAATCCGTGTGCCTTAATCCGTGTAATCCGTGTTATTCTTGCTTTTCAGCCGCCGGCACCATGCCTGACCCCAGGGCCGAAATGCGCCCGCAGCCGCGCCACCGCCTCGTCCAGCACCTCGTCGCGCTTGCAGAAGGCGAAGCGCGCGTAGTGGCCGGGGGCGTCGGGGGCGTCGTAGAACGCCGATACCGGGATCGCCGTCACCTTGGCATGTTCGGTGATGTGCCGGCAGAACGCGACATCGTCGCCGTTGAACCCGAGCGGGCGGAAGTCGGCGGAGATGAAGTAGCTCCCCTTGGTGGGCAGCACCGCCAGTCCCAGGCTCGCCAGCCCCGCCGCCAGCCGGTCGCGCTTCGCCTGCAAGGCGCCCGCGAGCGAGGCGAAATATGCATCGTCCTTGCCCAGCCCCACCGCCACCGCCCGTTGCAGGTTGGGTGCGGTCGTGAATGTCAGGTTCTGGTGCGCCTTCGCCACATTGGACGCCAGCATCGCCGGCGCAGTGACGTAGCCCACCTTCCAGCCGGTCAGCGAGAACGTCTTGCCGGCGCTGCCGATCCGCATAGTGCGTTCACGCATGCCGGGCAGCGTCATCAGCGGGATGTGGCGCTCGCCGTCGAAGGTCAGGTGCTCGTAGACCTCGTCGCAGATCGCATAGGCGTCGTGGCGCAGCACCAGTTCGGCGACGAAGCCTAGTTCGTCGGCTGTGAACACCTTGCCGCACGGGTTCATCGGCGAATTCAGCAGGATCGCCTTGGTTGCCGGCCCGAACGCATCGGCGAGCGCACCGCGCGGCAACGCCCAGTCCGGCGGCTCCAGCCGCACGAAACGCGGGACGGCGCCGAGCAGGCGAACCACCGGCGCGTAGGTGTCGTAGAGCGGCTCGATCAGCACTACCTCGTCGCCCGCATTCAGCACCGCCATCAGGCAGGCGGTGATCGCCTCGGTGGCGCCGGAGGTCACCACAACCTGGCTCGCCCAATCGACGTCCAGCCCGTAGAAGCGGCGGTCGTGCGCCGCCACCGCCTGACGCAGTTCCGGCACGCCGGGCATCGGAGGATACTGGTTGCGCCCGTCCCTCAGCGCGTCGGCCGCGGCCCGCACCACGTCGGCGGGACCCTCGGTGTCCGGGAAGCCCTGGCCGAGATTGATCGCACCGTGCTCGACCGCGAGCGCCGACATCACGGTGAAGATCGTGGTGCCGATCCCGGACAGCAGGGTGTTGGCGGACTTCACTGCAACGCGGCTCCTGTTCGGCGCGCGACCAGTATGGATTCCGCGCCGCAGGCCTTCAACCGCTCGATCAGGTCTGGTCGATAAGTGCCCAAGAAGCGTGCACCCATGGCCATCTACCGCCCAGCCCATGTGCGCCGTCGCACCCAGGGCTCCGCCAAGGGGGCGTTGCCCCCCTGGACCCCCCAGCAAAGGCGAAGCCTTTGCAATCCATCCGTTTTGGTCCGGAGCGGGGTGGGGAGTTCCGGACCTGGCAATGGCCAGGACCGGACTCCCCACCCCGCTCCGGACCAAAGTGAAGGGTTCCAAGGGCTCCGCCCTTGGCGGAGTTCCAGAGGGCAGCGCCCTCTGGCCGAGCCCTGCACGCGCGATTGCCGCTTGGCACGCCGCGTGCAAACCTGTGGCGCTGCCGTTCCGTTCAGGAGTGACCCGGGCAGCCAGACAGGGGGCCCGGCGAGCCGGGGTGTGGACGCGCATGAAAAAGATCGAGGCCATCATCAAGCCGTTCAAACTGGATGAGGTGAAAGAGGCGCTGCACGAGGTCGGCCTGCAAGGCATCACCGTGGTCGAGGCGAAGGGCTTCGGCCGACAGAAGGGCCACACCGAACTCTACCGTGGGGCCGAGTACGTGGTCGACTTCCTTCCCAAGGTGAAGATCGAGGTGGTGTGCGAGGATGCCGTGGTCGAACGCGCCGTGGAGGCAATCATCAACTCCGCCCGCACCGGACGCATCGGCGACGGCAAGATCTTCGTCTCCTCGGTCGAGGAAGTGATTCGCATCCGCACCGGTGAGCGCGGCGAGGACGCGATCTAGCGCCGCAGAGAACAACAACGGAATCCGCTTTCGGCCCGCGGCGGATACGAGTAGACGGGCCGCTTCGCGACGGGGTCGCATGGTGCGGCCCCGCACAGTTTGCGCCGGTTTCCAACCGGACCGCCGGCGCGCCAATCGATACGGACGGGGAAACCATACATGGCGAGAAGGCCTGCAGGTGCGAGCAGCGGCGTTGGCAAAGTGCTGGAGATGCTCACCGAACATTCCGTGGAGTACGTGGACCTGCGGTTCACCGATCCGCGCGGCAAGTGGCAGCACACCGCGCAGCACGTCTCCACCATCGATGAAGAAGTGTTCCGCGACGGCATCATGTTCGACGGTTCCTCGATCGCCGGCTGGAAGGCGATCAATGAGTTCGACATGATCCTGATGCCGGACCCCGACACCGCGGTGATGGACCCATTCTCCGCCAAGCCAAGCCTGATCCTGGTCTGCGACATCGTGGAGCCGTCGACCGGACAGCCGTACAACCGCGACCCGCGTTCGACGGCGAAGAAGGCGGAGGCATACCTCAAGTCGTCGGGCGTCGGCGAGACTGCGTTCTTCGGACCGGAGGCCGAGTTCTTCGTGTTCGACAGCATAAGATTCGGCACCGGCGGCAACTATGGCACCTACCACATCGACAGCCAGGAAGGTCCCGAGGCCAGCCTGAAGGACTATCCGGAGGGCAACATGGGCCACCGGCCGGCGGTGAAGGGCGGCTATTTCCCGGTCCCGCCGGTCGACAGCGAAAGCGACCTGCGCGCCGAGATGCTCTCCACCATGGCCGAGATGGGCGTGGTGGTGGAGAAGCATCACCACGAGGTCGGCCAGAGCCAGCACGAGCTGGGCATTAAGTTCGGCCCGCTGACCAAGATGGCCGACGCGCTGCAAATCTATAAGTACTGCATCCACAACGTGGCGCACAGCTACGGCAAGACCGCGTGTTTCATGCCGAAGCCGATCTATGGCGACAACGGCTCGGGCATGCACGTGCACCAGTCGATCTGGAAGGCGGGCAAGCCGCTGTTCGCGGGCAACAGCTACGCCGACCTGTCGGAGACGGCGCTCTACTACATCGGCGGCATCATCAAGCACGCCAAGGCGCTGAACGCCGTGACCAATCCGCTGACCAACAGCTACAAGCGCCTGATCCCTGGCTTCGAGGCGCCGGTGCTGCTGGCCTATTCGGCGCGCAATCGTTCGGCGTCCTGCCGCATCCCGTATGCGACCAACCCGAAGGCCAAGCGGGTCGAGGTACGGTTCCCGGACCCGGGGGCGAACCCGTATCTCGCGTTCGCGGCGATGTTGATGGCGGGGCTGGATGGCATCCGAAACAAGATCCATCCTGGCGATCCGATGGACAAGGACCTCTACGACCTGCCGCCCGAGGAGTTGAAGGGCATTCCGACCGTTTGCGGCAGTTTGCGCGAGGCGATCGGCGCGCTGGAGGCCGACCATGAGTTCCTGCTCGCCGGCGACGTGTTCAGCAGCGACCAGATCGAGAGTTACCTCGAGCTGAAATGGACCGAGGTCTACCGTTTTGAACATACCCCGCATCCGGTCGAATTCGAGATGTACTATTCGGTCTGACCTTTAGCGTCACCTTCAGCGCCCCCGCCATTCGAGGGAATGGCGGGGGCGCTTTGCTTTTGGCCTATATTTGCTCGTTTCCTAGGCAGCTATCCTCCCGACCGTCCCGACGTCGAGCTTGGCGCGGCCATGACGAGGGGGAGCGACGGCGCATGAACGCCGCGGCACGATTCTTGATTGTCACTTCGCACGACCGTCCCGCCACAGGGGTGGCGGCGGCGTGGAGAGCAATCAAGGGGCAGCGACATGAAGCTGATCATGGCCATCATCAAGCCCTTCAAGCTCGACGACGTACGCGAGGCGCTGACGCCACTCGGCGTGCAGGGTCTCACCGTCTCTGAGGTGAAGGGATTCGGTCGGCAGAAGGGCCAGACCGAGATCTACCGTGGTGCCGAGTACCACGTGAACTTCCTGCCGAAGGTGAAGATCGAGGTCGTCGTGCCGGACGATCTGACCGACCAGGTGATCGAGGCGATCACCAAGTCGGCCCATACCGGGAAGATCGGCGACGGCAAGATCTTTGTGCTCGACATCGAACGCGCCGTGCGCATCCGCACCGGCGAGGTCGATGCGGCGGCACTCTGAGCGACAGAACAAGGGGAAACCATAACGATGATCCGACGCCGACTTTACGTGGGACTCGCCGCCGTGCTGCCGCTGTTGCTGGCGGCGGTGCCGGCCCTGGCCGACGACGCCGGCCCACCCAAGATCGACTCCGGTGACACCGCCTGGATGCTTGCCAGCACCGCGCTGGTGCTGCTGATGACTGTCCCGGGCCTAGCACTGTTCTATGGCGGCATGGTGCGGAAGAAGAACATCCTCGCCATGCTGATGCAGTGCTTCGTCATCACCTGCATCGTCACCATCGTGTGGTGCGTCGCCGGCTACAGCCTGGCGTTCACGCCGGGCAATTCCTACGTCGGCGACCTGTCGCGCTTCATGCTGCACGGCATCGCGGATCACATCACCAAGGGCAACGACACCCAGGCCTTCGTCCTGGAGTCGGGCATCAAGGACGTCGCGCCGATGGCGACGACAATTCCTGAGACCGTCTACATGATGTTCCAGATGACGTTCGCGATCATCACGCCGGCGCTGATCGTGGGTGCCTTCGCCGACCGCATGAAGTTCTCGGCGCTGTGCATCTTCATGACGCTGTGGTCGCTGCTGATCTATTCGCCGGTCGCCCACTGGATGTGGGCGCCGAGCGGCTGGAGCGCCATCAATGGCCAGCTCGACTTCGCGGGCGGCACCGTCGTGCACATCAACGCCGGGATCGCCGGTCTGATGTGCGCGCTGGTACTCGGCAAGCGGGTCGGCTACGGCAGCGAGAACATGGCACCGTACAATCTCGCCTATTCGGTGATCGGCGCCTCGCTGCTGTGGGTCGGCTGGTTCGGCTTCAACGCCGGATCGGCGGTCGCCGCGAACGGCCGTGCCGGCATGGCGATGGCGGTGACGCAGATCGCCACCGCCGCCGCGGCACTCGGCTGGATGTTCGCCGAATGGCTCGCCAAGGGCAAACCCTCGGTGCTGGGCTGCATTTCGGGAGCGGTCGCCGGCCTGGTCGCGATCACCCCGGCGTCGGGGTTCGTGCTGCCGGGGTCCTCGATCATCATCGGCGTCGCCGCCGGCGTGATCTGCTTCTGGGCCGCGACCAGCGTGAAGCACATGTTCGGCTACGACGACAGCCTGGACGTGTTCGGCGTGCACTGCATCGGCGGCATCGTCGGTGCACTGCTGACCGGGGTGTTCTCCTACGGACCGCTGTCGGCGACCGACGCGTCGCCGGACGGCAGCCCGGGTGGCCTGACGCAGCTCTGGATTCAGTGCCAGGGCGTCGCCGCGACGCTGGTCTACAGCGGTGTCGGCACGCTGATCCTGCTGATGATCACCAAGGTGCTGGTCGGTCTGCGGGTGGGCGAGGAAGAGGAACGCGAAGGCCTCGACCTGGTGCTGCACGGCGAGCAGATCTTCTAACGATCAACCACGGGGCGTGGGGCGCCGCAGTGCCGGCGCCCCACGTATGTGCCGCATAAACGTATCGGAAAAGCAAAGGTAACAAAAGCAACCATGGAGTACTGGAAACTGAAAGGCGCCGCAGGTTGGGTCGCGGCAGCCAGCATTGCCGTCGCCGTGCCGACCGCACATGCACAAACACCGCCTCCGCCCGCCGCAACGGCTCCGGCTCCCGCGGCGCCGGCCGCAGAGGCTCCGGCAACTCCTGCAACACCAGCGGCGCCGGCCGCGGAGGCGCCGCCGGCCGGCCTCTGGGTCGACGGGATCCATCTTTCGGCGCAGCTTGAATCCGGCATCATCGCCAACCCGTTCCGGCCGGCAACAGGACTGAACTGGGGCCAATTGTTCACCGACAACGCCAACCAGGTGCAGTTGAACCAGTTGCTGCTGACTGCGAACAAACCGCTCGATCCGAAGAACAGCGACTATCAATGGGGCTTCAAGATCCAGTTCATGTACGGGTCGGACGCGCGCTACACGCAGTTCCTGGGCGAACTGAACCGGGTCATCCCCGACCAGCGCAACCAGTTCGACGTGGTCGAGGCGAACGTCCTGGCGCATCTGCCCTGGCTCACCGACGGTGGCATCGACCTCAAGGTCGGACAGTATCCCACGCCGCTGGGCTACGAGACGATCGATCCTTCGACCAATCCGTTCTACTCGCACTCCTACATCTTCCAGTTCGGCCTGCCGTTCAAACACACCGGCGCGCTGGCGACGACGCACGTCAATGACGTGCTCGATATCTACTCCGGTATCGACACCGGGACGAACACCACGTTCGGCATATTGGGCGAAAACAACAGTGCGATCGGCGGCATCGGTGGCTTCAACCTTACCTTCATGGACGGCAAGCTGACGATCCTGGCCCTGTCGCATTTCGGGCCGGAGCAGGCAACCCGGGTGCTCTCGCCGCAGGGGGTCAACGCCAACGGCCAATGGCGGTTCTACAACGACGTGCTGATCACCTGGAAAGCGACCGACACCTGGACCTTTGTGACTGAAGCCAACTGGGTCCGTGACGACTATGGCTTCGTGGGCAAGCCGGTGAACGGTTTCGGCGCTTCGCAATACGCGTCCTACGCACTGACCGACACGGTCGCGCTGAACGCCAGAGCGGAAATCTGGCGCGATGACAACAACTTCTTCGTGGCGTCGTTCGGGACCAATTCCGACTACATCAGGTCCCAGCAGGGGCTGTCGACACAGGCCGTCAACGTCGCGCCGGGATCCAACACGACCTACGGCGCGATCACCCTTGGCGTCACGTGGAAGCCGGACCTGCCGTCACCGATCACCGGTCTGCTGGTGCGCCCGGAGATCCGTTGGGATCACGCGTTCACCGACAACAAACCGTTCAACAACAATCCGCCGTTCAACACCAAAGGCACCGCCAACTCCTTTACCTTCGGAACGGACTTCGTGCTGACGTTCTGAACTTATCGCGCTTCCGACCGGTGGACGGCGGGCTACAACGTCAGCCCGCCATCCACAGTGATGGTCTGCCCAGTCACCATCGCCGCTCCGAAGCCCAGGAACAGCACCACCTCGGCCAGATCCTCCGGCTGGCAGCGCCGCTTCAGCAGCGCATGTTCGATCGACTGCTGGCGTTCTTCGTTGGTCCACTCCACCATCCAGGAGCTGTCCACCGCCCCTGGGGCGATTGCGTTCACCCGGACCTCGGGCGCCAGCGCGCGCGCCAGGTTCTGTGTCAGGCTCACCACACCGGCTTTCGTTGCGCTGTACGCAAGACTGCTGCCGGCGCGTCCCAACCCGGCGATCGACGCCGTGCTGACGATCGCGCCATGCGCCGCCTTCAGCGCCGGCGCGGCGGCCTTGGAGCCGCGGAACACACCGAGCAGGTTGGTCTGCAACAACTGCGACCACAGGTCCTCGGTGATCAACTCGAGTTCGGGCGGCGTGATGCGCCTGCGCGTGCCCGGCGTGCCGGCGTTGTTGAACAGCAGATCGAGCCGGCCCAGATCGCCGATCGCCTTCAGCACCATGCGTTCGGCGCCGCCGGCCTCGCCGACGCTGCCTGGCGCCATGATGGCCTTGCCGCCCTCGGCGGTGATCCGGTCCACCGCCTCCGGTCCGCGCGGATCGTCGGCCAGGAAATTCACCGCCACGGTGGCGCCGAACTTCGCCAGCATGCGCGCGGTGGCGAAGCCGATGCCCGAAGCGCCGCCGGTCACCAATGCCGTCTTTCCGGCCAGATCGTAGCTGATCATCGTTCCCCCTTGGGCTCGCCCTGTGGCCCGCCACGGTTGCAGGCTGTCATCGAGCCGGACTAGCGTCCTATACCGATACTCCGGGAGGAACGAATGCGCTACCGTATGCTGCTGTTGCTGCTGCCGCTCCTGTCGGGATGCGACCCGTACTATGCGTATGGACCCGGCGCATATCCGCAGCCGGTCTATCCTTACGGGTCGCCGCCACCTTACCCGGGCGCTCCGCCGCCCTATTACGGCAGTGCGCCGCCTGGTTATGTCGCGCCTGGCGGCTACAATTCGGCGAATTGCGGCACGCCTGATCAGCCGAGACCGTGCTACCGATGATCGTCAGGTTCATTGCATCCGCCTGATCTCACGCAGCGCGCCTGACGTCGCGGCGTTCGATGGGTTTCGCTGCGCTCTACCCATCCTACGAGACTACGAGCTGGCGTGAAGGCGTTGGTGTAGGATGGGTAGAGCGGAGCGAAACCCATCGAACGCCGCGATTCCACTTTGCCCCAAACCGCTCCAGCTCATGCGGTCTCCGTCGGATAGAGGGCAAATCGATTGCCGAGATCCTCGTACAGCGCCACCATGCGCGCCCGCCACGCTCGCGTTGCCGCCAGCTTGGTGGAGTCTGCCAGCACATCGCGCGGACTGCCGATGCGTGCCCACTGGAACACCGAGAAGATGATATAGTCGACGTAGGCGGGTGCCTCACCGGCAATAAACACCTGCTCGGACAGGGTGCGCTCAAGCGGCTCGCAAACTCGGCTCAGATCGGCCGACGCCGCCTCCCGATCGGCACTGTATTGCTCGAGTGTCATGCCCAGTTGGGCCTCGCGCGAGCCGCGAAAATAGCTGCGGTCGCCGGGATCGATGCAGCGAATGAAGTCGGCGTAGATCAGCGGTCGCATGGCGCGACCCAGCACGGTGTCGGACCAGATGTTCACCAGCCGCGCGGTGCCGCGACCGACGGTGCCGCCGAACAGCGAGGGCGCGTCGGCAAACCGGTCCTCCAGATGGCAGGCGATCGACCAGCTATCATGCACCACCGTCTCGTCGTGTTCGATGATCGGCACCAGTTCCTGCCCGCTGAGCGCACGGATGCGCGCGACATCGGCGAACCGCGTGGGCAACACGGCCGGCTGCAGGCCCTTATGGGCGAGGGCATACCGGATCCGCCAGGAGAATGGGCTGATCCGCCGCCCCTCCAGTCCGACCCGCTCGTGGAATATCAGTGCCATTGCGTCATGCTCCCGCTGGCAGCCACGGCTCCGGCGCGCGCGCGTCGATGTCCGTGGCGACATCGACCACAACCGTCTCGTCCGACGCCAACGCCTCATTCAGTGCTGGTGCGATCTGCGACGGCTCCTCCACCCGGATACCGCGCAATCCGAACACCCGCGCCACATCCACGAAGTTGGTCGGCCCGAACCGCACCAGATCGCGCACATCGCCAGGCTTGTTGCCTTGCTGACGCTGGATGTTCGGCCAACCCTGGCCGAAGCCCGAGTTGTTGTTGATCACCAGCACCACCGCGATGCCGCGTCGCCGTGCCGTCTCGAGTTCCGTCAGGTGGTAGTAGATCGCGCCGTCGCCAGACCAGCAGATCACCTTGCGCCTGTCTGCCGCGCACTTCGCGCCGAGCGAGGCAGGGAATGCCCAGCCCAGCGATCCCGCCGCGCGCAGATAGGTCTGCGTGGTGCCGTTCAGCTCGATCAGCGTCGAGGTCCAGATGCCGGAATAGCCGGTATCGGCGACCAGGATGCCGTCCTCGGGCAGCGCGCGCGTTATCTCGGCGCACAGCCGGTCGGGCAGGATCGGCGCGGCGTTGCTGGCGAGACGCGGGGCGCGCCCCTCGCGCCAGGCCGCGACGATACCGGCGGCGCGGTCGGCGAACGACGTGTCGCGCGTGGGTTTGCCGATCGCCGCGTTCAATTTCTCCAGCGTCGCCTTCGGATCGCCCATCAGGCCGAGCGTGTTCTTGTAGCTGCGGCCAAGCTCGAGAGGATCGATGTCGATCTGCACTACCTGCGTTTCGAGCGGCGGAATGCGCCAGGTGTGGGTCACCTGATCGCCGGTGTGGCAGCCGACGAACAGCACCAGGTCCGCCTCGTGCACGATCTGGTTCGCGGGCGGTGCGGCATAGTTTCCCGGGCAACCAATCGACAGGCGGTGCCGCGTGGGGATCACGCCGCGCCCGCCGAGCGAGGTGCCGATTGGCGCGGCCAGAGCCTCACCCAACGCCAGCAGTTCCGGCCCAGCGCAAGATGCCGCGGCGCCGGTGCCCGCGATGATGACGATCCGCTTCGCCGATCGCAGCTTCGCCGCGGCGCGTTCGATCTCGGCGTCCGATGGCGCCGGACGGTATGGCGGCATGCTCAGTTGCAGCGCCGGATCGGCGGCAGCGGGCTCGCTCACCATGCCGGTCTCGACCACGGCCGCGGACCGCCCGTACAGATCGAGATGGGCCGGACGCGGCGAACCGGTCATCGCCTCGCGCCAGGCCTGCCGAAGCAGGCGCGGCAGATCGGCGGCGGTGTCGACATCGGCGGAGAACTTCGTCACCGATGCGTAGAGTGGCCCGTGCGGGACTTCCTGATAGGTGTTGCGATGCTGGAACAGCGGCGGCTCACGTCCGGTGAGCGCGATCACCGGGCTGTGGCCGAGCCAGGCATCCTGTAGCCCCGCCGCCAGGTTCGCCGCGCCGACCGATTGCGCGAAGCAGATGCCCGGCCGCCGCGCGATCCGCGCATAGCCGTCCGCCATGTAGGCAGCGGATTTTTCCGCATGCGCCAAGACGCGGGTGATGCCAAGCGTGCCGAGTTCGATCAGCGTCCGGCGCAGCACCGAATCCATGAAGAATACGTGCGTCGTGCCATTCGCCGCGAGCGTACGCGCCAGCCATTCGGCGCCGGTGATCGCCTCAGTTGCGTCCATGGTTTCCTCCCGTGCAGGCACGTTCATGCTGACCGCAAGCTGCCGCGTATGCATCGCCGCATCAAGCGGTTCGCGGCGCGGGCTCGATCAGTCTGCCGCCGAATCCTCCGGTGCCGATGTCGGCTTGGCCGGTGGATCGCGCTTGAACTTGGCGATCAGGTCGTCGAGACGGGAGAAGAACGCCTCAACGCCGTAACCGACCAGGAATGCCAAGGCAAGCGGTGGCAAGGCAACGTTCTTTGGAAGCAACGAGCCGAGCAGTCCGACGACCAGGCCCGCGATGGCCGCGATGTAATAGCGCGCGCTGTGCGCGGCCGAGTGCAGATAAGTCTTCCTGCGTATCAGCCTGGAACACAGCCTGAAGCCGTACAGAAAGGCGCCCAGCAACGCATAGACGGTAGGCAGGACATAGGTCGTGATGCCGCCGTATATGATCGAGTCCGTCTTATCCAGCGCCAGCGCGTAGTTGCGTATGAACTGATACGCCTTGATCTGATTCTCCAGCTCGGCCTGGATATCACTCGGCTCCGAGGTGCCCGGCGAGATCAGCAGATGGGTGATACCGTCGGGGTTGTTCTTGTCGAACGTCACCGAGCTGATGTCGATGTTCGTCCACCATGGATTGAACCAGAAATGCAGCTTGCTCGCTGATTGCAGGAGTTGCTGGCTCCTGCGGGAGAATTCCACGGCATCCTCGAAGGCACGGTTGACGAACGCCGTACCGCTCTGACTTTCCAGCGTGGACGGGGCGTGGGATGCGGCCGGTTCGGCAGTGCTGGATCGCAGAATTTGCAGGTTCGCCCAAAGCTTGAGCGCCGCGGCGTTCTGCTGCTCGATCAGGTCCGCCGTCTCGGTGGCGGTGGAGTTGTTCATGAACAGGAATACGGAGAAGGCGATGATGATCAGGACCAGAATCGTGGCACGGATCTTTTCGCCGAGCAGCGACGCGGCTTCGCACGCCAGCAGCGACGCCGCGGTCACCGGCCTGGTGAGCTTGGACAGATTTGCGTAGGCGATCCAGAACCCGATCGCGACCGCCGCGGTAACCCGATGGGTCTGCCAGGCCTGCCGGGCGAACACGATGTCCTGCACCATGTTGTCTGGCATGACCGAGGGCAACTGAGCGTTGCTGGCGGCATAACGCAGCAGGACTTCCGCGTCGATCAGTGCCTCGTGAAACTCGGGCGTCGCGAAAGTATCGGCGTCAGGCTTATCTGCGCCGGCATTCGGTTGGTCTCGCGCTGCCGCAGCGGTGGTCGCCGCGTCCGACATCATCCTCCTCCCGGCGTTCGCCTGATTTGCACCGATGTCGAACCCGAAATCGTTTTTTGGCAACTGATCCATCGCCGGCATCCGGAGTCAACAACTTATACCTGTGACGACACGATGGATCATCCCTTTTCCGCGCGACGCCGTGCCACGAACGCAGCCATCAGTTGCCGCGGCTCCTCGCTCTCCCATGCGTCGGCGAAGCTGTCGATCCCACGCCGTACCGCCTGGCGCAGCGGCAGGTCCTCCCAGTCGGTGATCAGCGCCTTCTGCAGCCGGACTGCCCGCGGGCCCGATACCAGGATCGATTCCAGCAGCTGTTCGACCGCGGAATCCAACTGTTGCGGCGACACAACCTCCTCGACCAGCCCCCAGGACTGCGCGGTCGCCGCGTCGATCATGTCGCCGGTCAGCAGCCATTGCCGTGTGCGCCCCCAGCCGATCAGTTGCGGCAGCAGCGCCGCCTCCACCACCGATGGCACGCCAAGCCGCACCTCCGGCATGCCGAACCGGGCATCGGTGCTGGCCACCCGCATGTCGCAGGCGGCCGCGACCTCCACGCCGGCGCCGAACACGTAACCCTGGACGCGGGCGATCGCCGGCACCGGCAGGCGGCGGAACACGTCGCAACTGCGATGCACCAGGGTGATGAAAGCACGCGCTGAGCCAGGATCGAGACCGGCCATTTCGTTGATGTCCGCACCGCCGATGAAGGCGCGTTCGCCGGCGCCGCGCAGCACCACGGCGCGCAGGGCATCATCGGCGCCGAGACGCTCGACCGCGGCAATCAGGTCGGTCATCACCGGCGTGTTCAGCGTGTTCAGCTTGGCAGGATTGTCGATCGTCACGACGGCGACGCCACGCGCGTCGCGCTGCACACTGACCCAGGTCATGCTCACCCCCACCGTTTGCTTCGCACATCGCGCCATCCCATACTGGGTGGCGCACCACAATGAGGGGGAAATGGCGATCGCCCCACTACAGCCGCACAGGTCGTGGTACCGGCACTTCTGGTACGCTGAGCGCTCGCCGCGCGACACGCTCACCGACCGGACGCTGCTGTTCGCGATCGTCGCGCTGTCCCTGGTGGCCGGCGGGACACTGCTGGTGCGCCACTACGCCGGGCCACACGCTACGGGACAGTTCCCCGTGGCCCAAGCCGCACGCTGATATCCACTTCCGCTAAAGGGCAGGTGCAAATTCCTGCCGGACCGTCGCTCCGGCCGCCGGCACTTCATCTGCCCCTGAGCATGACCACGCCTTGCGGCGCCTGCTGCTGGTTGTCGTCCTGCTCGGGCTGGTCGCCGGCTTTGCCGTCGGCAACCTGGCGTGGGACGCGCCGGCCGCGCTGGTGGCACTGGTCGTGCTCGCCGACCTGATTCGCGGCCTGCGCCGCGGTGTGCTGGGTGTCGATATCATCGCATTGCTCGCCATTGCGGGCGCGCTCGCGCTGGGCGAGCACCTCGCCGCCATCATCATCGCGCTGATGGTCGCCGGCGGCAGCGCGCTGGAGGAATTCGCCCAGGCGCGCGCGCGACGTGAGCTGGCGGCGTTGCTGGGCCGCACTTCACGGATCGCCCACCGCCAGGACGGCGATCGCGTCGTGGATGTTGCGATCGACGCCGTGGTGCCCGACGACCTGCTGGTGATCAAACCCGGCGAGATCGTCCCGGTGGATGGCATCATCGCGGCCGAGGCGGCAATGCTCGATGAATTGGCGCTGACCGGAGAACCAATCCCGGTGACCACGTGGGCACGGCGATCCGGTGCGCAGCGGCGTGGTGAACGCGGCGTACGCCATTCACGCTGCGCGCCAGCGCCGAACGCAGCACCTATGCCGCCGTGGTGCGCCTGGTACGTGCGGCGGAGCGCGAACGGCCGCCGCTGGTGAGGCTGGCCGATCGTTGGGCGCTCTGGTTCCTGCTGGTCACGCTGGTTTTGGGTGGCGGCGCATGGTGGTTCGCCGGCGACGCCACGCGCGCGCTGGCGGTACTGGTGGTGGCGACGCCCTGCCCGCTGATCCTCGCCGCCCCGGTGGCGCTGATCTGCGGCGTCTCACGCGCGGCGCGACGCGGCATTATCGTCAAGGGCCCCGGCGTCCTGGAACGTCTGGCCCACGCCCGCACCGTGTTGTTCGACAAGACCGGCACGCTGACCACCGGCACGCCGCGCGTCACCGGCGTGGAAACCTTGGACGGCTTCGATCCGGACGACGTGCTGCGTTGTGCCGGCTCGCTGGCGCAGGTGTCGCAACACGCGGTCGCAGGCGCGATCGTGCTTTCGGCGCGCGGTCTCGAGCTCAAACTGACCTTGCCGCGCGACGCCGAGGAGATTCGCAGGGGGCGGCCTGGCCGGCACGGTGGACGGCAAACGCGTGACTGGTCGGCACCGCCGGACTGTTGGACGCGGCGGGCATTCCGCCCCCCGCCAACGGCAGCACCGCCAGGATGGCCGCGGCGGCCTCGTCCGCCGCCTGGATCGCGCTCGACGGCCGCATCGTCCGGCGCACTGCTGCTGGCGGACCGCATCCGGCGCTGAGACGCCCCGCGCTCTGCGGGCATTGCGGCAGGCCGGCGTCACGCGGCTGGTGATGGTCAGCGGCGACCGGCCCTCCTCGGCCGAGGCGGTGGCCGCCGCGCTTGGTCTGGACGCCGCACACGCCGATCTGTCGCCCGCCGGGAAGATCGAGGTGGTGCGGGCGGAGCGTGCGCTGGCGTCGACGGTCATGGTCGGCGACGGCATCAACGACGCGCCGGCGCTGGCGGTGGCGGATGTCGGCGTGGCGATGGGCGCGCGTGGCGCCGCGGCCGCCGCGGAGGCCGCGGATGTGGTGCTGCTGGTGGATCGGCTCGACCGCATCGCCGAGGCCGTCACCATTGCCGCCCGCGCCCGCGGTATCGCGGTGCAGTCGATCGGTGTCGGCATGGCGCTGTCGGGGGTGGCGATGCTCGTCGCGGCACTCGGCTATCTGCCGCCGGTGGCCGGCGCACTGTTGCAGGAAGCCATCGACGTGGCAGTGATCCTGAACGCGCTGCGCGTGCTGACCGGGGAAGCAGCGCCCAGACCGCTCAGCGATCGCGTTGCGGTCGGCCGCGTCGTGGAGGAGCACGCCAGGCTGCGCACCCTGCTCGACCGCATGCGCCGTACTGCAGACCGGATGGACCAGCCGGCCGAGGATCCGATCGGCGAACTGCGCGGCATCGATACGGCGATGAATGCATTGCTGCTGCCGCATCAGTTGGCGGAGGAGCAGGCGGTGTTTCCGGAACTGGCGGACCGTCTTGGCGGCCGCGACCCGCTGGGCGCGATGAACCGCATGCACGAGGAGATCGTGCACCTCGCGACGCGCTTTGCCGCGCTGGTGCAGGGGTTGTCGGACGCCGGCGCCTCCAGCGGCGAGGCACGCGAGGCACGTCGGCTGCTCTACGCATTGGACGCGATCATCACGCTGCACCTGGCAGCGGAAGAGGAACTGTTGTCGCAGGTCGAGGACCTGCCAGCACACGCTTGACGTTGCGCACCCATTCCGCTCAATCGCGCCATGAGGATTGTGATCATGGGGGCCGGCGGCCTCGGCGGCTATTTCGGCGCGCGGCTGGCGGCGGCGGGCAATGACGTCGCCTTCGTCGCACGCGGTGCGCATCTCGCGGCGATCAGGCAAAACGGGCTGCAAGTGGCAAGCGCTCGTGGCGATCTGCATTTGCGCGAGGTGGCGGCGACCGACGATCCCGCGACACTGGCGCCTGCGGACGTGGTGATGATCGCGGTGAAGCTATGGGACACGGAAGCCGCCGCGGAAGCAGTGAAGCCTCTGGTACGTCCGGGCACTGCCGTGGTGTCGTTCCAGAACGGTGTCAGCAAGGACGACGTGCTGACACGTATCCTCGGCCGTGACGCGGTCATTGGCGGCGTCGGCCAGATCGGCGTGGTGATCGCCAGCCCCGGCGTGATCCGCCACACCGGCACCATGGCGAAGCTGACTTTTGGTGAGTTGGACAACAGGCGTACCCCACGCGTTCTGGCACTGCTGGAAGCCTGCACCGCGGCCGGGATCGACGCCGAGATCGCCGCGGACATCAACCTGGCGATCTGGGAGAAGTTCGCCTTTCTGGTGCCGATGTCGGCATGCACCGCCAGCATGCGCTCGACCATCGGCCCGATTCGCGCCAACCCGCGGACGCGCGCGTTTCTGTTCGACATCACCCGCGAGGTTGTGGCAGTCGGCCGCGCCCTAGGCATAGGTCTGGCGGAGGATTTCGCCGAGCAGCGGATGACGATGGTCGAGGCGCTGCCGCCGCAAATGACCGCCTCGATGCAGGGCGACCTCGTGCGCGGCAACCGGCTCGAACTGCCGTGGCTGAGCGGTGCGGTGGTCGAACTCGGCAGGCAGGTGGGCGTGCCGACGCCGCTCAACCGCGCGGTTACCGATATACTGGCGCTCTACGTCGACGGCGCTCCCTGACATGGCACCTATGAAATATCGTTAGCTGCCCGTCCCGTGACACATTCCGACCGATTTCCATCGCGATAGCGTAACTCAAATGGCGCTTCCAGGGCGCCGCTTCGGTGACGATATTATCCGGTTTTTTCAAATCCTTATCGGCTCATCCTTACATTCCACATCGAATCTATACCGATCCGACTGAACAATCGTGAGAATCTCAAATACAGGACTTGCTTTCACGGGATCGTGAGTTCACAGCTCACAAACACGTGAGTTCGCCCTGTTCGCCACCCGAAGAATCGGAGTTCTCGATGCACCGGCCGCAGATCAGCCCAATCGCGCCCACCGGGTTCGCCTTCGATATCGCCGATCTTATGCTGTTGCAGGGCTGGGCGGACTTCCACGACGTGCAGATGACTGTCGAGCTCGACCACTGCGTGGAGGGCGAGGAGTACGAGGAGGTCGTCGCCTTCTATGCGAAGGACAGCCAGCTTCGGCGCTGGATTCTGTGGCGCTCGGCGGGCGACATCGTCGTGCAGCCGCTGATCGGGCGAAGCTGCCGGTTCACCTGTGTCGTCGATGCACTCGAAACACTGATTCCTGCCCGCTCCTAGCCGGCGCGGTCAGCTCCGGTACGACCCGTTGATATCGATGTAGCCGTGCGTCAGGTCGCAGGTCCACACCGTGGCCTTGCCGCGGCCCAGGCCGAGATCGATCGCGATCGCCACCTCGCGCCCCTTCATGTGCTGCACCACCGGCGCCTCGTCGTAGCCGGGCACCACGGCGCCGTCGCGCGCCATCCAGACGCCGCCGACACCGACCGATAGCCGGTCGCGATCGGCCGGCTCACCGGCCTTGCCGACCGCCATGACAATCCGCCCCCAGTTGGCATCCTCACCGGCGATTGCGGTCTTCACCAGCGGCGAGTTCGCCACCGCCAGCCCAACGCGCTTGGCCGATCGCGGCGTGGTGGCGCCGGTGACATCGACGCGCACCAGCTTCTGCGCCCCCTCCCCGTCTCGCACCACCTGCAATGCCAGATCGAGCAGCACCGCATCCAGCGCCCTGGCGAAGTCGGCGAGCATGGGCCCACCTTCCGCCGGCACCCGCGGATGCTTCGCCTGTCCCGTGGCGAACAGCAGCACGGTGTCCGAGGTGGAGGTATCCGAATCCACGGTCGTGCAATTGAAGCTGGCATCGACCGACTTCTTCAGCAGCGCCTGCATCGCGCCCGCCGGCAGTTTCGCGTCGGTGAACACGAAGCACAGCATCGTTGCCATATCGGGGGCGATCATCCCGCTGCCCTTGGCGAAACCGCTGATCCGCACCTCGGCCTCGCCGATCCTCGCGGTGCGCGTCGCGGCCTTGGGGAAGGTGTCGGTGGTCATGATGCCGCGCGCCGCAGCCTCCCAGCCGTCATCGCGCAGGCTGGCGTGGAGCGCCGGCAGCGCCGTCACCAATTTCTCGTGGGGCAGCACCTCGCCGATCACGCCGGTGGAGGCGATAAACACCTGTTTCGCCGGGCAGCCCACCAGCTCCGCCGCGGCGGCGGCACTCGCCGCGCACGCCTTCCGCCCGGCCTTGCCGGTGAACACGTTGGCGTTGCCGGCGTTCACCACCACGGCGCGCGCCTTGCCGCCGGCCAACGACGCGCGGCACCAGTCGACCGGCGCGCCCGGGCACTTGCTGGCGGTGAACACGCCGGCGACCGTGGTGCCCGCGGACAGTTCCATCATGACCAGGTCGGTGCGCCCCTGATAGCGGATGCCGGCGGCCGCGGCGCCCAGACGGACGCCGGCGAGCGGCGGTAGCTCCGGCAGCGGGATGGCAAGCGGAGAGACGGGTATGGCCATGTGCGGTTTCCTCGGACGCTGAGGTTAAGGGGGTAGCGGGGAGGGTAGCCCCAACTCATCTTTTCCCGCGGAAGCGGGAACCCAAATGCCGCCTGGGTCCGCGCTTGCGCGGGGATGACTACAAAAACGGCACGCGCAGCGACGACCGAATCAGTTATTTCGTGGCAGACTCTTATGGTTTGGGTGCGGCCGGAGGGGGTTCGGCGGAGTTGGTCGCGCGGACCTGCGACCCGTCGAGGTTGAATTTCTCCACCGATGCCGAGGCTCGCGCCTTCGCGACAGCCTTTTGCACGCCCTCCTGGATCATCTTCTGGCGCAGTTCGTCGTGCGCCTGCGCGAACGTCGGGGGCTCGGCGCGGCGGCGCTCGACCAACTGGATGACATGCCAGCCGAACTGGCTGTGCACCGGCTCCGGCGACACCTGGCCAGGCTGCAGGGCGAATGCAGCGGTAGCGAACTCCGGCACCATCTCGTCCTTCTTGAAGAAGCCCAGATCGCCGCCTTGCTGCGTCCCGCTGGGGTCCTTGCTGTACTGCTTCGCCAGCGCGGCGAAGTCGGCACCACCCTTGAGCTGGCCGATGATCTTCTTCGCCTCGGCCTCGTTGTCCACCAGGATATGCCGGGCGTGCACCTCCTCCGCGCCGGGCTTGCCCGCAATCTCCTGGTCGTATCGGGCATGGACCGCCTCGTCGGTGACCGACGGGCTGACCTCCTTGTTCAGTACCGCGGTCTGTAGCGCCCGATCCTCGGCCGCGGAGACCTGACGCTGCACCGTCGGATCCTTGTCCAGCCCGGTCTTGCGGGCCTCGGCGATCAGCGCTCGGCCGTCGATCAGCTGATCGAGCAACATCGGATACAGCGTCTGCGGCGGCATGCCGCGAACATTCTCCGGGAGCCCCTGCGCCGCGTCCTTCAGATCACTCAGCTTGATCGACTGGCCATCCACCGTTGCGACCACAGGGTCTGCTGGCGGCTGTGCCGGCGCCTGCGCACGCGCGACCGCGTGGCTGAGCAGCGTGGCGGCGAGCAGACAACAGGCGGTAGCGGCAAAACGCGACATCAAATCTCCTGTCCGAGGCAAGCGCGGATCATGGCCGAAGCGACGGGGCGTCACAAGAACACCACGCCAACCGTGCCACCGGCGATCCGACGCACATCGCTTCACACTGTGTTAGCCACTGGGTTGTTACAGGTCGTGTTTGCAGGCAGTCGCCGGGACGGAGGCAAACGCGACAGATGAGCAACGAGCTGAACAATGCCGCCCGCCTTGAGGCAATGGGGATCGACGACACGACGCGGGCCACCCTGCGTGAACTCCGCCCGATGGTCGCCGAGCAAATCGGCGCCGCGATCGACGCTGCCTTTGCCCGGGTCCTGAACTTTCCCGAGGTCAGCAAGATCTACCTGTCGGTCGACCTCGCAGCGGCGAAACGATCCCAACGACAGCATTGGCTGGACGATGTCTTTTCGGGGAGTTTCACCGAGCAGCAATTCGACCACGCCGTCGAGATGGGCCAACAGCGTCAGCGGACCGGCCTGGAGCTGTGCTGGTATTTTGTCTTCTGGATGGTCATCTTCGGCAAGCTCGTCGAGGCGATCACGCGGGCCTACCGCCGGAAGCCGGAGCGGCTGCCTGCGGTCCTCGCCGCGCTTAACCGGGCCGTCTTTTTCGACATCGAGGTGTTCACCGCGGTCTATGTCCGTGCCGCGGAGAATGCGGCGGCGATCGAACTCAACCGGCAGGCGGACGGTTTCGAGCACGCCGTGGCGGAGACAGCCAAAGTGGTGTCGGCGTCCGTCGCTCAGTTGCAGAGCACCGCAGAGTTGATGGTGTCGGTCGCCGAGCGCACGGCCGAGCAAGCCAGGGGCGCCATGACGGCGGGCGCGCAGGTCGGCAGCAATGCCCAGACGGTGGCGGCGGCGACCGAGGAGCTGACTGCGTCGATCCACGAGATCGGTCGCCAGGTCGAGCAATCGACCCAGATTGCCGGCACCGCTGTCGATGAGGCACAGCGTACCAACCGGCTGGTGCAGGGGCTGGTCGAGACCTCCAGCCGCATCGGCGACATCGTCAAGCTGATCAGGAGCATCGCCGCGCAAACCAATCTCCTGGCGCTCAACGCGACGATCGAGGCAGCGCGCGCCGGCGAGGCGGGCAAGGGCTTCGCGGTGGTCGCTGGCGAGGTCAAGAGTTCTGGCCAATCAAACCGCCAAGGCCACCGACGAGATCTCGGTGCAGATCACCGCGGTGCAGAAGGCGACCGAGGACGCCGCGGTCGCCATCGCCGGAATCGGCCGGACCATCGGGCAGGTCAGCGAGATCGCGGCAACGATAGCGACCGCGGTCGAGCAGCAGCGCAGTGCCACGCAGGAGATCGCTCACGCCGTCAAGGACGTGGCCCACACCAGCGAGAGGGCCAACGGCAACATCGCGTCGGTCACCGAACTCGGCCGGCCAGACCGGCGACGCGGCGCGGACCGTGCTGACCGGGATGGGCGAATTGACGCGCCAATCCGAACGTCTCGGCACCCAGATCGACCAGTTTCTCGGGAATATCCGCCGGTCCGGTTGAGACCGGAGACGCCGGCGACGGCCGTCAGCGCTTGGGTGGGGTGCTCTCCGGCTTCACCAGCGGCTGGGCAGGCGTGATGTCGGGCACTGCACCCAAGGCCGAACCGTCTACGTTGTACTTGCGGATCGAAAGCTCGCCGCGCGCCTCGTCGATCGTGCGCTGAACTGCCTCCTGCAACAGCGTCTGCCGTATCGCGTCGTGCACATCCGAATAGCTCGGCGGCGCCACGATGCGCCGCTCCTCCACCTTGACGATATGCCAGCCGAATTCGTTGTGGATCGGTGTCTGGGAGAACTGCCCGGGTTGCAGCGCGAAGGCGACATCGGCGAATTCCGGCCACACCTGGTCGCGTCGGAAGAAACCAAGGTCGCCCCCGTTATCGCGATCGGGATCCTTGCTGTCCTGCTTGGCGAGCGTCGCGAAGTCGGCGCCCTTGTTCAGCTCGGCGATCAGCTTTTTCGCCTCGTCCTCGGTCGAGACCAGGATGTGCCTGGCGTGGGTTTCCTCGGTCGCCGGCTTGCCCAGGTATTGCTTGTTGTAGCGGGCCTGGATCTTGTCCTCGGTCGTATTCGGCACCGCATCGTGAGCGAGCAGCGCGCCCTCCAGAATTCGATTGGTCGCGGCGTCGATGTCCCGTTTGACCGCCGGATCGTCGTCCAGGCGCCGACGGCGAGCGATGGCCACCAGTGCCTGGTGATCGATGATACGGTCGAGCACCACGGGGAACAGCGTGTCGAATGGCAGGCCCCGCAGGTTCTCCGGCAGCAGCGGCACTGCTCGGCCCACGTCGCTGAGGTAGATCAAGTGGCCTTCGACGACGCCGACCACCGGATCGGACGGTGACCTCAGGATGTCGTTGGGCAGCATCGCTGATTCGGAGGGTTTCGTGGGTTCGGCCGGCTTCGAATCGGAGGGTTTGGTTTCCACCGCCTTCGGTCGGGAAGCTGCGGGCGGTTCCTGTGCCCAGGGTGTGCCTGACGACAGCACGCAGGCTGCGGCCAATGCCGCGACCGGGCGGACCAGGCTTCGCCACCAGGACGACGCGAACAACATGCCAACTCCTGTCAACTCATGGATGGCCGCGCTTCATGGCAGTGAAGCCGACGACGAGGCAACCGCAGTAACGTCGAGTCGTCGTTGACCCGAGCCGGCACGGGTCCTATCTGAACCGTGCCCGGACGCCTCCGGGCTTGATCCGGCCAGCCGGGGCTATCCGCCCCGGTGCCGGCCATCCGAGAAGGTTCCATGTTCGCTGCCATCGCCCGCGCCGTATTCGGCACCGCCAACGACCGTTCGCTCAAGGGCTACCAACGGCGAGTGCCGCAGATCAACGCCCTGGAGCCGGCGATGGAGGCGCTGTCGGACGAGGCGCTGCAGGCGAAGACTACCGAGCTCCGCGAGCGCCTGACCGGCGGGGCCACCCTGGACGATCTGTTGCCCGAGGCGTTCGCCGTGGTGCGCGAGGCTGCCAAGCGCACCCTCGGCCAGCGGCATTTCGACGTGCAGTTGGTCGGCGGCATGGTGCTGCACGATGGCAAGATTTCGGAGATGAAGACCGGCGAGGGCAAGACCCTGGTCGCCACTCTGCCGGTCTATCTCAACGCGCTGGCCGGCAACGGCGTGCACATCGTCACGGTGAACGACTACCTGGCCCGCCGCGACGCCGAATGGATGGGGCAGATCTATCGGTTCCTCGGGATGACCGTCGGCGTGATCGTCCACGGGCTGGACGACGACCAGCGGCGCGCTCAGTACGCCTCCGACATCACCTATGGCACCAACAACGAGTTCGGTTTTGACTATCTGCGCGACAACATGAAGTACCGGCTGGAGGACATGGTCCAGCGCGAGTTCTGCTTCGGCATCGTGGACGAGGTGGACAGCATCCTGATCGACGAGGCGCGCACGCCGCTGATCATCTCGGGGCCGGCCGAGGACAGCTCCGATTTGTATCGCCAGGTCGATGCGGTGGTGAAGGAACTGGTGAAGGACCCGGAGACCTACGACAAGGACGAGAAATTCCGTACCGTTTCGCTGACCGAACCTGGTTCCGAGCGTGTCGAGGACATGCTGCGCGAGGCGGGCATCATCACCGAGGGCAACCTGTACGACATCTTCAATGTCTCGGTGGTGCACCATGTGCAGCAGTCGCTGCGCGCGCATACGCTGTTCACCCGCGACGTCGACTACATCGTGCGCGAGGGCAAGGTGGTGATCATCGACGAGTTCACCGGCCGCATGATGGAAGGCAGGCGCTACTCCGAGGGGCTGCACCAGGCGCTGGAGGCGAAGGAGCACCAGGAGGTCCAGGCGGAGAACCAGACGCTCGCCTCGATTACCTTCCAGAACTATTTCCGCCTCTATCCCAAGCTCGGCGGCATGACCGGCACGGCGATGACCGAGGCGGACGAACTGGCGGAGATCTACAAGCTCGATGTGGTGGAGGTTCCCACCAATGTGCTGTGCGTCCGCGACGACGAGGACGACGAGGTGTATCGCACCGCGGCCGAGAAGTACGAGGCGGTGGCGACGCTGATCGACGATGCGCGCAAGAAGGGGCAGCCGGTGTTGGTCGGCACCACATCGATCGAAAAAAGCGAGACCATCAGCGAAATCCTGAAGCAGAAGCGCATCCCGCACGCGGTGCTGAACGCGCGGTTCCATGAGCAGGAGGCGGATATCGTCGCGCAGGCCGGCGCGCCTGGCGCGATTACGATCGCCACCAACATGGCCGGCCGCGGCACCGACATCAAACTTGGCGGCAATCTGGAGATGCGGCTGAAGAAGGAGCTCGCCGGCATCGACGATCCCTCGCAGCAAGCGGCGCGTGTGGCTGAGATCAACGACGAGGTCGCCGCCGCGCACGAGCAGGTCAAGGCCGCCGGCGGTCTGTTCGTGATCGGCACCGAACGCCACGAGAGCCGGCGCATCGACAACCAGTTGCGCGGGCGGTCGGGACGGCAGGGCGACCCCGGGAGGTCGCGCTTCTTTCTGTCGCTGGAAGACGACCTGATGCGCATCTTCGGTTCCGATCGGATGGGCGGGATGCTGCAGCGGCTCGGGCTGAAGGACGGCGAGGCGATCGTCCACCCATGGATCAACAAGGCGCTGGAAAAGGCGCAGAAGAAGGTCGAGGCGCGCAACTTCGACACCCGCAAGAACGTGCTGAAGTACGACGACGTGATGAATGCACAGCGCAAGGAGGTGTACGCGCAGCGCAAGGAGTTCATGAAGGCGTCGGACGTGTCCGAGACGGTCGCCGACATGCGCGCCGAGGTCATCGAATCGATGGTACTGCGGCGGGTGCCGGAGAAGGCGTTCCACGAACAGTGGGAACTGAAGGATCTGGCCGAGGACCTGCGGCGGGTGCTGAACCTTGATCTGCCGGTCGAGGAATGGGGCCGCGAGGAAGGCATCGACGAGAGCCATCTGCGCGAGCGGGTGGACCAGGCGGCGGACGCGATGATGGCGGCGAAGGCGGCCAACATGGGCCCCGATCTGATGCGCTGGATCGAGAAGAACCTGCTGATCCAGACGCTGGATGCGGTGTGGAAGGAGCATCTGTATGCGCTGGACCATCTGCGCCAGGGCATCGGCCTGCGCGCCTATGGCCAGCGCGATCCGCTGAACGAATACAAGAGCGAGGCGTTCGCGCTGTTCAACGCCATGCTGGATGAGCTGAAGGAGCGCGTGACAGCGATGCTGTCGCGGGTCGAGATTGCGCCCGAGCCGGTGCGCCCACCGCCACCCATACAGATGATGGAGCTGCACCCGCAGCCCGCGCCGGTGTTCGCCGGCGACGCGGAGATGGCGCTGGAAGGCGCCGGCGCGATGTCGATTGCCGGGACGCAGCCGATGCGGTCGGATGCGATCGATCCGAACGATCCGGCGACGTGGCGCAACGCATCACGGAACGCACCATGCCCGTGCGGCTCGGGCAAGAAATACAAACACTGCCACGGGCGGCTCGGGTAGCACCAGCAAACCAATGGCACCGTGCTGCGCCGGTAATAACGTCATTCCCGCCAAAGCGGGAACCCCGGGGTGCCGCCCGCACGGAGCCTGCGGTCCTGGGTCTCCGCTTTCGCGGGGATGACGATAGGGGGCGCAAGGCGTTCCCTTCTCGCTGTCGCGACGCTGCCGCCGTGGCCGGCACTGAACGGCTACACGCTGCGCGTCTCGCATCTGCTCCAGCATCTGGCCGAGCATTGGTCAATCACGCTGATCGCGCCGCCGTCCGATGCAGTTCCGCCTGCTATCGCGCGGCATGTGCCGGTAGCGCTACGCGGTCGCGGCCACACCTACCCATGGCGCTTCGACCAGACTGAGCTGCGCGCCACGTTGGATAGCGTGGTTCACGCGCATCATCCCGACCGGGCTGTGGTCTGGGCCGGCGCAGAGGCCTTGTGGTTCGGGCGCAGCGACCTACCGCGCGCCGTGGTCGATATCATCGACTGCAACCCGCTGGAATTCTGGCGCGGTTTCCTGTCGTATCGCGATCCGCGGCAACGTTATCGCGCATTGCGCGAGCTGCCCGTGGCGACCCGCTTCGCCCGCCGCATGGTGCGCAGCTATGCGGCGACGGTGTGCGTCGGCGAGGCGGATGCACGATGGCTGCGCCGGATCGGCGGCCGCGACACGGTGCATGTGGTGCCGAACGGTGTGGACGTCCCATCGCTCGACAGCATCGCCGCCGAAGCGACGGAGCCGACGCTGAGCTTCACCGGTGCGCTGGACTATCAGCCGAACATCGAGGCGGTATTGTTCGCCGCCAGGTCGATCTGGCCGCGGATCCTGGCTGCCGTGCCACGCGCGCGCTTCGTCATCGCAGGACGCGATCCGGCAGCCGGGGTGATGGAACTGGATGGCCAGTCGCATATCGATGTCGTGCCGGATGTACCCGATATGGTGCAGGTACTGGGCCGGTCCTGGGTGTCCATCGCGCCGATGCGTTCCGGCGTCGGTATCAAGAACAAGGTGCTGGAGGCATGGGCGTGCGCGCGCCCGGTGGTGCTGAGCAGGCTCGCGACCAACGGGCTGATTGTGCCGGCCGATCACGCCACACTGGTCGCAACCGACGCCGATGCTATGGCAGAGTCAGTCGTTGCGTTGTTCAACAACGCCGATCGGCGACGGCGCCTGGGCCGATCGGCACGGCAAAATGTTCAGGCCCATTTCACCTGGGCCGGCGCCGCGGCGCGCGTGGATGCGCTGCTGTGCCAATGACTCACGGCTGCAACACATTGCGCATCGGATAGGCGTTGGCATCGGCGTCGTTCACCGGTTCGACGCCGAAACGTACCTCGATGGTCCGCAGGATCGAACCGAAATCGTACGGCGTGTGGTCGACGTTGCCGCGCTTCACCGTCGGGCCGACCGCGATCAGCGGGATACGCGTGCCGGGGCCCCACTTGTCGCGTCGCGGCGGGGCGACGTGATCCCACTGCCCGCCATTCTCATCATAGGTGATGATGATCAGCATGTCCTGATAGGCAGCACTGTGTTGCAGCATCGCCACCAGCTCGCCCAGATGGCCGTCGCCATCGGCCACGTTGGTGTAGCCGGGATGCTGGTTGAACTGGCCGATCGGCTTGTAGAACACCACCTGCGGCAGCGTGTTCTGCTGAATGTCGCGCACGAAGTCCTTGTAGTCCTGCAAGTGTGTCTTTTGCGCCGGCGTGCCGGGTGCGAGGTCCTGGAAGTACTGCAGCGGCTGATGATGGAACTGGAAGCGATCGTCCGGGTGACCCGCCATCGCGTCGTCGTAGCCGCCGGAATACCACTTCCAGGAGATTCCTTTGGCGTCCATTCTGTCGCCGATATGCGGCATGGTCTGCGGCGGCACCAGCTTCGACTGGTCGGTGTCGGACGGCGCGTGCAGATAGACCGAGCGGGTGGTATTGACCGCATAGCCGTCAGGCGTCACCTGGCCATCCTTCACCATGTTGCCGTTGGCATCCAGCTTGGCAACCATCGCTTCCGGTGCGTTGGGGAACTTGAAGGCGCAGGCGCAGACCAGGAATGCGTGGTTCAGGAACGAGCCCCCGAACGCCGAGTGGAACATCGCGTCGCCAAGCGTGAAGTCGCGCGCGAGTTTCCACAGATTGGTCGCGGAGATGTCGAAGTAACCCATGACGAGGCCTTTTGCAGTCGACACCTGGGCATAGCGGTTCATCGCGCCGCCATTGATCTGCATCTGCTCCTGGTAGAACGCATGGATCAGGTCGCCGGTCTCCTCCTCCAGCGACACAAACGGATTGATCTCGAACGGCTGATTGGGCAGTAGCGCGGGAAAGCGCGGGTCCTCGGCGACTGGCCTGAGGTTGCTGTCGATCGCCGCCGGCAGATACTTGTACGGCTTGCCGTCGGGGCCGATCTGCGGCGCCGTACCGATGGCATTGGCGAAGCCGTCGGCACCCGGGAACCTGCCGAAGAAATTATCGAAGCTGCGGTTCTCCTGAAAGATCACCACGATGTGGCCGATCTTCGCCAACGGATCGTTGCCCGCCGGCTGTGCCAACGCCGATGTTGCCGCAACCAGACCAATCGCCGCCAACATGGCGCTGCGCATGTGCAATCTCCCGAGGTAGCCGTTTCGTAGCCCACACGATATGGCCGGTCGGAGCCGCGTCAATCACGCGATGCATGAAGCATCGATGACACGTCGCCGCTCAGCGGGCCGCCTTCTCGATCGCCGCGAAGTCGATCAGGCCGATGAAGCTCTTCAGCGTGGCATCCGGGGTATCCGAATTGCCGTCGATCTTCACGATCACCTTGTCGGCAACCAGTGTCATGTAGGTGTGATCGTTCTCGGTGTACGACATGCGACGCCCCCCGATCACGACGGTCTTCATGCCGCCGATCGCACCGAGCGGGCTGCTGATCAGCGACGCCAGCGTCTGCAGCATCGGCGAATCCGCCACCAGCTGCACCTCGACGCGCTGGATGCCGTTGTGATAGGCGCGGCTGGCGGTCGTGCCGCCGCCGAGCATCGCCACACTGACCGCGGTGGCTTCGGCGGGGTCGGCCGTCCAGCCTGGCGGCGGAGGCGGCAGCAGCTTCTTCAGACCATCGGCGCGCGACTGGCGCAGTAGATTGGTGGCGGCGTCCAGTGCGGCGATCGCGGTCTGCGTGTCGTGGTTCTGATAGGCCTTCAGCGCCTCGCTGATCTGGTCCGTCACATCGTCCGCGTGGGCAGCGGACACCGCGGCGATACTGAGGAGCAAGGTGGCGATGCAGCGTAGCCGCATCCTCCGGTCCTACGCCAATAAAGCCTGTGCGCAGGCGTCGAGTATGGCTTCCGCGTCGATGTCGTATTCATGGTACAGATCCGGAATGTCGCCGCTTTGGCCGAAGTGATCCGGCCCGAGCGGCACCACACGCTGGCCGCGCACCGCACCCAGCCAGGCATGCGTTGCGGGGTGACCGTCCAGCACCGTTACCAGAGCGGCCTGGGGTGCAAGCGGCGCCAGCACGCGCTCGACATGCGACACGGCAGTGCGGTCGCCGTTGCGCCGGGCACGCGAAGCGGCGAGCCAGCCGGCATGCAGCCGATCCGGGCTGGTGATCGCCAGCAGTCCGGAGCCAGGCTCCTCCGCGGCCAGTTCGGCGAATGCAGCGATGGCCTCGGGTGCGACCGGTCCCTGGTAGGCGATCGCGATCCGCGCTCCCGCCGCCGGCACCACCAGCCAGTGCGCCCCCTCGATCACCGCCCGATCATCCAGCGTCCGTGCCGGCTGCTCGAGCTGGCGTGTGGACAGACGTAACCACACGGCTGAGCCGTCCGGACGCTGCATGTGGTCGAACGCGTGACGCAGCAGAACAGCCAGCTCGTCGACATGCGCCGGCTCGAAGCTCGCCAGCCGATCGGCGGCCATGCCGATCAGCGGCGTGTTGATCGACTGATGCTGCCCGCCCTCGGGCGCCAAGGTCAGGCCCGACGGCGTGGAGACCAGCAGGAAGCGCGCATCCTGGTAGCAGGCATAGATCAGTGCATCGAGGCCGCGGTTGACGAACGGATCGTACACGGTGCCAATCGGCAGCACGCGCGCACCGGTCATCGCCGGCGTCAGTCCCGCCGCGCCCAGCAGCAAAAACAGATTCTGCTCGGCGATGCCGAGTTCGATGTGCTGACCCTTGGGCGACATGCCCCAGCGCTGCGCACTCGCCAGCTTCGCGTCGCGGAATACGTCGTTACGCGTGTGCCGGTCGAAGATGCCGCGCCGGTTCACCCACGGACCGAGATTGGTCGATACCGTCACATCCGGCGACGTGGTCACGATATGCGCGGCCAGCGCCTTCAACTCGTCCTGGCCACGGCCGATCTCGGCGAGGATGTCGCCGAAGCCCCCCTGCGTGGACATCCGCCGGCCGGCGAGTTTTCCGAGCGGCAGCGATGCCGGCACCGGCACCATGGGCGCACTGAGCGAACGGCCTTCCGGCGTAAGCGGCGTGGCGAACGGACATGCCGCGAGAAAACCGTGAAGCTGGTCCTCGGGCACATCCAGGCCTTCGAAAACGTCCCACTCATAACCGGGGCGAATGCCCATCGACGCGCGGAACCCCTCCATCTGCTCCTTGGTCATCAGCCCGGCGTGGTTGTCCTTATGGCCGGCGAATGGCAGACCCATGCCCTTGATGGTGTAGGCGATGAAACAGGTCGGCTGATCGCCGTCCGCCTCGGCGCGCAGCGTGTCGATCACCGTCTCGATGTCGTGCCCGCCGAGATTGGTCATCAGCGCGGCGAGTTCGTCATCCGACAACGGGTCGATAATCGCCCGCGCCTTGGACCGTCCGAGATCCGCCAGCAACGCCTGGCGCCACGACGCACCGCCCTGGAACGTCAGCGCCGAATAGAGCGAGTTCGGACAGTCGTCGATCCAGGCACGCAAAGCCTCGCCGCCCTCCAGCGCAAACGCTGCCTCGAGCCTGCGGCCGTACTTGATGGTGACGACGTTCCAGCCCATGTCGCGGAACAGGCCCTCGATGCGGCCGAACAGCCGGTCTGGCACGACGGAATCCAGGCTCTGGCGGTTGTAATCGACGATCCACCACAGATTGCGGACGTCGTGCTTCCAGCCTTCCATCAGTGCTTCGTAGATGTTGCCTTCATCGAGTTCGGCGTCGCCCGCGATGGCGATATGGCGGCCAGGCGGCAGGTCGGTGCGGCCCAGCCCGTGCAGCCGCACATAGTCGGCCATCAGCGCGGAGAACGTTGTCATCGCCACGCCAAGACCGACCGAGCCCGTGGAGAAATCCACCTCCGGCCCGTCCTTCGTCCGCGACGGATAGGACTGCACACCACCCAACTGCCGCAGCCCTTGCATCTTCTCCAGCGTCTGCCGGCCGAACAGGTAGTTGATCGCGTGGAACACCGGGCCGGCATGCGGCTTCACCGCGATACGGTCCTGCGGTCGGGCGATCTCGAAATACAGCGCTGTCATGATCGAGATCACCGAGGCGCACGACGCCTGATGCCCACCCACCTTCAGCCCGTCGCGGTTGGGACGGATGTGGTTGGCCTGGTGGATCATCCACGACGACAGCCACAGCAGCTTGCGTTCGAGTTGCCGCAGGAGGTGCAGCCGCTCGTTCGTCGCGGTGCCGGAGATGGTCGTTGCGGTGTCCATCACCCAGCCAGACGATGCACGTTGGTCGGCTCAACGCCGAAGTAGATCCGCTCCAGCGGAATCGTGAACGCCAGCGCGTCGAACAGCAGACTGTCATCGGCATGGGTGAGTGTTTCGAACTCCCACCCGATGTCGGTCTTCCGGTAGTGCTCGACACGCATCTGGTCCTGATAGACCAGAGCGATGTGCCGCAACGTCGGCAGTGATTTGTAGAAGCGGAGTTTTTCGCCTCGGTCCACATCGATGGTCGAAGGTGACAGGACCTCCACCACGACAAGGGCGTCGGTGATGAAATTGCGCGTGCCGAGACGGCCGCATCGGACCACGACATCGGGCCGCGTCCTATAGCTATCGCTTGGCAGGTCAGATCGCTGCACGCCGATGCCGCCCTGATAAACATGGCAGCGCGCCGGATCGACCGCCATTGCCAAGGGCGCACCGATGTTGGTTGCAATCTTCTCGTGGACCTCCGTCGGATTGGTCATCGCGACGATGCGGCCAGCGACCAGCTCCCACAGCGAATCGTCCACCTGAGAATCGAGGAACGCGTCGAACCTGGCGACCGTCACCACCGCGTCGGTCTGAATTGCCTCGGACATCGTCCCCTCCGTCAGCTCCATCCGCGCGCCAGCCGCCGCACCGTGGTGGACGCGTTGCGCTTGCCCTCGCCGGCGTAGTCCTCGTGCCAGTCCTCGATCTTGGCCGGATCATACAGGTAGTTGACCATCAGCGTCGCGCTCTCCTTGGCGCCCTTCTCCGAGGTGTCGCCCAAAATGTTGAGCCGTTCCACCCGCGCGCCGTTCGACAAATGGAAGTGGGCCACCGAATCGCGCGCCCGTTTCCGGTGATTGGCCTCCACCAGCAGGTAGCGCGCGCACAGCCGCAGCAGCACCGGCTCCGCGGTCTTGCGCAGACCCGCCTCGCGCCACCAGCCACGCTTGGCCACGATCCCCGCCAACGCCTGCTTGCCGGAAGGCGCCGGCATCGCCGAACTGAGGCTGGCCGACTCCTCGTCCGACAGCAGTCCCGGCTGGTCGCCGGCAAGCTTCTCGTCCAGCCAGGCGCGGAAGCCAGGGATCGGCGACAGCGTGGCGTACGTCTTCAGGTTGCGAAATTCGCCGGACAGCTCCTCGACCACCCGCTTGATCAGGAAGTTGCCGAAGCTGATGCCCGCCAGCCCCTGCTGGCAGTTGCTGATAGAATAGAAGATCGCGGTATCCGCCTCGCGCGGATCCAGCACCGGTGCCTTCTCGTCCAGCAGACCCTGCACGCTGCCGGCCAGCCCCTTCACCAGCGCCACCTCGACGAAGATCAGCGGCTCGCCGGGCATGCGCGGATGGAAGAACGCATAGCAGCGGCGGTCGGAATCCAGCCGGTTCTTGAGATCGCGCCAGGAGCGGATCTCGTGCACCGCCTCATAGCCGACCAGCTTCTCCAGCAGCGCCGCCGGACTGTTCCAGTCGATGCGGTGCAGTTCGAGGAAACCGATGTCGAACCAGGCAGCAAGCAGACCGCGCAGGTCGGCATCCAGCGCCGCCAGCAGCTTGTCATCGCGCCGGACCGTCAACAGGAAGCCGCGCAGATCGACCAGGAACTTGCGGCCGTCCGGTATGGTGGTGAACTGGGTCAGCAGCCGCAGCCGCGGCGGCTCCAGCGCACGGCGCAGCGCGGCCTTCGCGGTCGCAAGTTCGGCCGGATCGACCGCTGCCTGCACCTCCACGTAGGCGTGCGCTACCGCATCGGCGTCGGAATCGAAGCTGGCAAGCGTGCGCAGGAATTCCGTGCGGCCGGCTTCGTTCAATTCCTGATAGGTTTCCGCCAGCTTCGCCGCACGGTTGCGCCCGCTGACCTCGCCGCCGCGGCCTGCCAGGCAGGATCGCATCTGCGCGGCGATCGACTCGTCCTCGACGCCCGCCGCCATGTCGCGCCAGACCGTGGTGATCCGGCGGATGGCTCGGTCGAGCAGACCAGGGGCGGCGATGTCACTCATGCATGCGCTCCTCGCGACGGACGCCGATCATAGACGTCCGCGAGGTAGATGTGGCGGACACGTTGCTTCGACCAGGGCCGCCGTGATGGCCGAAAGCAAGTCCTCCGCCACCAAACCAGGTCCGGCGAGGGCACCGGCACGCCCGTGCAGGAATGCGCCGGCGGCCGCGGCATCCCAGGGCAGCATGCGCTGCGCCAACAGTCCGGCGATCAGGCCGGCGAGCACATCGCCGGACCCGGCGGTGGCCAGCCAAGGAGGTGCGGACGCGTTGATCGCGACCTTGCCATCGGGCGCGGCGATGATCGTATCGGCACCCTTCAACAGCACGGCCGCACCCGTGCGCGCGGCGGCGGCACGCACCGCGCCGATGCGATCCGGCCCAGGAGCGCCGAACACACGCGCGAATTCGCCAGCGTGCGGGGTGAGCACCGCCGCGCCGCGCAACGCATCCGGCGCGTCGGCGAAGGCAGTAAACACATCGGCGTCAGCGACAACGCAGCGTCCGGCCGACAGCAGCAGAGGCAGCGTGGCTCGTGCGGCATCAGGCCCCAGCCCGGGTCCGCATACCCAGACATTGCGACGTTGATCACCGAGCAGTTCTACCAGCGGCGCCTCGCTCACCAGCACTCCAGGCGATCCAGCGCGATAGACGTTCCCGCTCCCGGTCGCCGCGATCGTGACCAGACCTGCGCCGCCCCGCCGGGCCGCATCGGCAGCCAGTCGCGCCGCCCCGGTCATCGTCTCGCCGCCCACCACGGTGACATGGCCACGCGAATATTTGTGCGACTGCGGGTCGGGAGTCGGCAGACGCCACAGTTCCGGCAGGTTGGCGAAGCAGGTCGCCGGCACCTGTCGTAAGATCGCACTGGGCAGGCCGATGTCGGCCAACACGGTCTCGCCGCACAACTCGCGGCCCGGCAGCAGCAGGTGCCCCGGCTTGAGCCGAAAAAAGGTAACCGTCAGCGCCGCTTGCGGTGCGAAGCCGCGCATCGCGCCGTTGGCGCCATCCAGGCCGCTCGGCACATCCACGGCGACCACGCAGCGCGCCGCGCGCAGGGCATCGGCCACGACGCCGTCCACCTCGCGCGCCAGGCCAGCGCCGAACACGGCGTCGATCACGAGCTCCGAGCGGGCCGCTTCCGCCGCGGAAAACTGGGCGGACGGGCCACACCACCGGGAGGCAGCATCGGCGGCGTCGGAGCCGGCGCGCGGTGAGGCAAGTGCAGCCAATGCCACTGGCCAGCCCATTTGCTGCAACAGCCGCGCCGCCACATAGCCGTCGCCGCCATTGTTGCCGGGCCCGGCAAGCACGAGCGTCCGACACGGTCGGAACCGCCGGACGATGGCACGTGCCACCGCGCGACCGGCATTGGCCATCAGTGCCGGCCCAGCCACGCCAAGTGCGGGCGCGGCCGCGTCGGCGCGCGCCATCTCATCTGGCGTCAGTAGCTCCGGACGCCCGGCAAGCGAGCGCAATCGCTCAGGATCGAACACCACGCGTTGACTCTGCGTGGCCGCGGGGCTGACCTCAAGGGGTCCAGGAGGAGATCGGCATGACCCAGGTGGCGGTGGTTGGCGCGGGACTGATCGGTCGCGCCTGGTCGATCGTGTTCGCGCGCGCCGGTTTCGATGTGGCGCTGTGGGATCCGTATCCGCAGCAGGTCGAGGCGGCACTCGGCTTCATCGCCGAGCGACTGCCGGAACTGCAGGAGGTCGGACTGCTCGAGGAGGCGCCGGCAGTGGTGGCCGCCCGGGTGCGCCCGGCGTCGACGCTGTCCGAGGCGGTGCGTGACGCGGAGCATGTGCAGGAGAACGGGCCGGAACAGGTGGCGGCGAAGCAGGCGCTGTTCGCCGAGCTCGATCGCCTCGCACCTCCGGATGCCGTGCTGGCAAGTTCGAGCAGCGGGATTCCCGCCAGCGCCTACACCAAGGACCTTGCAGGCCGCGCCCGCTGTCTGGTCGCCCATCCGGTGAACCCGCCTTATCTTATCCCGCTGGTCGAATTGTGCCCCGCGCCATGGACCGATCCGGCGGCGGTGTCGCGGACCCGCACGCTGATGACGAATGCTGGCCAGGTGCCGGCGACGGTGAACAAGGAGATGGACGGCTTCGCGCTGAACCGCCTGCAAGGCGCGTTGCTCGCGGAGGCATTCCGGCTGGTGGCCGATGACGTGGTCTCGCCGGCGGACCTCGATGCACTGGTAAAACACGGGCTTGGACTCCGGTGGAGCTTCATGGGGCCGTTGGAGACGATCGATCTGAATGCGCCGGGTGGGCTGCAGGACTACTGCGAGCGCTACGGTCCGCTGTATGCCGAGTTGCAGACGCAGATGACGCCGCGCGAATGGAGCTCGACATTGATCGACCGGCTACAGGTGGCGCGGCGGGCAGAGCTGCCTGCCAACATGCAGGGTGTGCGCCAGGAATGGCGCGACCGACGGCTGATGGCGCTGCTCGCGCACAAGGCAACACAGCCGGATTGAGCTTGCGGCGCCCACCGGTCATCTTATATGACTAGTCGGATGAACTGACCATAACGGGACGACCATGGACGCTGGCGAAACCATCGGCGCGGCCGAGTTCAAGACACATTGCCTGGAGATTCTCGATCGGCTGAGCGCACGCGAGGTTTCCCGCGTAACGATCACCAAACGCGGCCGTCCGGTCGCCGTGCTGGTACCACCCGACGATGCACGTGATGCGGTTCGGCAGCTTCACGGCTTCCTGCGTGGTTCGGTGGTCATTCCGCCCGGAACCGACCTGACCGCTCCGACTCTCGGCGAACCGCTCGATGCGGCGGCAGGACGGCTGCATCGATGACTGCGGTGGCCAGATCGGTTCTGTTGGACACTTGCGCGGTCATCTGGCTGGCGAACGGCGACCCACTGCGGCGGCAGGCCACCGAGGCGATCGTCGCGGCGGGACTGGCTGAGGGTGTCCTGGTCTCGCCGGTATCCGCCTGGGAGGTTGGGCTGTTGGCTCGCCCGCGCGGCCGCAACCACACGTCATTGCAATTCCTGCCGGACCCCAAGACATGGTTTGCCCGCATGATGGCCGGACCTGGCATCAGGCCCGCGCCGTTCACACCCGATATTGCCATCGACGCTTCGCACCTGCCGGGCGACGTGCATGGGGATCCAGCCGATCAGATGATCGTCGCGACCGCGCGTCAGCTTGGCGTGCCGGTAGTGACGCGCGATGCGCAGATCCTGGCCTATGCGCGCCGCGGCCATGTGGCAGCGATCCGCTGCTGATGCCCGTCGTTGCGAAATTCCGCACGGCTGGATACGCTTCCGCTGGTTGATCAACGCCGGGCCTGATCGAGCTGACCGTGTTACGGGTATTCGCCAGCCGTCTTACTGGGCAACGCAGAAACGTCAGAATTCGCTGGCGACGGCTGCTGGCAAAATCGTGGATCCTGTCGCGATACCATTACCACTGGCGCGGCCAGACTCTTGCCGGACGACCATCCGACCCGGTCTGGTATTTCGCCTATGGCTCCAACATGCACCACAGCGCGTTTCGCGAACGGCGCGGCATGCGGCCGAGCGAATGGCGCATCGCGCGGGTCAGGGGTTATCGGTTGCGGTTCAATCTGGAAGGGCGCCCCAAAGGAAAAGCGGCACCGGCGAATATCAGTCCCGATCCTGACGGCGAGATGTGGGGCGTGCTGTACCGGATCACCCGGCGGGAACTGCTGCGCCTGGATTCCACCGAGGGTGTCCCGGGGCGGCATTATCGCCATGTCCTGGTGTCGGCCGAGGACCCGGACGGCAACATCGTCACCGCCGTGACCTATATGGCGCGTGGCAAAGACGCCGACGGCGTCCCGTCGTTCCGCTATATATCGCTACTGCGCGAAGGCGCCCGCGCGCACGGACTGCCGGCGGCATGGGTGCGATACCTCGACAGCGTCGAGCACCACGCCGACTAGAACTCAGCGTCCCCGTGGATCGAGCGCGTCGCGCAACCCGTCGCCGACCAGGTTGAACGACAGCACGACCAGAAAGATGGCCAGGCCCGGGAACACCGCGAGCCACGGCGCCTGGGTCAGAAAGCGCTGCGCCGAGTTGAGCATCGAGCCCCAGGACGGCGACGGCGGCTGCTGGCCCAAGCCCAGGAACGACAGGCTCGCTTCGGCGATGATCGCGGCGGCGATGGCCAGCGTGCCCTGCACCATGATCGGCGGCACAATGTTCGGCAGCACGTGGCGCACTGCCACACGCCAGCCGGGGTTGCCGATCGCGCGCGCCGCCTCGACGTACTCGTTGCTGCTGGCATCCAGGGTCGCGGCGCGCGCCACGCGCATGAAGCGCGGCGCGGTGGAGACGCCGATCGCGATCATCGCGTTGGTAAGGTCGGGGCCAAGGAACGCGGCCAGCGCGATCGCCAGAATCAGGAACGGGCACGCCAGCATGGCATCGACGATGCGGCTGAGGACCACGTCGATCCAGCCCTCCGCGAAGCCGGCGAGCAATCCTGCCGGGACGCCGATGCCGGCGGCGATCAGCACCGCGACGACGCCTGCCAACAGGCTGGCACGCGCGCCGTACACCACGCGCGCGAGCACGTCGCGGCCGTTCTCGTCGGTTCCCATCCAGTGCGCGAACGATGGGGCCTTGCGGATCGCGGACCACGAGGTGGCGATGGGATCGTACGGCGCTATCAGGGGCGCGAACACCGCCACCGCAACGAACAGCACGATCACCGCCAGGCCGGCGACGGCGACCGGACGGTGCAGGAAGCGGCGCACCGCGAGCTGCATCGGGCTGCGCGGCATGGCGGCACTGCTCGCGATGGCGGGGACGACGATGGCGGTGCTCATGTCAGCGGCACCCCCTCCCCAACCCTCCCCCGCTTCGCGGGAGAGATGGTTCAGCAGCAACAACACCCCCTCTCCCGCGAAGCGGGGGAGGGTTGGGGAAGGGGTGCCGCTGACAGCAAATCACCTCAAGCCCCCCTTAGCCTCGGATTGATCACCACGTACAGCACATCCGCCAGCAGGTTCAGCATCACGTAAAGAAACGCCGTGACCAGCACGACCCCCTGCACCACCGGATAGTCGCGGTTGAACACCGCATCGACGACCATCTTGCCGAACCCCGGGATGCTGAACACCTGCTCGGTCAGCACCGCACCCGAAAACAACGTGCCCAGCTCCAGAGCACCCAGCGTCACCACCGGGATCAGCGCATTGCGCAGCGCGTGACGGATCACCACGACGAACTCGCGCAACCCCTTCGCCCGCGCTGTCCGCACATAGTCCTGGTCCAGCGACGTCAGCATCGCGCTGCGCGTATGCCGCATCAGGACCGCCGCGATCGCGTTGCCCAGCACGAACGCCGGCATGATGGTGGTGGCGAGCGACTGTTGCCAGTCCTCGGTCAGCGGCACGTAACCAGACGGCGGCAGCCAGCCCAGCTGCACCGAGATCAGCAGGATCATCATGATGCCGAGCCAGAAGTTCGGCGTGGACAAGCCCGCGAGGCCCACCGCGTTGGCGATGTAGTCCCAGAACCCATTGCGGTACACCGCTGCGATGATCCCGGCCGGCACACCGATCAGCACCGCGATGGCGAACGCCATCGAACCCAGTTGCAGCGTCACCGGCAGCTTCTGGAACACAAGCTGCGCCACTGGCTGGCGGATGCGCCAGGAGAACCCGAGGTTGCCCTGCAGCACGTTCCCCATCCAGTGCAGGTACTGCACCGGCAACGACCGGTCCAGCCACAGCTCGGCACGGATCTGCGCCAGCACCTGCGGATCGCCGCGCTCCTCGCCCGCCATCACCAACGCCGGATCGCCCGGCATGAGCTGCTGCAGGCAGAACACCAGCACGCTGACCAGTAGCAGCGTCGGAATGACCTGAGCGATGCGCGTGCCGAGATGTCCGCGCACTACTTCGCCATCTCCAGCCCCTGCACACGGATCATGCCGTCGGGCACGGCGCGGAAGCCTTGCAGCTTCGCCGACATGCCGACGATGTTGCGCCCGTTCCACAGGTAGGTAATCGGCAGATCCTGCCGCAATACCGGCCACATCTGTCCATACAGTGCACGCCGCTTCGCCACGTCCACCGTACCACGCGCTTCGTCGAGCAACTGATCGACGGTCGCATTGCTGTAGTGGCTGGCATTGTTGCCCTGCCCGCTGTGCAGGAAGGCGTAGGTGTTGCCGTCGATGTCGACGCGGCCGGACCAACCGATCATGTAGGCCTGGTACTCCCCGCGTACCGAAGCCTGAATCGAGGAGGCGAATTCCATCGCCTGGATATGCACGTCGAAACCGGCCTCGGATGCCATCGACTGGATCACCTCGGAGGCCTGCAGGATGTCGGAATCATTGAAGGCCAGCAGATCGAGCTTCACCGGCAGCGTCACGCCCGCCTGTTTCAGCAGCGCCTTCGCCTTCGCCACATCGCGTTCGGGGGCCGGCAATGCTTCATCGTAGAACGGCGAACTCGGCGGCACGGCCTGGACGCTCGGCGCAAACATATCGTTGAACACGACCTTCACCAGTGCGGCGCGGTCGATCGCGAGATCCAACGCCTGCCGCACCAGCGCACTCTGGCCATACGGATTGTTTGCCTGCGGCCCATTCGAGATGTTGTTGGTGATGCCGAAATAGCTGAGTGCGTCGTAGACCACGAGACGCAGTTTGGGATCGGCCTTCACCGCGGCGGCATCGGTCGGCACCACATCGGTGGTGATGTCCACTGTACCGACCTTCAGATTGGCCATTCGCACCGACGGATCGACCAGAATCTGATAGACCAATTTGTCGAAATGGATGTCCTTGGCGTCCCAGTAGTCGGGAAAGCGTTCCAACGTCACGTGATCCTGCGGCACGCGCTCGACGAACCTGAACGGGCCGCTGCACACCGGGTGCGCCGCGAAATCCTTGCCGGCGGCCTCGGTGGCCTTGGGCGGCAGGATTATGCCGGCGCGATCGGTCAACTGTGCCAGGAACGCGCCCGACGGCGACTTCAGCACGATGCGCACCGTTGCGGGATCCACCACCTCGACATGATCGATCGAGCTGATCTCGCTCTTGCGGAAGCTGCCCTGCATCGTGAGATGGCGCTCCAGCGAATATTTCACCGCTGCGGCATCGAGCAGTTCACCGTTCTGGAACTTCACCCCGGCACGCAGGTGAATGACCAGCGTCCGGTCGTTGGCCCACTCGTAGCCTGCAGCGAGCTGCGGCACGATGTTCAGCTTCTCGTCGATGTCGAACAGCTTGTCACACAGCCCGGCGAACACGATGCGTCCGACATAAGTGGTCGCCAGCGTGGGATCGAGCAGATCAAGGTCCTGCCGCAGCGCGATGCGCAGCGTCTGGGCGACGGCGGGGACGGCGGTGAGCAGCACGCAGGCAGCGGCGAGCAGGAGACGGCGCATGATGAAGCTTCCCAGACTTGGTGTTATGGCGGTCAGGTAGGCGGTCTTCCCTCGCGCGCAATGACCGCATCGATCACGGTCCGATCGAACACGCCACACGGGCTGTCGGCGCCGGCGAGAAAACTTCGGAACACCGCGAACCGCTCCAGGCTCACCGCGTACAGCCGGCGCAGTTCGGCGAGCGGGTCGGGATGGTCGTCGGTGCGGATGTCGAGGTCGGGATAGGGATCGCGCGTGCAGACCTTCAGTGCCGCCGACTGCTTGCCGCGCTTGTCGCCACCTGCCGCCTCGCCGGCTTCCAGCGCGGTGATCAGGCGCTCCGCCAGCGTGCCCACGGCGCGCCGGAACGCGTCCAGAGTGCGTTCCACCACTTCCGATCCGGCCAGCATGTTGCCGGCGACGGACACATCGGTTCCCCGCACCGCGCCGCACCAGGATACGCAGCCGCCACCGGTGTGCTGCGCGATCCGACCGCGCGCGTCGATCATGTGCAGTTGCCGATGATCGCGGCCGGCATCCGCGGCCAGCAGCGCGCCGGCGACGGCATCGGGCGCCTCGCCGGCACGCAGTCGCGCCATGCCGGGCACTGCGTACATCGGGTTGATCAGCGCCTGGGTGGCAAGCGCCGCCACGCCGCCCTCGACATGGATCGCCAGCGCGCCAACCGCGAAGAACCGTGTCGCCACCGCGGCGCCAAGCGCGCCGGTCGCTGGATCGCGCACCAGAATGGACCACGTCATGGGCGCGATCCTCGCTGCTCCGCCGACTCGCCGCAAGCCGGCTAGGCTCCGGGAATGCAGCCCAGCGCACCGATCACGACCGACCTCGTCCTGCTTGGTGCCGGCCATGCCCATGTCGAGGTGCTGCGCCGGTTCGCGATGCGCCGAGAGCCGGGTGTTCGCCTGACCCTGATCGGCCGCGAGCCTGAGACCCCGTACACGGGCATGCTGCCCGGGCTGATCCGCGGCGAGTATACCTTCGATCAGGCACATATCGATCTCGCTCCGCTCGCCGCTGGTGCCGGCGCACGGCTGATCCTGGCAGAGGCGACCAATATCGACCTTGCCGGGCGCCACGTCGTGATGACCGACCGGCCGGTCGTGCCGTTCGACCTGCTTTCGATCGACGTCGGCGGTGAGCCGGCGATGCCGTCCGGCACCGGTCTGCCGGTCAAGCCGATCGGCCAGTTCCTGGCGCGCCTGTCGGCATTGGAGGAAGCGTTGCCGCGCGGCGCGCGCATCGCCGTGGTCGGCGGCGGCGCGGGTGGGACCGAACTGGCGCTCGCGCTGGCACGGCGTTATCGCGAGCAGGTGCGGATCGTGCTGGTGTGCGATGCGGCCGAGCCACTGGCGAGCGCACCGTCCTACGCACGCTCTGTCGCCCGCACCGCGCTGGTCGATGCCGGAGTGGAGGTGGTCTGCGGTGTACGCGCCGGCGATTGGGCTGACGGCAGGCTGGCGCTGTCAGATGGCAGCTTCCTGGAGGTCGGAACCGCGATCTGGGCGACCGGCGTGGTGGGTCCGGGCTTTCTCGCCGACTCCGGCCTCGGGTGCGACGCGGCCGGTTGCGTGCGCGTGGACGCGACACTGCAAAGCGTCAGTCACGACTTCGTCTTCGCCGCCGGTGACTGCGCTTCAGTCGAAGGCAACCCGCGGCCGAAAGCCGGTGTCTGGGCGGTGCGCGCCGGTGCGCCGCTGGCTGCCAATCTGCGCCGTGCGGCGCGCGGCCGGACGCTGCGCCGCTGGCGGCCGCAATCCGGCGCGCTGGCGATCGTCGGCCTGGGTAACGACCGCGCACTGGCGTGGCGCAACGGCGTAGCGATTTCCGGACGCGCGGTATGGCGCTGGAAGGATTGGATCGACCGGCGCTGGATGCGGATGTACCAGGAACCGATGGCGCCGATGGCCGCGAGCGAACCGATGCGCTGCGGCGGCTGCGGCGCCAAGGTCGGCGCCGACGTGCTGGCCGGCGCATTGGCGAATTTGTCTCGGCTGCCGGGTGCCGATGTGCTGATCGGACTCGATGCGCCGGACGATGCGGCGGTGATGCTGCCGCCACGTGGCATGGCGTTGGTGCAGAGCGTCGATTACTTCCGTGCGTTCATCGACGATCCATTCGTGTTCGGCGAGATCGCCGCGGCGCATGCGCTGTCCGATCTGCACGCGATGGGCGCGCGACCGTGGACGGCGCTGGCAGTTGCCGCCGTGCCCTATACGTCTGGCGACAAGATGCGCACCGAACTGGCCGACATGCTGCAAGGCGCCAGCGGCGTGCTGGCAGCGGACGGCTGCGCACTGGTGGGCGGCCACAGCGCGGAGGCGGGCGAATTGGCACTGGGGTTCGCGGTGACCGGCCTGGCCGACCCGACCAGGCTGCTGCGTAAATCGGGACTGCGCGCGGGCGACGCACTGGTGCTGACCAAGCCTCTCGGCACCGGCATCGTGCTGGCCGGCCACATGCGCGGGCTGGCACGGGCGGCATGGCTACAGGCGGCAATTGCATCGATGCGAACCAGCAACGCAACCGCATCGCGGATCCTCTGCGAGCATGGCGCGGTTGCCTGCACCGACGTCACCGGTTTCGGACTGGCCGGCCATCTGATGGAGATGCTGCGCGCCTCGCAGTCAGCGGCGATCGTCTCGCGCGACGCGATACCGGCACTGCCGGGAGCATTGGAACTTGCCGGCGCCGGCGTGGCCAGCACGATGGCACCGGAGAACCAACGAGTGCTGCCGCATCTCGGAACGGATCATCGCGCAGCATTGCTGTTCGATCCGCAGACCTCGGGTGGGCTGCTGGCGGGGATAGCGTCCCAACGCTCGGAAGCGTGCATCGCGGCACTGCGCGCGGCCGGGCTGCAAGCCGCGATCATCGGCACGGTGGAGCCGGGCGAGCCGATGATCCGCATCGAGACGTAGACCCAGGCGCCCTGTCATCCACTAGTACCGCTGCATCGGGGGTCTGACCGGTTGCTGCGGGCGTTTGTCAGTCAACACTTCCGTGACCCGCGCCTGGGACAGCATTACGAAGGAAGTTGCAAACGCAAATGTAAGCAGATGCACGCCGAACACGCAGATAGCGATAGACTGAACGACCTGTCGGGACGCGTCATCGGCTGCGCATTCACGGTGCTCAATAGCTCGGCGCTGGATTTCTGGAAAAAGCAAGCGGCCTGCGGCTTAATCTGCTGCTGAATTTCGGCAAGCCACGCCAGGAAACTAAACGCGTGGTCCGCGGTCTGCGAGCGGCACTGAACCATCTGCGTGCTTGGCGTGCATCTGCTCTTATCTGCGTTTGAACCTTTCTTGTCGTCGAGCGCCACACGGCCGGCATTCTGTGGGCACGCCAGAGCATGCTCGAGTGCGGGGATACTAGTGGATAAAACCTGACGGACGCGTCCGATGCGTTTGCTCCAGCAAGAAAATAAGCGAGATGTTCAAACCACAGATGCACACAGATGGGACGTCGATTTCGGCGCGGCGTACCGACTGCTTTTTTGTGGCGGCACGATACATCCGTGTTCATCTGTGTGCATCGGTGGTTTCAATTCCTTGCCTGCCTCAGACAATCCGACCGGACCCTTCCGTCAAATTTCATCCACTAGGCGCAGGCAGCAACAGGCGCCTAAAGTCGATCCATCAACGTTGGGAGCCGCACATGGAATTCCGCGCAATCGAGGCCGGAGTAGTCGGACGCCGCGCGCTGCTTGGCGCAGGCATTGCCGCCGCGGCACTGCCACGCCGTGCCCGCGCCGCTGACAAGCCGATCCGTATCGGCGTGCTCACCGACATGAACGGCGTTTACGCCGCCAACACCGGCCCCGGCTCGGTGCTCGGTGCTCAAATGGCGGTCGAGGACTTCATGGCCGCGCATCCCGGCGTGAAGGCCGAGATCGTGCAGGCTGACCTGCAGCTCAAACCCGATGTCGCGCTCGCCATCGCCGCCGATTGGTACGACAATAAGGGCGTCGATGTCGTCACCGACGTGCCGTTGTCATCGGCCGCTTTCGCGATCGGCGATCTTGCCAAGCAGAAGGACAAGGTCGCCATCTTCACCGGCGGCGCCTCGGCTGACATTACGGGAGCGAAATGCGGACCGAACCATCTGCACTGGGTCTACGACACCTGGTCGATGCCGCACGGCGTGGTGGACGCCGCGGTGAGGGAAGGCGCGGACAGCTGGTTCTTCATCACCGCCGACTACGCGTTCGGACATTCGCTGCAAAAGGACGCCGCGAGCTTTGTCACCGGTGCCGGCGGCAAGGTGCTCGGCGAGGCGCTGGCGCCGTTCCCCGGCACCACCGATTTCTCCTCATTCCTGGTGCAGGCGAGGGCGAGCGGCGCCAAGGCGATCGGCCTCGCCAACGGCGGCAACGATACGGTGAACTGCATCAAGCAGGCCGCCGAGTTCGGCATCATGAAGAGCGGCCAGCAGGTCGCCGGACTGATTTTTCTGATTCACGATGTGCACGGCGTGGGACTGGCCTCGGCGCAGGGCGTGCTGCTGACCGAGCCGTTCTACTGGAATCTCGATCCCGGCACGCGCGAATTCAGCAAGCGCTATGCGGCACGCTTCAACGGCGTGGTGCCAGGCTCCGTGCATGCCGGCCAGTATTCGGCGGTGATGCACTATCTGAAGGCGGCAACCGGCATGGGTGCCGACAAGGCGATGGCGAGCGGACGCGCCGCCATCGCTCAGATGAAGAGCATGCCGACCGACGATCCATTGTTCGGCAAAGGCAAAGTGCGGGTTGACGGACGCGTGATCCACGACATGCATCTGTTCGAGGTGAAGTCTCCCGAGCAGTCGAAGGAACCGTGGGACTACTACATCCACAAGCGGACGATCCCAGCCGATCAGGCGTTCCGGCCGCTGGACCAGGGCGGCTGTGCGCTGGCGCATAGCTGAGAGTGTCAATTCGCTGTGAGACCGTCTGCGGCCATATCGCTATGCGCCCCCTGCTAGTAACAATAACTGGATGGTCGAAGCGATATCGCAGTTGCGTGATCGGACAGGCGCCGAGGCCTCGAAAGCATTTGGTGAGAGCGACGAGATCCTCGCCCTGGCGGAGGCCTCCGCCGGGATCGGCGTGTGGGACCTCGACCTCCCAACCGGATTGCTGCGCGGCACCGCGCAGTTCTTCCGCATCATGGGCCTACAACCGACGACGGAGCTGGTGCCGATCGAGACGACACGGCGTCTGCGCCATCCGGACGATAGCGAACGCGTGCTGCGCGGCTTCAATGACGCTGTCGCCAGCGGCGCGGACTACTATGAGACCGAATATCGCATCATCCGCCCCGACAGGGACCTGCGGTGGATCCTCGGTCGCGGCCGCGTGATCCGCGACGCCCGCGGCATACCTGCGCGCTACAGTGGAGTCGATGTCGACATCACGAGCCGTAAGTTGGCCGAGGCCGCACTGCGCGACAGCGAGCAACGGTTTCGCCGCGTGTTCGAGCAGAGTCCGCTCGGCAAGGCGATGGCAGGGCTCGACTTCCGCTTCCGCGCCGTCAATCCAGCCCTGTGCGCCATGTTGGGCTACACCGAGGACGAGCTGGTCGGGCGCAGCTTTCTGGACGTCGTGCACCCCGACGACCGCAACGACTGCGCCGCCATGGGCCAGGCGCTGCTCGATGGGTCGGCACCACAAGTCCAGATCGAGGAGCGCTTCGTCCGCAAGTCCGGTGACGCGCTGTGGGTGAGCGTCAACGTCGGACCGATCCGCGATGCGGACGGCAAGATCCTCTACACACTCGGTATTATCGAGAACATCGACGAGCGCAAACGGGTTGCCCAGGCGCTGCTGGACAGCGAGACCCGGCTGCGTTGGCTGAATGAAAGGCTGGAGCAACAGGCCGAGGAACGCGCGACGCAGCTTGCGTCTAGCCGGGCGCAGTTGCAGGCATTCTTCGTCAACTCACCGGACTGGCTGACCTTGCAGCGAGCCACGCCGGACGGCCGCATCGTCTACGCCGACATCAACCCGACATCCGAAGTCGCATACGGACTGCCACGCGATCAGGTGATCGGCCGCACAGTCGAGGAGATCCTGGGAGTCGAAGCGGCACGTATCCCGCTGCACCATCTGCGCGAATGCCTGCGCACCGGACAGCCGCAGCGCTACGTGGCACGGCGCACCCTGGCCGGGCGAACCACGACGATCGACGTGATGTGCGTGTTGGTGCCGGAAGTGGCGGCCGACGGCGATCGCTTCATCATCACCACCGCGCGCGATCTGACCGAACGCGAGCAGCTCGAAGCGCAGCTTCGTCAGGCGCAGAAGATGGAGGCGATCGGCCAGCTCACCGGCGGCGTCGCGCACGACTTCAACAATCTGCTTGCCATTATCGGTGGCAACGCCGAATTGGCAAAACGGCGCCAGGCGGCAAACCACGACAGGCAGATGGATAACATCCTGCGCGCCACTGAACGCGGTGTCGCATTGACCACGCAGCTGCTGTCGTTCTCGCGCCGTCATGTGGCAACGCCGCAGATCATCGACCTGGGCACCGAAATGCCGCGCATGGAGGAAATGTTGCGCGCCTCGCTGCGCGGCGACATCCAGATGCGGATCGATGTTGCCGAACATCTGTGGCCGATCGAGGCCGATGTCGCCGAACTGGAAATGGCGCTGCTCAACATAGCGGTGAATGCCAGGGACGCCATGCCGCAGGGCGGTACGTTCACGGTCGACGTGCGCAATGCGGCACGCGGTGCCGGCATGCTGGACAGCGATCATGTGGCGATCGCGCTGCGCGACAGCGGCGTCGGCATTCCCGCCGATGTGATCGGCAAGGTGTTCGATCCGTTTTTCACCACCAAGGAGCCCGGCGAGGGAACCGGACTCGGTCTCAGCCAGGTCTACGGTTTCGCGCAGCAGTCGGGTGGCGCGGTCAGTCTGGACAGCGTGCCCGGAAGCGGCACGACCATCACGATCCGGCTGCCTCGCTCACACAAGCCGGTGCCGGCCGCGTGCGCCGAGAGCGCATCGCACGCGGCACGCGTAACTGGACGCATCCTCCTGGTCGAGGACAATGCGCAGGTGGCGGACGTCACCGCGCAGATGCTGTCGTCGATGGGATTCCAGGTCGAAGTGACCGACCGTGCCCGCAAGGCGATCGAGCGGCTGGAAACGGGCGGGATCGATCTGCTGTTGACCGACGTGGTCATGCCGGATGGCCTGAACGGCGTCGATCTCGCCGTCCGGATACGAGAGCGGTTCCCGGCGCTGCCGATCCTGCTGACGTCGGGTTACAACGCCGTGGTGGTGCCGGATGGCGCCGCATTCGCTGTGCTGCGCAAGCCGGTGCCGTATGATGACCTCTATCGCGCGATCTGCGCCAGGCTGGAAGGCGTTCGCAGCGGCGCCGCTTGATCCCGGCACCGATGGGCGGTCTGATCGGGCATTGTGCCCGGGACCGACAAAGGGAGCGAATCTCCATGCTTGGATTGATGCAGCAGCGGCCGCTGCTGATCTCGTCGCTGCTCGACTACGCTGAGCGCTATCATGCCGGCACCGAGATCGTGTCACGCTCGCTGGAAGGATCGATCCAGCGCAGCAACTGGGGAGCCATCGCCAGCCGGGCCAGGCGGGTCGCGAACGCATTGCAGCGACTCGGCGTGGCGCGCAGCGAGCGGGTCGCCACGCTGGCGTGGAACCACAACCGGCATCTGGAAATCTACTTCGGCGTAACGTGCAGCGGCGCCGTGCTGCACACGGTCAATCCCAGGCTGTTTCCCGAGCAGGTGCGGTTCATCATCGACGATGCCGAGGCGCGCTACGTGTGCTTCGATATGACGTTCGCGGCGCTGGTCGAGCAGCTTGCGCCGTCGCTGCCGGGCGTGCGCGGCTATGTCGCGCTGTGCGAGCGCGATGCACTCCCGTCGATCGATGTGCCGAACCTGTTGTGCTACGAAGACCTGCTAGCCGCCGAGACCGACGACTATGCGTGGCCGGTGTTCGATGAGAACCTGGCGTCCGCGCTGTGCTACACGTCGGGCACCACCGGCAATCCCAAGGGCGTGCTGCAAAGTCACCGCTCGGCGGTGCTGCACAGTCTCGCGTTGATGTCGGCCGACACGATGGCGATATCGGCGCGTGACTCATTGTTGTTGTGCGCGCCGCTGTTTCATGTGAACTGCTGGGGCATTCCGTTCGCCGCCGCCGGCACCGGCGCCAAGGTGGTACTGCCCGGCATGAAGCTGGACGGCGCCAGCCTGTTCGAGCTGATCCGCGATGAAGGTATCACGTTCTGCGGCGCGGTGCCTACGGTGTGGCTGAACCTGTTTGCCTGGATGGAGCAGAACCTCGACACCACCGATCAGCGTGCGTTGAGGTTGAAGCGCGTGCTGTCGGGCGGCAGCGCAGTGCCACGCGTGGTGATCGAGAAGGCGCACGCCTATTTCGGCGCCACGATGCTGCACGCCTGGGGTATGACGGAAATGAGCCCGCTTGGCACCTGTGGCAGTCTGCTCGCGCGGCATGTCGACATGGACCTTGAACAGCGGATGGACGTGCATCTCAAGCAAGGGCGCACGATATATGGTGCGGACGTGCGTATCGTTGATAGCGATGGACGCGAACTGCCACGCGATGGACGCTCGATCGGCGAAATCGAGGTGCGCGGGTCGTGGGTCCTGTCAGGCTACTTCAACGGTGCGGGCGGCAAGGCGGTGGACGACGAAGGCTGGTTCCGTACCGGCGACGTGGCGCACATGGATGCCGACGGCTTCATCACCATCACTGATCGCGCCAAGGACGTGATCAAGTCGGGCGGCGAGTGGATCAGCTCGATCGAGATCGAGAACCTCGCAGTCGGCCATCCTGGGGTACTGGAAGCCGCGGTAATTGCCACGCGGCATTCGCGCTGGCAGGAACGGCCATTGCTTCTGGTGCATCGCAAGCAGGGAGCCGAGGTGAGCAAGCAGGAGCTGTTGACGTTCCTGTCGGACAAGATCGCCAAGTGGTGGCTGCCTGACGATGTGGTGTTTGTTGACGAATTGCCGCACACCGCGACGGGCAAGGTGCTGAAGACGCGGCTTCGCGAGCAATATGGCGACTGGCTGGAACGTGCCTGACAGCTACGCCAGCGCGACGACCCGCCGGCACCGATGGCACTGCTGCTATCTACGATAGAAAGCGTTACAATAAATTACGAGCGCCCTGCTTGATTATCCAAAGCAATAGAGTGAACAATAAACTAGGAGTTTGCTTATTATTGGCAGCCTACTACCATGCGTCGAGTCGAGATGAAGATCCACGTCGACCTGTTGCCATCAATACACCGGAGCTACACGATCGCATTTTCGCACAGGTCTGGCAGCAGCGAGCTCTGCCAGCTGCTTTCGAAAAACGGCCTTGGTTCGCCAGGGGAGCTGTTATCGCGTCTCACACATCCAACGCCATATTCGGCTCAAAGATGGCACACGATCATCGTGCGCGCATTGACGGTGTCTTGCGCAGGACCCTCCAGGGGTACAAAACGCTTGACGATATACTGCCCGATCACCGATGGATTTGGTTGATTTGCCGAGACAAGATCGCCCAGGCAATTTCACTCTGCCGAGCGGAAAAGACCGGAATCTGGTCGGTCCCGAATTCGCATGCGATGTCAGGTTTTCAACGCCACGAAGAGTTCGATTACCATTACATTCTTTCGCGGGTCATGATGCTGTACGCCTGTGACCTGGCGTGGCAGACATATTTCAGTGACAATAATATCAGCCCATACACGCTCTACTATGAGGATTTCTTTGATAACCTTCCGGAGTCGTTAGATACTCTTATCGAGCATATCGGTGGTCTTCCAGCCGCGTGCACGGAGACCATGGTCCCTGATGTCACCCCGACGTTGGGGGTTCAGCGTGACACGGTCAGCGCTGAGTGGACCGCGCGGTTCCGGACCTATCTCGCCAGCGTCGGAGATCTCGATTCAAACCTGGAGTTCGGAATTGCGGGCAGGATCTGGGAAGATTTCTTTTTCAATCTGGGTTGGCGAAAGGATAGCAGCAGAGCATAGCCAAGCTTACCAATGTAGACCGCCGCTACCTGGGCCCGGAGGCTCCGTGCGGCCGCCCCCCTGGGTTCCCGCCTTCGCGGGAATGACATCATTACTGGCAGCACGGTGCCATAGGTCGGCGGCCTCGGACTCTGATAGGGATGCGACAATCACGTCATGGCGTCCGCAAGCGCCGTCATGCTGGACGCGATCAGATCCGGCTGATGCAGCGTCTCGCCGAACGGACGTCGGCGGCGGTCGATGAATGCTGTACGCATGCCGGCTGCCTTCGCGCCAATGCAGTCGAACGCATGGTTGGCAATGAACAGCACTTCGTCCAGCCGCACCCCGGCGATCTCGGCAGCCTTGGTGTAGGTCGCGACGTGCGGCTTGAACGAATTGGCCTCCGCGACCGAGACCGTGCGTTCAAACACGATGCCGTGGTGCTGTTTCGCCGCCTCCAGCATGTCGGGATCGCCGTTCGACAACACCACCAGCCGGTAGTGCGCGCGCAGTCGGTCCAGCGCGGCGGGAACCTCCGGGAACGGCCGCAGCCGCACGATATGGTCCACCAGGGCGCGCACCTCGTCCATCGTGTGGCTGATGCCGGCGCGATCCATCACGTAGGCGACCGAGCGTTCGCCGATCTCGCGATACGACGTGTGGTCGCGATGCAGCAGTGCGTCGATCATCGAGTTTTCGAAATGCGTGCGCCGCCACCAGGTGACGAACGAGTTGGGGTTGCCCTGCCAGCCCTTGGCGCGCAGAAACGGCGTGGCGGCCTCGACCAGGCCGGTCTGCATGTCCACCACGGTGCCATACTGGTCGAACATGCAGACCTTTACCGCGGCCTTCAATTGTTCGGCGATCATGGCGGACTCCGTCGGCACCGTGCCAGTTCAGCGCAGTGCAGCCGAAACGGCAATCGCTAGGCGCGTCGCGCCTCGCGCGGCGGCGCCAACAGCGTCTGCAACACAAGCTCGAATGCCGGATCTTTCGAATTGAAGCTGACGTGCATCGTCCCCTCGTGATCGACCGAGCGAACGTCGAAGCGCGCCTGGGCGCCGCCACGACGATCGAGCGTGATCGTGCCCCGTTCGCCGGCTCCAGCCGCGCGGCCGGATGCCGAAATCGCGGCGCCGTTATGCGACAGGTCGCGCAGCATTCCGGCAATCCGTGCCGAATCGGCGCCGAACGTCAGCGTGCAGGATTCTTCGACGGCGGTGCGCGCTGCCTCGCGCCGGTCGGCTTCCTCGGTCGCGGTACGCACGGTGCGCACCAGCGCGCCGCGCAGCACGGCGATGTCGGCGGCGACCGTATCGGACGTCGCCCGCAACTGCGCCGCCTGATCGCCGGTGGCCTGCGCCTCGCTGGAGACTTCGGCGATTCGCGTGGTCACCTCCTGCACCGCGGCGCCGCTCTCGGCGACGTTACGGGCGATCTCCTTGGTGGCCGCATTCTGCTCCTCGATCGCTGCCGCGACCGAGACCGCCACCTGGGCCACCTCGTCCAGGGTGTGACCGATCTCCTCGACCGCGCCCACCGCCGCTTCGGTGGCGCCACGCAATCCATTGATCTGCTGCGAGATCTCCTCGGTCGCCTTGGCGGTCTGCGCCGCCAGCGCCTTCACCTCGCCGGCCACCACGGCGAACCCCTTGCCGGCCTCGCCGGCGCGCGCGGCCTCGATCGTCGCGTTCAACGCCAGCAGATTGGTCTTGGCGGCGATATCGGCGATCAACCGCACCACCGCGCCAATCCTCTCGGCAGCCTGCGACAGCGACCGGATGGTCTGCTGCGCATCGGCTCCCTTGGCCGCGGCGCCGCGCGAGACCGCGCTCGCATGATCCACCTGCGATGAAACTTCGTGGATTGCCGCGGCCAGTTCCTCGCTCGCCGCGGCGACAATCTGCGCATTCTTCATCGCCTGATCGGCCGCCCCCGCGACATGCTGCGCGTTTACACTGACTCTCCCTGCAGACGCCGCCATGGCATTGGCATCGCGTGCCATCGCCCCGGTGCGGTCGGCCACCATTTCCACCGCCGCGCCTGCTTCCTGCTCGATCGTATGTGCCATGCGGTTCACGGTTTCGATCCTGGCGGCCCCGGCCTTGCGCTCGAATTCGGCGCGCTCCCACGAGGCATAGGCAAGATGCGCCCGCATCGCGCGCAGCATCGCCGTCACGTGATGGAATTCGCGCGCCGCGGGCCGTGCGATCTCGGCCGTCGTGTCGCCGCGGACAATGGCGGTGAAATGCGTTTCGAGTTCATGCGCGCAGCGGCGCACCGCGATCAGCAATGTCCACCCGAGCACCACAACCGCGATCATGCCTGCCAAGGCGACCGCGATCCCGGCGATCAGATGCCGACCCAGTTCGGTTACCGCATGCGTGTAGGCCGTGTGGCCGATCTCGATCTGCCGATCGACCAGTTGCTTGTTGCCGTCGAACACCGCCTGGAACAATGGCGGCGCCTGTTTCTCGAACAGTGTGTTGAGTTGCCCCGTTTCTCCGCGGTGCGCGAGGTCGAAGGCTGGATCGATGACATCGTGCACCAGCGCCGCCAACTGCCGGTCGAATGTCTCGACCAGTGGACGCTGTTCCGTGGTGAGCTCGCCAGCATTGTAGGCGCGCCACAATTCCGCGATCTGATTCATGTTGGCGCGGACCGGCGGTTCGCGTTCGCCCAGCACCTGCGCCGGCGGTGTCCCCCGGCCGAGCGCGATGGTCATCTGCGCGATGTGATTCCGATTGTCGCGAATGCGATCCACGATCGTGCGAAGCTGGTTCACCGAGACCAGGTCGCGGTCATAGACATGGCGCAGCGCGTCGTTCGAATCAGCCATGCCGCCGAACCCGAGCCAGCCGACCGCAAGGATCGCCAGCAGCGCGGCAACGGTCACGGCCAGCAACCGCCCCAGTACCGAATGCGCCCACCCGGCCAGCCAGGCGAGCGGACCGCGCCCCACCAGCTCACCATCGGCCAGCGCGATACCCTTGGCGTTGCCGACGCGGATGGCGGCGTAGGCGCGATCGGCGGCATCGATCTGGGCGCGGCTCGGCTTCGAGCGGATCGAGATGTAGCCTGTCAACTCGCCGTTCTTCACCACGGGCGTGACGTTGGCCCGCACCCAATAGAAATCGCCGGTCTTGGATCGGTTCTTCACCAGGCCGTCCCATGGGCGACCGGCCTTGATGGTAGCCCATAGGTTGGCGAATGCCTGCTGCGGCATGTGCGGATGCCGGACCAGGTTGTGCGGCGAGCCGATCAGCTCCTGCTCGGTGAAACCGCTGGTCTCGACAAACACGTGGTTGGCGAAGACGATGCGGCCGCCGCGGTCGGTGCGCGAAACCAGCGGTTCGCCGTCCGGCACCTCGACCTCGTGGTCGGTGATCGGTTCGTTGATGCGCATGCTCATCTCCCGCCGCGGGCCGACGCAGGAAACAGGTCATTGGTTGAAATTTGGTAAGGAGGAGAACGGCAGGACATGACCGGCTTTCTGTTCCATGGCGGCCGCTTCCTCGATCCGCGCAAGGATGAACTGCAGGATGGCGTCGCCGTCCTGGTCGAGGACGGCATCGTGAAAGAAGTGTCCGACCGCACGCTCGCCAGCGCGTCCGCCACCCGCATCGACCTGCGCGGCCGCACGCTGATGCCTGGGCTGATCGATGCGCACATACACGTGGTGCTTACCGAGGTGAACCTGCGCCTGCTGGCCGACGTGCCGCTGACGCTGCTCGCCGCGAAGGGCTCGGTTGCGATGCGCGCCATGCTGCATCGCGGCTTCACCACGCTGCGCGACACCGGCGGCGCCGACTACGGTATCAAGGCGGCGGTGGAACAGGGGCTGTTCGAAGGGCCGCGGCTGTTCATCGCCGGCCAGCCGCTGAGCCAAACAGGTGGTCATGGCGAACGCCGGCTGCGTACTGAATTCGGCGAACTTCTGCGCCTGCTGTTCCGGCCTGAACTGGACCGGGCGGATCGCCGATGGCGTGCCCGAGGTGGTGAAGGCGACGCGCGACGAGCTGCGCAAGGGCGCCGACCACATCAAGATCATGGCGTCGGGCGGCGTCGCCTCGCAGGCCGATCCGCTGGAAAGCTTGCAATACCGCATCGACGAGATCGAGGCGGCGGTGGACGAAGCCACTCGCTGGGGCACCTATGTCTGCGCCCATGCCTATTCCGCGAAGGCGATCGCGCGTGCGGTGACTGCCGGCGTGCGCACCATCGAGCACGGCAACCTGATCGATGTGCCGACCGCGCGGCTGATGGCCGAGCGCGGCGCCTATCTGGTGCCGACGCTCGTGGCCTATGACGCGCTGAAGCGCCGCGGCCGCGACTATGGGCTGTCCAGCTACAGCCTGGCGAAGAACGAACTGGTGCTGCATGCGGGCCTGCGCTCGCTGGAGATCGCCCGCGACGCCGGCGTGAAGATCGGTTTCGGGTCCGATCTGCTCGGCCAGTTGCAGAACGATCACTGCAACGAGTTCATCCTGCGCCGCGAGGCGATGAGCGCGCCGGAGATCATCCGGTCGGCAACGCTGGTGAATGCCGAGATCGTGCGGCAGGAGGGCATGATCGGCGAGTTGATCCCGGGCGCGCACGCCGACCTGCTGGTGGTGGACGGCGATCCGTATCGTGACATCTCGGTCCTGCTCGGCGATGGGCGGAACCTGCCGGCGATCATGCTGGGTGGCCGGTTTGTGAAGAATGCGCTGTGAGCGCCGTGACGCACTCACCACTCGAAGTCCTGCTCGTCTTCCTCCGCCTGGGCTGCACCTCGTTCGGTGGCCCGGTGGCGCATATCGGCTACTTCCGCGCCGAGTTTGTCGAACGCCGCCGCTGGGTGCCGGAAGGCGGCTTCGCCGATCTGGTCGCACTCTGCCAGTTCATGCCCGGCCCGTCGTCGAGCCAGCTCGGCATGTCGATCGGCCTGCTGCGCGCCGGACCGCTCGGCATGCTCGCCGCCTGGATCGGCTTCACATTGCCATCGGCGCTCGCCATGCTCGCGTTCGCCTATGGCGTGGAAGCTCTCGGCGACGTCAGTGGCGCCCCCTGGCTGAAGGGACTGAAGCTGGTCGCCGTCGCGGTGGTGGCGCAGGCGGTATGGGGCATGGCGCAGAGCCTGGCACCTGACCGGCCGCGCGCCACTCTGGCCGTCGCCGCCGCATTGATCGCTCTCGCGGTGCCCTCGTCGCTCGGCCAGATCGGCGCCATCGTGCTTGGCGCGATCGCCGGCCTGACACTGCTGCCGAAGCCCGCTTCCGCCGCCACCACCGACCATGTGCCGCTCGGCCTGACTCTGCACCGAGGCGTTGCGGCGGTGGCGCTGGTACTGTTCTTCGCCCTGCTGCTGTTCCTGCCACCACTCGCCGCCGCAATCGACAGCCAGACGCTGCTTCTGTGCGACGCATTCTACCGCGCCGGCGCGCTGGTGTTCGGCGGCGGCCATGTAGTGCTGCCGCTCCTGCAGGCCGCGGTGGTGCCGAACGGCTGGGTGAGCAACGACGCTTTCCTCGCCGGCTACGGTGCAGCACAGGCGATGCCTGGCCCACTGTTCACCTTCGCCGCCTATCTCGGCGCGGCGATGATCCCATCACCCAACGGTGCACTCGGCGCGCTGCTGGCCTTGGTGGCGATCTTCGCGCCCTCGTTTCTGCTGGTGATCGGACTGATCCCGTTCTGGGACACGTTGCGCCGCCGCCAGACAATGCAGGCCATGCTGCGCGGAGTGAACGCCGCCGTGGTCGGCGTGCTGCTCGCCGCGCTCTATACGCCGGTATGGACGGCTGGCGTGCACACACCCGCCGGCTTCGGCCTGGCGGTTGCCGCGTTCCTTGCCCTCACGTTCTGGGCAGTGTCGCCATGGATCGTCGTGCTGGCCGGCGCGCTGGTAGCGGCCGGCCTCGGCACGTTCGGTGTCGGGCTGTGATCAGCCAGGCATCTTCGGGAACGCCTTCATCTCGCCGCCCAATTGCACCCAGGGCTGCGCGCTGTCGCAGAAGATCTGCATCGCCGGCTTGACCCAGCTTGGGTCGTCCAGCGTGCCGGCTTCGAGCATGACGATGTCGGGCATGACCTCCGCTGAATCAGTGACGGAGGAACCACACGCGGGGCAGAAATTCCGCTCCGTCCCCTTGCCGGTATCGCCGGTCTTGCGGAACGTGGAGAGGCTCCCTTCAACGGTCAGCGCCGACTTCGGAACGGCAACGACGATGGCGAATGCGCTGCCGGTGAACTTCTGGCAGTCCGTGCAATGGCAGACCCCGACGAAGACCGGGTCCCCACTCGCGCTGTAGCGAACCTTGCCGCAAAGACAGCCGCCGGCGATCTGAGGCATGGTCGATCTCCCCTTGTTATGGCCAGAGGTACGCTGCCACGGGGTCTTGGGTCAGCGCAATACGTCCGACAGTGCGTTCAGCACGTTCAGCGCGGGCGGGAAGCCGCTGTGCGGCGCGGTCTGCACGATCGCCTCGATCACCTCGGTGCGCGATGCGCCGAGGTTCAACGCAGCTTGACCGAACCGACGCGCCTGTTCCGGCAGGCGCAGCGCGGTAAACGCCGCTACCGCGACCAGCGCGCGCTGGCGGCGTTCGAGGCCGGGACGGAACCAGATCTCGCCGTAGCCGTACTGGATCGCCAGTTCGTACAGCGCAAATGTCACCGGATTGTCAGGCGCGGCATAGCCTTGGCGGCTGCGCTCGCCGTGCACATCCTGCATCAGCGCGCGACCACGGCTGGCGAGTTCCTCCAGCGATGCGTCCGCCGGCGGATCGGGCGGGAACGGCACGTTGCGTTCGGCCAGTACCTCGGCCATCAGCGCCAGCGTCTCCTCGGCCGCGGAAAATCCGGCGTAGAGACCGGCCTGTAGCAGCACCTCGCGAAGCGCTTCGGTCGAAAGACCGAGATCCAGCGCGGCACCGATGTGACGCCGAAGCTGGCGCAACCGCGGCCAGACCGCGAGTGCCGCGAGTGTGCATAGCATCCGGTCGGGGAGTGCGAGGCCGGAGCGATTCCAGATCGCGCCCTGCACCGCTTCGGTCAGCAGCGTGCCGAAGCCCTTCGGTTCCTGCGCAGCGGCGGTACCGAACAGACGCTGGCGGGTTGCCTCGCCCTGTTCGCGCAATTGCTCGCGTGTGGTCATGGAGGTTGTTTCCCTGTGAGGTGCAAGACGATGGGTAGAGCGGAGCGAAACCCATCGCATTCCATCGCTACGGCCGAATGATCGTACCCGGCCCCGCCTCGGTGAACAGTTCCAGCAGACACGCATGCGGCACGCGGCCGTCGAGAATCACCGCGCCCTTGGCGCCCCCGCGTACCGCATCGACGCAATTCTCCACCTTGGGAATCATCCCGTCGGTGATCATGCCGCTGCGAATGCCTGCTTCGGCGTCGGCGATGCTCAACTCCTCGATCAGCCGCTTGTCGTTGTCGAGTACGCCGGCCACATCGGTCAGCATCAGCAGCCGCGTAGCCTGCAGCGCGCCGGCAATCGCGCCCGCCACCGTGTCGGCGTTGATGTTGTAGGTCTCGCCATCCGCGCCCACACCGACCGGTGCGATCACCGGCACCAGACCGGAACCGGTCAACGCATGGATCACCCGCACATCGACATGCTCCGGTTCGCCGACGAAACCAAGATCGAGCACGCGCTCGATGTTGCTGTCCGGGTCCTGCTTGGTGCGCGTCAATTTGCGCGCGCGGATCATGCCGCCGTCCTTGCCGCAGACGCCGACGGCGAGCGCCCCGGCACGGGTGATCAGGCTGGCAACGTGTTTGTTGACGGTGCCGGCCAGCACCATCTCCACCACCTCCACCATCGCCGCATCGGTGACGCGAAGCCCATCCACGAAGCTGGACTGGATCGCCAGCCGCTTCAGCATCGCGTTGATCTGCGGACCGCCGCCATGGACGACGACGGGGTTCACGCCGACCTGCTTCAGCAGCGCGATATCGCTGCCGAACTGCTGCGCCAGGTCATCTTCGCCCATCGCGTGGCCGCCGTATTTCACCACGATCGTGGCACCGGCATAGCGGCGCAGGAACGGCAGGGCCTGCGCCAGCACGCGGGCCCGTTCGGTGGCGGCCTCGATGTCCATCGCTACAGTCTCGTTCATGCGCGGCGTGTTACGGGCGAGCGCCCAGAGGGTCAAGCGCGCGTTATCTCGACGAGCTTCCGCGGTTGCGTCACTTCTGGGTCGGCGGCGGACAAGGTGAAGTGGAACGCCGCGCCGCCACCGGGGCTGTCGGTGAGCCACATCCGGCCGCCATGCGCCTCGATGATGCCGCGGCAGATCGACAGCCCAACCCCCATGCCCGACGGCTTTGTTGTCACAAACGGCTGGAACAGCTTTGCGCGGATGTCGGCGGCGAGGCCCGGGCCGCTGTCCGTCACGCTGACCTCGACCATGCCATCGGCCGACATGATCGTGCCAATGGTCAGCTCGCGGCGCGCACTGGATTGCATCGCCTCGACGGCATTGCGGATCAGATTGAGCAGCACCTGCTGAATCTGCACCTTGTCAATGAACACGGGCGGCATATCCGGAACAAGGTTCATTTCCAACTGGACCCCGCGCGCCTCGGCGCCGAGCAGCGCCAGCGCCGCGGCTTCCTCGACAGTCTGCCGTACGTCCTCGGCGCTGCGATGGGCGTTCGCCTTCTTCACGAACTGGCGCAGTCGCTGAATCACCTGGCTTGCCCGAGTGATCTGGTCCGCGCCCTTGTGCAGCGCCTCGTCGGCCTTGGCGGTGTCGCCGGCCTGGACCAGCCGGCGGCCGGCTCGTACATAGCTCCCTGCCGCAGTCAGCGGCTGGTTCACCTCATGGGCAAGCGCCAGCACCATCTGACCCAGTTCGGTCAATCGTGAAACGTGGATCAGTTCCGACTGGATTTCGTGCAATTGCCGGTCGCGGTCATCGCGTTCTGCCGCAAAGGATCGCGCCAACCGGGCATACACCGCGCCGGTTTTGATCAGCAGCACCAGCAGGACCAGAGTCGAAGCCATCAGTCCGTAGACACGGCCGACATAGAAGCCAAGGTCGAAACGGCCAGCGTTGAGCAATGCACCCAGGGCGACGTCGAACAGCCACGCCGACATGACCACCATGATCCAAACGTCGAGCACCGAATATGGTCGCCGCAGCCACAGAACGAGCAGCGCCACCAGGCTCAGCGACCAGGCTGCGCCGACGGCGAAGGGAAGTACCGGCGTATAGTGATCTTCGTGCATGATGGCGGGGAGCAGATCATGGCCCACGGTGGTGAGCACGGCGGCGCCGCAAACCGCGGCCAGGACGATCGCGCAGGTAACAGCAACGGCAAGGCCGGGGCACCGCACACGATCACCGTCGCGCAGCATCGAGTAGCCGATCACGGCCAGTGGGAAGCCGGCGTGCCAGATCACGTACAGCCACGCCGTGGTCTGTGGTCCGGCGCCGATCAGGCCTTCCGGCACGAACAGGCGCGGGAAGCTGAGCGCATGCGGCACCGTTATGAAGGCAGCGAACAGGTAGCCGCCCGCCAGAACCAGCAGCGCCGGCGCGCCCATGATGGCGAACTGCGCGAACAGCAGGATCGCGGTGATCAGGTCATTGACCAATAGTGCGGACTGGTAGCTCGGGACGAAGGCCCAGACCTCCGCGAGCTTCACCTTGGCAAACGGCGCGGCCAACAGGAACAGGCCAAGCAGGACCAGCGCGACGCGCATCGCGAACCGGCGCTCCCGTGCCGATGCGGGCAGGGTGGAGAGGAACACCGACCGTTCCGTTGTCGCCTCGGGCTCCATACTGACCCCAGGGTTCTTTCACGGTTTCGCGAGCGCGTAATACAACCATTGCGCGCAGTCCGCAAAGTGCGATCGCCAGCCCGGGGTTTCGATAAGCCCCGGCTGGCGTATCGTGGCGCCGCTCGCCGGGCGGCGCTTCGGGACGGGGGAAAAATGTTGGAACTCAGAGGAAAGACCGCGATCGTGACCGGTGCCGCGTCCGGCATCGGCCTGGGCATCGCAAAGGCGCTGGCGGGCGCCGGGATGAACATCGTGTTGGCCGACCTGCAACCGGATCGGTTAGCCGCCGCGCGCCGGGACATCGAATCGCTGGGAACCGGAGCAGTCGGTGTGGCGGTCGATGTGTCCGATGCCGCGTCGGTCGCGGCCGCGGGACGGGTGGCCGAACAGGAATTCGGCAAGCTGCACGTCGCGGTCAACAACGCCGGTGTGGCGATGCACGGCACGCGCATCGAGGATCTGAGCGCCGAGGAGTGGAACTGGGTGATCGGCGTCAACGTGCTGGGCGTGATCAACGGCATCCGCTCGTTCGTGCCGATGATCCGCCGTCACGGCGAGGGCGGCCATGTGGTGAACACCGCGTCGATCTCCGGCTTCTTCATTCGCCGCGGCCGGAACCAGGGTGCGTACTCGATGACCAAATACGCAGTCGTCGCCTTGTCCGAGGCGCTGGAGCAGGAGGTCGAGGACGCGGATATCGGCGTCTCGGTGCTGTGCCCAGGCGCGGTGGAGACGCACATCATGCAATCAGCGGGCACGCGCCCGGAGCGGTTCGGCGGTCCCTATGTGCGCCCGCAGCAGGCGGCGATCCGTGGTGCAACAGGCCTGGCCCTCGCGCCGGATGTGGTCGGACAGCGGGTTCTTCAGGCGATCCGGCGACGCGAATTCTATGTGCTCACGCACGCTCACGAACGCACCGCGATAACGGCGCGGCACGACCGCATCGAGGCCGCACTCGACCGCGCCACAGCATGGGAGAAGGCACGATGACCGAACTCGCACCGTTCGACTCCGCCGTTTTGCCTGCGGGCGTGCGCTCGCGCTTCGTGCCCGACATCAACGGGCTGCGCGTGCATATCCTGGAGGCCGGACCGGCCGACCGGCCATGCGTGTTGCTGCTGCACGGGTTTCCCGAGCTGGCGTATTCCTGGCGCAACGTGATGCCGGCGCTGGCCGGTGCAGGGTACCATGTCGTCGCACCGGACCTGCGCGGCTACGGGCGCACCACCGGTTGGCACGCGGACTACGACTCCGAGGCGGATCTGCGTTCGTTCCGTCTGCTGAACGCGGTGCGCGATCAGCTTGGGCTGGTCCATGCGCTCGGGCACCACTCGGTTGCCGCCGTGGTGGGCCACGATTTCGGCTCGCCGGTTGCCGCGTGGTGTGCGCTGGTTCGACCGGACGTGTTCCGCTCGGTCGCATTGATGAGCGCGCCGTTCGAGGGGCCGCCCGGCCTGACGCCCTCAGCGCGCAGCAGTGACGTGCATGCGGCGATGGCCGCGTTGCCGCGCCCGCGCAAGCACTATCAATGGTACTACTCGACGCGCCCGGCCAATGACGACATGTGGCATTGCAGGCAGGGAGTGCATGCGTTCCTTCGCGCGTACTATCATCACAAGAGCGCGGACTGGGGACAGAACAGGCCGTTCCGTCTGCAAGGCTGGACCGCGGACGAACTGGCGAAGATGCCGACCTATTACATCATGGACCTCGGCGAGACGATGGCGGAGACAGTCGCGCACGAAATGCCGTCGACGGAGCAGATCGCCGCATGCCGATGGCTGCCCGACCGCGAGCTTGCTGTCTACGCTGGAGAGTATGAGCGCAACGGGTTCGCCGGCGGGCTGCAGTGGTATCGCCGCGGCACCACTGGGCTCGATACATCCGAGCTGCAACTGTTCGCCGGTCGCACGATCGACGTACCATCGATGTTCATCGCCGGCAGCAGCGACTGGGGTACCTATCAGCGGCCCGGTTCGTTCGAACGCATGCAGCAGAGCGCGTGCACACAGATGGTCGGCTGCCATCTGCTCGATGGTGCCGGACACTGGGTGCAGCAGGAGCAGGCGGAGAAGGTGTCCGAGCTGCTGGTGCAGTTCCTGCGAGGGTAGAACACAGCGACATTTCGAGTTTCACCTCTCCCACCTGCGGGAGAGGTCGGCGCGTAGCGCCGGGTGAGGGCGCCGTTATCGCAAATAGACCCTCACCGGCCGCGCTTTGCGCGGCGACCTCTCCCGCACGCGGGAGCGGCGTGATCTCACGGCGCCTAACGCGATTGCCACGACTAACAATGACGATTGGGGTGGACGATACCGCACCGCCACTCTACCAATGTGCCAAATAAGGGAGGCTATCAGTCCATGGGCGCCAAGCTCCATCGCCGTACATTCCTGGCGGGCACCGCAGCGGCCACATTGCCGATGCCCGCCATCGCGCAGAACAAGCCGATCCGCATCGGTCTGCTGACCGTCAAGACCGGCCCGCTCGCGCAGGGCGGCATCCAGATGGAACAGGGCGCCAACCTGTTCGTGAAAGACCGTAACAACATGATCGCCGGCCGCAAGGTTGAGTTGCTGATCGGCGATACCGGCGGCAATCCGGCCGGCGCGAAGACCAAGGCGCAGGAACTGATCGAGCGCGACAATGTCGACATGATCTTCGGCCCGCTCGCCGCCTTCGAGCTGCTCGCCATCACCGACTACGTGGCCGCGCACAAGACGCCGATCCTCAGCCTGGCGGCGGCCGAAGACATGTCGCAGCGCAAACCCAATCCGTATTTCGTGCGTGCCTCCGGCACTTCGGCGCAGAACATGCACGTGCTTGCCGACTACGCCGCGAAGGAGCTGAAATACAAAAGTGTCATCACCATCAGCGAGGACTTCGCCTACGGTTACGAACAGATGGGCGGTTTCCAGCGCGTGTTCGAGGACGCCGGCGGCCATGTGGTGAAGAAGTTGTGGCCGCCGATCGTCACGCCCGACTACACCCCGTACATTGCCCAACTCAGCGGCGTCGATGCGGTGGTGCAGGGCTTCGCCGGCTCCAATCCGCTGAAGTTCATGAAGCAGTACAAGGACGCAGGGGCCACGCTGCCGGTGATCGGCGGCGGCACCGCGGGCGACGATGCGCTGCTGAAGAGCTTTGGCGACGAGGCGATCGGGCTGGTGACGGCATCGGTGTTCAGCTCCGACCTCGACACGCCGGCGACCAAGCAGTTCATCGCAGGCATGGTGCGTGACACCGGCGCCATCCCCGGCCTCTACGCTGCGGGCATGTATATCAACGGCATGATAGCGGAGGCGGCGTTGCAGGCCACCGGCGGCAATGCCGACGACAAGGAAGCGCTGATCAAGGCGATGCGCGCGGTGTCGCTGAGCAATTCGCCGCGCGGGCCGTTCCACTTCGACCATTTCGGCAACGTCGTCGGCAACGTCTACATCCGCCGCCTGGAACGCAAGGACGGCAAGCTGGTGCAGCACACGATCAAGACCTATCCCAACGTCAGCCAGTTCTGGACCTACGACGAGCAGTGGTTCCTGGCACAACCGGTATATTCGCGCGACTATCCGCCGCTGAAGGCGTGAATCTCTGGCTGATCCTGTCGGTCAACAGCGTCACGCTGGGCGGACTGCTGTTCCTGCTGTCGGCCGGCTTCTCGCTGATCTTCGGCCTGATGCGGATCCCGAACCTGACGCACGGCTCGATGTTCATGCTGGGCGCGTATTTCGGCGTGAGCTGCATCGCCTGGGGTTTCGGCTTCTGGACCGCCGCGTTGCTGGCCGGACTTGGCGTGGCGCTGTTCGGCGCGGTGATCGAGCGGTTCGTGCTGCGCCGCCTGGTCGGCGCCGAACTGGCCCAGGTGCTGGTGACGCTTGGCCTGTCGTTCATGGTCGCCGATGTCTGCCTGATGCAGTGGGGCGGCGATCCGATCTCGGTCGAGACGCCGCCCATGCTGCGCGGCGCGACCGCGGTATTCGGACTGGCATTCCCCACCTACCGGCTCGCCATCATCGTCATCGCCATGGCGATCGCCGCCGCACTGTGGCTGCTGCTCGACCGCACCCGGCTGGGTGCGATGATCCGCGCCGCGGTCGATGATCCGGCGATGGCCCGGGTAGTCGGCATCCGCGTGTCGCATCTGTTCACCATCGTGTTCGCGCTGGGCGCCGGCCTGGCCGGGTTCGCCGGCGTGATCGGCGGACCGATCCTGTCGGTGTATCCCGGCCTCGATCAGGACATGCTGCCGCTCGCACTGGTGGTGGTGATCCTCGGCGGCACCGGCAGTCTTCTGGGATCGCTGGTCGGCAGCTTCGTGGTCGGCTTCCTGTACAATTTCGGCCAGGCGGTGTTCCCCGAACTGGCCTATGTCGTCCTGTTCCTGCCCATGCTCATCGTGCTGGTGGTGCGGCCGCAGGGTCTGTTCGGCCGGGTCACGCTGTGAGGCGTCTTGCGCTGGCCGTGGCGCTGCTGCTGCTGGCGACGCTGCCGTACTGGGTGGGCAACAGCTTCTACATCAACGTCGCCACGCAGATGCTGATCTACGCGGTACTCGCGTTGGGGCTGAACGTGCTGGTTGGCTACGCGGGACTGGTCACGCTCGGGCACGCCGGCCTGTTCGGCATCGCCGCCTATGCCGGCGCGGCGCTGATCAACGCCGGTCACGGCCACGTCGTGGTGGCAATCGGTGCGCTGACGGCGACGCTGGCGGCGACGGCGATGTTCGCGGTGCTGGCGCTGCGGGGCACCGGGCTTGGCTTCGTCATGATCACCGTGGCGCTCGGCCAGATCGTCTGGGGCATCGCTTATCGCTGGATCAGCCTGACCAATGGCGACAACGGCATCTCGATCAACGTGCGGCCGAGGCCATTCGGCCTGCCGCTCGATTCGGCGGACGCATTCTACTGGGCGACGCTGGTGGTGTTCCTGATCGCGGTCGCCGCGATGGCGATCTTCGTCGCCTCGCCGTTCGGCGCGGCGGTGCGCGGCACGCGCGACCAGCCGCGACGCATGACCGCATTGGGCTACAACGTGTGGCTGACCCGCTTCCTCGCATTCCTGTTCTCCGGATTCTGGAGCGGCGTCGCGGGGCTGCTGTATCTCTACTACAACCAGTTCGTCAGCCCGCAGACTGTCGCGCTGAGTGCGTCGGCCGAGGCGCTGCTGATGGTGATCGCCGGCGGTACCGCGACGTTGCTCGGACCGATCGCCGGCGCGGCGCTGGTCATCATCATGAAGGATGTCGCCAGCGCCTATATCGAGCGCTGGAACTTTGTGCTTGGCGCGATCTTCGTGGTGATCGTCATCTTCATGCCGGAGGGGCTGGTGCCCGGCTCGGTACGGCTATGGCGCTGGGGTCTCTCACTGCTGCGGCCGCAAGCTGCGCCGGTGCTTCGCCGCGAGAGCGGGCGATGATCGCGCTCGAGGTGCGCGATCTCAACAAGGCGTTCGGCGGGCTGCGGGTTACGTCGGCGGTGAACCTCGCGGTCGAGCCGGGCGAGCGGCGGCTGATCATCGGTCCGAATGGCGCCGGCAAGACCACGCTGTTCAACCTGATCACCGGCGAATTGCGCACGGATTCCGGACGCATCATGCTGTTCGGCCGCGACCTTACCGGCGTTGCGGCACGCCGCCGCGCGCATCTCGGCCTGGCGCGCACCTATCAGATCATCACGCTGTTTCCCGGTGAAACGCTGGCCGGCAACGTGACGCTGTCGCTGCTCGGCCTGTCGCCGCTGCGCTGGAACCCGATCGTCCGGCTGTACGGTCAGCGCAATCTGATGCAGAGGGCGCGCGAGACGCTGGCACGTGTCGGACTCGACCATCTTGCCGATCGGCCGGTCGGACAGACCTCCTACGGCGAACGCCGCCGTGTCGAGATCGCCATGGCGCTGGCGCAGAGCCCGAAGCTGCTGCTGCTGGACGAACCGTTCGCCGGCCTGTCGGTCGAGGAACGGCGCGACGTGCTGGCCCTGATCGGCAACATCCCGCGCGACGTCACCATCGTGATGATCGAACACGACATGGACGTCGCGCTGGAATTCGCCGAGCGCATCACGGTGCTGCATTTCGGCCGGGTGATCGTCGAGGGCACGCGCGCCGAGGTGGTGCAGCATCCGCGCACCAGGGAGATCTACCTTGGCGATTGACGCGCTGCTGCTGAGCGATATCGATGCCTATTACGGCGACAGCCACGTGCTGCACCGCGTGTCGTTGCGTTTGGGCGAAGGACGGCTGCTGGGGCTGCTGGGCCGCAACGGCGCCGGCAAGTCCACCTGCATGAGCGTCGCGGTGGGCTGGCTGCCGCCGCGCCGCGGTTCGGTGTCGGTGCGTGGCGCCGCGGTGACCGGACGCGCGCCCGAGGCGATCGCCGCGCACGGAGTGGCATTGGTGCCGCAGGGTCGCCGCGTATTCCGCAGCCTGACGGTGCGGGAGAACCTCGCAGTGGCAGCGCGCCGGCCACGCGATCGGAGTGCCGTGCCTTGGACGTTCGAGCGGGTGTGCGCAACGTTCCCGCGTTTGAGCGAGCGTCGTGAACAGTACGCCGGGCATCTGTCCGGCGGCGAGCAGCAGATGCTGGCGATCGCCCGCGCGCTGATGGCGAACCCGCGCGTGCTGCTGATGGACGAACCGTCCGAGGGCCTGGCGCCACAGATCGTCGCCGAAGTGATGGCGACGATACGACAGCTCAAGGAGCATGGATTGTCGATTTTGCTGGTCGAACAGAATGCCAGACTGGTGTTCGACGTGGCAGACGACATCGTGATTCTGAACAGTGGCCGGGTTGTCGTGGATGACACGACGGCCGCGCTGAAGCGCGACGGCGTCGATCTGCATCAGCATCTGGGAGTTTATTGAGTGTCATTGCGAGTTCAACACCGGCCGTGCGGCCGGCCCTGACGGGACGGAAACAGCCCGACGACGGTCCCACGCGTCATCCCCGCGCAAAGCCTGCCCTCGCGAAAGCGGGGGCGGGAACCCAGGGCGAGGTCCGCGCGGTTGCCCTGGGTCCCCGCTGCCGCGGGGATGACAACGGGGGGACGGTTTCTTGTTTGGAGCGCCGCGACGAAGTAATCCAGCGCTGGCTTGCTTCGTCGCGTGCTCCTCGCGATGATAGAATTGAGGGTACCAATCCAATCGTACTAAAGATGCTGTAGTATTTTCCCGTTCACCCACGATTGGAGACCGATGCAATGCCGGCAGATCTCCGGTCGCTTCGTTCCGTGCCCGTGGGAGCTTGTCTGCTGTTCGTGGTCGCGTTCGGCCTCTACATCGCCATGCTGGCCAGCATTGTCACGCCAGCCGAGGCCGGCGGCGGCGAAGCTGTGATAGGCGCAGCATTCCAGGAATTGTTCATAACGGCTGGGCTGTGGATCGCATTGGCCGTTCTCCTTTTGGTGGGCGGCATGAGGGGAGAAATGCCTCGCTGGGCGGCGATCGCCGCTATCTTTCTGCATCCGCTATCCGGAGTTGCCACCTTTATCGCCCTCGACATGTGCTCGCGTAGCATCGGATGGGCGATAACATTTCCTGTCCTCTTGCCGGCGCTGATGGCGCTTTACGCAATGTGGGCGCGATTGCCGCAACTTCACGGAGTGCTTCCCGCAAACACCACCAGTGCCACCATCTGGTGTGCGACCCTCATATTGTCGATCGCGCCGCTGGTATTGGCCAACTACTACTGAACCGCGAGGCGATTTCACGCCCCAAGCGACAGGGCAATCCAGAAGAGCGCGAACGATCGGGATTGCTTCGTCGCGGCGCTCCTCACAATGACAACGTGTGTCAGCCCGCTAACCCAGCGATCGCCGCCCGCAACTCCGCGATCCCCGCGTCAGTCTCGCTGCTGGTCACCACCACCTCCGGATGCGCGGCCGGATGCGCGCGCGCTAACGCCTGCGCCTCGTCCAGCTTCCGTGCCAACGCCGCCGGCTTCACCCCATCGGCCTTGGTCAGCACCACCTGAAATGTCACCGCCGCACGATCCAGCAGCTCCATCACAGCCCGGTCCGCCTCCTTCACCTCGATCCGTGCGTCCAGCAGCAGCAACACCCGACGCAGCGTCGCGCGGCCACGCAGGTAGTCGAACATCAGCCCCTGCCAGTCCTGCTTCACCGCCTTGCCGGCGCGCGCGTAGCCATAGCCCGGCATATCGACCAGCGTCAGCCTCCCGCCCAGATCGAAGAAGTTGAGCTGCCGCGTGCGTCCCGGTTCGCCGGAAACCCGTGCCAGCGCGCGCCGCCCGGTCAGCGCATTCAGCAGCGACGATTTTCCCACGTTCGACCGTCCGGCGAACGCCACCTCGGGCCCCGCCGCCTGCGGCAACTGATCCAGCCGCTGCGCCGCGTACACGAACCGGCACTCCGCGGCGAACAGGACTCGCCCCGCCTCGATCAGTTCGGCTTCGTCATCCGTCAGGTGCGCGCGAGCCCCGGCCGCGCCAGGCTGGTCCGCCGCATGATCAGCCATTGCTGCCCGATCGACAGCAGGTTGTTCCAGCTCCAGTAGATCACCAGTCCCGCCGGGAAGCGCGCCAGCATGAAGGTAAAGATCAGCGGCATGAACTGGAACATCCGCGCCTGCACCGGATCCGGCGGCGGCGGATTCAGTTTCTGCTGAAGGAACATCGTCAGGCCCATGATCAGCGGCCAGGCACCCAGATGCAGGAATGGCGATATCGTCGTGGGGTCGAACGGGATCAGCCCGAACAGGTTGAAGACGTTGGTCGGATCGACCTGGGACAGGTCGTGGATCCAGCCGAAGAACGGCGCCTGACGCATCTCGATGGTGACGAAGATCACCTTGTAGAGTGAGAAGAACACCGGAATTTGCACCACCATCGGCAGGCAGCCCGATGCCGGGTTCACCTTCTCGGCCTTGTACAGCGCCATCATCTCCTGCTGCATGCGCTGCGGCTCGTCCTTGAACCGCTCGCGCAGGGCCGTCATCTTCGGCCCCAGCAGCTTCATCTTGCTCATCGAGCGATACGAGTAGTTCGCCAGCGGGAAGAACAGCGCCTTGACGAACACGGTGAACACCATGATCGCCAGGCCGAAATTCCCCAGCAACCCGTTCAGCCAGTCGAGGCAATAGAAGATCGGCTTGGTCAGGAAATAGAACCAGCCGAAGTCCACCGCTTTGTCGAAGTTCGGGATGTGGTCCTCGGCCTGATAGCGGTCGAGCAGGCGGACGATCTTGGCGCCGGCGAACACGCGCGACGACATCGACACACCGCCATTCGGCGCGATCGTCTGAGGCTCGTGGGTGACGTAGTCGACCTGGTAGTGATCGCCGTCCTCGCTGATGTGGCGGAAATTGACCGTCGAGGCGATCGACTGGTCAGGCACCAGTGCGGCCAGCCAGTACTTGTCGGTGATCCCGGCCCAGCCGCCATTGGCGGTCGCGTCATAGGCGATGCCGTTCTTCTTCTCGCCCTCGCTCTTGGCCTTGGCGTACGTGGTCTCCTGCAACGTGCCGTCCACCACGCCAAGCAAGCCTTCGAACAGGATGTAGTAGCCGGCCACCTCCGGTGTGTAGTCGCGACGGATGCGCGCCCAGGGAAACAGCTTCACCGTTGCGGCCGTCGCGTTCGTCACGGACTGGTCCACGCTGAACATGTAGTCGTCATCGACCGCGAACATGATCTGGAAGGTCAGACCGGCACCGTTGTCCCATGACAGGGTGACCGGATGGCCTGCGCTCAGCGTACCGCCCGAGCTGGTCCAGATCGTGTCGTTGTCCGGCAGCTTCACCTGTTCGCCGGGTGCGGCACTCCAGCCGTATTGAATGTAGTAGGGATGGTCTTCCGATCGAGGTTCCAGCAACCGCACGTTCGGCGAATTCGGCGCCAGCGTCTCGCGATAATCGTTGAGCACCAGATCGTCCAGCCGCGCGCCCAGCAGACTGATCGAGCCGCGCACGCGATGCGCCGCGATCGTCACCCGGGGAACCTCCTTGGGCACCGTCGGCCCCGCCGCGACCGGCGCCGCCTGACCGGAGGGGGCCGGTGTCTGGGTCGCCGTGGTCTGCGTGCTGGCAACCTGCGTCGCCGGCTTGGGGGCCTGCGGCAAATGCGGGGCGATCAGCACCTGGAAGCCTAGTAGAATGGCGACCGAGATCGCGATCGCCAGAAAGAGGCGCTGCTGGTCCATCACACCTCCGTCGCGCAGTCGCAGGCGGGCACGGGATCGTAGCCGCCCTCGTGCCACGGGTTGCAGCGCAGAATCCGCCGTGCCGCCAGACCGCTGCCGCGCATTACACCATGGCCGCGGAACGCCTCGATTGCGTAATCGCTGCAGCTTGGGACGAATCGGCAGTTGGCGCCGATCACCGGGCGAACGGTCCACTGATAGGCACGCACTGCCCCGATCGCGACGTGCGCGGCGGGAGTCATGCCACGCCTGCCTTCGCCAATGCCCGGCGCAGATCATCCTGCAAGGCGGAAAAATCCCGCCCGCGCGTCGCCGCGCGGCCGACCAGCACCAGATCGACACCCGCAACCGGGTGTTCGGCCAGCACGAGCCTCGCGGCTTCCTTCAGGCGGCGGCGGGTGCGGTTGCGGATCACGGCGTTGCCGATCTTCCTTGTGACGGTGAAACCCAGTCGTGCCGGTTCCTGGTCGTCCCGCGGCACAGCCTGCAGTACCAGGCCGGGCATCGGTGCCTTGCAGCCCTTAGCCGCGGCGCGCAGGAACTCGGCGCGGCGTGTCAGGCGGCCGGGCGTGGCCAAGCTCGACCTCGGTTCAGGCCGACAGGCGCTTGCGGCCCTTCGCCCGCCGGTTGGCCAAAATCCTGCGGCCGCCGACAGTGGCCATCCGGGCGCGGAACCCATGCCGCCGCTTGCGGACCAGCTTCGACGGTTGATAGGTGCGCTTCACGGCGGTTTCTCCGATGGTGCCTGGACACCCACATGGTTGCGGGTTCGGGCGCCAAATCAGGTGCCCGTCGCAGGCGGCGGCTTATAGGGGCGCGGTCCTGGGCCGTCAATCGCGCCGCCAACCCGATTGTCACGCGACAACGGCGGCCAAGCCACTGCATGGTTCCGCCATGCGTGTCCTGCGTCGATTCTGGCCCATCGCGCTACTGCTCGCCGCCATCGCCGCCGCCTGGGTCGGCGGCCTCACCCAGCAGGTGAGTTGGGCGGCATTGGCGCGAAACCAGGCACTGCTGGTCGCCTGGGTCGCATCGCATCCGATCACAGCGCCCTCACTCTACGTGCTGATCTACGCTGCGGCGGTCCTGATCCTGCTGCCGGAATCGGCGGTGCTGACGGTGGCCGGCGGCCTGCTGTTCGGTAGCCTGTCAGGCGGCATCCTGGCCATCGTCGGATCGTCGGCCGGTGCGATCGCCCTGTTCATCGCAATCCGCCATCACCTGGCCGACGGGTTCGCCGCCCGCCGCGGCCGGTTCGTCGACGCCGTCCGCCTCAGCCTGCGGCGCGACGGATTCAGCTATTTGCTCGCCATCCGTCTGGTGCCGGCATTTCCCTTCTGGCTGGTGAACCTGGCCGCAGCCCTGAGCGGCATGCGGCTGCTACCGTATGCCGGTGCCACGGTACTCGGGATCATGCCAGCCACGTTCATCTTTGCCTCCATCGGTGCCGGCCTCGGCGACGTGCTGTCTGCCGGCGGCCGTCCCGACCTCGCGGTGATCTTCTCGCCGCGTATCCTGGGACCTCTGATCGGGCTTGCCGCGTTGTCCCTCCTGCCGGTCGCCTGGCGTCGCTGGAGGCGCTCCGGTGCCTGAGTTCGATCTGGCGGTGATCGGCGCCGGCGCGTCAGGTCTCTCCATTACCGCGGTTGCGGCGCAACTCGGCCTGCGGGTGGCGCTGTTCGAGCGTGACCGGATGGGCGGCGACTGCCTGAACTTCGGCTGCGTGCCGAGCAAGGCGCTGCTCGCCGCCTCGCATGCCGCGCAGGCGGCGCGCACTGCCTACCGCTTCGGTATCCGTCTGCCAGAACCCGGGATCGACTGGGATGCCGTGCGCGAGCACGTGCGTGGTGTGATCGAGGCGATCGCGCCCACCAACTCCGAAGCCCGGTTCCGCGCGCTCGGCGCTACCGTGCTGCGCGGTGAAGCGCGCTTCGTCGCGCCCGACACGCTTATGGTCGATGGCCGCCGGATCACCGCCCGCCGTATCGTCATCGCCGCAGGCAGTATGGCGGCACTGCCGCCGATCCCCGGCCTCGACCAGATTCCCTACCTGACCAACGCCACGATCTTCGATCTGAAGCAGCGCCCCGATCACCTGCTGATCCTCGGCGGTGGCCCGATAGGCCTGGAGATGGCCGACGCCTTCGCCGGTCTCGGCAGCCGGGTTACCATTCTCGAGTCGGCAACGATCGCCGGCAAGGAGGACCCCGAACTGGTCGCTGGCCTGCGCGGTTGCCTGGCGGCGCGCGGCATCGCCATTGTGGAGCATGCGAGCGTGGCATCGGTCGAACCAGATTCAGCCGTTGTCCTGGCGGACGGAAGCCGCGTCGCCGGCAGCCATCTGTTGGTAGCGGCCGGTCGGCTGCCTAACCTGGATGCGCTCGATCTCGCAGCCGGCAACGTGCGGGCCAGCCGGGCCGGCATCGTCACCGATCGTGGGCTGCGCAGCCTGACCAACCGGCGCGTCTATGCCGTGGGCGACATCGCGGACCCGGAGGGCATCGGGCCGCGTGCCTTCACCCACGTCGGTTCCTATCACGCCGGTATCGTGATCCGCCGCGCCCTGTTCCGTCTGCCGGCTCGGATCGACTACGCGGCGCTGCCGCGCGTCACCTACACCCGGCCGGAACTGGCGCAGGTCGGGATGACCGAAGCCGAGGCGCGCACCGCCGGGTACCGCGTCGCGGTCCTCCGCTGGCCGCTCGCCGACAACGACCGCGCGACCGCCGAGAGGGATACCGCTGGTTTGGTCAAGCTTGTTGTCGCCGGAAGCCGAGTGCTCGGTGCCGGTATCCTGGCGCCGAACGCCGGAGAGATGATCGGCCTCTGGGCTCTGGCGATCACGCGGCGGGTGAAGTTGAGCGCCCTCGCGTCGCTGATCGCGCCCTATCCGACCCGCACCGAGGCAGGCAAACGCGCCGCCGGCAACTTCTTCATCCCGCGGCTGTTCGCGCCCCGCACCAAGGCGCTGGTCCGCCTGCTGGCACGGTTGCCGTGAGCGGCCACGCCACCCACCTTGCTGCCATGGGGAAGCCGCAAGCCGGACCGCCGCGCGTCAGGCCGCGTCAAAGTCTATCCGGTCGCCTCTGGCTGGTCGCCACGCTCGCCGTGTTGCTGAGCGAGATCGTGGTGTTCCTGCCGTATATCGCGCACGAGCGTTTGTCCTGGCTGTACGGCCGCATCGAGGATGCCTCGATCGCGATGCTCGCCGCCGCCAACGGGACCACGGACATGGCGAGGCATGACGAGCTGCTGCGACTGTCGGGTGCCGAAGCAATCGAGCTGACCGAACGCGACGGCGCGATGCGCAGCGTCGGCAACGTCACTCTGCCACCGGACGCCACGATCGACCTTCGGCAGGAGAATCTGCTGGTCCGTATCCGCCGCGCGCTCCGCGCCGTCGTGCTCCAAGAGAACCGCCTGATCAAGGTGTCGGACGACAGCCCGTTCCGGCCCTACCCCGCGGTAGACGTTTGGCTGAATGAACGCGGCCTCACCCACGCGCTGCAGCAGTTCGCCGAGGATTTCGCCGTCCTCTCGCTGTTGATTGCCGGCGTGACTGGCGGGCTGGTCTATCTTGCGGTGCTGCTCCTGCTGGTGCGGCCGATGCGCCGGATCACCGGCAGTATCGCGGCGTTCCGAGCCGACCCTGAACATACGCCTCCGCTCGATCCCGACGATGTCACCGTGCTGGCTCACGATGAGATATCGGTCGCCGGACAGGAGTTGGCGGCGATGCAGCATGACCTGCGTGCCGCGCTGTGGCGCAACGCCAGGCTGGCCGCTCTCGGCACCGTGGTGGCCAAGGTGAGCCACGACCTGCGCGGCATCCTTACCCCGGCGCTGCTGACCGCGGAGCGGCTGCAGCTCAACGCGGACCCCCGCGTGCAGCGCGCGGGGGATATTTTGGTGCAGGCCGTAGACCGGGCGTCCGATATGGTACGGCGCACCTTGGATTATGCCCGCGAGGGCCCGCCGCCGCTCGACCTCGCACCGATCGCGCTGGCGCCGCTGGTAAGCGAGGCAGCAGAAACCGCGCGGCCACTTGGCAGGGCTCTGCGGCTGAACAACGCGATAGATCCGGCGATTCTGGTGCGGGCGGACCGTATCCAGTTGTTTCGCGTGCTAGCCAATCTGATGCGCAATGCGGCAGAGGCGGGTGCCCGCAGCGTACGCATCGCGGCGCACTACGACCGCCCGTCGATCGCGATCGAGATCACCGATGACGGGCCCGGCCTGCCGGAGAAGGTACGTGCAGAACTGTTCCGCCCGTTCGCCGGCAGCACGCGACGAGGCGGCACCGGCCTGGGGCTCGCGATTGCCCGCGATCTGATGGTGGCGCATGGCGGTGATATCGAACTGGTCGCGACTGGCGAGGCCGGCACCACGTTCCGGCTCACCCTGCGGACCGTCGACCCGGAGGAGTTGTCCGAGGCCGCTCAGAGCGAACCGCGTATTGCCCCTGCCGCGTCGGCCGACGTATAGGGCCCAAGCGCAACGGAATTTTGCGGGAGGGCAGGTGTCGACAGGGGAATGGCTGGTGCTCGCGCTGGCGTGCGGCGCCGGCATTGCCGGACTGTTGCTCGCCGCATCCGGTGACGAAGGGACGATCGCCGTGCTGGGCCTCGCCCTGTTCGCCGGAGCGGTGATCTACGCCGGCCTGTTCATCAAACGGCATTTCGATCGCCTGGACGGGATGCGGCACTGAAATGGCCCGGTCCGCGGCAGTCTGGGATCCGACGCAGTACCTGCGGTTCGCAGGAGAGCGGCTGCGCCCGGCGCTGGATCTGTTGGCTCAAGTGACGCTCGATGCGCCCGCGCGGGTGGTGGACCTCGGCTGCGGCGCCGGCAACGTCACCGCAATCCTGAAGCAGCGGTTTCCCGAGGCGGACGTCGTCGGCGTTGACGGTTCGGCGGCAATGCTGACGAAGGCCCGCGCCACGGTGCCGGACTGCCGGTTCGAGCAGGCGGATTTTTTCCAGTGGCGGCCAGACGAGATGCCGGATCTGATCTACTCAAATGCCGCGCTGCAATGGGTGGACCGGCATCCGACCCTGTTCCCGCGTCTGCTCTCGTGCCTGGCGCCTGGCGGTGTGCTGGCGATCCAGATGCCGGCGATGCACGACACGCCGCTGCGCCGGATTCCATACGAGCTGGCCGCGGCGGAGCCCTGGGCGGAGTATCTGAGTGGTGTTGTCTCTGCGCCTGATATACTTTCGCCGGCGGCATATTGGGACCTATTGCGTCCGCATGCCGCATCGTTGGAGATGTGGCAGACCACCTATATGCATGCGCTCAGCGGCGAGAACGCGGTGATGGAGTGGGCCTCGGGCAGCAGCCTGCGGCCATTCCTGGACCGGCTGCCGGACGACAGGCAGGAGGCGTTTCGCCAAGCCTATGCCAAGGCGGTGCAGCCGCACTATCCGCGCCATCCTGACGGCACCACGATCCTGCCGTTCCAGCGGCTGTTCATGGTCGTGCGCAAGGGGTGATGCAAAGCGTGGATCATCACGGACGGTTAGGTAGCCCGTGGGCCCTGGTGTGAGCGTGAGCGTGCTGGCAGGGCGGGTGCTCGATAAGCTGAGCGTGATATGACACTTACCGCTGTATAGCCGGCCACCCCTCCAGGTGCCGCGGGCTTAGTTGGCGCGGGCTGCTTCTCCGCAACAATCACAGCAGCCAGAGCCGCGCCGAGGTGTTGACACCGAGGACGACGACCGCACGCTGACGGAACCGGGCTGCAAACCGGACCACCGGCCTCGGATCGCCGGCCACCAGCAGCATCGCCTCGTGCCAGCCACCCAGCGATCCCGCTGCGTCAATCATTGCGAACCGCCGCAGGCACTCCCGAAGCCGCTGCTGCATCCGTCTGTTCCAGCCGTCGGGCATGCGGCGCGAGCGCGGGTTCCAGGCCGTCACCAATGTCGCGCTGCGCGTTCCCAGGCGCTCGAACAGCGCCGCCGGTGCGCGGCGTCCGATCCGGATGTCGCATCCCGCGGCGCGATACCTTGTCAGCCGATAGGCCCGCGCCAGGCGCGGCGGGATCGGCTCACCCAGCGTTGCGGACCTCGCCGAACTCGACGTCGCGGTGCACGTGCACCGACATCAGCACGCCGAAGCCGACCATCACCGTGATCATCGCCGAGCCGCCATGCGACACCAGCGGCAGCGGCACGCCGCCCACCGGGATCGCCCCCATCACCATGGCGATGTTGACGAACACATACAGAAAGAAATTGGTCGCGATGCCGAACGCCACCAGCCGGCCGAACTGGTGCCGGCAGCGCAGCGCGATCACCATGCCGCCCAGCACGATCAGGCCCAGCAGCGCCATCACCGCGACACCGCCCATGAAGCCGAATTCCTCGCCGATCATGGTGAAGATGAAGTCGGTCTGCTTCTCCGGCAGGAAATCGAGGTGGCCCTGGGTGCCTTGCAGGTACCCCTTCCCCCACATCCCGCCCGAACCCAGCGCGATCTTCGACTGGATGATGTTGTAGCCGGCGCCGAGCGGATCGCTCTCGGGATGCAGGAACGTGTCGATCCGGGCGCGCTGATAGTCGTGCAGGTGGCTGTAGACGAGGCGCGCGGCAAACGGTACCGGCAGCGCAACCAGTATGAACTTCCACCAGCGCACCCCGGCGGCGAACAGCATGGCCGCACCCAGGATCGCGGTGATCACCGCGGTGCCGAGATTGGGTTCCTTCACGATCAGCCCGACCGGCACCAGCACGGCGATCACCGGCGGAATCAGGAACAGCGGATTGCCGATCCGCTCCCACGACGCGCGGTGGAACCACGACGCCAGCGCCAGCACCAGCGCGATCTTCATCAGTTCGGACGGTTGCAGCTGCAAGCCGCCCAAGTCGATCCAGCGCTGCGCGCCCTTGCCGATGTGCCCGTAGCGCATCACCAGCACCAGCAGCACCAGGGCGACGAAATAGCTCGGCCAGGCGAGCCGGGCGATGAAGCGGATGTCCACCAGGGCGATGCCGATCATCAGCACCAGGCCGGTGGCGAAGCGCAGCACATGCCGGGAGGCATACGGCTCGTCCGCGCCGCCGGCGGCGCTGTACAGCGCGGCATAGCCGACGCCGGCCAGCGCGCACAGCAGCGCACGTACAGCCAGTTGACCTGCCAGACCTTGGCGCCGAGATCGAACGAGGTCTGGCGCCACAGCCGCCCCTCCCTCATTGCGGTCACCTCACGCTGGGCGACCTGCGCGCCGGGCAATTCGTCGCGTCCCGCCGGATCGCGCCGCAGCACGTCCATCATGATGTCGCGCGCGATCGGCGCGGCCGCGGCAGCGCCGGCGTTGCCGTGCTCCACCACCACCGACACCGCGTAGCGCGGCGTGTCGTACGGCGCGTAGGCAACGAACAGCGCGTGCGGGCGAAATTCCCAGGGCAGCTTGGAGCTGTCGAAGTTGCCCTGCTCGCGCTGCTCGCGCGACACCCGCCGCACCTGTGACGATCCGGTCTTGCCCGCCATCTGCCAGCGCTGGTCCGGCAGCCTCGCGATGCGGCGCGGTGCCGCCCGCCTCGTTCACCACCGCCCACATACCCTCGCGCACGACGTGCAGGGAGCGCTCGGCCAGGCCGAGACTGGGCCAGTCGGTGGGCTGCGATCCTGGCTGCAGCACGCCGCCCATCTTGCGCGTCAGGTGCGGCTCCACCTTGCGGCCGGTGGCGACGCGCGCGGCATAGGTGGCGAGCTGCAGCGGCGTGACCTGGATGTAGCCCTGGCCGATGCCCGCATACGACGGTATCGCCGAGGTTCCACGGATGGCCATGGCCGATGCGCCACTCGCGCGTCGGGATGAAGCCGGGGCGCGCACCCGGCAGGTCGATCTCCAGCTCGGTTCCCAGACCGAAGCGGTGCGCCATCGCCGCGATCCGGTCGATCCCGACCCGCTTGGCCAGTCTCGTAGAAGATAGACGTCGCAACTGTTCTTGAGCCCGCCGCGCAGGTCCAGCGAGCCGTGGCCGTCCTTGCGCCAGCAATGGAACCGCGCATCGCCGAGGTCGAAATAGCCGGGGCAATGGACCACATCGCCCGGCGTGATGCTGTGCGCCTCCAGCGCCGCCATCGCCACCGCCATCTTGAAGGTCGAGCCCGGGCGCATATACGCCGGCGATCGCGCGATTGAGCAGCGGCGTGCGCTTGTCGTGCGACCATTCGGCCCACTGCGCCTGCGACACGCCGGAATTGAACAGCGACGGATCGAACGACGGATTGGTACCCATCGCCAGCACCTCGCCGTTGCGGCAGTCGAGCACCACGGCACTGGCGCTCTCGTCGCCAAGCCGGCGCAGCACCGCCTGCTGCAGGCCGACGTCGATGCGTGAGGCCGAGTTCCTCGCCCGGCGTGCCCTCCTGGCGATCCAGTTCGCGGATCACCCGGCCGCAGCGCGTTCACCTCGAGCTGCACCGCACCGGCGGTGCCGCGCAGGTCGAGATCGTGCTCCTTCTCCAGTCCGGCACGTCCGATTCGGATGCCGGGCAACGCGAGATCCGGATCGTCGGCGACATCCGCCTCGGACGGCGGCGCGACGTAGCCGACAACGTGCGCGAGCTGCTCGCCGATACGGATACATCCGCGTGGTGCCGACATCGACCAGGACGCCGGGCAGATCGGGCGCGTTGACCTCGATCGCCGCCATCTCCTCCCAGGTCAGGAATTCGCGCACCATGATCGGGATGAAGCGGCGGTGGCGGTGCACTTCGCGCTCGATGCGGGCGCGCTCGTAGTCGGCCAGCGGCACGATGCGGGCGAAAGCTATCCAGCGTCGCGGTCGCATCGGTGGTCTGCTCGGCGATCAGCAGGGCCCGCCAGTTCAGCCGGTTGCCGGCGACCACGGTGCCGAACCGATCCAGCATGCGCCCGCGCGGCGGCGCGATCAGCCGCGCGCTGATGCGGTTCTCGTCGGCCAGCGTGGCGTAGCGTCCGCCATCGACCACCTGCACCTGATAAAGCCGTGCCGCCAGCGCGCCGAGCAGCGCCACCTGGCCGCCCATCAGCAGCAGCGCGCGGCGCGTGAAGACGCCGGTGCGGCGCGGTTCGCGTCGCATCTCAGGCACGCTCCGGATCGGCGACGGAGCGATGGGCACGGATGAACAGGATCGCGAGCGCAGGATACAGCGCGGCGGCCAGCAGCGCCTCGAACAGCGCCGGCCCGAGCGGCAGCAGGCGGAACGACAACACCGACGTCAGCGTCCAGCCAAGCACGGCGGCGCCGGCCGCAAACCCGGCGAACGCCAGCCACACCGAACACGAACCCCTGCGCGGTCAGCACACGCCGCCAGCGCAGCGCCAGGCCGTGCACGACCAGCAGCGTCAGCGGGCCGACGCCGAGCGGCAGGTAGCCGAGCAGATCGAACAGCAGGCCGATCAGGAACACCACCGGCGGCGGCATGGCAGTCGGGGCGGAACAGCGACCAGAAATACACGCAGGCAAGCGTGACTGCCGGCAGCAGCGTCGCCTGGTCGGCGATGCCGAACGGCGTCTCGGTCAGCAGCATCAGCAGGATCGTGCAGGCCGCCGGGAAGGCGTGGCGTGCCGCGATGTCCAGCCGCCGGCCTAGCGTGAGCCGCGGGCGGATGCCGGGGGTCTGGTCGGCGCGCGCCATCAGCGCCAGCGCCGTTCCGGCTGTCGTCCGGGCGCTTCAGGTGCCGCGACGCCGCTCAGGCCATAGTCGAAGATGCGCACGATCTCGAGCCGATCGAGCATCGCCGCCGGCACCACCTCGGGCACGTTGGCGGCGGAATAGTGCACCGTGCCGATCGGCAGGTTGGCCGGGAAGGCGCTGGCCTCGGCACTGGTGACCACGCGCTCGCCTTCCTGCGGCATGGCACCTTCCGCCCAGTAGGTCAGCCGCGGCCGCGCACCGTTGGTGCCGACCAGGATGGCGTGTGCGCGCGAGTTCTCCAGGATCACCGGGATGCGGCTGTTCAGGTCGGTGATCAGCAGCACCCGGGCGGTGCGCGCGCCGACCTCGGTGACGCGGCCGACCAGGCCACGTTCGTCGAGCGCGATCTCGCCCTTGCGGATGCCGTGGTTCGGACCGACCGACAGCAGCACCGCCTTGGCATAGACGCCGCCGGCATCGGCCACGACACGGGCGGTGACGTAGGAGGGCGCCGGATCGGGGATCCATTGCAGGTTGGCCTTGAGCCGCTGGTTCTCGGCATCGAGCGCCAGCGCGATCGACTGCCAGCGGCGCAGGCGTTCGTTCTCGTCGCGCAGGCGGGCGTTGTCGGCACGAAGCTCCCACAGGTCGGTGGCGCCGGCGACCGTGTCGCGCAGATCGCTGAGCGGTTCGGCGAGGGCCAGCGTAGATCGGCGCCAGCGCGTCGGCCAGCGCCATGCGCGCGTGCTCGGCCAGCAGCGCATCGGCCTTGCCGAGCAGCATCAGTCCGAACGAGGCCGCGATCAGCACCGGCAGCGTCAGCTTTGCCAGTGCCTGGCGAGCCTGGATGGAGAGACGGATCACCGGGGTGATCTATCCCGGGTTGTGGGCGGAGTATAGCCGGGGTGAGGGAGGACGGTGTCGGGTCCGGGAGACGGATCGGCGGATCGTGCGTTACATGGGGAATGCGGCACTCGAGGCTGTGCACGATCCACCAGGAAACCGCATCGGCCAGGATGTGGCGCCTGTCTCCGCCACGGCACCACCGGGCACCGCCTTCGAGTGGTCGATCCATTTGCTCGGCGCTCCGGTCCGGCTGCTGCTTGGTGATTATCGTGTGCTGTCCGGCCAACACCGCTTGCCCGCCGGCCGCCGCATCGGTGCATGAGCGTCTGGTAGCGGAACCTCTCGCGGCGTTGCGCGCCGGTTCGTATGGTGCGAACTCAGCAGCTACGACACCGTCGGACCTACGGGGCGGCACGGCGTGCTACTCGGTACCGGGCGCTGGGAGATTTAGTGTCTCACCGGGCCCGCCACTCACCGGAGGAAATCGAACACGGCCACCCACGACGCGCTGGCGGCTTCGGCGTTGTAGCCGATCGTGCCAAACGGTTGTTCGTCGCGCTCCGGGAGACTGCGCACATCGAACGCATGACGCGCGTTGGGATACAGGATCGTGCGAACGCTGTTCTGCGGCGCGCCCTTAAGCACGCTGTCGCACCAGGCAGGATGCGCGACATCATCGAGGACCCCCATGAATATGACTGCGGAGACACCGACCGTCGACCACGGTCTCGCACCACGACAATCGGGATAGGTACAGAACCGCCTTCGCGAACACTGGCGGTCCCTGCGGCATGGCCGTCAATGCCTCCAGGACACCGCCGCCGCCATACGACCAACCGATGACGGATATCCTACTTGCATCAACGCCAGCTTGAGCGCGTGCCCAGACTGCGGCTTCGATTATATCTGAGCCGACCTCGGTCTTCGCCACATGACCGCAGTTGCTCATGCTCCGCCGGCCGATGTAGTCCACGAACACCTCGAAATACCCGGCAGCCTGCAATTCGCCCGCGCGCTCGTCGTATGGGTTGACGCCGTTGGTCGCAACGAAGCCGGAACAGCCGGGCACCAACAATACGGCGGGGTGTGGTGCATCGCCTGACGGCGACAACATGCGATACGGCTCTGTGGCGGACTCTGCATGAGCCGACGGCAATGGTGCCAGCAGCCCAGCACAAAACGCAAAACGCAGTATCGGCGACGGCTGGCCGGATGATGGCATTGGTTGCCTCCTGCCCAACTATAGCCGAGCACGTTGCCTGCGCTCTCTTCTCCTCAGGCGGCGAGTAACGGTGGCATAGCCCCGCGACAGTCGAATGGCGCCTCGCACGAGGCGCCATTTGCCGATCCGGTTCAGCCGGTGTGCGCCTCCAGGAACCATAGTGCCTTATCCAGGCCGCGCGATGCCTCGGTGAAGATGTCCGCGGTGTCGGCGTCACCCGCCTCAGCAGTCGTGTCGATCGCTGCACGGACCGCATTGGCGACCTTGGCGTAGCGCTCGATCAACGCTGCCAGATGGTCCTTGATGGCGTAGATGTCGGTCGGATAAGGCGGCAGCGTCGTGGCCTTTGCCACCACCTGCGTCGTTCCGAGAGCGGTGCCGCCCAACTGCACCACTCGCTCGGCCATGGTGTCGACGTAGCCGTCGATCTCGCCGCGGAATCCATCGATCATCTCGTGAACCGCTATGAACTCCGGTCCTTTCAGGTTCCAGTGCGCCTGCTTGGTCAGCAACGCCAGGTCGATGGCGTCGGCCAGCCGTGCGTTCAGCACCTCGATCGATACGGTCTTGGCGTTGGACGCCACGTCATTCTTGGTCTTGTGCATGGATTCGGTCTCTCCTTACTGCAAGGAATTTGATCGGCCGTCAGATTCGCCGTTCGCCGCAATTCTGGATCACATTCCGGTATGGCCGATGGTACGATCTGGAGGCCAAGCTCGCGCAGCCACTCATTGCCATTGGTATGGTCGAAGTGCCAGTGCTGTTCGCCCTCGGCCGGCACGATGTGTTCCCTGCCGACGACATCGCGCTGGCGGCAGCGGCGGCGCATCTGAAGGTAATCGACGCACGACCCGGTCCGGTGGCGCTGCGCGGCCCGGTTGCTCTGGCACCATTGGCGATCCGTCATCGGCCGGCCGGCGCTGGACGACTTCCCGGTGGTGTGACAGCAGCGGTTCCGTCATGTCCGGCGCAAGGCCACGCCATCACGCCGGCTTCCATCCGCCAGCGCTGGAGCCATTTGGATAACCGCAGCCCGCCATCCTTGGGTGGCGCCGTAACCGCGTGCCAGGCGAGATAGCCGCCGCCACCCTCGCCCAACATCAGCACCCCGTCCATCGCCTTCGACCGGCGCAGCGCCTCGAGTGCCTGTTGCGGCGTCTGCACGATCGGTCCGGCGACGTTGAGCGAGGTGTTCACCGAGACCTCGACGCCGGCACGGCGGCCCATCGCCCGGAGATAGGCATGGGTGAACGGATCGGAGTGCTCGCGCACGATCTGGATGCGGCTGGTATTGTCGCGGTGGATCACCGCGGGGATATGCGTGATCGCTTCGGGGCGCGGCCTGACGGTCAGCACCATGTAACTGTAGGCGTTGTAATCGTCATCCGCGGCGCCGTCCTGTAGTTCGAACCAGCGGCGCGCCGCCGCCAGCGTGAGCATCGGCGCGAGCGGCCTGAACGGCTCGCGGAACTTCACCAGGCGGTTGATGGTCTCCAGCGTGCGCGGATTGCGCGGATTGGCGAGGATCGAGCGATGACCGAGCGCGCGCGGACCGGTCTCGGCGCGACCCTGGAACAGGCCCAACACTCCGTCCTGCGCGACGCAGAAGGCGAGCAGGTCGGCGATGCGATCGGCCGTGTCGTCCAGCCGTTCCCAGCCGATGTCGTGGGCGCTGCGCAGTGCTGCCTCGATCTCGGCATTGGTCGGGACCACGCCGCAATGGAAGGCGTGGCGCAATGGTTCGCCGAGCGACGCACCGTTGGCCAGCGCGAAATGATAGGCGGCACCGACCGGCACGCCGGCGTCGCCCGGCACCGGCGGCACCCAGACGTGCAGGCCGGGGAAGTGATCCATCAGCCGCATGTTGGCGATGGCGTTCAGTGCCGTGCCGCCGGTCAGCACAAGCTTCCGGCTGCCGGTGGTGCGGATCAGGTGGCCGACGATGTGGAACAGTGCGTCCTCGAACACGAGCTGGGTTGCGGCCGCCTTGTCGAAGCGTTCCTGTGCATTGACCGCGGCGGACGCGAGGTCGACGCGCATCACCGCGTCCGGGTTCCACATGGCATCGAGCGAAACCGGTGGGCCGAGGATGCCGCGCAGTGCCTTGGTATAGGGATGCACCTGCAGGCTGCGCGGCCAGTTCGCCAGCGCGCGATTGAGCCGCACGGTGCCGTCATTGGTGAAGTGGAACAGCTCGCGCAATTGACGGTAATAGGGGTTGGTCAGCCGTTCACCATCGCCCCAGGCGGTCGAGCCCATGTAACGGCCTTCGCTGCTGAGGATGGTCCACCCGCCCTGGGTCGAGCTGATCATGCTGTAGAAGCCGCCGAGCGAATCGAAAATGTCGCGGTTGCGGTAGCGCAGCGTGACGGTGCCGCGCTGCGCCAGATAGAGCGAGATCGCGCCGTCGTCGCCGATGCCGTCGAGCACGCTGATCATCACCGGTTCGTCGCTGCCGGCGAACGGCGACACGGCGTAGGAGAAGTAAGCGTGGTTGTCGTGATGTCGACTGCCGATGACCGGTACGGGCCGGCTTGTCCCAAGTTGGCGGCCGAGACGCCGCGATGATCGGAACGCGCGCTCGATGTGGCGAGCATTCATCGGCGCGAAGTTCTGCGGCCGGAGAAACACACGGCTGGCCGGCAGTTCCTCGACGATACTGCGCAACAGGGTGGCGGCGAGCGTGACGTAGTCCCAGCTTGCGACAAACGCGTGGATCTGCCCGGGCTCGACGCCGGCCTCGTCAAGCATCGTCAGTGCTGCATGCAGGCTTTGCTCCGGCCAGGTGGTGCAGTGACGAATCCCGCTGTAGCGTTCCTCTTCATTGTTGCAGATCAGGCGTATGCCATCGGCACGCGAGACCTCGACCAGCGCGACACCGCTATTGTGGCCGGCGGGGCCGATGCCGGCCAGATACGCGCGTTCGCCGCGTCGCAGCTTGTCCGTGAGGGCAGCGCCGCGCTCGCGTGCGAAGGTGCTGTCCGGCACGTGGAAGTCGTGGCGCGCCGCATAGGCGCGCAGCAGAGGTCGCGCAACGCGTTCGGCGAGCGCGCCGAACCACGGATGGGTCGGACCGTAACGGCCATGGATCACGGCCATTGTGCGATGATGTCCGCGGCCCGATACCCCTGCGCGAACAGCAGCGCGCGCAGGTTCGCGTGGTCCACCCGCGCCCGCGCCTCCGCTGCCACGATCGGCTTGGCATGGAACGCCACACCCAGCCCGGCCGCGCGCAGCATGTCGAGGTCGTTGGCGCCATCGCCGACGGCAAGCGTCGCCGAGAGTTCCAGTCCGCGTTCGGCGGCCAGTTCGGTCAGCGTGGCCAGCTTGGTGTCGCGGTCGAGGATCGGTTCGGCAACCTGCCCGGTCAGCGCGGTGCCGTCATCCAGCAGCACGTTGGACCGGTGCAGATCGAAGCCGCACACCGCGGCGACACGGCTGGTGAAGAAGCTGAAGCCGCCCGACACCAACGCCGTGCAGGCGCCATGCGCGCGCATCGTCGCGACCAGCTCGCGCGCGCCGGACGTAAGGCGCACACGCCGCCAGGTGCGTTCCAGCGCATCGACCGACAGTCCCTTCAGCATCGCCACCCGTTCGCGCAGCGCCGCCTTGAAGTCGAGCTCGCCGTTCATCGCGCGAGCGGTGATGGCGGCGATGCGGTCCTTCAGGCCGGCGAAGTCGGCGAGTTCGTCGAGCGTCTCGCCGGTGACGATGGTGCTGTCCATGTCGGCAATCAGCAGGCGCTTGCGGCGGCCGTCCGTCGGCATGACGATCGCATCGATCGCGGCGCCGTCCAGCGCGGCGCGCACCAGCGCCATGTCGGGCGCGGTCGAAACAGCAATGTCGGCAGCCTCACCGGGCGCCAGGATTTGCGGCCCACCACCGCCCACCGCATCGCGGACGCGGGCAATCAGGGGGTCGGTCAGCGTTGTAGACTCGCGTGCGGCGATCAGGGTCAGACTGTAATGCATCGAACGACGAAAACCGTTATCCGTGCTCCGCTCGTTCCAAAGCCGCGCGGTCCCAATGTCCGAGGTCGGCCGCCGCAGCGTACGTGTGGCGCAGATAGTCCATCAGGGCGGCATCCGGCGACTGCGCCTGGCGGACCGCATCGTAGGGCAAAATGAACTGCCCGAGATCCTGGTCGTAGTAGGTCGCATCCGGGCGCATCGGCGCCTGTCCAAAGCCCTCCGGCTCAGGATAGGCGTAGCTGAAGAACGCCGGCCGACCGAAGCCCCCGTTGCCTGGCCAGAAACCGCAACTACTCACCTCATGTGAGTAGGCCTCCTGCATGACCCACGTGCCAACGTTCGGTGTGTTGATGGTCAGTTTGGGCGCGACCCGCCCGGAAAACCGCGTGATGGCCAGATCGAAACTCCCCCAGAAGAAATGCACCGGGCTTACCTTTCCGATGAAGTCCGACCGGAACCGGGTGAACACCCGTTCGACCTGCACCAGAGCGCGCCAGAACCGATGCACGTATTCCGGGTCGTAGCAGTGATGCTCGTGGTCCTGGTCGAACGGTATGGCATCAGCGATCTCGACCGGCATCGTCCAGATGTGGGTCTCCAGTCCGAGGCCGCGCAGCCGGCCCATGACTTCGGCATGGAAATCGGCAACCGATAGCGGAGCAAGCGGCACGGTTTCGACCTTGCCTTCGCTGGTCAGAATATTCAGGCGGTGGTCGATGAAGTCGAGGTCGATCTGGAAACTCCGGGCACCATAGGGGATCGGCGACGTCGTCAGTCCACGACAGGTCACGTACAGCGGCACCTGCCACCAGTGGTTGATCATCGGCGCGTGAGCCAGTCGGATCTTGCCGATCACCTGTGTCCAAAGATGCAGCGTCGCGCAGGTATCCGCCCAGTCGGCGAAGGGGAGCTCGGGCCAGTCGCTGCCGCTGGTTTGGTTTGAACCGACAGTTGCTGCCATTCTGGTTATCCCCGTCCTACCCTACCAATCATGCGGCCGGCATGCGGGCTGAGCCACCCCCACAGATGGACTGTGGGGCCGCAAGCAGCCAGTGATAAAGCCGCCACGGACGCCGGCAGCAAGGATTCACGTTCCGAGCGGCCGGTTCAAACAGCAAGGGCGAACCCATGGCCAATACCGCGGCGATCCATCCCTACCCTGACGGGTTCATCGCGAGCTCCGGTCACTGACACCGCCACTCGCCCTGATAGTGGCCGGTCCTACCGCCAGCGGGAAATCCGCGCTGGCCCTGGAACTGGCCGAGCGCTGGCGCGGCACGGTCATCAATGCCGACGCCATGCAGGTATACCGGGAGCTGCGCGTGGTGACGGCGCGGCCGACCCCTGACGAGGAGGCCCGCGTCCCCCACGCGCTCTATGGCATCCGACCGGCGGCCGACCCAGGCAGCGTCGCGTGGTGGCACGACGCTGCCTTGGCGGAGATGGATCGCGCGCACCAGGCCGGTCGGCTGCCGATCCTTACCGGCGGCAGCGGGCTCTATTTCGCCTCGCTGACCGACGGTATCGCTGCCATCCCCGATCCCGGCCCGGGCGCACGCACGGAGGCACGGGCACTGCTCAAGCAGATCGGCCCAGTAGCGCTGCACGTCCGCCTCGCCGAGGTCGATCCGGCGACCGCCGCTAAGATCCGCCCCACTGACAGCCAACGGATCGCCCGCGCCTGGGAAGTGTGGCGGGGCACCGGCACCGGGCTGGCCGTTTGGCAGGCGCAGCCGGCGTGCCCTGCCCCGTGGTGCTTTGCCGCCATCCTGCTCGACCCGCCGCGGGAGGACCTCCGCACGGCCATCCATGCGCGTCTCGCGGCGATGCTGGAGCGGGGTGCCCTCGACGAGGTACGGGCACTCCTTGCGCTCGGCCTGGACCCTGCGCTGCCAGCCATGCGGGCGCACGGCGTGCCCGAACTCGCGGCCTGCCTGCGGGGACAGATCAGCCTCGAGGAGGCAACGCGGCGGGTGGACCTGGTCACCGGCCAGTACACCAAGCGCCAGGCAACCTGGTTCCGCCATCATCCGCTCGCAGCCCCGTCACGTACGCATACGATCCATGCGCGAATTGGCGAGGAGGTGAAACTTTTGGAAAGGAATTACCCTGATATATTGGCATTTATTGAAAGCATGGGTTGACGCACCGCACCATCCGGCCTATCGGTGCGCCCCCGTTACCGCCCGGAGCACGACCATGTCGGCAGACGAGACCCAATCGGGAGCAGAAGTTCTCCTGCGCGCCCTGAAGGACCAGGGCGTAGAGGTCATCTTCGGATACCCCGGCGGCGCCGTACTGCCGATCTATGATGCGCTGTTCAAGCAGAACGCGATCCGCCACATCCTGGTCCGCCAGGAGGGCGGCGCGGTGCATGCCGCCGAGGGCTACGCCCGCTCCACCGGCAAGGTAGGCGTCGTGCTGGTCACCTCCGGCCCGGGCGCCACCAATGCGGTGACCGGACTGGTGGACGCACTTATGGACTCGATCCCGGTGGTCTGCCTGACCGGCCAGGTACCCACCCACCTGATCGGCAACGACGCGTTCCAGGAGGCGGACACCACCGGCATCACCCGCCCCGCCACCAAGCACAACTACCTGGTCAAGCGCGCCGAGGACCTGGCGCGGGTGGTGCACGAGGCGTTCTACGTCGCCCGTTCCGGTCGGCCCGGCCCGGTGGTGATCGATCTGCCGAAGGACATCGTGATCGGCAAGGCGCCCTACACCGAACCGGCCTCGGGCCACGCGAGCTACCGTCCGCAGACCGAGCCCGACCACGGCCAGATTGCCAAGGCGATCGCCCTGCTGAAACACGCGAAGCGGCCGGTGATCTATGCCGGCGGCGGTGTGATCAACGCCGGACCCGCGGCCTCGGCGGCGTTGAGGCAGTTCGCCCGCATGACCGGTTTCCCGGTCACCAACACGCTGATGGGTCTCGGCGCCTATCCCGCCTCCGATCCGCAGTTCCTCGGTATGCTGGGCATGCACGGCACCTACGAGGCCAACCTTGCGATGCATGGCTGCGACGTGCTGTTGAATATTGGCGCGCGGTTCGACGACCGGGTGACCGGGCGGCTGAACGCGTTCAGCCAGGGATCGAAGAAGATCCACGCCGACATCGATCCCTCATCCATCAACAAGAACGTGCCGGTCGATGTAGCCATCGTGGGCGACGCCGGCCGCACGCTGGATGCGCTGATCGCCGCCTGGAAGGCCGATGCCACGGTGCCTGACACACAGGCGCTGGCGGCGTGGTGGCGACACATCGATACCTGGCGCGCGAAGGACAGCCTGAAGTTCACCCAGGACATGACGCCCGGCGCGATCATCAAGCCGCAATACGCCATCCAGCGGCTGTATGAACTGACCCGCGCGGTGGGCCAGGAGATCTTCATCACCACCGAGGTCGGCCAGCACCAGATGTGGGCCGCCCAGCACTTCCACTTCGAGCAGCCGAATCATTGGATGACCAGCGGCGGTCTCGGCACCATGGGTTACGGACTGCCGGCCGCGATGGGCGTGCAGGTGGCACATCCGGATGCGCTGGTGATCGATATCGCCGGCGAGGCGAGCGTACTGATGAATATCCAGGAGATGGGCACGCTGGCGCAGTACCGACTGCCGGTAAAGGTGTTCATCCTGAACAATCAGTACATGGGGATGGTTCGCCAGTGGCAGGAACTGTTGCACGGCGGGCGCTATTCGGAAAGCTACAGCGCGGCACTGCCGGATTTCGTCAAGCTGGCGGACAGCTTCCACGCCGTCGGCTTGCGCGCCGAACGCGTCGAGCAGGTCGATGACGTGATCCGCGAGATGCTGGCGACGAATTGCGCGGTGATCGCCGACATCGCGGTGGACCCGAAGGAGAACTGCTTCCCGATGATCCCGAGCGGTGCCGCGCACAACGAGATGATCCTTGGCTCCGAGCATGACCACGAAGCCGCCGGCATCACCGACGAGGGATTGGTGCTGGTCTGAACCCGCCCGTCATCCCCGCGCAAGCGGGAATGACGAATGGAATACGAAGAATGCCCGACAACACATTACGCAGCGCCACCATTGCGGTACTGGTCGAGAACGAAGCCGGCGTGCTCGCGCGCGTCATCGGCCTGTTCTCCGGCCGGGGCTACAACATCGACAGCCTCACCGTCGCCCCGGTGGAAAGCGAGGGCGGCCGTTCCCGCATCAACATCGTCACCTCCGGCACCGAGATGGTGATCGAACAGATCAAGGCGCAGCTCGATCGCCTGGTGCCGGTGCACCGCATCGCTGATCTGACGCGGGAAGGACCGCACATTGCGCGCGAGATGGCGCTGATCAAAGTGACGGGCATCGGCGAAAAGCGCGTCGAGGCATTGCGCATCGCCGACGCGTTCCGTGCCCGCGTGATCGACGCGACGCAGGAGAGCTTCGTGTTCGAACTTACCGGCGCCACGGACAAGCTCGACGCATTCATCGACCTGATGCGCCATCTCGGCCTGGCCGAGGTGTCACGCACCGGCATCGTCGCAATGGCGCGCGGCGTGCGAACGATCTAGGGTCGCTTTCCGTCATCAAAGCTGGAGAGCCTGGGCCATGTCCGGTTCGCTCAACGCCGCGCCGCCAACACAAGATGCCGACGCACCGGGCCGCTACCTGATCGTGCAGCCATCGGGCGCCGGCCTCACCATGATGGTCGATACGGTCACCGGGCGAAGCTGGTTCCGCATCGCGGCGGGTGCCGACCACTATGCGTGGCGCCCGATGAAGTTCGAGCCCTCGGCCGCCGATCTCCCCAAATAGCAGGAGCAAGCAACAGATGCGCGTTTACTATGACCGCGACGCCGATGTGAACCTGATCAAGGGCAAGCGCGTCGCCATCATCGGCTATGGCAGCCAGGGCCACGCCCACGCCAACAACCTGAAAGATAGCGGCGTGAAGGACGTCGTCGTGGGACTGCGCCCGAACTCGGGCGGCGTGGCGAAGGCGGAAGCCGCGGGACTGAAGGTGATGGACCCGGCCGACTGCGCGAAATCGGCCGACGTGGTGATGGTGCTGACGCCGGACGAAGGCCAAGGCGATCTGTATCGCGACAAGCTTGGGCCGAACATGAAGAAAGGTGCGGCGCTCGCGTTTGCGCATGGGCTGAACGTGCACTTCAACCTGCTCGATCCGCGCCCCGATATCGACGTGTTCATGATCGCGCCGAAAGGCCCCGGTCATACAGTGCGCAGCGAGTACCAACGCGGCGCCGGCGTGCCGTGCCTGGTCGCCGTGCAGCAGAATCCGTCCGGCAACGCGATGGAGGTGGCGTTGTCCTATGCCAGCGCGATTGGCGGCGGTCGCGCGGGGATCATCGAGACGACGTTCAAGGAGGAATGCGAGACCGACCTGTTCGGCGAGCAGACCGTGCTGTGCGGCGGCCTGGTCGAGCTGATGAAGGCCGGCTACGAGACGCTGGTGGAAGCCGGCTACGCACCGGAGATGGCGTATTTCGAGTGCGTCCACGAAGTGAAGCTGATCGTCGATCTGGTGTACGAAGGCGGCATCGCCAACATGAACTACTCGGTGAGCAACACGGCCGAGTACGGCGAGTACATGTCGGGCCCGCGCATCGTCAACGACGCCACCAAGGCAGAGATGAAGCGGGTGCTGGCCGACATCCAGTCGGGCAAATTCGCCCGCGACTGGATGCTGGAAAACAAGGTGAACCAGACCAGCTTCAAGGCGATGCGCCAGCGGCTGGCGGATCATCCGATCGAGCAGGTGGGCGAAAAGCTGCGTGCGATGATGCCGTGGATCGGCAAGAACGCGCTGGTGGATCGGTCGCGGAATTGAAGCGGCGAAGGCGTGGATGGCCGAGAGACGGCCATGACAGCTGAGGCATGCTGACCGCCTTCACCTGCCGCGACGGAATGCTCGACCGAATAACGGAGCCGCTGTCCGAGGCGCTCTGGATCGACCTGCTCGAACCAACGCCGGATGAAGCCGAACGGGTCGCCCGCGAGACCGGCCTCGCCGTCCCCACGGAAGCCGACATCAACGAGATCGAAAGCTCCAGCCGCCTCGCCACGCGTGACGATGCGCTCTATCTCAGCCTGCCGGTGGTGATCCACCTCGACGGTGAGCCGCGGTCGGTTTCATTCGGCTTTGTCCTGTCGCGCGACCGGCTAATCACCGTCCGCTTCGCCGCAAGCCGCGTGTTCGAGCAGTTCATGACCCACCACGCGACCCCGGCACACAGCGGCTCGCATGTGATGGTGGCGCTGCTGGAGGCTGTCGTCGATCGTCAGGCCGATGCGCTGGAGCAGGTGAAGGCGGACCTTGAGACCGTCTCGCATCGCATCTTCGCCGCGGACATGGTGGCCGCGTCGGGTCGCAAGCGCGAGGACAGGATGCTCCGCGCAACGCTGGTCACGCTCGGCCGGATCGGTGACCTCGTCTCGCATATCCGCGAAAGCCAGGTCAGTGCCGGCCGCATCGTACCCTATCTGGAGACAGCGGCGGAGGCATGGCTGCCGCAGGAACTGCATCCGCGATTGCAGACCCTGCAGCGCGACATTGCATCGCTGAACGACTACGACACGCACCTCAACGACAAGCTGCAGTTCCTGCTGGATGCCACGCTGGGATTTATCAACATTGCACAGAACAACGTAATGAAGGTGCTGACAGTCGCGTCCGTGGTCGGCATCCCGCCGGTACTGATCGCGGGCATCTACGGCATGAACTTCAAGTTCATGCCGGAATACGACTGGTCCTGGGGCTACCCCTACGGCCTCGCCGTGATTGTGCTGACCGCGATCATCCCGCTCGCCCTGTTCAAGTGGCGCAATTGGATCTGACGGAGGCGCGCCATGGAGCGCATCGAGGTACGCGAGGCCGACATCACGAAGCTGACCGTGGACGCGATCGTGAATGCGGCAAATGAATTGTTGCTAGGAGGCGGCGGGGTGGACGGAGCGATCCATCGCGCCGCGGGACCGGAACTGTTGGCGGAATGCCGCTTGCTCGGCGGCTGTCCGACTGGACAGGCGAAGATAACCAAGGGCTATCGCCTGCCGGCAAGGTTCGTGATCCATGCGGTGGGGCCACGCTACCGCGACGGCAGGCACGGCGAACCTGAGTTGCTGGCAAGCTGCTACGCGGAGAGTTCTGAAACTGGCGGTGGTGCATGGCGTGCGATCGATCGCGTTTCCGGCGATCAGTTGCGGCATCTATGGCTATCCGGTCCAGGATGCGGCGCGCATCGCGGTGCACACGGTGGCGGAGTTCCTGGCAACCAACCAGTCGATTGAACAAGTCATCCTGGCGTGTTTCGGCAAGGACGTGCTGGAGGCATATCTGGCGGTATCGCGCACTATCGTTCTAAACTCTCAGACGTCTGAGGTCGTCACCGATCGCATTCGCTAATTTGTCGGTGTTTCGCTGTTCAAGCTAGCTGGAGCTATGATGGCTGTCGCAAACTCAGACTATTATACCACCTCCTTCTATGACGCACAGCGCGCCGGCAGCAGTTCATCGGCGCGCGCTATGCTTGAGCACGTCTTCGATCTCCTCGGACGTCCTCCCGCATCCGTGGTGGATGTAGGGTGCGGTGTCGGAACCTGGCTAAAAGCGGCGCTCGATCTCGGAGCTACCCGCGTGCAAGGGTTCGATGGTGATTGGGTATCAGAGGCAGAACTGGAAATCCCTGCTGATTGCTTCACATCCTGCGATCTGGCAGCCATCATAGCGGGCGGCCGATCACTGGTGCACGAAACCTCGGATCGCTTTGACCTCGTCCTGTCCCTGGAAGTTGCGGAACACCTGCCGGCAACTGCTGGACCGAGCTTCGTGGCGACGCTGTGCAGTCTAGGAGACGTGGTCCTTTTTTCTGCGGCAATGCCCCACCAGGGCGGCGTGAACCACATCAATGAGGCTTGGTCCGGCTATTGGAACGCGCTGTTTCGGGAACACGGATTCGAATGCTTCGACGCTCTTCGCTCGGCCTTCTGGCTGAGGCCGGATGTCGAATGGTGGTACGCGCAGAACGCGCTGATTTTTGCCCGGGGCCAGACTCAACTCCGGGACAGGCTCGTGCCCATAGCGGAGCCCATGCCCTATGTGCACCCGCGCAAATACCTGCTGCAGGTCGCACAAATACGCGAGTTGTACGCAGCATTGGCGGAGGCGGCCGCCGGCCCCGCGCTATCGCCGCCTGCACCGGCGACTGGCGCCGCGGAGATAGAGCGGCTGGAACGCACCACAGTCGTGCTGCGTGCATTGCTTGACGCGAAGGGTGGCGCCACACCAGAAGGGGTGAGACCCGCGACATTGGACGCGCTCGCTCTTTACGATCGAACACGCAACCAGGCGTACGCTCTGTCAGCGGCGGTGGCGCGGTTGGAGCAGGAGGCCGCCAATTTGCGCGGGCACATCGCTTCGCTGGAAGCAGAAGTCGCGCGAGCGCAAGATCAGACACGCGTCCTGTCGGTCGAAGCGGCGCAGCTTAGAGAGGAGCAGGTGGAGCTGCGCACGCGCCGTGCGGCACTGGAAGCCGAACTCCACCAGACGCACGCTGCCGCTGATGACGCGCGGATCGGCCTTCAAAGAATGGCTCGCTCAACCATATGGCGCGCGACGGCTCCTCTGCGGACGGTCGTCGAGACCGGCAAACGCCTAGCCCGTTCCGTGAGAGCATAGCAAGCGCGCGACGCGATTGTCGCTCAAAGAACGCGCCAACGCTGCGATTCCGGCATCGTTGATCACTATGCGCCGATGGCGTCGGGGATCCGCCGCTTCCGGCAAATAGAAGCGGAGGAATCCCAGGCCGGCACCATGAGACTGTGCTTCGTATGCGCGAATCTTGGCAATCCGCTCTGCGGCAGTCCTGACGACCCAATCGAAGTGGCACAGGTGGGCTGCCGATGGGGCGAATCCTGCCTTCTCCAAGTCGAAGCCGGCCGAGTGGATCGCTGAACAGTAAGCGACACGGTCAGGGCGAAAGAGCCGCGGCTGGGGATCGCTCAGGTCGGGGCGTTCGGGGTGCCAGAAGAACGTCTCAGCCGCACTGTAGCAGGCAACGCCATCGTCTCCGACGATGCACCACCGGCGTGGAAGCTGAATGACGTCCATTGCGATGTCGGCGAGGTTGGCGGCAATCCACTTGAGCAATACTTCGGATGGGAACTCATCGTCGTCCAGCCGGAGTAACCACCGAGTGCCGCGACACAGAGTGCCGAGGAGGCCTATCATGGCTTCAACACGGTCCGCCTCCGGCGTGACCTCGACGACGTCCGCACCCGCGGCCCGCAGCAGCTCCGCCGTATCGTCGGTTGAGCGGCTGTCCAGCACGTAGAAGGGCCGAATACCAAGCGAACGATACGACTGCAGGAAGTGCCGCAGATGACGCCCGCTGTTTCGCGTAGCGATAACAAGCCGGAACAGGTCGGGGCAGGTAAGAACGTCCATTGTCTGCGTCGGATGAGCTATCCCGCGGCGGAAGAGAGGCTACGTCGGCTGTCTTGATGGCACCAATGACAGCCACGCGGTGGATCAGTATATCGTCGCCTTCAGCCGCTCCGGATATGCGGCATCCCACTCCGGCCCACCCACGCGTCCGCGGGAAATGTCGGCCAGAATCATGCCGCTGCTCGGCAAGCTCCGCCGCTCCACGTGGTTCGCCGGGTTCCACAGATCGGATCGCACCAGCGCCTTCGGACACTGGAAATACACGCGCTCGACATGCACCACGATCACCGAGCGCGGCAGCTTGCCCTGCGCCGGGAACCGCTCGAGCAGGGTCGGATCGACGGATATCTCCGCCCGGCCGTTCACCCGCAGCGTCTCGCCCACGCCTGGGATCAGGAACAGCAGCGCGATCCGCGGATCGGCGATCAGGTTGTTCAGGCTGTCGGTACGATTGTTCCCCCGCCGGTCTGGGATCAGCAGCGTCCTGTCGTCCTCGACCACCACAAACCCGGGCGGATCGCCACGCGGCGATACGTCGAGCCCGTCCGGCCCGCTGGTCGCCATCACCATGAATGGCGAAGCCTCGATCATCGCGCGATAATGCGGATGAACGTAGTCGATCTCCTTGGCGACCGCGGGCTCCGACGGCTCGCCATAGAGCGCCCGCAACGCCGCAGCGTCCGTCAGCAGAGTGCCATCCATTGCCGCCTCACGCCATTATCCCTGTCGCCATCGTCACCGGCTTTCTCGGCAGTGGCAAGACCACGCTGATCTCGCGCATCCTGCGCGATCCCGGCTTCGCGCGCACCGCGGTCATCGTCAACGAGTTCGGCGAGATCGGCCTGGATCACGAACTGATCGCCGCCAGCGACGAGACGCTGCTGGCGCTGACCACCGGCTGCCTGTGCTGCGCAGTGCGCGGCGACCTGGTCGCCACGCTGCTGGATTTGCAACGTCGCCGCGAGGCCGGCGACATCGGCTATGACCGGGTGCTGATCGAGACCTCGGGCCTCGCCGACCCGGCGCCGATCCTGCACGCCCTGATGACCGATCGCGACATCGCGCAACACCACGCCATCGACGGCATCGTTACCGTGGTCGATGCGCTGCACGGCGAGGCGACGCTCGACCGCCACCCGGAAGCACGCCGCCAGGTGGCACTGGCGGACACGCTGCTGCTCAGCAAGACCGATCTCGCTACATCCACCGACGCGCTGTGCGCTCAGCTTGCCGTGCTCAATCCCTCTGCCGCAAGGTACGCCGCCCGCGAGGTCGCACCCGACCGTTTGTTCACCGGCACCGACGTCGCCACACACTTTGCCGATTTGCCCGAACCATCGGCGCGCAATCCGTTCGTCCGCGCGCAACACAGCGACGGCATCACGACTTTCGTTTTGCAGCGCGATCGTCCGATCCCGGCGTTGGCGCTGACCCTGCTGCTCGAAGCGCTGGCCGAGCACTGCGGTGCCCGGATGCTGCGGTTGAAGGGGCTGGTGGACATCGCGGAAATGCCCGGCCAGCCGGCGGTGATCCACGGTGTGCAGCATGTCGTTTCGCCGCCCGAGTTCCTCGATCGCTGGCCGTCAGCCGATCACACCACGCGGATCGTGTTCATCGCCCAGGGCGTGCCGCGCCACTTTCCGTCGCGCCTACTGGATGCGATCGAGCTCGAAGTGCGCGAGGAGATGGAGCGGCCCGCGTCGCCGCGCTAGGCTCGCTGCGAACCGGAGGAAACCCAGGGATGCACCGACGCCGCCTGCTGCTCGGAGCGGCCGCTGCCGTTGCCGCGCCGCTTGCCCACCCCGCCATCGGCGGCACCACGCAGACACTGAACTTCGTGCCGCAGTCGCCGTTGGCGAGCCTCGATCCGGTGTGGACCAGTGCCATGACCACGCGGAACATCGGCTTCATGATCTACGACGTGCTGTTCGGTCGCGACGCTGAGATGAACCCGAAGCCGCAGATGCTGGCCGGCTACGTGGTGGAGGACGACGGCAGGCGTTGGGTGATGACGCTGCGCGAGAACCTGTGGTTCCACGACGGCGCTAAGGTGCTGGCGCGCGACTGCACCGCCTCGCTGCGGCGCTGGATGCAGCGCGATCCCGCCGGCGCGACGCTGGCGGCGCGGCTCGATGCGCTGGAGGCGCCGGACGACCGCACCATCGCATTGCGGCTGAACAAGCGGTTTCCCGCGCTGCCGAAACTGCTGTCGAAATTCCAGACCGCAGCGGTGATGGTGCCGGAGCGTATCGCCAATGGCACCGATCCGTTCAAGCAGATGACCGAGATCGTCGGTTCCGGACCGTTCCGCTTCCTGAAGGACGAGTACGTGATCGGCAGCCATGCGGCACTGGTGCCGTTCGAACGCTATGTGCCGCGCGACGAACCGGCGAGTTTCACTTCGGGCGGGCATCGCGTGCTGGTGGACCGGGTGGAGTGGAAGATGATCCCCGACCCCGCAACGTCGGCGGTCGCGCTGGTGACCGGCGAGGTGGACTGGCTGGAAATGCCGATGCCGGACCTGCTGCCGATGCTGCAGCAGGCACGGAACGTAGTCACCGGGCGGCTGGATCAATGGGGGTTCATCAGCCAGCTACGCCCCAACCACGTCACCGCGCCGACCGACAACGTGAAGCTGCGGCGGACGATCATGGCGGCGATCGACCAGCGCGCGGTGATGGACGCGATCATGGGCGGCGACCCCGACGGGACGATCGTGCCGATGGGCTTCCTCGCCACCGGCAAGCCCGAGGTGGACCTGGCAGGGATAAATGCGCTGACGGACCGCCTTCGACCGGACGCCATGAAGGCGATGCTGGAGGATGCCGGATACCACGGCGAGCGTCTGGTGCTGCTGCACACCACCGACCAGCCGTTCTACAACTCGGCATCGCTCGTCGTCGCCGATGCGCTGTCACGGATCGGCATTAAGATCGACGATCAGGCGATGGACTGGGGCACGGTGCTGCAACGCCGCGCCAGCAAGCAGCCGCTGGACAAGGGCGGCTGGTCGCTGTTCGTCAGCGTGACACCGGTGCCCGAGTATCGCGATCCGCTGCTGGGCTCGTTACTGCGCGGCAACGGCAAGGATGCGTGGATCGGCTGGCCAGAGATTCCGCGCATCGAGGCGGCATACAATGCCTGGCTGGACAGCGACGATGCCACCGAGCAGACGCGGCTGGAGCGGGAGATCCAACTGGCTGCGTTCGAGTCGGTGCCGTTCGTTCCGCTCGGCCGCTACATGCCGCGCGCCGCGTGGAGCAAGCGGATCAGCGACCCGCTGAAAGGTCCGGCCCCGGTTTTCTGGGGCGTGAGCAAGGCGTAACGGGACTGGACACCACCGTCATTGCGAGGAGCGGAACCGCCCCCGTTTGTCATCCCCGCGCAAAGCCTGCCCTCGCGAAAGCGGGGGCGGTGACCCAAAGCAATCGTACGGACCTCGCCCTGGGTTCCCGCCCCCCGCTTTCGCGAGGGCAGGCTTTGCGCGGGAATGGCGACGGGGACGTCGTCGGCCAGTTTCGGGTGCAGACTCGAAATATGGAACCCGGCATAGTCGGTGCCGTCCGTCACGGTGGACGCAGGAGGCAACACATGGACCAGACGCACGATCCTGACGCCGGCGCACGCGCCGCCCTGCGCATCATCGGCCCCGATGCCGCGAATTGGGTGCCTGATCGCCTTGGCGTCGACCACAACGTTGCCATCATCGGCGGCGGCCAGAGCGGCAGCACGCTGGCGTTCGCGCTGCGCCGCGCCGGGATCGGCAAGGTCGCCATCCTGGAATCCGCGCCGGACGAACGGAGCACTGGCATCTGGCTGACCGCGGCGCGGATGAACATGTTGCGCACCCCGAAGGGCCTGCCTGGCCCCGAATACGGCATCCCGGCGCTGAGTTTCCAGGCTTGGTACGAAGCGCGCCACGGGCAGGAAGCGTACGACGCGATCGAGCGCATTGCGCGCACCGACTGGGCCGAATACATCATCTGGTTCAAGCATTTCCTCGGCATCGAGCCGCGCTACGGCACGCTGGTGACGCGGATCGAGCCGGAGGCCGACCATTTCCGGCTGCATCTCGAAACCACGAACGGCGCGGCCAGCGAAACCGCGCGCAAGATCATCATCGCCACCGGCTTCCGCGGCGGCGGCGACAAGTACACGCCGGAGGTGCTGACCCGGAACCTGCCGCCGTCCCGCTACGCGCATACCGAGGATGCGATCGACTTTGCCGCGCTACGCGGCAAGATCGTCGGCGTGATCGGCGCAGCCGCTTCCGCGTTCGACGCTGCCGGCGTGGCGCTTGAACACGGCGCCGCGGCGGTGCACCTGTTCTGCCGGCGCGACACGCCCGCCGCAATTCCGGTGATCGGCGCACGGTTCTTTCCCGGTGCGATCGACAACTTCCACCGGCTACCGGATGCCGATCGGTGGCTCCACGCGGTCCGCTTCTTCCGCGCCGGCTCGATGCCGACCAACGACGCGATCGAGCGCGCGGTGAAATTCCCCAATTTCCACCTGCATCTTTCCGCGCCATGGAGCAACGCAGCGGAACGCGACGGCCAGGTCGAGTCGACGATCAATGGCACGACCTACCGGCTCGACTACGTGATCGCCGGCAGCGGCTATACCGGCGATCTCGCCGCCCGGCCGGAGCTGCGGGATTTCGACGGCCGGATCATGCGCTGGCGCGACCGCTACACGCCGCCACCGGACCAGCAGGACGAATTGCTCGGCGCCTATCCTTATCTGGGCGCTGGACACGAGCTGATCGAGAAGACGCCGGGCACCGCGCCGCTGTTGAAGCACATCCACGTGCAGAACCCGTCCGGCTTCGTCAGCCTGGGCCTGCCGATCGGCGACATCCCCTGCATGAAGCGGGAAATTCCCGCGGTGGTGGCGCGCATCGGCGCCGACCTGTTCGACGCCGACATCGAAGCGCTGCGGGTGCGCATGGTAGGCGATGTGCCCCCAGCCTTCACCGACGAAATCTACCGCGCAGCCGTCAGGTAGCGCCACAAGTGCCGATGGCACCGCGGTGCGCCGCTAAGGATGTCATTCCCGCGAACGCGGGAACCCAGGGAAGCCGCACAGTGCCTGGGTCCCCGCTTTCGCGGGGATGACAATAGGGCGGGTTCAGCGACCGCGCACCTTGTACCACGGATGCGCCGTCCCCGGCGTCCTGACCCGCAGCGTATAGACAGACGTGCTGGCGGTGAGGAACAAGGTGCGCAAATCCGGACCGCCGAACGCAACGTTGGCGCACACCTCGGGCATCTCGATGATGCCGATCTTCGACCCGTCCGGCGCGAACACCCACACGCCGCCGGTGCCGGTGCAGAACACCCGCCCAGCCTGATCCACCTTCATGCCATCCGGCACGCCGTTGGTGCCGTCGGCCGACATGTCGGCGAACACGCGCCGTCGCACCATGTTGCCCGCAGCGTCGAGTTCCACCGCGTGGATGTACTGGCACCACCGCGTGTTCGCGATGTAGAGCGTGCGCTCGTCCGGCGACAGCGCCAGGCCGTTGGGGTACTCCACCTGCACCGCCAGGCTCACCGTGCCGTCCGGCGCGATGCGGTACACCGCCGCATCCAGCTCGCGTTCCGCCATCGGCACGCGATAGCCCGGATCGGTGAAGTACAGCGAGCCGTTGGAATGGCAGATCACGTCGTTCGGCCGGTTCAGCTTCTTGCCCTCGAAGCGATCCGCCAGTGTCGTCACCGCACCGTTCGCATCGAGCCGCGTCACCATGCGGCCATCGCCCTCGCACTGGACCAGCCGTCCCTGTAGATCGAACGTCGTGCCGTTGCCGCCGATCGTCTTGCGCACCACCTCCGGCTTCTGCCCGAGTACCATGCGGTACAGCAGGTTCTGGCGGATATCGACGAAGTAATAGAACCCATCGGGGTGCCACAACGGTCCCTCGGTGAACACGAACCCGCCCGCCACCTTCTCAAGCTGCGTCGTCTCGAGGACATCGGACAATCCGGCCATGGTTGCTTCCTCCCGTGCGATGCGTGAGCGTAGCATCGCCACTCACCAGCCGCGAAGGCCACGCACATGGAACTGATCGACCTCAGCCGCGAGCTGTTCCACCGCACCCAGACCCATCCGTCGCATCCGCCGGTCATCGTCACGGTGTGGGGCGATCACTCCGAGAAGAAGATCGCCGGCAACACGGTGTTCACCTCGAAGGCGCTGTCGATCGCGCTGTCGGATCATGCCGGCACGCATGTCGATGCGCCGGTGCACTTCGATCCGCGACCCGGTGCACTGTCGATCGACGAAGTGCCGCTGGAGAATTTCTATACGTCGGCGATCTGTCTCGACCTGTCGCACGTGCCGCTGAAGCACGCGATCACGGTGCCGGAGATGGAGGCGGCGCTCGACCGATCAGGCCAGGACATCCGTCCGCGCGATACCGTGCTGATCTATATGGCGACCAACGATCGGCTGCTCGGCAAGCCGGGCTATCTGCACGACTTCCCCGGTCTGGCACTGGAATCGGTGCACTGGCTGGCGGACCGCGGCATCCTGATGTTCGGCGTCGAGGCGATCAGTCCGGCGCCGGAGGGCGAGCCCAACTACCTCGCGCACATGGCGTGTGCCGAACGCGGCATCACGCACATGGAGTGCCTCGCGAACCTGGACAAGCTGGTGGGGCGCGGACGCTTTCGCTTCATCGGCTTCCCGTTGAAGATACGCGGCGGCACGGCAAGCCCGATCCGTGCCGTTGCAGTGTTCGAGTGATCGCCATGACAATTCGCACGCGCCTGACCGAACGGCTCAACATCGAGCATCCGATCCTGAATGCCCCGATGGGTGGCGCGGCCGGTGGCAGGCTTGCCGCCGCTGTCACCGCGGCCGGCGGGCTCGGTCTGATCGGTGGCGGTTCCTCCGATGCGCAATGGCTCGCACGGGAGTTCGCCGAGGCCGGCAACGCGCGCGTCGGCTGCGGTTTCATCACCTGGGCGCTGGCGAAGCAGCCTGCCGTACTGGATGCGGCGCTGGCGCACGCGCCGGCCGCGGTGATGCTGTCGTTCGGCGATCCGAGCCCGTTCGCTTCCGCCATCAAGGCTGCAGGACGGCTGCTGATCTGCCAGGTGCAGGACATGCGGCACGCTGAAACTGCACTGGACGTCGGCGCCGACATCATCGTCGCCCAGGGCACCGAGGCTGGCGGCCACGGTGCAAAACGCGCGACCATGACGCTGGTGCCCGAGGTCGCCGATCTGCTGGCGCGGCGTAGCCCCGCCACGCTGCTGGTAGCCGCCGGCGGCATCGCCGACGGCCGCGGCCTTGCTGCCGCGTTGATGCTGGGTGCCGATGGCGTGCTGGTGGGTTCGCGCCTGTGGGCCAGTCCCGAGGCGCTGGTCCACCCGAACCTGCAACGTGCCGCGCTGGCCGGCAACGGCGACGGAACACTGCGGCAGTCCGCCGGCGACGTCGCTCGCGGAGCCGCCTGGCCCGCCGAGTTCACCGGACGCGTGCTGGGCAACAGCTTCACCGACCGCTGGGCCGGCAAGGAGGATGAACTGCGCCTGGTGGCCGAGGAACTGCAGCCCGCCTATATGCAGGCGATCGCCGATGCCGATGCCGACAAGATCGCGGTCTATGTCGGTGAGGTCATCGGGATCATGGACCAGCTCGTTCCGGCAGCCGACAGCATCCGCGCGATGGCCGCGCAGGCGGAGGAGTTGCTCAGCAGCCGCGCCGGAGTTACGGCGAGATAAGAGAAGCGTCTGTCATCGTGGCTGAGTCATGGGCGCGAAGTCGGGTCCGATCTGCAGGTTTATGAATCCCGCCCCGCCGCCGGCGCTATCCCGCCCTACGCCAAGGCGGAGCTTGAGCGGTGTTCCTCCGCTTGTCTTGCCGCCGAACTGGACCCCACCGCCCGAGGCGAAATACTTCATCTCGTTCGCATAGGCATCCTTGTCGAGGTAGAGATACAGATGCACGTCCAGATCGGAGGCAAACGGAAAACGCTTGCCGACCTTGATCGCCGGCGAGGGCACTCCGAATCCCGCGATCAGGTCATCGGGTGCGGGTGGCACGAAAGTCCCCGATGAGTCGATCTTCCCTCGCGACACCGGACCTCCGGTCACGGGGTTCCGCTGTGCGCCGGGGACGTCGGACCACGCGAGGGTCGGACCCGCCAGTCGCAACAACCCGTACAGCGTGTCCCAGTCATCGGGCTGCAGAGCGTTCAGAAAGCTTGGCGCCGCCGCCTGTGGGGCAAGCCGTGGATTCAATCGAAACTGCTGGCTCAGTGCTCCACAGGCAGTCATGAACGCATCATCACAGTCGTGGAGTTGCAGGCCGCGCACCTGGCAGTCCCAGCCCATGAGGCACCAGCCAAGGCGGCTCTGGGCGAATGGGGACAGCGTCAGATCGGGACCGAACAGGCTGGACGGCCGATAACCTGCCTGTGTGCCGGCATCAGGTGCAGCAGACTGCGTTGGAGCATCAGACATCCAATCCTCTTGGCTCTGCCTGGGATCAATTGCGGTCCGAGCAATAGCGAAAGCCGTGCGCAATCGCACTCGGCATTTTTGGCGGCCAAAATTCGGCCTGTCAGTTTCCGCGCTTGACGATCGGTGCGACGAACTGCGGCTCGGTGTCCCAGGGAAACAGGATCCAGGTGTCCTGCGACACCTCGGTGATGAACGTGTCCACCGTCCCGCGTCCCTCCGGCTTGGCATAGACAGTGGCGAAATGCGCCCGCGGCAGCAGCGCCCGCACGGCGCGAGCGGTGGCCCCGGTATCCACAAGGTCATCGACGATCAGAAACCCGGCCCCGTCCCCCGCCGCGGCCGGCGGCTTGATCACCAACGGCTCGCCTCCCTTCGATTCCTCGATCAGCGTGCCGCCGCCCGCGGCCGCGTAGGAGACCATCGACACGCTCTCCACCAGCCGCACGTCCAACTCGCGAGCGATAATCGCCGCCGGGATCAGCCCGCCGCGAGTGATCGCGACGATGCCCGCGAACGGGCCCCTGTCCATCAGCCGCCACGCCAGCGCGCGGGCGTCGCGGTGCAACTGATCCCACGACACCGCGTAGTAGTGCGCCGCCATCAGAACAGCTTGCCGCCGTTCGGTACCTTGAAGTCGGGCTTGACCAGCACGACCGCGCCCTCCTCGTCCGGCATGCCCAGTGTCAGCACCTCGCTGATGAATGGGCCGATCTGACGCGGCGGAAAGTTCACCACCGCGCAGACCTGCCGGCCGATGAGCTGATCGGGCCGATAGTGCACGGTAAGCTGCGCCGAGGACCGCTTGCTGCCGATCTCCGGGCCGAAGTCGATGACCAACTGGTACGCCGGCTTGCGCGCCTGCGGGAACGGCTGCGCGTCGGTGATAGTGCCGACACGAATATCGACCCGTTCGAAGTCGCTATAGGCGATCGTTTCGGCCATCGGCCGCGCTCCAGTGGCTTGCCACCGGCTTGCTCCGGTGGTCAGTGATCGGTTGCTGCGTCATACTGGCGGACTTGCCGATCCCTGACCACCGGGTCAAGCCCGGTGGCAAGCCAACTGGAGCGACCCGAAGAATGCGCGATTACCACCTGCCTGGCCGCAGCCCTGTCTACGCGACGCATGGCATGGCCGCCACCTCGATGCCGGCCGCCACGCTGACCGCCCTCGATGTACTGCGCGCCGGCGGTAATGCACTGGATGCGGCGGTCGCGGCATGCGCGGTGCTGTGCGTGATCGAGCCGCAATCGACCGGCATCGGCGGCGACTGCTTCTGCCTCTATGCGCCGGCCGGCGCCGGCAAGGTGGTCGCACTCAACGGCTCCGGTCGCGCGCCGGCAGCAGCCACGATCGACTGGTACGAACAGCACGGCATCGCCGCGCTGGAGAACACCTCGGCGCACGCCGTCACCGTCCCGGGCGCGATCAACGCCTGGGAGACGCTGCTGAAGGCGCATGGCCGCAAGGGGCTGGACGAACTATTGCAGCCGGCGATCCGCTTCGCGGCCGACGGCTGGCCGGTGCACTCGAAGGTCGCGTGGGACTGGAAGCGGTCCGAGGCCAAACTGCGCAAGAACGGTGCGCACGCGTTCCTGCCGAACGGCGTCGCACCAAACCCTGGCGACATCTTTCGCAATCCCGCGCTGGCCGAGACGCTGCGCGGCATCGCGGGCCACGGCGCCAAGGCGTTCTACGAAGGACCGGTCGCGGCGGATATCGTCGCCACGCTGCGTGCGCGTGGCGGTCTTCACACCGAGGAGGATTTCGCCGCCGGCCTCGCCAACGCCGATTTCGTCGAACCGATCACGCTGAACTGGCATGGCTACGACGTGTATCAATGCCCGCCCAACGGCCAGGGCATCGTCGGCCTGATGATCCTGGGCATGCTTGGCGGGCTGCCGTCAGCCCCCGACGGTGCATTGAGTGCGCTGCGCTACCACCGCCACATCGAGGCCGCGCGACTCGCCTATCGCGACCGCGACGCCTTTATCGCCGATCCGTCGCAGGTCGATGTGCCGGTGAAGAAGCTGCTGAGCGGCAAGTACTTGTCCGACCTGCGCGCCCTGATCGACGACACCAGGTCGCTACGGTCGCTGCCGTCCGCCGGCGAGGCGCTGCTGCCACCGCATCGCGACACGATCTATCTTTGCGTGGTCGATCAGGACGGCAACGCGTGCAGCTTCATCAACTCGCTGTTCGAGGGTTTTGGCTCGGCGATCCTGGCCGAGCGCTCCGGCGTGATGCTGCAGAACCGCGGCTTCGGCTTCCGTGTCGAGCGCGACCATCCCAACTGCATCGCCCCGCGCAAGCGGCCGATGCACACGATCATTCCCGGCATGGTGATGCAGGACGGCAAGGCGGTGATGCCATACGGCGTGATGGGCGGGCACTTCCAGCCGATGGGGCATTCGCTGTTCCTCACCAACATGCTGGAATACGGCCTCGACATTCAGGAGGCGATCGACCTGCCACGGCTGTTCCCGTTGAAGGGCAAGGTGCAGATCGAACGCGGCATTCCGCGCGACATCGGCGACGCGCTGGTGCGCCTGGGGCACGGGCTGGAAGCGGTAGAACGTCCCCATGGTGGCGGCCAGGCGATCTGGATCGACCGCTCGCGCGGCTGTCTGATCGGCGGGTCCGAACCGCGCAAGGACGGACTGGCGCTGGGGTACTGAAAGAGAGGCACTGCCATGCCGACGGATACATCGTCGCTGTTGCAAAAAATCCGCTCGCTGCCGCCGGAGCGCATTGTCGAGGTGGAGGATTTCGTTGAATTCATCCGACTGCGCGAACAGGAGCGGGCGCTGACCAGAGCCGCGACAGCCGCCAGCGTCGCCGTTTTCGCCGCGATCTGGAGCAATCCGGACGACGACGTGTACGATGCCTTATGACTTCGGCGATATCGTCCTGGTGCCATTTCCATTCACCAGCCAGACCACTTCAAAGCGGCGACCTGCGGTAGTCGTCAGTCGCCGCTCATACAACACGGCCCGGCCCGACGTCGTGGTGATGGCGATCACCAGTCAAGTTCGGCTGGCACAGGGCCACTCTGACGCTGTGATCCGCGAATGGGAGACCGCAAGCCTGCTTAAACCATCTGTCGTGAAGCCCGTCTTCGCCACGATCGAACAAGCGCTCGTCCTGCGTCGCCTTGGAAGACTGTCCGAGGCGGATCAGGCTTCCCTTCGACAGGTGATTGCCGCGATATTGGGGATTGGAGACCCATGACCGAAGCCTGCGATCTCGACGCGGTCGAAGCCCGCCGCCTGATCGGCCAGAAGAAGCTGGCGCCGACCGAACTCCTGGCAAGCTGCATCGCCCGCATCGAAGCTGTGGACCACGCAGTGAACGCCATGGTCGCGCATGACTTCGATCGGGCACGTGTGACCGCGAAGGCAGCGGATGCGGCGGTGGCGCGCGGCGACGACCTGCCGGCACTGCACGGCCTGCCGATCGGCATCAAGGACCTGCAGGAGACCGAGGGCCTGCGCACCACATCCGGCAGCACGATCTTCCGCGATCATATCCCCGCGGCGGACGAACGTCTGGTGGCGGCGGTGCGCGAGGCCGGTGCGATCGTGGTCGGCAAGACCAACACGCCGGAATTCGGCGCCGGCGCCAACACGCGCAACGCTGTCTATGGCGCGACCGGCAACCCGTTCGATCCGACGCGCTCCGCCGCCGGCTCGTCGGGCGGATCGGCGGTGGCGCTGGCGACCGGGATGGTGCCGATCTGCTCCGGCTCCGACACCGGCGGCTCGCTGCGCAATCCCGCCGCGTTCTCCGGCATCGTCGGGTTCCGTCCGACGCCGGGCCTGGTCGCCAACGAGCGGCGCGGGCTTGGCTGGAACAACCTTTCTGTCGCCGGTCCGATGGCGCGCACCGTGCCGGACCTGTGCCTGCTGCTCTCCGCCATGGTCAGCGACGATGCGCGCGATCCGCTGGCGACCACGGTGCACGGCCGCACGATCCGCCGGCCCGAGGACTTCGCCGTGCCAGCGCGGATCGATCTGTCGCGCCTGCGCGTCGCGCTCACGCCGGATTTCGGCTTCGCGCCGACCGAGCGGCACATCGCCGAGGTGTTCGCGGAAAAGACCGGTCTGTTCCGCCACGTCTTCGCGCGCGCCGACGACACCACGCCGGACTGCGCCGGTGCCGACGAGGCGTTCGAGGTGCTGCGCGCGATCGGCTTCCTGACCGGTCATCTCGAGAAGGTGCGCACCCGGCCGCAGGATGTCGGGCCGAACGTGCGTGCCAATGTCGAGGAAGGGCTGCGCTATACCGCCGCCGACGTCGGGCGGGCGCAGGCGTTGCAGACCACGATGTACCGACGCTGGCAGGCGTTCTTTCAGGACTGGGACGTGATCCTGACGCCGTCGATCACCATCAGCCCGCGCCCGTGGCGCGAGCTGTATCCGGCGGAGATCGACGGCAAGCCGACCCGCACCTACTTCCACTGGCTGGCGCTCGCTTACGCCGTGACGCTGCCGGGTCACCCGGCGGTTTCGCTGCCGGTCGGTCTCGACCGTCATGGCATGCCGTTCGGCCTGCAGATCGTCGGCCCGCGCGGTGGCGATGCGTTCGTGCTTTCGGTCGCTGCCGAGTTGGAGGCGCTGCTGGCGGGTGATGCGCGTACCGCGCGTCCGGTGCCAGACCTGGCGCGGCTGAAGTCGGCGCGGCCGATCAGCGAGATGGAAGGGTTCCTGGGGTTCGATTGAATGAAATTGGCGCGCCGATCGATTGGCTCGATGGGTTTCGCTGCGCTCTACCCATTCTACGAGTTGGCGCCCACGCGTTGCCCCAACATCCCGTCGTGATTCCACCATTCCCCGCGGCACCACCTGTCACGGCGATTGGCCCTCCATCACCAATCTGATGAACCCATCGACCGAGCGCCGGATCCATCCAGCGCATCACCGCTACCAGGTCATTCGCCGGATCGACCCAGGTGATGTTGCCGCCGGCACCCGAGGCGTAAAAGCTGACCGGCGTGGCACTCGGATAGCGCGTCCGACCGGTATTGAGCCACCACAGCAAGCCATAGTTCGGATGCAGCGCACATGGCTTCAACAATTCGTCGATCCAGCTCGCAGGCAGCAACCGCTGCCCATCCCACACGCCGCGACCGAGCATCAGCAGCCCGATGCGCGCCTGGTCCTCGGCATGGATGGCGACACCGCCGCCCCAGTGACTGCCACCTGACACCAACTCGATCGTCCGTCCGTCGATCTCCACCATCGATGTGCGATAGCCGTGCCACGTCCAGTCGTTCGACGCGTCGATCGGACGCATGATGCGGTCCGCGAACACCTCGGGCAGCGGTCGGCGGAAGCGACGCAACAGCGCCAGGGCCAGCCGGTTCACCCGCACGTCGTTGTATTCCCAGAACGTGCCCGGCGCGCGCAACGGCCGCGCATCGCCTTTGCGCCCCTTCCCCTCCAACGCCACGCTGCGATTGCGATCGACGATGTCCGACTTGCCGAACAGCGTGCCTTCCCACTCCGAGGTCTGCTGCAACAGATGCCGCCAGGTGATGGCGCCGTTGTGCGGGCCGTCGAACCCGCCGTCGGCCACCGTGCGCGCGACCGGTTCATCGATCTCGACGATCAGGCCGTCGGCCACGGCGATGCCGGCGAGCAGGCTCAGATAGCTCTTGGCAACGGAGAACGTGAAATCGACCTGCCGCGTGTCGCCCCAGCGCGCCACCACCGAACCGCCTCGCAGGATTAGTCCGTTCGGTCCGCCACGAGCGCGTATCGGTCCGAGGACTTCGTTGTGCGGCGGCGGCTCGAAGAAGCCCGAACTCGAGGTGCGCCCGCAGATCGCGCGGCCATGGCGTCTCGTGAGCCAGGGCGTAGCGCGCCGCTTCGTCAAATGCCGGCATGGTGTGTCTTTCCTGCATTGGCGCGCGGGATACCACATTGCCGCCAGGACGCGCATACTGCCCTCGGGTAGCGCCGGCGCGGATCAACCGCGGGGCGGGGCATTGGGACCAGGAGACAATCGTGGCAAGGCTGGAGCGCGATGCGAAACGTGCTGCCCTGCTGGGAAGCTCGCTGTTCGCCGCCGCGCGGCCGGAGGAACTCGACGAGATCCTGAAGTTCGCCTCCGAACGCCGGGTCCGCCGCGGCCAGACCATCGTTCAGCGCGGCGACAGCGGTTCCTCGTTGATGGCGGTGCTGCGGGGCCGGGTCCGCATAAGTTCCATCTCCGGCGACGGCAAGGAATTGACGTTGAACGTCATCAACCCCGGCGAGATCTTCGGCGAGTTTGCCCTGCTCGACGGCAAGCCACGCAGCAATGACGCGGTGGCAGCCGAGGAGACCTTGCTGCTGGTGGTCGAACGGCGACATTTCATACCGTTCCTGGCACGCAACCCGGACCTGACGCTCCGACTGCTTGCGGTGCTGTGCGACAAGCTGCGCCGCACCAGCATCGCGCTGGAGGAGATTGCGCTGTTCGATCTGCCGGAGCGCCTCGCGCGCGTGCTGCTGAAGCTGGCGGACGACTATGGCCGGCCGAATGGCGGCGGCACACGCATCGACCTGAAGCTGTCGCAGCGCGACCTCAGCAACCTCGTCGCCGCATCGCGCGAGAGCGTCAACAAGCTGTTGCGGACGTGGCGCGAGAGCGGCTCGGTGGAACTGGAGGACGGTTTCATCGTGTTGCGCCGACCGGGCGATCTGCTACGCCTCACCGACGTCAGGTGACTTCGGTCTCGGCCGTCTGCCGTGTTGCCTCCCATTCCGTGAGCCGCACTATGCTCCGGTGCAGCAGATCAAGCAGGGTGCTGAGCCGATCTTCGTCGGGGTCATTGCTGGCGCAGGACTGCTCGATGTCGGCAGCGGCGTGCCCCACACGCAGCAGCCCGACGCTGCTCGCGGCGCTGGCGAGCGTGTGAACCTCGCGTAGCAGCGCACGTCCTCTGGTGACGAGCGACTGCTCCAGACGGTGGATCATCCGCGGTGCCTCGGTCAGGAACAACCGCACCACGTCAGCGGCACCGTCCTCACCGATATCCACGGCCAGCCGGCCCAGCACCCTTTCGTCCAGCAGCGGCCACTCGTCGCCAACGGGCGCATCGGCGTCGCAAGCCGTCATGACGGCCTCGATTTCGGCCGCGAGGCGTTCGGCGGTCACCGGCTTGCTGGCGAAGCCGTTCATGCCGGCGTCCCGGCAGGCGGCCTCCTTGCTGCGTTCTGCGTTCGCGGTCAGCCCGATGATCGGTGTGCGCCCGACCGGGCCGGGTTCACCTCGGATCAGCCTGGTGGCAGTCAATCCATCCATTTCCGGCATCATCACGTCCATCAGAACCAGATCGTAGGGGATCGATCGGACCGCCCGCACCGCCTCCGCCCCGTCGACGACCGCGTCTACGCGGTGACCCATGCGCTCGACCATGCCGCTGGCGATCAAGCGGTTGGTACCGTTGTCCTCGGCCAGCAGGATCCGGAGCCGCCGCACGTTGCGATGCGGAATTGGTGTCGGCCTGCTGCCATGCGAACTCAGCATCGGCGCATCCCTCAGCATGATGTCGAAGCGGAATGTACTGCCCTGGTTCGGCGCGCTCTCAACGGCCAGCGAGCCACCCATACGCTCTACCAGTCGGCGGCTGATGGCGAGCCCAAGACCGCTGCCGCCGAACCGACGCGATATCGAGCCGTCCACCTGGCTGAACTCCTGAAACAATCGCGGCAGAGCTTCGGCCGGAATACCGATGCCGGTGTCGCTCACCGCCACCGCGAGGCGCACGCCACTGTCCTCCCGTCGCGAACACGAAGCCGCCACACCCACACCGCCGCGTTCAGTGAACTTGATGGCGTTGCCGATCAGATTGAGCAGCACCTGTCGCAGCCGGCCCGGATCGCCCACCGCGCGCCCCGGTACGCCGTCGGCGATCGTCAGCGCCAGATCGAGGTCCTTCGCGTGCGCCGCCGCGGCCACCATGTCCACGGTGCCGGCGATTGTCGCAGGAAGGTCGAATGCCACTTCCTCCAATTCCATGCATGGCGTGTCGAGCCGGGAAAAATCCAGGATGTCGTCGATGAGCTGCAGCAGGTGATCGCCCGATTGACGGATGATCCGCACGAACCCCAGCTCTTCCGCATCGAGCCCGCAGTCGAGCAGCAATCCCGCGGCACCGATGATGCCATTCAGCGGTGTGCGGATCTCGTGGCTCATTACGGCGAAGAACTGCGACCGCGCACGGCCCGCGGCCTCGGCTGCATCACGCGCAGCGGCAAGGTCCTGCTCGTTGTGCCTGCGCTCGGTGATGTCGGTGTAGGTGCGTACCGCTCCGCCGTTCCGCAGCAGCACGGTGTGAACTTCCAGTACCATGCCGTTGGGACGCACCCGCTCATACACCGGCACGCTGGCATCCAGGCCACCCAATTTGAGCATATCCTCGATCGCGGTGGTGACGCGATGTTGCGGCGCGAACTCGCCTTGCGCCGTCTGCCAGTCGATGATCGCGTCGAAGCTGACGTTCTCGTGCATCATCGGCGGCGGCAGCCCAAGCAGCTCACCAACGCGGCGATTGATCACCGCGACGCGGCGATCGCGGCCGACCATGACGATGCCCTGACTGATGTTCTCCAGGGTGGCGGTCAACGCGTCCTGATAGCGTGCCAGCCGGCGACGATGGCTCGCCAGCAGGACGCCGATGCACAGCACCAGTGCGGTCAGTCCTGCACCGGCCACAACGTATTGAAGGCGGTGCAGACGGTACAACGCGAACACGTCCTCGGAATCGTAACCCACCGAAACGACGAGCGGATAGTCGGCGAGACGGCGGTAGCTGATGAAGGTGGGCCTGCCGGTCATCGCCGCGGCGGCAACCTGATAGTTGCCGTGATCGGCCGTTGCCGTCCGTTCGAGCAGCGGCGAATTGACCAGCGGCTTGCCGATTAGTTCCGGAGCCGGCCGCCCTGCGCGCACGGTGCCGTCGAGCCCCACCAGCATGACGAAGCCACGGCCGATCTGCAGCGATTCGTAGAACCGGGCGAGATAGTTGGTATCGAGCGAGGCAACCACAACGCCGAGAAATTCGCCGTCGAGGCCAATGATCCGGCGGGTGAACTGCACGGTATAGCGGTTGGACACTCGGCCGAGCACCGGCTTGCTGATGAACAGCAGATCCTGCTTCGCGTTGACATGGACACGGAAATGCTCGCGATCGCTGAGGTCGACGGGAGTCGACGTCTGGCTGAGATTGCTCTGGATCAACATGCCGGACACATCGACCAGCGAGAGCTGGATGGTCTGATCGTTGATGAACGGACGGTCATGTGCCCAGCTTCCCAGATCGAACCGTGCCGGGTCGCGTGCATAGGAATCGCGCACGAACAGGATCACCTGATCGATCGCGGTGATCGAGCGGATGATATTCTCCTCGAAAGCGAGCGCTAGGTTGCTGGTCTCCTTGGTCGCGTCCCGCTCGGTGGCAACTCGCTCCTGGCGGAGCTGCAGCCAGATGCCGCCCCAGATCAGCAGCAGGACACTGACCAGCAATGCGGCCTGAACAACTGCCCGCCGAACCCGGCCTCGGCGCCAGGCCGTCACGGCGCCATCTCAGCCGCGCGTTGTGCCAGCCACGCGTGCAATGCCTGTTCCGACATCGGACGGCCAAAGCGCCAGCCCTGGCCGATCTGACAGCCGGCGGCACGCAACCGGCTCGCCACCGAATCGGTTTCGACCCCCTCGGCGACCACCGACAGACCCAGTTCGCGCGCCAGCGAGATGGTCGCGCGAATGATCTTCCACGCGTCTTCGTCCGTCTCACAGGATGCAACGAAGGACCGATCTATCTTGAGTTCGGTGAACGGCAGCCGCAGCAGGGTGAGCAGCGACGAATAACCAGTGCCGAAGTCGTCCATTGACAGACCGATGCCCTTGATGCGCAGCCGCGTCAGCAGTTCGATCGCCAGCATCGGGTTGGCAATGAAGAGGGATTCGGTGATCTCGGCGATCAGCGCGCCAGGCGACAGCCCGTGTTGCAGCAGCATCGCCTCGATCTCGTCCGGCAGATCGGCGTTTGCCAGTACCAACGGCGATATGTTGACGGCGACGCCGCAGGCGGGGTGGTTCCGCCGCCAGCGCTGGCAGGCCGCGAGCGCATCGGTCAGGACGCGTCGGGTCAGCGGAACAATCAGGCCGCTCTGTTCAGCGAGCGGGATGAACACATCCGGCGGGACCGGGCCACGCGGCGGGTGGCACCACCGGGCCAGCGCCTCGACGCCGACGACCCGACCGTCGGACAGCGAGACCTTGGGCTGGTAGACAGCAACAATAAGCTGCCGGTCGAGGGCGTCGCGCAGTTCATCGGTCGACGGCAGCGCGGGGAGCGACTTGCGATCGCGGGCCCGCGGTGGTGGTGGCTTATCAAGCAGGGCGCGCAGTGCCGACGGTCCGACGGGCTTCGGCAGCGCTCCCGCGACCCGCAGGCCAAGTTCGCTGGCGAATCGGATGCTGGCGGCCCGCACCCTGTCGTCCAGGCGCGAGATGAAGATCACTACCGGATCGGCGGGACTCGCCGCGATCGTGCGCAGCAGGCTGATGCCTTCGTGTTCGCCCAGTGACAGGTCGACGACAATGACGTCGTAGCGGTAGCGGGCAATCCGCCCGATCGCCTCCTCGAGCGAGGCAGCGCTTTCGGCGGCAAAGCCTAATGCGGCCGTGGCTCGCGTGACGATCAGGCATTGGACGGGCTCATCGTCAACCACTAGGAGACGGCGAACGACATCGATCTGCGTGTCCACGGGCGTCTCCAGGGCAGCGCACTGACTGGCCGGGAAGTATCCCGAAGTGGCATGAAGAAGCCGTGAAGCCGCGAGCGTTGACACGGCGCGGTGCAAACCTGTGTTGTGCCGCCATGCGGATGGCAGCGTGCATTGTTGCGGCGCTGGCACTGCTGCTGGCCCGGCCGGCGGCAGCCCAGGGCATTGTGCAAAGCCGCTACTTCGTCACCAGCGACGGGGTGCGGCTGCATTACCTGGAAGCCGGGCCACGGCTCGGTCACACCATTGTCTTTGTGCCTGGCTGGACCATGCCGGCCTGGATCTGGCAGCCGCAAATTCTTGCCTTCGCGCAGCGCTATCACGTCGTGGCGTTCGACCCGCGCGGCCAGGGCGACTCGGACGCCCCGGCGTCCGGCTACGAACCGGGACGGCGCGGGCAGGATATCGCCGAGCTGGTCGGCAGTCTGGAACCGGCGCCGGTATTGCTGGTGGGTTGGTCGCTCGGGGTGCTCGACACGCTGGCCTATGTGCGGGCACACGGCGATGAGAAGGTCGCCGGGCTGGTTCTAGTGGACAACTCGGTCGGCGAGGAACCTCCGCCGCCGCCCCATCCGCCGCGTCGTCCCGCTCCGGTGCTGCCGCACGCCATCGCGATGCACCGCTTCGTGACCAGCATGTTCTATCATCGGCCGAGCGATAGCTACCTGGAGCGGCTCACCGAAGCGACGCTGCACACGCCTGAACCGGCGAGCCGCGCATTGCTCGCCTATCCGGTGCCGCGCACCTATTGGCGCGAGGCGGTGTACTCGACGCGCCGGCCGGTGCTCTATGTGGTGCGTCCGGGCTGGCTGTCGGAGCAGGCGGCGAACCTCGCACGCAACCGGCCGGGCACGCAGATCGCGGTGTTCGGCGATGCCGGTCACGCACTGTTCGTCGACGATGCGGCACGGTTCAACGCGCTGCTGGCGGGCTTCATGGCGCGGACCGTGTGGCCGTGACGGCGTGGTGCGCGCGCGGGCGCACGGCGATGGGTAGAGCGAAGCGAAACCCATCGGTCCCCCGAATAGCACCCGTGCGCGCTGCCGCAGTCCCTGAACGTCCCCTGGTGGCGCTGTTCCTCGTCTCGATGGCCGCGGTGGGATATGAGACCGCGCTCACCCGTTACTTCGCCGTCGCGAAGTGGTCCGAATACGGCTACTGGGTGATCTCCATCGTGATGGTGGGGTTCGCGCTCAGCGGCGTGATCCTGGCGCTGTTCCGCGACGCCTTCGCCCGCCGTGGCGAGGCACTGCTGGCGACATTGCCGGCGCTGCTGGTGGCGACGGCAGCGATCGGCTTCCACCTCACCACGACCAATCCGTTCAATCCGCTGCAACTGCAGAACCCGGCAACCTGGGAACCGCAGCTCTGGAACATCGCCGGCTATTACGCGTGCCTGCTGCCGTTCTTCTTCCTGGCCGGCGTGTTCATCAGCCTGAGCTTCGTGCTGAATGCCGACCGCGTCGGCCTGGTCTATGGCTATGACCTGACCGGCGCCGGCGCCGGCGCCGCACTGGTGCTCGCGGCGATGTTCGTGGTGCACGCGTTCTTCCTGGTGCCGGTTCTGCTGGTGCCGCTGGCAGCGAGCGCATGGTTCGTGGCGGGACGCTGGCGCTGGCCAAGTGCTGTGATGGCCGGTGTCGCACTACTGGGTGCCGAGGCCGTGCTGCTGCTCGACAACCAGGCGGAGTTCAACGACTTCAAGGCGATCTATGCGCCGCTGCACACGCCCGATGCGCGTGTGGTCGCCACCGTGCTGTCGCCGCGCGGCGATTACACGCTGCTGGACGACTTCACCGAGCGCGTCGACACCGACATCTCCAACAACGCCGGCATGCTTGGCGTGCCCGGCCCGCCGCAGACCTTCGGCCTGTACCGCGACGGCAACCGCATCGCCGCGCTGCCGAAACCGGGCGCGCTGGATATCGGTTATGCCGATGCGTCACTCGACGCGCTGCCGTACCGCCTGATCCCGCACGCGAACGTGCTGCTGGCGGGCGCCTCGGGCGGCTTTCGGGTCGCGGAGGCCCTGGCACTCGGCGCGGCCCATATGCGGGTATTGGAGCCGGAACCGGTGCTGCTACGTGCACTGGAGCGCGGCCTGGGCCCATCGCCGGCGTGGCGCGCGGATGGCCGGGTCAGTGTATCGGGTGAAGGACCGGTCGCGGCCGTCCGCGACGGTGGCAGCTACGATATCATCGACCTGTCGGCTGACTTCCTCGATGCCGCCGATGCCAACGCAACAGCGTTCACGGTGCAGGCGCTCGCCGGCGACCTGCGTGCCCTCGCACCGGGTGGGATCGTGTCCATCCCGGTGTCGATTCGGGACTTTCCGGTCTACGCTCTCCGCGTGCTCGCGACGGCGCGGGCGGCATTGCTCGCAGCCGGAATCAGCGACCCCGCGGCACATACCGTGGTCTATCGCTCGGCCTGGGGCGCGCGCATCCTGCTGTCCAACCGTCCCTGGGATGCCGATCGCATCGCCACGCTGCGCAAGTTCGCCGACGAGCGTTCGTTCGATGTCTCGTGGTATCCGGGAATGGACCCGGTCGCCGCGCGCGACAGTATCTACAACGACCTGCCGGCGGTGTCGTTCGCCAGCGGCGAGGTCACCTCCGACGGCCCCGACGATGCCATTGCCGACGAAACCCGCGCGGTGCTGGCAGATGCCGCGGCGCCGTCGCGGTCAGCCTTCAACCTGGCGCCGATCACGCTGGACCGGCCGTTCTTCTATGCCGTGCTCCGGCTGGATCAGCTCGACACGATCCTGAAGCGGCTGGAGATCCTGCCGCAGGCCGAGATCGGCGCGCTGGTCAATCTCGCCGTGCTGGCACAGGCGGTGGTGATCGCCATCGTCGTGCTGCTGATGCCGCTGGTCGCGCGGCGCCGGCTGCGCTTGCCCGAGACCGGCGTGCTGCGGCTGATCGTGTACTTTCCGGCGCTGGGCCTGGGCTTCCTGTTCATCGAGATCTTCATGATCGAGAAGGCCAGCCTGTGGCTGAACGACCGCACCTCGGGGTTTGCGCTGGTGCTGACCGGGATGCTGGTGTTCTCCGGTCTGGGAAGCATGGCAGCCGACCATCTCGCCACGGCGCCGCGTCGTGCCATTGCGCTGGCGTGCCTGGTCGCCGTCGGCTGGTGCGCCGCCGCGCTCGCCGGACTGCAGCCGGTCATCCTCGCGACCCTCGACCTGCCATGGATCGTCCGCGCCACTTTGGTGCTGGCGGTGCTGGTGCCGGTGTCGCTGGCGCTCGGCCTGCCCTTCCCTCTCGGCCTGGCGCGCACCGGATCGGGCGGGATGCTGCCCTGGGCCTGGGGGCTGAACGGCGCCTTTTCTGTGGTAGCGACGCCACTTGCCAACCTGATTGCGCGCGAGGCGGGGTTCAGCCGGGTTCTGCTCAGCGCCGCGGTGCTGTATGTGATCGCGCTGGTGACGTTCCCCGCAGCAAGAAAGAGCCGCGCGTGGCAGCAAATTTCGGTACGATCACGCGCCGCGGAGTGATTTCCGCCGCCGGCGCGCTTTGCCTGGCCCGCCCGTCGCGTGCCGCGTCCGCCTGGACGCGTACCGCCTACGAGACGGCGATGAACGCGTCCGGCCGCCCGGTCAGCCTGACCGATGGCCAGTTCGACGCGATCCAGAAGCGCAAGCCCGGCGCGCTGAAGCACATCGAGGCGTACCTGAAGGAACGCCTCGGTGCCGCCGATCCGGCGGTGATGGGTGCGTTCGAGGCGGTGCCGCGCGAGTATTTCCACTACATCTACTCCGAGCACCGCGCGACGCCCGGCGACGCGTACGAGGACACGCCGAAGCCCTGGGGCCTGGGCTATGGCTCTGCGTTATCGGACTATCTCGGCCAGGCCTATATGACGCAGGTCTGCAAGCCGAAGCCCGAGGACGTGACGCTGGAGATCGGCACCGGCAGCGGCTTCCAAAGCTCGCTGCTGTCGCGCATCGTGAAGCAGGCGTACTCGATCGAGATCATCGAGCCGCTCGGCAAGGCGGTCAGCCGGATCTTCACCCCGCTCGGCTATGACAATGTCCATACGCGGGTGGGCGATGGGTACTATGGCTGGCCCGAGGTGCAGGGCGGCTTCGACATCATCATCGTGACCTGCGCCGCGCAGTACGCGCCGCCCGACCTGTTCAAGCAGATGAAGCCTGGCGGGCGGCTGGTGATCCCGATCGGCCAGCCGTTCAAGCGTGGCCAGGTGCTGTACGTCTATACCAAGGACGACGAAGGCAAGATCCATTCGAAGCGCGACATGGGCGTGTTCTTCATTCCGATGACCGGTGCCATTTCCAAGACGCCGGCGCCACATACCGTCTCGGTGGCACAGCCTGCGCCGGCGGAGAAGCCGACCGACGATTGAGATTAGGGCAATAGGATGAACGACCGTTGTCATCGCGATAAGACAGAATCTAAACACGGAGGACGGTCGAGGGCCACGGAGGGCCACGGAGGAAGGTATTGGCGCTTCGCGCGAAGCGCATTCATCCCTCCTCCGTGGCTCTCCGTGGTCCTCGACCGTCCTCCGTGTTGAGTCCTTTCTAGCGGACGATCCAACCGTTCAGGTGTTCCATTGTTATGGCGGGCGGAGCGAAGCAATTGCAGGGAAATGCGGAGGAAACCATGAGTTACGAACATATCCTGGTCGACGTGGAAGACGGTGTCGGCATCCTGACGCTGAACCGCCCCGACAAGCTCAACGCGATGAACCGCAGGCTCGGCAGTGAACTGCACGATGCGGTGAAGGCGATGGACGCCGACGATGCGGTGGGCTGCATCGTGATCACGGGCGCCGGTACCAAGGCGTTCTCCGCCGGCGGCGATATCCACGAGCAGCGCGAGGACGACCGCCGCTATACGTTCGAACAGCTCGAGGCGATGCGCGAGGGGCGGCGGGCCTACGACATCGCCGCCTCGAAGAAGCCGACGATCGGCATGATGAACGGCCTAGCATACGGCGGTGCGGCGGTGCTGTCCTCATCGCTCGACATGCGCGTGGGCTGTGAGGACACCAAGTTCCGCTTCCTCGCCGCAGCATACGGAAGGATCAACAGCACCTGGTCGCTGGGGTCGCAGGTCGGCTGGCCGATCGCCAAGGAGCTGCTGTTCACCGCGCGCATCGTCGAAGCCGAGGAGGCGTATCGCATCGGCCTGCTGAACCACCTCGTGCCGCGCGCGAAACTGCGCGAGAAGACGATGGAGCTCGCGCGCATGATCGCCGGCAACCATCGCGGCGCGGTGATGGGGGTGAAGGCGCTGCTGCTGGAGCAAAAGGGCGAGAGCCAGGAGCGGCAGTATGAGATCGAGCACGACTACACCACGCATGTGATGCGCGGCGCCAAGGCCGAAGACGCGTTCCCCGAGTTTATCGCGCGCAGGGGAAGGGCGCTGACCTGATGGCGATCAAGTACGAAAAGCGCGACGGCGTTGCCTACATCACGCTGAACAATCCGGCCAAGGCGAACATTTTCGACAAGGCGACCTCGGACGAGATTTCCGCGGCCTGGATCGATATGTGGGAGGATCGCGACATCCGCTGCGCCATTCTCACCGGCGCCGGCGACCGGCATTTCTGTGGCGGCCATAATCTGGCACCGCGCAAGAACATCACCGAGGAGGAACGCGAGTACCTGCGCACGCAGCGCATCTTCTGGCCGCTCGCCGGCACCGTGCATGGGCAGAAGACGGGTGCGGATGGGCGGTTCGGCGATCACTATCCGCGTGTGTGGAAGCCAGTGATCGCCGCGGTGAACGGCTGGGCCGCGGGGGCGGGGCTGTATGTGCTGCTGTCGTCGACCGACATCCGCATCGCCAGCGCGGAGCATGCGCGGTTCAGGTTCTCGCTGCTGTCGCAGGGGTGGATCGGTCACGGACCAGGTGCTGCGTTGCTGATCAAGCAGCTTCGCTATGCCGATGCGATGAAAATCCTGCTGACCGATGAACCGTTCGACGCGCAGGAGGCGTTGCGCATCGGGCTGGTCAACGAGGTGGTGCCGCATGCGCAACTGCTGGAACGCGCCGAGAGGTACGCGCGGCACATCGTCACGCTGCCGCCGGTGGCGGTGCGGATGATGAAGGAGTTCGTGGTGCGGTTCGGTGACCTGCCGACCGATCAGGCGTGGCACGTACAGAATTTGATGAACAATCTGCTGATCCAGGTGACCACCGATGGGGAGGAAGGCAGGCGGGCATTCAATGCCAAGGAGCCACCAAATTTCACCGGCGCGCTGCGGCGGCGCGGTGAGGCATGGGAGGAGCCCTCGGGCGAGGATGCGGAACGGCTGGACGAGGCGTATCGCAGTGGAGAGTTTTGACAGCGGGCGCCGGTGCCTGGTTCTGCCGATTCAGGACTGAACTGAACCCAGTCAGTCTCGTCGCCGCTTCGGTGTGCCTTGTCAAAAGGGTCCGAGACTTGGCGCTGGACTAGGTACTGGCCGCGCGCCAAGTTGGCGATCTGGTCCAACGTTTGGGTGTCGGACATGGTAACTGATTCACATACATCCGAAGCTGACGCGACCGCCAGCCAGTCGTTTGGTCGGTTCTGCGCGGGCCTCGACTATGATGAGTTGCCGCCAGTCGCCATCGAGCGGGTGAAGCATTTCTTCATCGATTACATTGGCATAGCACTGCACGCCTCAACCCTGGATTCCAGTCAACCTGTCCGCAGGCTCGCGGCGCAACGGCCGATCCCCGGCGGAGCGACGCTGCTGGGCCGACCCGATCCAGTCAATGCGCAATGGGCTGCCTTTGCCAATGGGATGGCGGCGCATAGCATGGAACTGGACGACACATATTTGCCTGGTTCGATCCACAATGAGTCGTTTGTATTCTCGCCCAGCCTGGCGCTCGCTGAGGAGCGCGGCATCAGTGGCAAGCGGTTCGTTACCGCTATCGTTGCAGGGTTTGAAGTCGCCTGTCGTGTCGCCGCCGCGTTACAGCCGGCAGCGACGAACGCGCGCGGATTCCATCCTACCGGCACCACTGGTGCGCTTGGGGCCGCCGCCGCGGCGGGCACGCTGCTTGGGCTGGATGCCGAGCAAATGAGCGTCGCGATCGGCGTGGCGTGCAGCCAGGCGGGTGGCTTGCTTGAATTCGTGACGGATGGAACCTGGACGAAACGGTTTCACGGCGGCTGGGCCGCGCATGCCGGAATCGTCGCGGCGGAACTCGCGCAATTTGGAATGACGGCGCCGCACACCGCGATCGAGGGCAAATTCGGCTATCTCCATGCTTATTCCGGCTCGGCAAAGCCGGCACTCCTTGCCCCTGGAGATAGTCTGAATTTTGCGATCCTGCAGACAGCACTGAAATACTATCCGTGCAATTACTACATTCAGGCGGTCAATGACGCGGTTCTGGAGCTGGCCGTGCGCGACGACCTGCGGCTGGAAGAGGTCAGGAGCATCGTCGTCCACACGGTGCAAGCGGCGATGGCACTCGTGTGCGATCCCATTGAGCAGAAACGCAGTCCGAAAGTGATGATCGATGCACAGTTCAGCGTCCCCTTTAACGTGGCACTGGGGTTGGTTAGCAAGCGCGTTTCGTTTGTTGACTTCACCCCGCAGAATTTCGCGGCGCCGGAGATCCGCCGCCTAATGCACTTGACAACGTGCCGCGTCGACCCCGCGCTCGATGCCCAATATCCCGCGGCATGGCCTGCCCGCGTGGAGATCAACCTGGCCGACGGACGCACGCTTTGCGCTTCCGTACGGCATGCCAAAGGTGATTCACGCAATCCGCTTTCGCAGGACGAGGTGATCGCCAAGCACAGGAGCATTGTCGCCGGTATTGTGGGGTAACCGTTGCGGGCACAGCACCTTGGCGACGCGGCCTGCGAGAGATGAGATTACACGCGCGTGGCAGGCGCGCTCAGGAGTGTAAGTTGTATCGGGTGGGAGCCCAGAACTCGCGGATGGCAGCGACATCGCCTGGGATCGTGCGGTGGGCGTCGAACTGCGCCAATTCGGTGAGCGGACCGTGTGGCGGTGCGCCGCGGACCGGCCGGCCGTCGGCGTTGGTGCAATGCGCCAGGATCGGGATCAGCCACCTATGCGCCAGCCCGCGGGCGGGCAGCAGCTTTCGCCAGAATTTCGGATTGAGCTGGACGGCGGCATGGAAACCTCGACACCACGGACCGACGTAAATGGCGCCGTGGGCATCGCGTCCGAAGATCGGCGCGAAGCGTGCCGGCGTCTCGCTCAGCGCTGCGGCCTGCGCGTTATGATGCTGGGCTGCGGCAGCGAGCGCGGCGTATTCCTCGGTATCGCCGTCGTTGATGGCGTCCCTGGTCACGCCGAGCAGCGGGCAGAGCCATCCGAGCGGTTCGTAGGTGGCCGGTCCGGCGACGATGGCGGCGACAAAACCGTCGAGCATGACGACGCCGTCGGCGGCGGGCTGGCGCTTGCGTGGCGCGCGCAGCCAGCGATCGAGTTTGTCGAGCGACATCGGCGGCCGCACCACGCCGGATGCGGCCGTCGCCGGGTCGGCGGCCCGGTGGATCATGCCGCGGCTTTTATGTCTTGCGCGGCGCGGGTCGCCTTCCATTCCCATGGCAACAGCTCGTGCAATTGATGGTTTTTGGTGCGGCCCGAGACGATGCGCTCCAGCACGTCGGTCAGCCAGGTCAGCGGATCGACGCCGTTCAGTCGCGCCGTGGTGAGAAGCGAGGCGAGGATCGCCCAATTGCGCGCGCCTCGTTCGGAGCCGGCGAAGAGATAGCTATGCCTGCCCTGGGCAATCGGTCGCATGGTACGCTCGACAGTGTTCGAGTCGACTTCCACGCGTCCGTCGCTCAGGAATATCGTCAGGCCGTGCCAATGCCCAAGGGTATAGCGGATCGCCTTCGCCAGGGTCGACTTCACCGACAATTCCTCGAGCAACGCGGTCAGCCGCCGCTTCAGCTCGTCCATCAGCGGCTTGCTCTCGGACTGACGCACCGCGCAGCGTTGCTCGGCCGTGCCGCCGCGGATGCGGTCCTCGATGGCATAGATCGCGGCGATCCGCTGAACCACATCCAGCGCTATCGGCGAGTGCGTGGTCTTGTGCACGGCGACGAACTTGCGGCGCGCATGCGCGAGACAGAACGCCAGCCGGATCCGGCCGGGCTTGGTGCGCCGGGCCAGCGCCTTGTAGGCGCCATAGCCGTCGACCTGCATCACGCCGGCGAAACGGTCGCCGAGTTGCGCGACGATCGCCTCGGTGTCACGGCCGGTGGCGAACACGTAAGCCACCGCCGGCGGCGCCGGCCCCTGCCATGGCCTGTCGTCAACCGCGTGCGCCCAAAGCTGGCACTTGCGGGTGCGGCGCCGGCCCTTCTCGAGGACCGGCAACGGCGTCTCGTCGCAGAAGATGCGCGGGAAGCCATGAATGGTACACAGTTGCAGGTCATACAGCCCTTCGAGCCACCAGGCGGCGCGGTCGACCCAATGCACCAGCGTCGAGCGGTCGAGCGTGACCCCCTGACCGGCCAGCATTTGTGTCTGCCGGTTGAGCGGCATGTGCCAAGCGAATTTCGAGACCACCACCCAGGCGACCAGCGCGGTCGACGCCATACCCGCCGTGATCAACCGCGACGGCGCAGGCGCCTGTACCACCGCGCTCTCGCAGCCGCGACAGCCGTATTTCGGCCGTACCGTGCGCAGCACTCGCAGAATGGCCGGGATCACATCGAGTGCTTCGTGGATGCATTCGCCGATACGATGCATCTGGCAGGCACAGCACGGGCAGATCGTGCTGTCCGGCTCGATGATCTGTTCACAGCGCGGCAGGTGTTTGGGCAGCGCGCCGTTGTTGCGCCGCGCCGGCTCGCGGAACCCTTTCGGCAAGGCCTTTGGTTTCACGGCATCGTCGTCATTGGCGGCTGGTGGCAGTGCCGGCATGGTTGCGGCGGCCAGGTCGCCGAGCCCGAGCGTCATCTGGGCCTCGACCAGGGTCACCAGACGCTCGGATCTCGCACCAAAATGCAGGGTATTGATCGAGTGCAACGTCGCCCGCAGCCGCTCGTTATCGGCATCGAGCTGCAACACAAGTTCGGCGAGCTGATCGGGATCGGTTGGCAGGTCTGCGCGGCGCAACGGCATGGGCGAATCGTACCAAGTTGCGCGCCGCGTCGCCAAGAGGAGATTTGAAATTATCCGACTAGAACTGGCTTTTTTACGACAGGCGCAGCTGCTTGCGACCATGCCAGTCCGTCGAGCAGCAATGCCAGTTGCGTCGATGAAAGACAGATCGCCCCATCAGCCACCGACGGCCAGACGAACTTGCCGCTCTCCAGCCACTTCGTTGCCAGAACCATGCCGCTGCCATCCCACGCCAGCAGCTTGATCCGATCATTTCGCTTCGAACGGAATACAAATATCTCGCCCCCGTATGGATCAGCGCAGAGTGCTTGCGCGACCAGCGCGACAAGCCCATGCACGCCGCGGCGAAAATCGATCGGTTGCGTCGCCACCCATACCCGCAGCCCCGCCCGCGTCGCGATCAAGCCCGGCCGCCCCGCACCGCCGCCAGCACCCGCGACAACGTCGCCGTGTCGACACCCTCCGCCACCCGTATGCTTGCGTCACCCAGCACGATCTCGATCGCGCCGGCCGCCGGTCGGAGATCAGCCCGCCCATCGGACTGCGGTCCTGCCGCGACGACCTTCACCGGCGCAAAAGTGACAGCCGAGGCAATCGGCGCAGATTTTGGCCTGCTCCTCGTCATGCCGTCCGCCGACATCTGACCGCGCCATGCCGACAACATATTCGCATTGACGCCGTGTCGCGCCGCGACTTCCGACACTTTTGCGCCGGCCACCAAACTCTCAGCCACGATCACCGCTTTGCGGGCTGCCGACCACCGTCGCCTGCGAGAACCAGAGTGAAGCCAACCTTCACCGCCGTCGCCAAGCAAGCCGTCACCTTTCACCATGCCATCCATCGCCGCACCCTCCGTCAATCAGCAACGGACGACATCATCTCAACACGCGCGCAAAATTTGTAGGTGATGCCGCCGCAACAGTTACATTGTGGGCCGTCAAACCGACGACGCAATATTGGACTTCATCCTGCATGTAGAGACAAAGCCAGACTTCACCGAGCTAACCCGCGTGCTGAAAGGGTTTGTGCTGCAATAACGGAGCTGGCTGTGAACATCTCTGTGATGGACGCTTTCCACCCTCTCGCAGGGAGGCAGTCCGGCAGACGGAGTGTCAGACCCGCACCCTGCCCGCCTATGCGGCGCCAGACCGACCCCGCGCCCAATCCCGACGCAAAAGTCGATACAGCACGCAACGTCGCGCTGGATGGCCCTCCGGCAGACGCGGGTGATCGAAATCGTCGGCCGACGAGTACGTCATGCCCAGCCGCTGCATCACCTGTTGCGACTTCAGGTTCGCGGGAATCGTAATGGCCACGATCTCGTCCAGCCCGAGTTCGTCGAAGCCGAACTGCAATGCCGCCTCGGCTGCCTCGGAGGCGTAGCCGCATCCCCAGAACGGCCGGGCGAGTCGCCAGCCAACGCCAACGGCCGGCGTGAAATGCGCGTGGTAACTGGGGCGAGACAGGCCGACCGCGCCGACCAATTGCCCACTCTCGCGCAACTCGACCGCCCAGTAACCGAACCCGTGTTGCGCGAACTGCGCGCATTGCCGGTCGATCCAGGCGTTCGACGCGTCCAGTGTCGGCAATGGCGTCAGGTGCTGCATGACAATGGTGTCCGCCGACATCGCGGCGAACGGCGCGCGATCCCGGTCCTCCCAGGAACGCAGCGTCAGCCTGCTGGAATGCAGCGGAAAGGTCATCGGCTCAAGGACCCCCACGAAGCAACACGCCGAAGACAAGCAAGCAAGAATTTAACGCAAATAAATGCAGATCAGAAGGGATGCACGCGAATGATCCTGGTATGGCCGATCCGCCTGTGCACGGACGTCGAAAGAGTACCGGCCTCGCGATCGCTCGGTGCCTTCGCGTGCATCCCTTCTGATCTGCGTGCATTTGCGTTTACTCTTTCTTGACTGCGACGCCGCTGGGTCCAGCCATTGGTTCCAATGGTTGCAGCCAACGGCTGCGCAACCGGCGGAGCACTGCGAAATGACGCCGGGAAACCACCGTCTTCTCGCCGCCTCCAACGCACCGAGCGGCGCTGGCCTTACCGGTCCCGCTTGGCCTGGGCGACCTTGTTGGCTTTTGACACGCGTCCGACCTCACGCGGGTCCATGCGGACGGAACGCTGCTTGCTGACGTTGGCTCGCATGCCCTTGGACGCAGTAGGGCCGGCGCTGGGATGATGCGGCACCGCCGCCTGCTTGGTCTCCAGCGCCTTGCGCAGCACTTGCGCAGCGGTGGGCCGGTTGAGCTTGCGCAGTGCCGCCGTTACCCGCTTCAGTGCCTCCACCAGAACTCCGGTCTTGGCCTCCGAACCGGTGTTGTCGCGGGCCGGGGTCGCCCCGCGCGGGCCGGTCTTGCCTCTCATTTCCCGCTGCTGCTGACTCGCGATGCGCCGGGATCGGTCGCGCGCCTCGCGCAGCCGCTTGCCCAGCGCTTGCAGGTCTTCCTTGGTCAGCGCCTCCGCGATCGGCGCCCGGGTCTGCGCCACCAGCTCCCGCTCGGCTATGTTCAGCAGCCGGTCATCATTCGTGGTGGATGCATTCATCGGATCGTCTCCTCAAGACGCACACGTGAAATTGCAAGCGACGCTACCCGACATTCAACCTACACCTCAACAATCTTTGCGGCTTGACAAGCCCGACGCACGGACTTATTTAGCCAATCAGTTACTTAACCATTCGGTTCATGACATGATGCCCCCGGATCGCCTCAGCCAGACCTTCGCGGCCCTCTCGGACCCGACGCGCCGCGCAATCCTGGCACGGCTCGCCTCCGGCGAGGCGTCGGTCACCGAACTGGCCGAACCGTTCGACATGAGCCTCCCCGCGATCTCGAAGCACCTCAAGGTGCTGGAACGCGCCGGCCTGATCGCGCGCAGCCGCGAGGCGCAATGGCGGCCATGCCGGCTGGAAGCGCGCCCGCTCAAGGGTGCTGCCGACTGGCTGGAGCACTACCGCATCTTCTGGGAACAGAGCCTCGACCGCCTGGAGGACTACCTGAAGGAACTGCAAGGCAAGGAGAAGCGGCGTGGACGCAAACATTAGTACGGCCGAACGCGAACTCGTCGTCACCCGCGTCATCGATGCGCCGCGCCAGCTGGTGTTCAGGGCGTGGACGCAGCCGGAGCACATCGCGCGCTGGTGGGGTCCGCAGGGCTACACCACGATCCACTGCGACATGAATATCCGCGTCGGCGGCGCCTACCGGGTCGGCATGCGCTCACCGCAAGGGACCGAGCACTGGAAGCGCGGCGTCTATCGCGAGATCATCGAGCCGGAGCGGATTGTCTTTACTTTTGCCTGGGAGAACGCGGACGGCGCGCTGGGTCATGAACTGCTGACCACCGTGACCTTCGCCGAAGCTGGGACGAAGACCAGGCTCACGCTGCACCAGGCCGTGTTCGAGACGACCGAGGGTCGCGACAGCCACGTGACCGGCTGGACCAGCTGCCTCGGACGCTTCGCCGACTACATGCTCACCGTCACACCAGGAGGATAGAGCCATGCAACACCAGATCGTCTCACGCGAGGAATGGCTTGCCGCGCGCAAGGAACTGCTGCGCAAGGAAAAGGAGTTCACCCGCCTGCGCGATGCGTTGAGTGCCGAGCGGCGCGCACTGCCCTGGGTCAAGGTGGAGAAGAACTACGTGTTCGACGGACCGGACGGCAACGTAACCCTCGCCGACCTGTTCGACGGACGCAGCCAGCTCGTCGTCAAGCACTTCATGTTCGGCCCCGACTGGTCGGAAGGCTGTGTCGGCTGTTCGTTCGAGCTCGACCACACGGTGGGCGCGCACCAGCATCTCGAGCATCACGACGTGTCCTATGCCGTTGTGTCGCGCGCGCCGTTGGCGAAGACCGAGCCGTTCAGGCAGCGCATGGGCTGGCACGTCAGGTGGGTGTCGTCATACGGGAACGACTTCAACCACGACTACCACGTGTCGTTCACGCCCGAGGAGATTGCCGCCGGCAAGGCGTACTACAACTATCAACCGGGCGCCCAGGTGATCGACGAAATGTCCGGCCGCAGCGTGTTCTACCGCGATGCGGCGGGCCAGATTTTCCACACCTATTCGTCATTCGCACGCGGCGGCGAGCTGTTCCTTACCAGCTACGCGTTCCTTGACATCACGCCCAAGGGACGCGACGAAACCATCAACGGCAATCTCACCGACTGGGTTCGTCACCACGATCGCTACGACGACACCGGGTCGCACTGTCACTAACCCGCGGGAGCGGCCATGAAACTGTTCTACGGCTGGGTCATCGTCGGCGTCGGCATCGTGGTGACCTGCCTCGGCATGGGCACGATGATGTCGCTCGGCGTATTCCTGCAGCCGATGTCGCAGGACATGGGCTGGTCGCGTGCCGGCATCTCGTTCGCCGCGGTGCTCAACTTCCTGGCCATGGGGTTCGGATCGTTCCTGTGGGGTTCGCTGTCCGACCGCTTCGGCACGCGCGCCATCGTGCTCGCCGGCGGCGTGCTGCTCGGCATTGGGCTGGTCGCGGGAAGCCAGGCAGCCACGCTGCTGCAGTTCCAGCTACTGTTCGGCGTGCTCGTCGGGCTGGCGGCGGGTAGCTTCTATACGCCGATGATCGCCACCGCCACCCGCTGGTTCACGCGGCATCGCAGTCTCGCCGTGGCGCTGGTTTCGTCCGGACTGGGTTTCGGTTCATTCCTGATTGCACCGATGGCGCGCTCGATCATCACCAGTCACGACTGGCGCACCGCGATGCTGGATCTTGGCGGTCTCGCCTGGCTGGTGATTATTCCGGTGTCGCTGTTGGTGCGCCAGCCGCCGGTGGCGCCGCACGTCGTCGGCGCCCCGGCAGGTACACCCGGTGGCGATTACACCATGGCGCAGGTATTGCGCACGCCGCAGTTCGCGGCGATCGCGCTCACCCATTTCGCCTGCTGTGCGGCGCACTCGGGGCCGATCTTCCACATGGTGAGCTACGCGATCGACTGTGGCGTGCCGTCGATGGCAGCGGCGACCGTATTCGGCGTCGCGGGCCTGGCAGCGCTCAGCGGCCGCATCCTGTGCGGCCTGATCGCCGACCGCGTCGGGGCCAAGCGCACGCTGGTCACCGGCCTTGCGGTGCAGGCGCTGGCCGTGATTCTGTATCTGGTGACCCAGGGCACCGTCGGGTTCTATGCGCTGGCCGCGCTGTTCGGCCTGTCCTATGGCGGGGTGATGCCGCTCTACGCGATCCTGGTGCGCGAGTATTTCGGCGCCAGGATCATGGGCACGGCGTTCGGCACGGTGGCGATGGTATCGACGTTCGGCATGGCGATCGGCCCGTGGGCCGGTGGCTGGCTGTTCGACACGTTCGGCAGCTATTTCTGGCTGTATATCGGTTCGTTCGGCATCGGTCTCGGCGCCGTCGCGATTGCGCTCACGTTCCGCGCGCCGGAGCGGCAGCCGGTGGCGCTGGCCGCGAGCCTGGCATGACACCGCTACCCCAGCGCACCGCTGTCGCGTAACGCCGCGATCTCGTCACCCGACAGATCGAGCACCTCCGAGAGCACCGCATCGGTGTCCGCACCGAGCCCCGGCGCCTCGCCGGAGGTTCGACCGAAGCTGGCACGCCACGGCAGGCCTGGCAGGGCGCCGGTGTTGTCGGCATCCCAGAACCCACGTGCGCGCAGATGGTCGCTGCCGAGGAGGTCCAGTGAACTGGCGAGCGCGGCAGCGGGAACGCCGGCGCGTCGCAACCGGTCCGCGGCGATCGGCGCAGCCTGGGCGCTCAGCCAGCCGCTCAACGCCTCGGACGACACGATGTCCCGCAGGGCCTGCGACTTCGAGTCGTTGCCGATCGCAATGGCAACCCACTCATCGACTCCCGCGCAGCGATAGGCACCATGCAGTTTGTGCCGATCGGACCGATCCCCGCACGGCACGGGCGGCGCACCGGATTGCGTCGCGAGCAGCGGCTCCGCCATCGTCCACAGCATCGCCTCGATCATCGAAAAATCGACCCGCGCCACCCCGCCATGTCTGCCACGCTGCCAGAGCGCGGCAGCGACGATGAACGCAAGCATCAATCCACACATCGGATCGAGCCACGCGAACCCCACGCGCGGCGGCACGTCGGGATGCCGGTTCAGCCCGGCAAAGCCGGCGTAGCATTGCAGCAGCGTGCCATAGGCGACGGCGTGCGACTCCGGTCCGGTGCGGCCGAGTCCCGATGCCGACACATAGATCAGCTCGGGGTTGCGCTGTTGCAGTGCCGCCGCGCCCAGCCCCAGCCGGTCCATCACGCCGGTCGCGAAGTTCTCCACCAGCACATCGCAGTGTTCCGCGAGGGACTGCGCCACATCGACCGCCTCTGGCCGCTTCAGATCGAGCACGATGCCGCGCTTCGCCTGGCCGAGCACGGTATGCAGATCCGACGCGCGGCCTGGATCGCCGCGACCCGGCGCCTCGACCTTGATCACCTCGGCGCCCATTGCCGCGAGATAGCGTGTCGTCGTCGGCCCGGCGATGACCCAGCTGAAATCGAGCACGCGAATGCCCGACAGCGGCATTGGCCCGCGTGACGGTTCCATCTCGCGCCCGGGCTGCGTGATGGTCAGCCCGAACGGCGGACCGGGCGCCTTCACAGTGTGGCCGTCGAGTTCGATCGGACGCCAGACCCCCCGATGCGCAAGCTGCGGCGATGCAAGCTGCTCCGCCAACTCGCGCAGCGGAAAGCTCGGCACGCGCGCGGCCTGCGCGGTATCGGCGATCCACTGCTTGTCGTGCTGCCGGCTCCACGCCGACATCAGCGCGTGCAGCGCATCCCAGTTGGCGACGCGATCCGCCTTGGTGGCAAAGCGCGGATCGCTGCCCCAATCCGGCGAGCCCATCGCAACCAGCCATGCCGCCCATTGCCGGTCCTCGCGCGGCGAGATCGCCGCGTAGCCGTCGCGCGCCGGCAGGATGCAGACGGTGGCGCCGTTGCCGTCGGTCAGGCGCTTGCGCGAGCGGCTCCTGCGGTGGAGACCTGCGCTCGCCAGTTCGCCCATCGCCATCGTCGCCAGCGCTTCCTCGATCGAGACATCGACGATCGCACCCTGCATGTGCGGCTGTGCCGCCTGCATGCCGGCACACGCGGCGGCAAGTCCGCCGATGAAGGCGGACTGTTCACCCACCGGACGGATCGGTGCCTCCGCCAGATCGTCCACCTGTCCGGTCAGCAACCGGGCGATGCCGCTGGAATACATCAGGGTGAGATCGCTCGCCGGGTCGTTCGCCCTCGGTCCGGTCTGACCGTACGGCGAGATGAACACCAGCGCGGCCGTGGCATTCAACCGGCGCAAGGCATCGGCATCGCACTGACGCGCGCGAAGCTCGGCCGGACCGCCCTCGCAGACGATCAGGTCGGCTATCGCAAGCACATCACGTGCGACCATCGGCTTGCCGTGATCGAGATACGCCGCGAGCAGGGTCGATCGGTCCGGATCGATACAGCCGACATCGGCACCGACATCGGCCAACAATCGACCGCAGACGGCGGCAGCCGGGCCATGGCCGATCTGGACAACGCGGAACCCGGACAGCAGCGGCATGTAATCACCCATTCAGGACGGGACGGATGAAATCAGCCAGATTTCCGCCGGCAAAGCGAATTCCCTTGATGCCGGCTGCTTCGGCCGCCGCCATGTCGGTGGGCTGATCGCCGATCAGCACGCACCGCGCCGGGTCGAGTTCCCACGCGCGCATCAGATCCAGCAGCATGCCGGGTGCCGGCTTGCGCCAGTCACTGTGGCGGCGATAAGCGGGCACGTCGGCATCCGGGTGAAATGGACAGTGGCGGATATCGTCGATCGTGCCGCCGGCCCGCCGGACCTCGTCGATCATCCAGTCATGCAATGCGATCACCGCCGCCTCATCGTAATGACCACGCGCCACGCCCGACTGGTTGGTGACGACGAACACGTGCCACCCGGCATCGGTCGCCGCTCGGATCGCCTCCAACGCGCCGGGCGTCCACTCGAATCGGTCGCGACTGCCGACATAGCCATGGTCGACGTTGATCACGCCGTCCCGGTCGAGGAACAGCGCCCGACGGCGCAGCACGCGCGGAATCTCATGTTGCGCCCGGGCGTAATCCTCCGGAGTGCCGATGTCGCGGAAATAGCCTTCGCCCACCGTGCCGCGCAGCACACCGCGCGCCGCCAGCCGAGGCAGGATGTCGGTCTCGAGTGAACAGGCCGGTGATAGCTCGTCGATCAGATCATGACCGAACAGGTAGATGCCCGCGTTGATCAGGCCGGCATGCCCGTTCGCCGGCCGATCCCTGAATGCGGTCACCCGATCGCCATCCAGCGCAACCACACCGTAGCGCGACGCATCGTCCTTGCGCCGCAGCAACATCCTGCCGATCCCCTCCATACCGCCAATCGACAGCAGCCGGCCGATGTTGCAATCGAACAACGAGTCTCCGTTGCACAGCAGGAACCGCCCCGCCAGGAAGTTGCGGGCATGAAACACCGCGCCGCCTGTACCCGCCCGCACCGGCTCCCTGGAAACGACGATCCTCACCGGTCGCGGCAGGTCCGCCACGACCGCCTGCACGTGAGATTCCATCGCTTCGGCAAGATGACCGGTCAGCAGAACGAAGTCCTCGACACCGAAGCGGACGAATTCGCGCAGCAGCCAACCGAGGAACGGCCGATCGCCGCAGGACAGCAGCGGCTTCGGCACCGTAGCGGCGATCGGGCCGAGCCGCGTGGCGAGCCCGCCCGCCAGCACGGCGCATTGGCGCACGGTCGAAGGGGACATCCGTTCGGGCCCAGTGTCAGGTCTTCATCGATGCTCGATCGGCTCTGGCAGAGCTTTCCGCTGGCGGGAGGTGCCGCCCTTCTTGTAAACTCGCACATGATCCGGGGCAATCGGTGATCCTGGTCGATAAGACGTCGCGTTTCGGAGGCTCTCGGACTTGCAATGACCAATGACGGCCGGCCAGGAATTGACGCACTGGTCGTAGGGGCAGGCTTTTACGGATGTGAGATCGCACTGGAACTGAGACGGCTCGGGTTCAAACGGGTCGTCCTGGCCGAGCGTGAAAATGGCATTATGCGTCGCGCCTCCTACGTCAATCAGGCACGCGTCCACAGTGGCTACCATTACCCGCGCGCGCTGGTGACGGCGCAACGCTCGAGGATGAATTTCGAACCGTTTGTCGCGGAGTATTCGGATGCGATCATGGCTGATGCCGAAAGCGTCTATGCGATCGCCCGCGGCTCCCGGGTGAGCGCGGCGCAGTTCGAGACGTTTTGTCGCACCATCGATCTTCCGATCCGGCCGGCGCCGCGCCGCATAACCGGCCTGTTCGACCCGACCCTGATCGAGGAAGCGTTCATCACGCGGGAATTCGTGTTCGACGCCACGCGCCTGGCCGCGCGCCTTGCTCAGCGTCTGGCCACGGCAGGGATCGAGCTCTGTCTGAACAGCAAATGCCGCGTCCTCGGTTGGGATGAGACCGGCGTCGATGTCCGAATCGGCAGCAGAGTGACTCGCGCGGCTTACGTATTCAACTGCTCGTACAAGGATCTGCAGTCAGTGGGCATCCCGCTGCGAGCACGATTGAAGAAGGAGCTCGCCGAGATGCTGCTGATCGAGGCACCACCCGATCTGCGCGCCCTTGGCGTCACGGTGATGGATGGCCCGTTCTTCTCGACACTGCCATTTCCCGCGGCCGGTCTGCATTCATTGTCGCATGTCCGCTATACACCACACGAGTTCATGACCGACACCGAGAGCGAAATGCTCCGGCCGATCAAGTCGAACCGCGAGGCGATGCTGCGGGATTCCGCCCGCTATCTGCCCTGCCTGCATGCTGCCACCTTCGTACGATCGATGTTCGAAGTGAAGGTCGTGCTGGTGAGTACCGAGGAAGACGATGCGCGGCCAATCCTGATCGAAACCTTTGACGACACACCGCGCATGGTCTCCGTTCTGGGATCCAAGATCGACAACATCTACGACGTGCGTGCCTTTCTCCGGGCAAGGGATTGGAGCCTGGGTGCATGAGCCTCCTGCTGCCATCGCTTACCGTGGTGATCGTCGTCAATCAGACGGTGGCGTCATCCGAATCCTTCGCGCAACTTGCCAGCATATTGGAGGAGCGAGTTACCAACTTCGACCTGGTCCTGGTGGCGAACGGGGTCGACACCGACACCGGCCTGCGCCTCAAGGAACTCGTCCTGTTGGAGCCGGATACCACGGTGGTATTCTTAAGTGAAACCGTACATGACGATCTTGCGCGTCTGGTAGGCATCGAGCATGCGGTCGGAGACTTCGTGCTGTTCTTCGATCCGGGTCAACACGATGCGTCAATGGTGCCGGCCATTCTGGCGCCGCTCAGGGACGGCTATGACGTGGTAGCTGGAGAGATCCCCGAACTCCTGGTGGAACGGCGACCGTTGTCGCGTCTGTTGTTCGAGACCTACCTGCTGATTTATCGCCGGATGACCGGCATCGAAGTGGAGCGCCATCCCAGCGGGCTGCGCGCCTTCAGCCGGGCAGCCGCGCTGTTTGTCGCGGGCCGCCCGAACGGCGAGTTGCTGCTGCGCTCTCGCAATATCGGCAGCGGCTTTCCCGCAACCAGCGTCACCATCCCGCTCGCCAGGCCCTCCGTGCGGCATGCCTGGACCGAGGGGAAGGACTGGTCCCGCGGTCTCAGCCTGTTGCTCAGTGTCAGCACCGTGCCGCTGCGCGCCGCGTCGCATATCGCCATGTTGGGCGGAGTCATATCGGTGCTGTATGCCATCTATGTCCTGGTGATCTTCCTGTTCAAGCAGAATGTGGCCGCGGGCTGGACGACGATATCGTTGCAGCTTGCCGCGCTGATGTTCATTTTCAGTCTGCTGTTCCTGTTCCTGACCGAGTACATCATACAAATTCATGCCGCCAATCCACCCCGCAGCCGTCGCTATCTGGTGCTGCGCGAGTTGCGCAGTACCCTGTCCCGTCGCAGCCTGCGATTGAATGTTGTCGACATGGACGGTCGTTTTCAGTTAGGTGCGCCGCCGGAGTTGTTGACTAAGGCAGATCCAGGGCGGACATGACGATGGCTCGCGCAATGCAGAATGGTGTGACCGGACTGATCGGGCATACCGGATTTGTCGGCGGGACGCTTGCCGGCAGCACCTGCTTTTCCGCGGCGTTCAATTCCGCGAACGTCGATTCCCTTCGCGGTCGTGAGTTCGATCTGCTGATCTGTGCCGGAGTTTCGTCGGTCAAGTGGCTCGCCAACAAGGACCCGGAAGCGGATCGCGCCGGCATTGCCCGCCTCACCGGCGCTCTTGCCGAGGTTCGGGCACGCGAGTTCGTACTGATTTCGACGATCGATGTATATCCTGATCCATCGGCCGCCTCGGACGAAGCGGCGATCCTCGATCCGGTGGCGAACCACGCGTACGGCCGGCATCGGCTGGAACTGGAGCGGTGGATCACCGAGCGATTTTCCGATGTGCGGGTGGTACGACTGCCTGCACTGTTCGGAGCGGGGCTGCGCAAGAATGCGCTTTATGATCTCTTGCACGGGAATATGCTCGATAGCATCAACCCTGCCGCGGTGTTCCAATGGTACCCGACACTGCGATTGTGGGACGATATTCAAACGGTCCGCCACGCAGGATTGAATCTGGTGAACCTATTTCCGCCACCGCTGCCGATGTCTTCGGTCGTCGATACATTCTTTCCCGGTGCTCCGGTGGGGACATCCACTTTGCCTGCGCCGCGCTACGATCTTCGCACGCGCCACGCGGAACTCTTTGGCGGACAGAACGGTTACATCCTGGATGAGTCCACCGTGCTCGGTGAAATGGCACGCTTCGTCGCCGCGGAGCGTGCGTCCGTCGCTGGCGTGTCATGAGCCGGGCGCCCGCGACGAAATTGGGCGTCTCCAACATTGCCTGGCCGGCAGCCGCGCTTGGCGAGGCGCTGGGGTTGCTGCAAGACCTCGGCCTTTCCGCCATCGAGATCGCTCCGTTCAACGTGTTCGGCCGGTGGGACCGCGTGCTGGACGATGCGCGGCGATTGCGTGAATCGATCGCCGCGCACGGCATGGTCTGCACGGCACTGCAAGGCATACTGTACGGTGTGCCTGATGTGGAGCTGTTTGCATCGGAAACGTCGCGCGGCCGCCTCGCCAGACATTTGGAGAGCGTGGCAGGTCTCGCCGGGGTTCTCGGCGCGACCGCATGTGTCTTTGGCGCTCCGCGGCAGCGCGATCCGGGCGACCTCTCGGAGGCCGATGCGCGCCGCATCGCGGCTGACTTCTTCCGCACGATCGGCCCGGTGTTCGCCGAGCAGGGCAGTGCCATCGGTTTCGAGGCGAACGCCACCCGTTACGCCTGCCGGTTCATCACCACCACGCGTGCCGCCATCGATTTCGTCGCCGAGGTCGCAGCGCCTGGATTCGGCTTGCAGATCGATACCGGCACCATTTTCCTGGAGCACGAGCCCTCGGAGGTGCTGACCGACGCGATCCCCTTCGCGGTGCATGCTCACGTCAGCGAACCCGATCTCCAGCCGATCGGCGTGAACGGTCTGAAGCACGCACCGCTTGCCGCCGCATTGATGGACGGCGGCTATGGCGGTTCACTGTCGATCGAAATGCGCGCCGAGCCGGATTGGCGCACGGCAGTGTCCCAAGCCGTGGCATTCGTCCGGGCGACCTATCGATGATCGAGGCGCCGGCGCGCGAAGTGCCTGAGTACACGGCGACAGAGTTCAGTGCGATAAGCCACCGCCATGCATTGGTGATCCCGGTGCTGAACGAGGGCGAACGCATCCGCCAGCAGTTGCGACGGATCGCGGAACTTGCCGCTCCGGTCGATGTCGTCATCGCCGACGGCGGCTCCACGGACGGATCGCTTGCCACCAACTTCCTGGCGGGCGTCGGCGTGCGCGCGGTGCTGATTAAGCGCGGGCCCGGACGACTCAGCGCACAGCTTCGCATGGCCTATGCCTGGTGTCTCGAGCAAGGCTATGACGGTATCGTCACAATGGACGGGAACGGCAAGGATGGTGTCGAGGCGATCGAAACCTTCGTGTCGAGGCTTCAGCAGGGCTATGACTACGTTCAGGGATCACGCTACCGAAGCGGCGGACGCGCGATCAACACACCGATCGATCGCACGATCGCAGGACGGCTGATCCACGCGCCGTTGCTGAGCCTTGCCGGCCGGCGATGCTATACCGATACCACCAACGGCTTTCGGGCGTATTCCGCCGGCTACCTGCGCGATCCCCGCGTCAATCCCTTTCGCAATGTATTCCAGCGCTACGAGCTGTTGTTCTACCTGACGGTCAGGGCTGGCCAGTTGAAGTTGCGGACCTGCGAGGTTCCCGTCACCCGCGCATATCCGCCAAGAACAACCACTCCGACGAAGATTTCCGGACTACGGGGACGATTCGAGATACTGCATGAACTGCTGGATGTGGTGCGTGGCCGCTACCACCCGTCCTGATGTGGCCCGTAACGTTCTGCGCGACATTGTCCTGGCACCCGTCCTTATCGGACTGGCTTGCAGTGATCGTGTTCTGACTGATTCTTTATACCAAGCAGACATTCGCCTTCCTCGGGACCGTCTTCATATTGCTGCTGCTGATCGACCAAGGCTTGCGGGTTCTTGCACGCCGGGAGATCTCGGATTGCCGTCGGAATCGGCATCGTGCTGCTGCTCCGCTTTGCCGCGATGACGTGCGCGTTCGGAAGGTTCAACGCAACCTTCGCAATGGCCCAGCCGCTCGAAGCGAATGCAGCCAATGGTATCTTCTACTACGCGGCAACGCTTCAGGATACAGCCGGCTGGCTGGTGTTGCTCCTGACGCTGGCGGCGGCGCTTCGCTCGCTGCGCGGTGGCTGGCGCAGGCCGGATACGCTGACGGCGCTGCTGCTCCTCTGGATCGCTGTCGGCTACGGAATCTTTTCATTCGTAGCGCTGAAGGATGAACGATACGCTCTGCACATCCTGGTGCCGTTCGCGGTATTTGCTGCGATGTTCATGGATCGGCTGATCGTAGGGCGCAGAAGACTGGCTGGTGTTGGTCGTCGGTGCAGCGAGCCTGGCCTTCACACTGGTAACTCAGCCTAACCCCTATATTGACGGACTTCGGGCAGCGGCTGAGCAGGCGGTCCGCATGACACCGGCTGACGGGACCATAATGTTCGTCGGGCACCGCCCCTCAGCCTTCATCTTCGATGTCCGCGCCTTGGGGAACCGGCCCAATCTGGCCGCGCTGCGACCCGAGAATTTGTTATTGAGTTTCCAGCAGGGACGCGGATTCGGCGTGGCGGAGAAGGAGTTGCCGGCGAATGCCGTCGAGGACATGATTTTCCGCTATCGCGTGACGACTGCCACGGTCCAGCAACACTTTTGGGACGATCTGCCGTCGATGCGTCGTCTGTTCAGCGTGCTCGGTTCCGATCAGTTTCGCGAGGTCGCTAGCATTCCGGCAAACGGCAACGTCAAGCATGAGGAGGTGTCGTTCGCGATCCTCGAGAACCGTGCTCCGGTGGCCGCGGTACGGCCGCCCATGTCGGTCGACATGCCATTGATCGGGCGGGGATTATCGCAATAGCGTCAAAGATGCTCAATGTTGGACGGGCAGAGAGGCTGCCACGGCGGCATTCTATAACTGCTCCGCCGCCGGCTCACGGCTGGCGCGCACCTTGTTGACCCGCCTGCCGTCCATCTCCAGCACCTCGAACCTCCAGCCTGAAAACACGATGCGGTCGCCCACGCGCGGCACCCGCCGCAGCAGCGCCAGCACCAGGCCGGCAAGCGTATGATAGCTGCCCTCGGCCGGCAGGTCGGGCAGCGACAGGCGCGACTTCAGCTCATCGACCGGCATCATGCCGTCCATCACCAGCGCGGCCTCCCCCTCGCCTTCCGCGCCACCCGGCTGGGTTTCCGCATCGGTCGGATCGCCGATGATCGCCTCCAGCACATCGGCCGCCGTCACCACACCCTCGAAGCTGCCATACTCGTCCATCACCAGTGCGATGCCGAGCGGATCGGACTTCAGCCGCTCCAACGCATCCAGCGCCGTCACGGTGTCGGGCACCACCATCGGCTGGCGCAACGCGGCGGCAAGCGAGACCTCCCCGCCGTCGAGGATGTGGTCCAGGATGTCCTTCGCCTGCACCACGCCAACCACGTTGTCCACCGCCCCGTCGCACACCACGAAGCGCGAATGCGGCGCCGATTTCAGCGCTGCTGCAATCTCCTTGGGCGGGTCAGTACGGTCGATCCAGGCGATTTCGGTGCGTGGCGTCATGATCGCGCGCACCGGCTTGTCCGCCAGCCGCAGCAGGCGCTCAATCATGTCGCGTTCCTCGGTCTCCAGCACCCCGGCCTGCGCGCCCTCGACGAGCAGCGCCTTCAGTTCCTCCTCGGTCACCGTCTGGCGTGGCGCGCGGTGCAGGCCGAACAGCCGCAGCACCGCACCCGACGACCTGTCGAGCAGCCAGACGACGGGGCCGGTGATGCGCGCCATCCATACGATAGCGGGCGCCACATGGGCCGCGGTGTGCTCCGGCCGGCGCAGGGCGAGGTGCTTCGGCACCAGTTCACCCAGCACCAGTGTAAGGTAGGTCGTCACCACGACCACCAGCGCCAGCGAAAGCGGCTCCGCCACCGATGCCAACGCCGGCATAGTTGCCAGCCATGCCTTCAGGTCGCCGGCGATCCGTGCGCCGCCAAACACGCCGGTCAACATGCTCACCAGGGTGATGCCGATCTGCACGGTTGGCAGGAACCGCTGCGGGTCACCGGAGAGTTCCCGCGCCGTCGTGGCACCCGCCACGCCCTTGCGTTCCAGAACGGCAAGCCGGGCCCGCCGCACCGAGGCCAGCGCCAGCTCGCTCATCGAAAACACGCCGTTCACCACGATCAACAGCAGGACGATGATGATTTCGAGGCCGATACCCATGGCCCAGCATAACGGGCAGCGGCAATCTGCCCATAGCCACACGGCGCACCATGTGGCAGATGGCCGCATGCCTTTGCTGGTGATTCTGCTGAGCATCCTCGGCCTGGTGCCGTTCGTAGGGTGCGGACTGGCGGCGCTCGGGCCTGATCCTGCCACGTCGGCGCGCATGCTGAGCGCGCTGATCGGCTACGCCGCGGTCATCCTGGCCTTCGCCGGCGGCATCCACTGGGGCTTCGAGCTTCAGTCACGCCAGCAGGTCGCGTTCGTCCAGCGCGCGCGGCTTGGGCTCGGAGTCATCCCGCCATTGGTGGGCTGGATTGCCTTGCTGTTGCCCTTGGTGGCGGCACCGTGGATTTCGCTCATCCTGCTGATTGCCGCCTATATCGGCGCCGTGCTGGTGGAACAGGAGGCCGGAAGGCGCGATCTGCTGCCGCCACGCTACCTTTGGCTGCGCTGGGGCTTTACGCTGGTCGCTGTCGCGATGATGGTGACCGTACTGACCCTTCGATTGTTGGGTCAGACGATCGTTTTCTAAGATTCGTCTGGAATTTGCTCTGCATCCATGATCTGTTAACGAATGCCCCGACGGAGCGCAGACCATGTCCGAGCCGACACCAGTCACCGCCGAGATCATTGCATTCCCGTTGCGTCGGCCGGCACCCACCAAGGATGATGGACAGGAGCGTCTGCGGCGCGCGCTCGCCGGACTGGACGAGGCGGTCGCCGGCCAGCGCGTGGCTGTCGCCGCCTGGCGCAGCGCGCTCGCCGATCTGAGCACGGTGGTTTCCGGCCTCGGCGACAGCCTCAACCGCTATCACGGCAGCCTGGACACTCTGGGTACGCGCGTCGCCGGGCTGCACACGCAGGCGGTTCAGCTCGGGCGGACCGCCGACGCCGCTCTGGCCACGCGAGCCGAATGACGCCGATCAGCCGGGGTTTCCCTGGTTCTACCTGGCCGCCGCGACGTGGTGCGGGCTCATGCCCTCATCGTCTTCCCCACGGCGCACCCACCACTTCGATGTAGTGCGACAACGGCGACGGCTCGTGGGTGGCCGCGCTGACGGGTCTTCCTGGTCCGGGTGGCATATCGCGCGCCTGCCAGACCTAACTGCTGTGAGGTGCGGCCGTCGATTGACAAGCCCGTTGGCTACGATCCAGTTTTCTTGCAAGCCGAGAGACCGGAGGCGCGCCCATGACCGACAAGCCGCATATCGACCGACGCACTCTGCTCGGTTCCGCCGCGGCGGGCTTGCTCACCGCCGGTCTCGGGCGTGGCGCCAGTGCCGCCGCCGGCGGCGACGACGAGATCGCTCACTGGACGCCGGACTACGTCTCCAGCATCGCCGACACCATCGTGGTGGACACCGCAGCGGAATGCGCCAAGGTCGTGCCGCTCAACACCAAGGGCAAGCTGACCTTCTGGTATGTCGGTCCGAACCAGGCGTCGCCGCCGCTCGATACCATCCTGTGGAACCAGTTCTGGGAGGCATTCGGCAAGACCTATCCGAATATCACCGTCGAGCGTGTCAGCCTCGACTACAACAGCATCCTCGACAAGCTGCGCACCGCCGCGCTGGGCAACGCGGCGCCGTCGGTCGGGCGGCTGATGCTGTTGTGGAGCCCGGAACTCGCCGCCAAGGGCATGCTGCACGAGCTGAGGCCCGAGGACCTCGGCCACCAGACCGCGGACTTCTGGCCGGGTGCCATGAAGTCGGTCACCTGGGACGGCAAGGTCTATGGCGTGCCGACCAACAACGAGACCATGGCGCTGATCTGGAACGCGCAGCTGTTCCGCGACGCCGGCCTGGATCCGGAACAGCCGCCGGCGACCTGGGACGACCTAGTCGCCTACGCGCGCCAGATCAAGCAGAAGACCGGCAAGGCCGGTTACGGGCTGGTGGCGCGGGTGAATGCCGGCAACACGCCGTATCGTTTCATGCCGCACGCCTGGGCGTTTGGCGGTGGCGCGCTCGACGAGGCGGACGAACATCCGCAGTACAAGGAGATCACCATCAACAATGCGGGGACCAAGGCAGCGCTGCAGCAGTGCTGCGACATGTATGTGCGCGACCAGTCCGCGCCGCGCTCCGCGCTGACCAACACGCAGACCGAGAACCAGGATCCCTTCATCGCCGGCCAGCTCGGCATGATGATCAGCCATCCCAGCGAATATGCCGTCATGCTGGACAAGGCGAAGCACGCCACCGGCGACGATCGCAAGGTCGCCGACGCCGTGGTCGCCAACATGCGCTACGGGCTGATCCCGAAAGGACCGGTGCGGCGTGCCGTGGTGTTCGGCGGCTGGAACTATCCACATCTTCGACCCGAGCATGGTCGGCGGCGGCCTCGATCTGGACGCCGCGATGGCGCTCGGCGCGTTCATGACTGGACCGGAATGGTCGGTGAAGCTCGCCTGGACCGGCTCCAATCCCGGCAACCGGCGCGGCTTCCGCACCAAGTGGATGAAGCAGCGGCTGGAGGAGATCAAGTTCCTCAACGTGACCACGTCGATGCTGGCCGGCGGCGTTCCCTTCCCGGCACTTCCGCAATCCGGCGAGATCGAGAACATCATCGTGCCGAACATGATGCAGAATGCGCTCACCGGGAAAATGTCGGTTGCCGCGGCGTGCGACGACGCTGCCGCCAGGGTGCGCGAACTGCTGAGCGCCTGAGGTGCCGGCGCGGCGGCTGCGTCGCGCGGCGGCGGACTATGCCTACGTGCTGCCGGCCCTCAGCGTCATGCTGGTGGTGATCGGCTACCCGATCTGCGACACCATCTATCTGTCGTTCTTCGCCACGCCGCCCAATCTGGCGATGTCGCACCGGACCTTCATCGGCTTCGACAACTATACGCGTATCCTCACCAGCGACGCGTTCCTCAGCGCAACCTGGAACACGTTCATCTGGACGTTCTTCTCGACCGTGATCTCGTTCGCGCTCGGGTTCGGATCGGCGCTCGCGCTCAATCGTGAATTTGTCGGGCGCGGCCTGCTGCGCGGCATTCTGCTGATCCCCTATGTGGTCAGCGCGGTCGCCGCCGCCTATGTCTGGCGCTGGCTGTACCACAGCGATTTCGGCGTCATCGGCGCGCTCTCGGTCGCACTCGGCATCACCGACAAGCCGATCATCTTCCTCGACAACGTCGATACCGTGCTGCCGTCGCTGATCGTGGTGAACATCTGGAAGGAATTCCCGTTCGCGATGATCATGGTGCTCGCCGGGTTGCAGACGGTGCCCGAGCAGCTTCTGCGCGCCGCGCGGGTCGATGGCGCGGGCCCCTGGCACGCCTTCTGGCACGTGACGTTCCCGCATCTGCGCGGCGTCAGCACGATCACCGTGCTGCTGCTGGTGGTGACCAGCATCAACTCCTTCACGATTCCCTGGATCATGACCGGTGGCGGACCGGCGGGCGCATCGCATATCTGGATCACCGCGATCTACGAGATGGCATTCGGCCGACTGCGCTTCGGCCCTGCCGCCGCCTATTCGGTGATCCTGTTCGTCATCCTGATGTGTCTCGGCTACTTCTATGTCCGCGCGCTCGCCGGTACGGACGAAGGCAAGCGGAATGAGCACGCGGCGACTGGATGGCTGGCGTGTCGGCGGCTGGGTGTTCCTGACCCTGCTGCTGCTGTTCGCCGTGCTGCCGATGGTCTGGATGCTGCTGACCTCGATCAAGACACAGTTCGCCGCCGTGCAGTACCCACCGGAGTGGTGGCCGCACAATCCGACGTTGCAGAACTACACCCGCCTGCTGTCGCCCAGCAGCGATGTCGGCCAGGAGTTCCTGAGCTATCTGCTGAACAGCCTCTGGGTGTCGTCGGCGACCACGGTGCTCGGCGTGATCGTCGCCGTGCCGGCGGCCTATGCGTTCTCGCGTTTCCGCTTCCCTGGCCGTGACATGCTGTTCTACTCGGTATTGCTGCGCAACATGTTCCCCGGCGTGGTGTTCCTGATCCCGCTGTTCGTCATGATGCGCACCTTCCGCCTGGTGAACACCGAGTGGTCGCTGATCCTGACCTACCTGACGTTCGGCCTGCCGCTGTCGATCTGGCTGCTCAAGGGCTTCTACGACAACATCCCGCCGCAGCTCGAGCAGGCGGCGCGGATCGATGGCGCCTCGCGGTTCCAGGCGTTCCTGCGCGTGGTGATGCCGCTGTCGTCGCCGGGGATCATCGCCACCGCGATCTACTCGTTCGTGCAGGCGTGGAACGAATACATCTACGCGCTGACGTTCCTGAACAGCCGCGAGAAGCTGACGCTGCCGGTGGGGCTGCAGCGCTTCTTCACGGAATATGCCACGGACTGGCCGGGACTGATGGCGGCCGCCTTCATCATGAGCGTGCCGGTCGTCGTGCTGTTCCTGGTGCTGCAACGCTACTTCGTGCGCGCGCTCGCCGAAGGCGCGGTGAAGGCGTAACGTCGTAAGCACATGAACAGCGGGCCGGTTGCCACTGTCGTCATTCCCGCGAAAGCGGGAACCCAGGGCCACGTTGCCTGCCCTGGGTTCCCGCTTTCGCGGGAATGACGGGAATAGCAGATGGCGCAGGTGCGGCTGGATGACGTGAACAAGGCATACGGCACGCTTCGCGTCGTCGATCGCCTGTCGCTGACCGTCGAGGATGGCGAGTTCGTGGCACTGGTCGGGCCGTCCGGCTGCGGCAAGACGACCACGCTCAACCTGATTGCCGGGCTGGTCGAGCTGACCTCGGGCGACATCCATATCGGCGATCGGCTGGTGAACGATGTCGATCCGAAGGACCGTGACATCGCCATGGTATTCCAGAACTACGCGCTCTATCCGAACAAGACAGTGTTCCAGAACCTGGCATTTCCACTGAAGATGCGGAAGCTGTCGCGCGCGGACATCGACACCAAGGTGCGCGAGGCGGCGCGAGTGCTCGACATCAGGCATCTGCTGGAGCGCCGGCCGCGCGAGCTGTCCGGCGGACAGCAGCAGCGGGTCGCGCTGGGGCGCGCGCTGGTGCGGGACCCGCGGGCGTTCCTGATGGACGAGCCGCTGTCCAACCTGGATGCGAAGCTGCGGGTGCAGATGCGCGCCGAGCTGAAGCGGTTCCATCAGGACCTGAATGCGACGGTCATCTACGTCACGCACGACCAGCTCGAGGCGGTGACGATGGCCGACAAGATGGCGGTGATGCACGGCGGCGTGCTGCAGCAGTACGATGCGCCGGAGCTTGTGTTCGCGCATCCGGTGAACACCTTCGTTGCCGGGTTCGTCGGCAGCCCGGCGATGAACCTGATCGATGCGAAGGTGCTGGCCGGCGGTGCGGCGCTGGAAGGCTCCAGCGGCTGGCGGTGCGAGTTGTCGCCGGCCAACGCGCGCAAGGCGCTGGCGGCGCGCGAGGCCTCCGTCATCCTCGGTGCGCGCCACAGCACGATCCTGCTGCACACCCAGGAGACGCCGGGAACGATCCCCAGCCGCGTCTATACTGTCGAGCCGACCGGCGACATCACATATGTACACGTGTTCCTGGGCGATGCGACGATCATCGTCAGCGTGCCGCCGGACCTGCGGCTACACGCCGACGAGAAGGTGTGGATCGGCTTCGACCAGGAACGGCTGCATCTGTTTGATGCAGCGACCGAACAGGCGCTACAGGTTGGGTGACCGTGGTCAGCAGCATATTCGGCAGGAGGCGTCATGACCGCCGCAGACTTGCTTGCGCAGTTGCGCACCGCACGTGTGGTTCCCGTGGTGCGCACAGGTGAGACCCGGCATGCCGCCACCGCCGTGCAGTGGCTGCGCGATGCCGGCATCCGCATCTTCGAAATCACCATGACGATCCCCGACGCGCCGGCACTGATCCGCGAACTCGCCGCGGACCCTGTTCTGCTGATCGGCGCTGGCACGGTGCCGGATCGGGCCATGGCCGAGACCTGCCTTGCCGCCGGCGCGCGCTTTATCGTCGCACCCTGGATCGACGCCTCGCTAGCCGCGCCATGCCAGGCGGCGAACGCAGCGCTGATGCTGGGCGCGCTCACGCCGACGGAAGTACGCGCCGCGCTGGCGGCCGGCGCCGATGTGGTGAAGGTGTTCCCGGCCTCCTCGGTCGGCGGCCCGGCGCATATCCGCGCCCTGCACAGCGTGCTGCCCGATGTCGCCTTCTGCCCGACGGGAGGCGTCGAACCGGGCAATCTCGCGGCCTATCTCGCCGCTGGCGCAGCGTTCGTCGGCATGGGCGGCGCGCTGGTCGACGAACAGCGTATCGCGGCGGGCGACCGCGCCGCGATCGAGACTGCTGCCCACCAGATCGCCGCACCATGACGGTCGATCTGCTGTGCATGGGTGAGCCGATGCTGGAGTTCAACCAGCTTCCGCTGCGACCCGACGGCGCGCAGCACTATCTGGAGGGCCACGGCGGCGACACCTCGAACGCCGCCATCGCCGCGGCACGGCAGGGAGCGCGCGTCGGCTACATCACCGCACTTGGCCAGGACATGCCCGGCGACAGCTTTATGGCGCTGTGGGCGCGCGAGGGTGTCGACGCCTCGACCGTGATCCGCACCGACCGCTGGCTGACCGGCGTCTACTTCGTCACGCATGACCAGCAGGGCCATCACTTCCTGCACTACCGCACCAATTCCGCCGCCTCGATGTACACCGCGGCCGATCTGCCCGAGACGGCGGTCGCCGGCGCACGTATGTTCTATATCTCCGGTATCAGCCAGGGCATTTCCACCACCTCCGCCGATGCGGTGTTCGCCGCGATCGACATCGCACGGCGCAGCGGCGTGAAGGTTGCATATGATACCAACTATCGCCCGCGCCTGTGGCCGCCGGCGCGCGCCGCCGCGGTGATGCACGCGGCGATGGCCCAGGCCGACTATGCGCTGCCGGGAATTGAGGATGTGCAGATCCTGACCGGCCTCTCCGATCCCGACGCAATGCTGGACTTCTATCTGCGCCTTGGACCGCAGGTGGTAGTGCTGAAAATGGGCGAAACTGGCGCATACCTTGCGACACCGGAGCATCGTGTGCGCATTTCGAGCCATGCGGTTCACGTGGTCGACGCCACCGGTGCAGGCGACACGTTCTGCGGCAGCTTCCTCGCCCGCATCCTCGCCGGCGATGCGCCCGAGCAGGCGGCGCGCTACGCCAATGTTGCCGCGGCGCTGAAATGCACCGGTTACGGGGCGGTCGCGCCGATCCCGCGGCCGCCGGAGGTGTACGCGGCGCTGCGCGGAACCACCGGCCATGGGTGAGCGCCGCGGCCCCGCCGATAGCCTGGCTGATCGCGAGCGCCGGCTTGCTCCCGCCACACCCATATTGTAACCGGAGAGACGCGGGGAAATTCGAATCGGGCCGGGATGCTTTTCAACAGCTATTTGTTTCTGCTCGCGTTTCTGCCCGGCGTTGTCGCGATCTATGCGATTGTCAACCCGCGCGCGGAGCTTCGGATACCGTGCCTGCTGGCAGCCTCGCTGCTGTTCTATGGTTACTGGAATCCGCTGTACGCATCGCTGCTGGTCGCCTCGATCCTGGTGAACTGGCTCGCCGCACGCCAGTTCGCCGCGACCGGCAACCGTGCGATCATCACCGGTGCGATCGTCCTGAACCTTGCGGTCCTCGGCCTGTTCAAATACGCGGACTTCTTTGCCGGCAGCCTTGCAGCACTCGGCGGCTTTTCGCTGGGCCGCCTCGATCTCGTGCTGCCGCTCGGCATCAGCTTCTTCACGTTCCACCACATCATGTATCTGGCGGACCTGCGGCGCGGCCGAGCCGAGGCCACCACGCTCGACCGCTACGCGCTGTACATCTGCTTCTTCCCGCAGGCGGTGGCAGGTCCCCTGGCCCGCTGGTCGGAGGTGGGCCGGCAGTTCGGACGCGATGCGTTCGCGCCGGGCTGGGAACAGCGCTGTGCGCTCGGCATCACCTTCATCATGATCGGGCTGATCGAGAAGGTTGCGTTCGGCGATCCGATCGGCCGGGTACTGGACCCGATCTATCAGGCAGCGTCCGCCGCGCCATTGCGGGATGGATCGGCCTGGCTGGCGTTGGGCTTCGGATTCCAGATCTTCTTCGACTTCTCGGGCTACTCCGACATCGCGATCGGCGTCGGACTGCTGTTCGGCATCCAGCTCCCGTACAATTTCAACGCGCCGTTCCGCGCCACCAGCATCCTCGCCTTCTGGCAGCGCTGGCACATGACGCTGTCACGCTTCCTGCGCGACTACGTGTTCATGCCGTTGGCGGACATGCGGATCGCGGGAACCCGGCACACCACCGCGCAGTATGTCGCGGCGATCCTGCTCACCATGGCGCTGTGCGGCCTGTGGCACGGTGCCGGCTGGAACTTCGTCCTGTGGGGCACGATGCACGGCGTCGCCATCGTGTTTGCTCTCGGCTGGCGGCGGGTGCTGCCGTCACCCCCCATGGTCGTGGGCTGGGCAGCCACCATCGGCTTCTTCCTGCTCAGCACGGTGGTGTTCCGCACCGCGACGCTGGGTGCCGCATGGAATGTCCTCAGCGGGCTCGCCACGCTTCCCAGCGGCAAACTGCTGGGCAAGGCCTGGATCATCGGGGTGGGAATGCTGCTGACGCTCCTGCTGCCCTGCGACCCAGGATCTGTGCAAGCGAGTCAACCTGCGCCCGCTGGCGTGGGTTCCGGCGGTGCTTGGCGTGATCGGCCTGGGAATCCTGGTCCAACTCGGTGGCAACGAGTTCGTATGAGTTCATCTACTTCCGGTTCTGATCGGGTCGGTCATGCCGAAGCCGCGGCCCGCCTGGCGTGGCGGCGCTGGCTGGCCGTGTTCTGCGGCACATTCTTCGGTATCGGCGCGCTGCTGTTCGCGCTGCTGCTGCTGATCGATCCTTACGACACCGGGCGCTTCCCCTCGTTCGGGATCGTCGGCATCAGCGATCACAGTCTGCGCACCGCGGATGTCAGCCGCGGACGCGATCCCCACTTCAATGCTGCGGTGATCGGTAACTCGACCGGCCAGATGATCGATCCCTTCCGGCTGTCGCGCGAAACCGACCTGCGCTTCATCCAGCTCTCGATCCCGGCAACCGGGCCGCGCGAACAGTTGGCGATCATGCGCTGGGTGATCTCGCACCACCCGACGACGTACGGTGCCTTCGTCATCGTGGCAGACCTCGCGTGGTGCTCGCACGATCCCGACCTGCCGCTCTACACGGCCTTTCCGTTCTGGCTGTACGGTGACAACCGCACCTATCTGGCGAATGTGCTGAGCTCGAAGTCGCTGGATCGCGCGGTGTGGCGGATTGGGGTTGCTCTGGGACTCCAACAGACCGTCGATCCGGTCGGGTATTATGACTTCCTGAAGGGCAGGGATGTGGTTTTCATGCCCGAATTCGGCGACCCGTCGGAAGACACACGTAACCTGCAGTTGCCGCACCGGTTGCCATGGATCGACCGGCTGCGCGCGCTTATCGCGGAGCTGCCACCAAACACCGGAGTCGTGGTCGTGATACCGCCGGTGTATTTCACCTCGCTGCCGCCACCGGGCAGCGAGCGGTCAGCCGCGATCGATGCATGCAAGGCAACTCTGGCAAAGCTTACCGCCGATCGGCCGCGCAGCGGCTTCCTTGACTTCCGCGTGGACAACGCAGCTGCGCACGACGGTGCGAACTTCGTCGACCAAATTCATTATCGCGAAGACCTCGCCCGCCTTATCGAAGCCAAGATCATTGCGGTGCTGAACTCGGGCGAGATCGGAGCGCCGCAGGCACGTGCCGAATTCGGGGCGGGACTAGATGTCCGCTCACCTTGAACGGATCGGCCGGCGACTTGGCCGCTCGCGCGGGCAAAGTTACTGTCCGGCGAGAATGCAGGTAACGGAGCAGATATGCCGCAACACACGCAGGACGCGACCGAGCCGGAGATCCAGACGTGGTGCGCCGGCTATCTTCGCAAGGCGCTGAAACTGCGCGACGCGCACATTGATGTGGACGCGGATTTCGCCAGCCTGGGTCTCGACTCGGCCGAGTCGGTATTCTTCGTTGCCGCCATCGAGGACTGGCTGGGGTTGGAGCTCGCATCGGATACCGCCATGGAACATCCCACGATCTCGGAGCTGGCACGTTTCGTCGCGGGCCGTCTCGACGCGAGACCGCGCGTATAGTCGTGGTATTGTCTTGACCGATTTCGGTTCCAGCTCCGGGCTTGCCTCGTTGGTCGATCTGCTCGACCGGCGCGCGATGGAAAAGCCGGACGCGAAGGCGTTTGTGTTCGTCCCCGAACGCGGCAACGCGCGCCTGCACCTCACGTATGGCGAACTGCATCGGCGGGCACACGCCGTTGCCGCGCGCCTCGCGCGGCACGCCGTCAAGGGAGATCGCGCACTCCTGCTGTTCCCGCCTGGACTGGATTTCATCGTGGCCTTCTTCGGCTGCCTCACCGCTGGCATGATCGCGGTGCCGTTGATGGTGCCGCGGCGCACCGCAGCCCGGGATTCGAGCGACGCCGTCATTGCCGACTGTGCTCCGACAGTGGCGATGACCAGCCGCGAACTGCTGGAAGTACGTGGCGACGTTGCCGACCGGTTTCGCGATTCCGGCTTCGACTGGATGACGGTCGACGCCATGGCCGAGGCGCCGGCAGATGTGGCCGCCGTGACGCCGGTCGTCGGGCGGGACGACGTTGCCTACCTGCAATACACCTCAGGCTCGACGTCCGTACCCAAGGGCGTCGTCGTGACGCACGGCAACCTGCTGGCGAACTTCGAGATGATCCGGCTGGGGATGAGCAACACCCGGCATTCGTGCAGCGTCGGATGGGTGCCGGTGTATCACGACATGGGCCTGATGATGGGAGTGATGCAGCCGCTGTATCTCGGTGCCATGTCGGTGCTGATGGCACCGGCGGCGTTCATGCAGCGGCCGCTCAACTGGCTGCGAACGATCCACCAGTATCGCGCAGAGCTGACCAGCGCGCCGAACTTCGCGTTCGATCTCTGTGTCAGCCGGTTTCGCGCCGATCAGATGGAGGGGATCGATCTGTCGTGCTGGAAGGTCGCCCTGAACGCCGCGGAACCGGTGCATGCCAACACGATCGCGCGCTTCACCGAGACATTCGCTCCGTACGGCTTCAGTCCTGGCACGATGTATCCCGGCTACGGATTGGCGGAGGCCACCTTGCTGGTTTCATGCAACGAGCGTGGCGAGGAGCCATCCAGCCGCAGCGTCAGCCGCGCCTCATTGCAACGCGGCGAAGTATCCGAACCGACAGACACCGACGACGAGCAGATATTGGTCGCATGCGGTCGCAGCGTCGTGGGTCAGCAGATTGCGATCGTCGATGCCGACACGCGCCGTCGGGTCGGCGCATGCCAACTGGGCGAGATCTGGGCCAACGGACCGAATGTAGCGCATGGCTACTGGGGCAATCCCGCCGCCACTGGTGAAACCTTCCGCGCACGCATCGTGGATGCCCCTGAGCAGGACTGGCTGCGGACCGGAGATCTGGGATTCCTGGATGTGGCCGGCAGGCTGTTCATCACCGGGCGGATCAAGGACCTCATCATCATCCGGGGCATGAACCACTATCCCCAGGACATCGAACGCACCGTGCAGGAAAGCCATCCGGCGCTGCGCCGCGACTGCGGGGCGGCGTTCGCGATCCTGGACGAGGAAGGAAATGAGAAGCTTGCGGTGGTGCAGGAGATCGAACGGACGCATCGCCGCGATCTGGATATCCACGAGGTCGCCGGCCGCATCCGCGAAGCGGTCACACGGCAGCATGAAATTGCGATCGAGACGATTGCGTTGATTCCGCCGGCAACGTTGCCGAAGACCACCAGCGGCAAGATCCAGCGCAGCGCGGCGAGGAAATTGCTGCTTGAAGGTGCACTGGAGCTACTCGGCTGAGACCGGCCGCTCGGCGGACCAGCCTGTAGAATATCCGGCGGTTGGCATCAGACAAATCAGCACGGCGGGGCCGGCCATGGCTGGCCCCGTACGTGACGCCGCGATCGTCGAGTGACAGCCCTCGGGTCAAGCCCGAGTAAAGTTCAGGGTGGCCCGGTGCCGCCTGGTGTCTCGAACCGCGGGTTCGGTGGCCGCGATGGGGCTGCGGACGCGGAGCGGGCAGCCGAGGGGTATGGCCGGCCTATGATGGCCATCACCAGGCGGACAAGGCTGCCGCGGTGCTTGATGATGGCCCATTGCACCTCCCGCCACAGCGGATGGCTGCCGGTGATGCCGAGGTCGCGGCAGATATCGACGATGACGGCACCGATCGGCCGGCGGCGGACCTCGGCCGCGATCTGCTCCGGGGTGGGCAGCTGTGCGAGGCGCGGGTCAGCCTCGGCGGCAACGCGAGGCGCAGCAGGCGCCCTGGGTGCCGATCGAGCCCTGGCAGGCGCCGGTTCGGCGTCGAGGTGGGCGGCGCTGCGGAGCACTCGCGCCTCGAGCGCTTCGGCGAGGAGCAGGCCGCGGGCGATGCGGGCGATGATCACTGCCAGATCGATGGTGTTGAAGCGGGCTTTGACGCAGTAGGGGTCGGTGGCGGTTTGCTGGCGGATGGTGGCGGCGAGTTCGCGGCCGTAGCCGATCAGCTTGCGGACCAGGTCGAGCAGGCGGCCGCTGCGGGTTGGCTGGGTAGTTGGGACTGTGGCTTGGGCCGCGGCGGACATGAACGCAACAAGAACACGAACCGGC
>CAWFYC010000023.1:0-450521 GCA_963819855.1 uncultured Alphaproteobacteria bacterium
AGGCACGGCTCGGCTGGCAGACCCATCCCAGTCCTGCCTGCGAAATACCTGCAGAAAGTCGATCTGGCGCGTGGTGATGCGCTGGCCTGGATCGGTCCGCTTGGTCTCAGCGCGGTGACCGCCTACTTCGGAATGCGCGATATTGGCGCCGTAAAACCAGGTGATCGGGTGCTGGTGTCGGCGGCGGCCGGCGGCGTCGGGCAGATCGCCGCACAGATCGCGCGCATCGAGGCCTGCCGTGTGGTCGGCATCGCCGGCGGGACGGAGAAGTGCGCCTTCCTGTCCGATGAACTGCGCCTCGATGGCGTCATCGACTACAAGGCGGAAAACGACCTGGCGGCGGCGATCGGCCGAACCTGCCCCGACGGCATCGATCTCTATTTCGACAATGTCGGCGGACCCACATTGGATGCGGCGCTGCTGCATTTGCGCGAGGCAGCGCGGGTCGTGTTGTGCGGACGCATCTCCCAGGTCGCCGCCGATCCGCCATATGGTATCCGCAATCTCGGGCAGCTTTTGTCACGGCGTGGACGGATGCAGGGCTTCCAGGTGTTCCGCTACCATGACCGGTATGAGGAAGCCCGCGCCTGGCTCGCCGCGCGTCATCGCGAGGGGCGGCTGCATCAGCGCCTCCATATCCTGGATGGGCTGCACCATGCGCCGGCCGCACTCGGCATGCTGTTCCGCGGCGAGAACACCGGCAAGCTTGTCGTGCAGGTATGCCACCCTGCGACATAGGGAGAGGATCGGCCATGCAACGCTCCACCACCGCACTGCGCGGGCTGCTGTCGAACAGCAGCTTCATCAATATGCCATCGGCCTACGATGCGATCGGCGGCCGGCTGATCGCGAGCCTGGGGTTTCCCGCCGTCTACACCGGCGGCTTCGTCACCGGCGGTTCGCGTTGCACGTCGGAGCCGCTGCTGACCATGGATGAGCAGGTAAGGGTCGCCGCGAGCGTCGCGCCGCGGTGACGGTGCCGCTGGTTGCCGATGGCGGCGCCGGTTTCGGCGAGCCGCTGCACACCATGCGCTCGGTGCGCGAGTTCGTTCGCGCAGGAGTGGCCGGCATCCATATCGAAGACCAGCTCTACCCGAAGCGCGCACACTACCACAAATACGTGGCGCATGTGACGCCGCGCGACGAGTTCGTCGCCAAGATCGATTATGCCTGTCGCCAACGCGCCGAGTTCGGATCCCGACTTCGTCATCATCGCGCGATCGGACGCGTGTCGCTTCGAGGGGCTGCAGGAGGCGGTTGACCGGATCAACCTCGCCGCCGATGTCGGCGCCGACATGGGACTGGTGTTTCCACGCAACGACGAGGAGCTGCGCCAGGCGCCGAAGCTGGCAAAAAGTACCGCTGGTCTATGTGATGAGCCGCGGCAACCGTGACCAGCGCCCGCTGCCGACTATCGGTGAGCTCGAAGCGATGGGCTACAAGGCCTGCATCGACGCGGTGACCAGCCTTGTGGTGGCGTTCACCGCAATGAAGCGCGCCTTCACCGAAATTCGAGAGACCGGCACCTTCGCCGGCCTCAGCGCCCAGGAGTGCATGGACGCCCGCCAGCAGATCGAGGATCTCGTGGGGCTCGAGCAGTTCTACGTTATCGAAGAGGAAACAGTCGAACAGACGCGTTGGGGCAAGCGTTAATTCCCGCGTTCGAAGCCCGGCCGCGGCACAAGGCTCATCAGCATGTGCTCGAAACCGCCGTCGACAATGATCTCCTGGCCGTTGACAAAACCGGCGCGGTCGCTCGCCAGGAACATCACTACCTGCGCCATGTCCTCCGGCGTGCCGATACGGCCAACCGGAATGGCCGCGGCCCTCCGCTCGGCCACGCCAGGGGCTTGGTAGAAGCCCTCGCTCATCGGCGTGCGCACCAGACCAGGGCTGAGTACGTTGCTGCGCACGCCATGCGGTCCCCACTCCACGGCGAGCTGTCGCGAGAGCATCAGCACGCCGGCCTTGCTGACGCTGTATGCGCCGGAGAACGCCTGTGCGTTGCTGCCGGCGATCGATGCCGTATGCACGATGGCGCCGCGCCCGCGCTCGATCATCGCCTTGCCGAACGCCTGTGCGCACAGCAGGTAACCGGTCAGGTTGACCGACAGCAGCCGGTTCCACTCGTCCAGCGGCACGGTCGCCAGCGAACCAGGCAGCAGCATCCCGGCATTGTTGACCAGGATGTCGCAAGGTCCGATGGCGCGGGATGCACGTTCCGCGTCAGCGACGCTGTCCGGGTTCGCGATGTCGCAGGCAAACGCAAGCGTTCTGGCACCGGTCGGACGCAGTGCCTCGGCCGTCGCCTGGCAATTGCCCTCGTCCTTGTCGAGCAGCACCACCGACGCGCCAGCCTGCGCCATGCCAAGCGCAACAGCGCGGCCGATGCCACCACCGGCGCCGGTCACGACGCACACCCGGTCCTTCAGCCCAAGCCATTCGGCATTCTGCTGCACCATGGTTCTCACTCGGTGGTTTCCTGCGCCGACAGTCTAGCGTGCCGGCGGCGACGGCAACAGCGACGACTGGTTTGACTCTGATCCGCACAACCGACAATGATCCGCGCCTCCTCTGGACCCGCCCCGAAAGGTCGCGGGTGGGTGATCCATTGGAGGAAACCAAAAGAAGGGTTGCATACCCATGATTTCCGCGCTGCTGCCGAACTACGCCCGTGCTGACCTCGCGTTCGAGCGGGGCGAAGGCGCCTGGTTGTGGACGGTGGACGGCCGACGATTCCTGGATTTCGGCTCCGGCATCGCTACCGCCTCGCTTGGGCACGGCCATCCGCATCTGGCCCGCGCGATCGCCGAGCAGGCCGCCAAGGTGATGCACGTGTCCAACCTGTATCGCATCCCGCAGGCCGAACGGCTGGCGCAGCGGCTGGTTGATGCGACGTTCGCGGACAGCGTGTTCTTCTGCAACTCGGGCGCGGAAGCGAACGAGGGCATGATCAAGATGATGCGCCGCGCGATGTATGATGCGGGGAAGCCGGAGCGCTTCCGGTTCATCGTGTTCGAGGGCGCGTTCCACGGCCGCACGCTGGCGACGCTGGCCGCGACCGGCAACGCCAAGTATCTGGAAGGCTTCGGCCCCGTGGTCGAAGGCTTCGACCAGGTGCCGTTCAACAACATGAATGCGGTGCGCAACGCGGTCGGACCTGCCACCGCGGGCATCATCGTCGAGCCGGTGCAAGGTGAAGGCGGCGTGCGTCCAGCCGACATGCAGTTTCTGCGCGATCTTCGCGCCGTGTGCGACGAGTACGGCATTGTGCTCGGTATGGACGAGGTGCAGTCCGGCATGGGGCGCACCGGCAAACTGTTCGCGCATGAATGGGCGGGCATCACGCCCGACGTCATGTCGGCGGCGAAGGGCATCGGCGGCGGCTTCCCGCTCGGTGCGGTGTTGGCCAAGGAGCAGTTCGCCAAGGCGCTGAAGCCAGGCACGCACGGCACCACGTTCGGCGGCAACCCGCTCGCCTGCGCCGCCGGCAACGCGGTGCTGGACATCATCCTTGCCCCCGGGTTCCTGGCGGAGGTCGAGCGCAAGGGCCGCCGGATGCGCGCCGAACTCGACGAGATCGCCCGTGAATATCCGCAGGTCTATGAGGACGCGCGCGGCATGGGCCTGTTGCAGGGACTGAAATGCGTGCTGCCGCAAGGCGAGGTACAGGCGGCCTGCGTTGCGGAAGGCCTGATGGCGATTACCGCCGGCGAGAACGTGCTGCGCCTGGCGCCGCCGTTGGTCGTGACCGACGCCGACCTGGACGAGGCGATGGTCATGCTGCGCCGCGCGACGCGTCGGGTGCTGCCGTCCACCGCCAAGGCCGCCGCGAAATGAGTGCTTCGCTCCGACGGACCGAGCGGTCGGACGATGTCGTCGCGGGTCCGCGTCACTTCCTCGACCTGCGCGACTTCGACACGCCGACGTTGCGACAGATGCTGGAGGTCGCCGCCAACTACAAGCGCGGTGGCGTGTCGTCGCGTCCGCTGGCCGGCAAGACGCTGGCGCTGATCTTCGAGAAGCCGAGTACGCGCACCAGGGTGTCGTTCGAAGTCGGTATGCGGCAGTTGGGCGGCGACGTGATCGTGCTGTCTGCGCGCGATATGCAGAGTGGGCGCGGCGAGACTCCGGCCGACACGGCGCGGGTGCTGTCGCGCTATGTCGATGCGATCATGCTGCGCACCGACAACGTGACGAAGCTGCACCAGCTGGCGGAATTCGCAACGGTGCCGGTGATCAACGGACTGACCGACACCTCGCATCCGTGCCAGCTCATGGCGGACGTGCTGACGTTCGAGGAGCATCGTGGACCGATCGCCGGTCAGGTGGTGGCTTGGTGCGGCGACGGCAACAACGTCGCGCGGAGCTGGATCGAGGCGGCGGTGCGGTTCGGTTTCACACTACGGCTGGCGACGCCGGACGCACTCCGCCCACCGGCGGAGCTGGTCGAATGGGCGCGCGCGCAGGGCGGGAATATCGAGCTGAGCGACGATCCCGAGAAGGCGGTTGCCGGCGCCCGCTGCGTGGTGACCGATACCTGGGTGTCCATGTCGGACGATCCCAATGCCAATCGCCACAACATGCTGGCGCCGTATCGCGTCACCGGCGCGCTGATGGCGAAGGCGGCGGCCGATGCGCTGTTCATGCACTGCCTGCCGGCGCATCGCGGCGAGGAGGTCACCGCGGAGGTGATCGACGGCTCGCAGTCGGTGGTGTTCGACGAGGCCGAGAATCGGCTGCATGCGCAGAAGGGCGTACTGGCCTGGGTACTCGGCGCGGTACGATAGCGCGTACGAAATGTTCTCGCCACTAAAGGTGGGAGCGTGCTAGCGGGACCGTGCTGGCAGTCCCGTCCCCAGAGTTCCCAGAGAATGCGGTTGAGCATTGCGGTCTCCCTGATGGCTCCCGGCGGAATTGCCGGGAGCCGCTTGGGGATACGCTCGAAAGGCTGACGCAGCGGTAGCGACGGCTCCGTCACAGCGAGGTGACACCGACTGGTCGCCCGGCCGGCGCGTCAAGGCCTTTGCTGCACCGCAGCAAGTCCCCTTATTGGTCGCATCTGAATGACAGGAGTGCTGACCCAGCATGAAATGGTCACGCGAATTGCGCATTGCCCGCCGGAGCCTGCGCACCGCCATCAAGGCGGCATCCGTCATGGCCACTGCCAGAGTGAAGTTGCCCGAATCGTTGCGCGTGATTCCCAACTCCACGCCCGGCCCGCATCGCCCCAGTCTCGTTAAGGTCGGCGACTTCGGCAGCAATCCCGGGCGACTGTCGATGCTGGCCCACCTGCCGACCGATCCGCCGATGCCGGACCAGCCGCTGGTCGTGCTGCTGCACGGCTGCGGCCAGCCGGCAGTAGCGTTCGCCCGCGATGCGGGATGGATCGATCTCGCCGACCGGCTCGGCGTTGTCCTGGTGCTGCCCGAACAGTCGGACGAGAACAATCGCGGGCGATGCTTCAACTGGTTCCTGCCATCGCACACCGGCCGTGGGTTCGGTGAGGCCCTGTCAATCCGCCAAATGGTCGCCACCGCGATCGAGCGGTTCGCCGTTGACCCCGGCCGCGTCTTCGTCGCCGGCCTGTCCGCCGGCGGCGCCATGACGGCCGCCTTGCTCGCGGCATATCCCGACGTGTTCGCCGGCGGCGCCGTGGTCGCTGGTCTGCCCGTCGGTGCCGCCGGTGGGGTTTCCGAAGCGTTGCGGCGGATGGCCGAAGCCGGTCCCGTTCGATCCCCTGCTGCCTGGGCCGAACAGGTGCGTCAGGCCGCGCCGACCGGCTACCCGGGGCCGTGGCCAAGGCTCTCGATCTGGCACGGCGAAGCGGATCGCGTCGTCGATCCCGCCAATTCGCATCTGCTCGCGGTGCAATGGTGTGCGCTGAATGGCTTCGATCCCGCGGCGTCGGAAACCGTGGAGCTTCTCGGCATGCGCCGGGACCGATGGAGCGTGTCCCAACGTCCGGTTATCGAGCGATGGAGCATTCCTGAACTTGCGCACGACTGGCCGCGGGGTGCCGCCGAAAGCATCGTTGATTTCTGGGACATCGGGCCCGATTAACCGCGCCGCAATCCAGCGCGCCCATGATGACGCCGACAGCAGCAAGGTGTCAGCCATGTCCGACGCTGCCAGCACAAAAGACGTCATCATCGCGGACAACGATTATATCATCCGCGGCATCCTCCGCTCGGTCCTGGAGAATGAGGGTTTCACCGTCCTGCAGACGATCGATGGCTTCGAAGCGATCGATTACGCGACGCGCACGCGGGCCTGTCTGGTCATGCTGGACTACAAGATGCCCAGGCTGGACGGCATCAGCGCCTGCGCCGGGATCCGCCGGCTGCCCGACTATGCCGACACGCCGATCATCATTCTCACGGCATTCGATGACGAGGAAACGCGCGCGGCAGCGCGACAAGCGGGCGTCACGGCGTTCCTTGCCAAGCCGTTCAAGCCGGTCGATCTGCTGCGCGTCATCTCGGATCTGCTGGGGTCTTCTCCCGCCGCAGGCGCAGCGGGACTCGAGCCTGTCACATTGGTCTGGAAGCGCCGGAAGGAACCGCCGCCGCTGTTCGGCGAGCCGATCGAACTTTCCAAGGGCCGCAGGGTGCTGAACATCTGCCGGCGCTGAGACCGGTTCAAACCGACAGCAGCGCCTCCAGCGACCGTCTGCGCCGCAGTTCGGCCAATGCTACCACGGCTTCGCGACGCATCTCGTCTGCATCGGCCGAGCCCATCACGACCGCGTCCTCGAAGCGAGCAGCAACTGAGGCCAGCTGGGTAAAGCCAAGCGTCCCGCCGCTTCCCTTCAGTTCGTGCGCCAGCGCAGCGAGCTCGTCCGGCGAGGCAAACGCGGCCGGGTCCTCGAGCGCGCGCAGCAGTGACTCGATTCGCAAGGCCAGACAGTCGAGCAGGTGCTGGACGCCCTCCTCGCCCATGTCGGACGTAATCGATGCCATGATCTCAGAATCAATCGCAGGGACGTCGTACGATCGGCACCGGCAGTGCGATGCTGCGCGCGCGACCACGGCGGTCAGCTCCGCCTGCGTGAATGGCTTTGCCAGATGCTCTGACATGCCGGCACGGCGACATTCGTCCGCGTGCTGGTCGAGCGCGTTTGCCGTCACCGCAATGATCGGAACCTGGCCATGCGGACCTTCGAGCGCCCTGATGCGTCGCGTCGCCTCCAGGCCGTCCATGCCGGCCATGCGCATGTCCATCAACACCACGTCGAAGTCCTGCGCGCCGACGAGTCGAACAGCTTCACTGCCATCCGACGCCTCGGCCACGTCATGTCCTGCCGTTTTCAGATACGCCGCAGCGACACTGCGATTGACCTCGGAGTCGTCCACGACCAGCACGTTGAGCCGGCGGCTCAGCTCCGGTTTCACCGCCGCGGCTGCGACCTCCACCTGATCCGCCGTGCCGGCGGGCAGTTCGAGCCAAAAGACGCTCCCCCCACCGGGGTTGTTGCGGTGACCCATGTGTCCGCCCATGCGGCGGGTCAGCCGATGCGCGATTGCCAGCCCGAGTCCGGTGCCCTCGATACTGGTTCGCTCCGTGCCGAAGCGCTCATACTCCTTGAACAAAAGGTGGCGTCGACCCTCGGGAATGCCGATGCCGCTGTCAGCGACCTCGATGGTCAGGTGCTCTTGGTCGCCCTTCAGCCGCAGTTCGATCATGCCCAGCGGGGTGTATTTCACCGCGTTGCTCAACAGGTTTATCAGCACCTGCCGAAGCTGGATGTCGTCGGTGACAAACTGTGCGGGAGCCCCGGGTGCCATGATGACCCGCGTCTCCAGCCCTCGCGCCCTGGCGCCAGGTTCGATGACGGCAACACATTCCTCGGCAAGCCTCCGCACATCGATGCGATGCATGTGGAGTGCGGGGCCAAGTGCCTCGATACGCGCATAATCGAGCACGACGTTGACGACATCGCGCATGTGTCTGCCGGTGCGGATGATCTCTGCAACCTGCCGTAGCTGCGCCGCGCTGAGCCCGTCTTCCCTGGACAATTGATCGGCGTAACCGAGCACACCGTGCAGCGGTGTGCGCAATTCGTGGCTGAGCGTGGTAAGAAACCGTGACTTCTCCCGGCTTTCCCGCTCCGCCGCGGCGCGTCGTCGCTTCTCGTTCGACAGGCGGCGGGTCAAATAGATGACAGCACCGAGCACTGCGATGCTGGCTGCCACGCCCCACCACAGCATCGGGCTGGTGGACATTCCCTCGGTCGCCACGCCGACACTCACGATCAGCGGCAATGTTCCAACACGATGGAACGCGAACCTTCGCTCGACATGATCGATCGGATCGGACGTCGTGACGAATGCCGCTTTGGCCTCGATGGCCGTGCGGAACGGTGTGGCTTTATCCACCACGTCACCAACGGTGTTCATATCGAACGGCAGTCGCATCAGAACGACGCCATCGTCTCGCATCAGCAGTACCCAGTCGCCAAATCCGAGCCCCAGATGCTGGAGCAGATCGCGGAAATATGCGAGACGCACACCCATGACGACGAGGCCGGCAAAGTTGCCACCTGTGTCGTTCATGCGACGGCTGACGGTGAATCCCACGTTTTTCTCGTTATCGACCGAAAAGCGTCCGCCGATAAACGGGGTGTCGAGATTGCGGTACTGCAGTGCCCTGAAATAGTCACGATCAGCCCAATTGTTGATATTTTGCGGCAGGCCAGCAATCGAATCGCCCTTCTCATTCAGTACGTCGACAAAGCCAAAATACGGCTCGCGCTGAATGCGCTCGAACAGCGCTGCATTGCGCGCTCGCGCATCCTGGCTCTGAAGCTCGGGTGCATGATGCCTGCCGATCGCTGCCTGCAAGGAGCGATCGAACTGCTCTATGCTGTCCGCAATGTCCTGCGCTGCCGCCGTCGCGAGCCGAGACGTCATCAGGTCCATTTGCTGATCAGCCGACCGGCGCTCAGCCCACACAGCCCCGGCAATCATCACCCCTGTGAGCAGGAGCAGTGCGTATGGCAGCGCGACATCCATCCGCGGCCAGGACAGCAACCAGCGCATTTTGCGCGACGATGACTGCGACAGACCCATGTCATCCTGCCTCTTTGGCTGCGCGATTGTAGGCAGCAAATTCCTAGCCAAAGATTGACGACAGCCCGCCTTCGTATGCATCCCTGGGATGGATTTGACCGCCTTGAATGGGAGAAGAGCGTGATGTACTATCTGTTTTCATGTCTGGACCACCAATAGCCATGCTCAGAGAGTGATCACTGCATCCCAGATGCGCGCCGCCCGTGCCATGCTCGGGATCGACCAGCGTGCGCTGGCCGCCCTGTCCGGCCTGTCGGTGCCGACCATCCAGCGCATGGAAGGCAGCGACGGCGTGGTGCGAGGCAACGTGGACTCGCTGATGAAGCTGGTCGGCGCACTGCAGACGGCCGGTATCGAGCTGATCGCTGAAGGTGCGACCAGCAGCCTGGGAGGGCGGGGCGTGCGCTTGACGACGCCGACGCCTCGCCGCGCACAGTTGCGCCGCGCATGATCGCTCTGACGCTCGCCTGCATCGTACTGTTGTTGGGTCTCGCTGTCGCCGGCGCGTTCACTGCTCTGGCGCCATCCGGGCGCGGGATCGTCTATGGCGGCAGCCTCGCCATTTCGGTCGCCTCCTTGCTGATCGCGCTGCTCTCGCTCGCGGCCGCGCCTTCGACCGTGACGCTGCCGATCGGCCTGCCTTGGACCGGCGCGCATTTCCGCCTCGATCCACTCGCCGCGTTCTTCCTGGTCGTGGTCGGGCTCGGCAGCGCCGGCGCCAGCATCTACGCATTGGGTTACGGCCGGCACGAACACGACCCGCAGCGGGTGCTGCCGTTCTATCCCGCCTTCCTCGCCGGACTGAACCTAGTGGTGATCGCCGATGACGCATTCAGCTTCCTGTTCGCTTGGGAGCTGATGTCGCTCGCCTCCTGGGCGCTGGTCATGGCGCACCACCGCGAACCGCGGCAACGCGCACGCCGGCTATGTCTACATCATCATGGCGAGCTTCTCCGGCCTCGCTTTGCTGCTGTGTTTCGGCCTGCTTGCCGGTCCCACCGGCAGCTACACTTTCACCGCGATGCGTGCCGTCCACCCGTCATCCGGCATCGCCGCGCTGGCGCTGGTGCTGGCGCTGATCGGCGCCGGATCGAAGGCCGGCGTGGTGCCGCTGCATGCCTGGCTGCCGCTGGCGCATCCCGCCGCACCCAGCCACGTCTCCGCGCTGATGAGCGGGGTGATGACCAAGGTCGCGGTGTACGGCTTCGTCCGCATCGCGTTCGATCTGCTGGGTCGCGCCAACCTGGTGGTCCGGCACCCTGGTCCTGGCGATCGGCGGCATCACCGCGGTGCTCGGCGTGCTCTACGCGCTGATGGAGCACGACCTGAAGCGCCTGCTCGCCTACCACACGGTGGAGAACATCGGCATCATCTTCATCGGACTGGGCCTTGCGCTGGCGTTCGGCGCCAATCAGCTTCCCGCCGCCGCGGCGCTCGGGCTGACCGCGGCACTGTTCCACGTGTTCAACCACTCGGTGTTCAAGAGCCTGCTGTTCTTCGGCACCGGCGCCGTGCTGACCGCGACCGGCGAGCGCGACATGGATCATCTCGGCGGCCTGATCCATCGCATGCCGAAAACCGCGTTCGCGTTCCTGGTCGGCTGCGTGGCGATCTCGGCGCTGCCGCCGCTGAACGGCTTCGTCTCCGAGTGGCTGACGTTCCAGGCGATCCTGCTGCATCCCGATCTGCCGCAATGGGGCTTGAAGATCGCCATCCCGGCGGATGGCGCGCTGCTGGCGCTGTCCGCCGCACTCGCCGCCGCCTGCTTCGTCAAGGCGTTCGGCATCACCTTCCTTGGCCGTCCCCGCACGCGTGCGGCCGCGGATGCGCGCGAGGTCGATCGCTGCTCGCTCATCGCGATGTTCGGCTTCGCCGCGCTGTGTCTGCTCGCCGGCATCTTCCCCGGCGTGGTGATCGACCTGCTTGCCCCGGTGACGCAGGCGCTGACCGGCACGCACATGCCAACCCAGCTCGGCGTGGAGTGGCTGTCCATCGTGCCGATCGAGAGCGCACGCAGTTCGTACAACGGTCTGCTGGTGTTCGTGTTCATCGCGGTGTCCGCGTCGCTGACCGTGCTGGCGATCCACCGCTTCGCCTCGCACGCGCTACGGCGCGCGCCGGCCTGGGATTGCGGCTTCCCCGATCCGCGGCCAGAGACGCAGTACACCGGCGCCAGCTTCGCCCAGCCGATCCGCCGCGTGTATGGCGCGGTGGTGTTCCGCACCCATGAGACGGTGACCATGCCGCCGCCCGGCGACACCGCGCCGGCGCGGATCGAGAAGCACATCAGCGACCCGATCTGGGACGTGCTCTATGCCCCGGTCGCCGGCGCGGTGTGGCGCCTGTCGCTGTTGCTGAATGCGATGCAGTTTCTCACCATCCGCCGCTATCTCGGGTTCGTGTTCGCCGCCCTGGTGATCCTGTTGCTGGCGCTCGCGCTGTGGCAGTGATCCAGGGCCTGCTCGTGCAGGGCGCGCAGATGGCGCTGGTGCTGCTGCTGGCGCCGTTGCTCACCGGTCTGGTGCGCAAGGTGAAGGCGCGACTGCAGCGCCGCCGCGGACCGTCGCTGATCCAGCCCTATCGCGACCTGAAGCGTCTGCTCGGCAAGGAGGTGGTGCTCGCCGATAACGCCTCCTGGCTGTTCCGCGTCGCGCCCTACGTGATCTTCGCCGTCACCTGGGTCGCCGCGGCGCTGGTGCCGACCTTCGCCACCGGCCTGCTGTTCAGTTGGTCGGGCGACCTGATCGCGATCACCGCGCTGCTGGGCAGCGCGCGCTTCGCTCAGGCACTGGCCGCAATGGACATCGGCACCAGCTTCGGCGGCATCGGCGCCTCGCGCGAGGTGATGATCGCTTCGCTCGCCGAACCGGCGATGCTGATGATCGTGCTGTCGGTGGCGCTGATCGCCGGCTCCACCCAGCTCTCCACCATCGCCGACTACATGGCGTTCTCCGCCGTGGGCCTGCGCGTGTCGCTGGCGCTGGGCCTGGTGGCGTTCATCATCGTGGCGCTGGCCGAGAACGCGCGCATTCCGGTGGACAATCCGGCGACGCACCTGGAACTGACCATGGTGCACGAGGCGATGGTGCTGGAATATTCCGGCCGGCACCTGGCGATGATCGAGCTCGCGGCATCGCTGAAGCTGCTGCTCTACGTGTCGGTGATCGCCTGCATCTTCTTTCCGTTCGGCTTCGCAGGCGGCTACGCCATCGCGCTTGCCGCTTACCTGCTGAAGCTGGCGGTGGCGGGCGTGCTGCTCGGCGTGTTCGAGATGTCGATCGCCAAAATGCGCGTGTTCCGCGTGCCCAACTTCCTGGGCGCGGCCCTGATGCTGAGCCTGCTCGGCGTGCTGCTGCTGTTCGTCTCGGGGGGCATGTGACCCACGGCCTGGCCTTCGACGTCGCGCATATGCTGGCCGGTGCGCTGGTGCTGGCCAGTTTCGCCATGCTGTACCAGGACCGGCTGTACGCCCTGATCAATGTGCTCGCCCTGCACGCATTCATCCTGGCGGCCTCGGTTGGCTGGCAGGCCTATGTCCAGGGCGCGCCGCATCTGTACATCACCGCCGCCATCGCACTCGGCTTCAAGGCCATCGCGATTCCCATGGCGCTGCGGCGGATGGTGTTCAGCCTGGGCATCCACCGCGAGATCGAGACCGTGGTGAGCATCGGTCTCACCATGCTGGCGGGAATCGCGCTCGTCGCGCTGTCGCTGATGGTGATGCTGCCGGTGACCGCGCACGCCGATCCGGTGGCGCGCGAGGACATCGCGCTCGCGCTGTCGGTGGTGCTGATCGGCTTGCTGATGATGGTGACGCGGCGCAATGCGGTGAGCCAGGTCGCCGGCTTCCTGTCGCTGGAGAACGGCGTGAACCTCGCCGCCACCGGCGCACAGGGCATGCCGCTGGTGGTGGAGATCAGCGTCGCGTTCTCGATCCTGATCGCGTTCATCGTGATCGGCATCTTTTTGTTCCGCATCCGCGAACGCTTCGACACGGTCGACCTGGAGGCGCTTGACCAGGCCCGGGGGGAGCGGCAGTGAGCGAAATCGCCATCCTTCTCATACCCCTCGCCGCCGCTGCGATCCTGTCGCTGATCGCCGACTACCGCCTCTCCGCGCGCGTAAACGTTGCTGCCAGCTTCCTGGCGCTGCTCGCTGCTCTGCTTCTCTTGGTCGACCGCCCCACCGCTGGCCAGTTCCTGGCGGTGGACGACCTCAACATCGTGTTCATCCTGCTCAACACCTTCGTCGGCTTCACCACCAGTGCATTCAGCGCCAGCTACATCGGCCACGAGCTGGAAACCGGCCGCCTGACGCCGAACTACCTGCGTTTCTACCACGCCATGTTCCAGCTCATGCTGTTCGGCATGAACCTGGCGCTGCTCGCCAACAACATCGGCCTGATGTGGGTCGCGGTGGAACTCGCCACACTCACCACCGTGGTGATGGTCGGCATCTACCGCACCCGCGAGGCGATCGAGGCCGCGTGGAAATACTTCATCCTCGGCAGCGTCGGCATCGCACTCGCCCTGTTCGGCACCATCCTGGTCTACCTGGCCGCGCGCCCCGTCGTGGGTGAGGGCATTGACGCGATGGTCTGGACCATCCTGATCACCCGCGCGCGCGACTTTGACCCAGCGCTGCTCAACATCGCCTTCATCTTCCTGCTGCTGGGCTACGGCACCAAGGTCGGCCTCGCGCCGATGCACGCCTGGCTGCCCGACGCGCACGCCGAAGGCCCGACGCCGATCTCCGCCGTTCTCTCCGGCCTGCTGCTGAATGTCGCGCTCTACGCACTGTTGCGCTTCAAGATGTTGCTGGCCGCCAACCCCGACGCCATCGCGCCCGGCCCGCTGATGATCGCGCTCGGCCTGATCTCGCTGATCTTCGCCGCGTTCATGCTGTATCGCCGGCGCGACATCAAGCGCATGTTCGCCTATTCGTCGATCGAGCATATGGGGATCACCGTGTTCGCCTTCGGCATGGCCGGCCCGTTGGGCAACTTTGCCGGCCTGCTGCAGATGACCATGCACAGCCTGACCAAATCGGCGATCTTCTTCTCGGTGGGCCATGTCGCGCAGGTGAAGGGCACCCAGCGCATCGCCGAGATGGGCGGGCTAACGGTAACGCATCCGGTGCTGGGCTGGGGTCTCATCGCCGGTGTCGCGGCGATCGCCGGCCTGCCGCCATTCGGCGTGTTCACCAGCGAGTTTTTGGTGATCAGCTCAACCTTCGCACGTGAACCGGTACTCGCACTCCTGCTCGTGTTCGGCCTGCTGGTAGCGTTCGGCGCGCTGTTTCTACGTGTTGCGTCTGTGGCGTTCGGCGAGCCACGCGGTCCCGCCGGACCGGTCACCGCATCCTACGTGCCGATGTTCGCCCATCTCGCGCTGGTGCTGATCGCGGGCATCTGGCTGCCCGGTCCGCTGGTCGCCTGGTTCCAGCATGTCGCGGCGTTGCTGGGATGACACTCGTCGACACCGCGTACTGGCAGGAAGTGGCGCGTTGCCTGGCCGCCGGCGAAGCGACGCTGCTCGGCCTCTGGGGCGAGCCTGACCGTGTCCACATGGCAGTATTCGACCATGGCGTGATTGTGCTGAGCCTCGACTGCCCAGGCGGCAGTTATCCGTCCGTTGGCGCGCTGCATGCTCCTGCCATCCGACTGGAGCGCGCGGCCCGCGACCTGTTCGGCCTAGATCCCATCGGCCTGCCCGACACTCGTCCGTGGCTCGATCACGGCGCGAATCCGACCGCCTATCCGTTCCTGCCGGTGGAAGGCGAAAGCCTGCACCAGATCCCGGTCGGCCCCGTGCACGCCGGCATCATCGAGCCTGGCCACTTCCGTTTCACCGCCGATGGCGAGACGGTGGTGCGGCTCGAGCAGCGCCTCGGCTACGTGCACAAGGGTATCGACCACCTGATGCACGGCGCGACGATTGAACACGCGGCGCGGCTGGCCGGCCGCACCTCGGGCGACAGCACGGTCGCCTACGCGTTCGCCTTCGCTCGCGCTGTGGAGAACGCGTTGGGCATCGATCCGCCGCCGCGTGCCGTCTGGCTGCGCGGCGTGATGGCAGAGCTCGAGCGCATCGCCAACCACCTTGGCGATTTCGGTGCGATCTGCAACGACGCGTCGTTCAGCCTCATGCTCGCGCATTGCGGCATGTTGCGCGAGCGCGTGCTCCGCTGTGCGGCCGGATGCTTCGGGCATCGCCTGATGATGGACTGCATCGTGCCGGGCGGCATCGCGGTCGATCTCGACACGGATGGCGACGCCGGCATCCGATCCCTGATCGACGGGATACGCGCACGGTTTCCCGCGCTGGTGGAACTCTACGACAAGACCGCGTCGCTGCAGGACCGCACTGTCGGCACCGGCATCCTGTCTCCCGAGCTGGCGCGCCACTTCGGTGCCGGCGGTTACGTCGGCCGCGCGTCGGGACGCGATTTCGACGCGCGAAGGTCGATCGGCTATCCGCCCTATGATCGGCTGCGCTTCGAGGTGCCGGTGCTGACCGAAGGCGACGTCAACGCGCGAGCGTTGATCCGTGTCAAGGAGATCGACCAGAGCCTGTCGCTGATCGAGCAGATGCTGAACGATCTGCCCCTCGGAGCTGTGCGCGTCGCGGTCGCGCCGAGTGGTCCGGGCGAAGCCATCGCGCTGGCTGAGGCGTTCCGCGGCGACGTGCTGGTGTGGTTGCGCCTCGATGCGGCGGGCTGCATCGACCGCTGCCATCTGCGCGACGCGTCCTGGTTCCAGTGGCCGCTGCTCGAGGCGGCAATCGAGGGCAACATCGTCGCCGACTTCCCGCTGTGCAACAAGTCGTTCAACTGTTCGTACTCGGGGCACGATCTGTGAAACCTCCCGCGAGGGAAGGGGAAAAACCGGACCATGCTGAGAACTCTCCTCCAGGGCCTGCGATCCCCGGTCACCGAAGCGCCGCCGCTCGCAACGCTTGCCGCCGATCTCAACCGCGCGGCACAGCGCAAGCTCGGCCGCAGCCTGTCGATTCGTGAAGTCGATGCCGGCTCGTGCAATGGCTGCGAACTGGAAATCCATGCGCTCAACAACGCGTTCTACGACCTGGAGCGCTTCGGCCTGCGCTTCGTAGCCTCGCCGCGCCATGCCGATGTGCTGATGGTCACCGGCCCGGTGACGCGCAACATGCGCCAGGGCCTGGAACGCACCTGGCGCGCCACGCCTGATCCGAAATGGGTGGTCGCGATCGGCGACTGCGCTGCCGGCTGCGGCGTGTTCGCCGGCAGCCCGGCCTGCATCGGTGCCGTTTCGGCCGTCGTGCCGGTCGATCTGGTGATCCGCGGCTGCCCGCCGACACCGACGCAGTTGTTGCAAGGACTGCTGGCGCTGCTCAGCGCTCGCTGAACAGCACGCCGCCCTTCGCCTTGTTGTCACGCGAGCTTTCGAGAATCTCCACCAGCACCGCGTCCGCCGTGACGCCGAAATTCTTCACTACCGCGTCGGTGATGTCCTTGATCAGCGCGCGCTTCTGCTCCTTCGAGCGGCCCTCGATGGCGTGGACATAGACTTCCGGCATTGGTTTGATCCTCCGATGGTCGATGGGTTTCGCTGCGCTCTGCCCATCCTACTGCTTGGGCTGCTCGGCGCATACTGTGGGATGGGTAGAGCGCAGCGAAACCCATCAACCTGTGCGCCGTGTTTCCACCCAACCCTATCCTGCTCTACGATGGCAGACAAAGTTGCGGGAGGAACCATCATGAGCAAACTTCATCTGAGCCGGCGCAGCATCGTCGCCGCCACTCTGGTGGCACCGGCCCTTCTCGGCGCGCGCGCCCGCGCCGCCGGCACCATCCAGATGATCAGCCATCGCTATCCCGCGCTGGAATACTTCGCCGAGAAGATGCGCACGGCAATCCCCGGCGTCACCGTCAACACCCAGCTCATGCCGTTCGACAAGGCGCTGGAACTCATCACCATCGCCATGTCATCTAAATCCGACACACCCGACATCGTCTATGCCAGCGACACCAGCTTCCAGACCTTCGCCAAGAACGGCTGGATCAGACCGCTGGACGACCTGTGGGCAAAGTTCCGCGATGAATTCAAGCTGGACGATTTTCCCGATGCCGTCCGCAAGACCTACACCTATGACGGCAAGCTCTATGTGATGCCGCACACGGTCAACACGATGATGTTCTTCTACCGCAAGGACCTGTTGGACGCCGCCGGCAAGCAACCACCTCAAACCATCGCCGAGTACCGCGACGTGGCGAAGTCGTTCAACAGCCCGCTGCGCTCCGGCGCGGTGAGCTGCCTGAAGCCGGTCGATGCCGCGATCAACGAGTCGCACTGGTTCTTCAATGCGATCGGCGACGGCTGGTTCGACCAGGACTGGCACCCCATCTTCAACGATGCCAAAGGCGTGCAGGCCGTTGAGATGATGAAGGAGATCGACGCCTACGCGCAGCAGGGCTACTCCGCCGCAGCGAATGACGAGTGCATGATCGCCTACCAGCAGGACACCGGCGTGATGGGCCTGCAATGGGCGACGCGCGCCAAGGCGATGGACGACCCGGCGAAGTCGCGTGTGGTGGGCAAGATCGACTGGGCACCGCCGCCGCAAGGTCATGCGCGCATCTCCGGCGACGGCTATGCAATCTCCGCCTTCAGCAAGCAGGACACCGACACACTGTTCCGCATCATCGCCACTTCGGCCAGCCAGGCCAGCATCCGCGGCGCCGCACCGCTGCTGATCCCGCCGCGCAAGTCGCTGATCGACGATCCGGAACTCGCCAAGGCCAACCGGTTCTATCCGGCCGCGCTCGCGTCGTACGAGACCGGCACGCCGGCGCCATCCTTGCCGGAATTCTACGCCGTCGGCGAGTTCATCACCCGCCGCGTGCTGCAGGCCGTAACCGGCGAGATGCCGGTGAAGGATGCATTGAACGCGGCGGCGACGGAGACCACGGACTTCCTCAAGGGTCACGGCTATTACCGGTGACGTCCGCCGCCGCCGGCGCGGCGCCTTATCCGGACCCGACGGTAGCTGGTGGCTGTTCCTGGTGCCAAGCGCATTGGTGCTCGCCGCGGTCATGCTGTACCCGCTGGGCTACGCGATCTGGCTGAGCCTGTTCAACTACGACCTCGGCAGCGGCGCGCGCGACTTCATCGGCTTCGGCAATTACGCGGCGCTGCTGGTGGATGCGCGGTTCTGGGACACGTTGAACCGCACGGTGCTGATCGTGCTGGCCGCCGTCGGGCTGGAGTTCTGCCTCGGCCTGCTGGTTGCATATGGCCTGTATCGCCTCAGCTTCGGAGTGCGCACGCTCAACCTGCTGATGTTCCTGCCGAACATCGTCACCCCCGTGGTAGCTGCACTGTTCCTGCGCTGGATCTTTATCGGCCGCTGGGGACTGTTGAGCGCCACGCTGATCGGTCTCGGCATCTTCCCGCCTGACTTTCTCGGCAATCCCACCTGGGCGCGTGTGACCGTCGTGCTGGCGGATTCCTGGCAGTTCACGCCGTTCATGATCCTGGTGCTGTATGCCGGATTGAACACGGTGGACCAGAGCCAGATCGAGGCGGCGCAGATCGACGGCGCCGGCGTTTGGATGCTGCTGTTCCGCATCATGCTGCCGTCGATCCGGCCGCTGATCGTGTTTGTCCTGGCGATCCGCCTGATGGACGCGTTCCGCTTCTTCGACACGATCTACGTGCTGACCTCGGGCGGCCCCGGTACTGCGACCGAGACGATCACGCTGTATACCTACGCGCTTGCCTTCCGCCTGTTGCAGATCGGCAAAGCGTCGGCGCTTGGCGTGCTGACGCTGCTGTTCGTCGCCGCGTTGATCGCGCTGATGATCCGTCTGGTGTACCGCCGTGAGCGAGGCGCCTTCTGATGCAGCGGCGGATGCGTAGCCAGCTTCCGCTGTTCCTGCTGCTGTGCGCATTCACAGTCGTGAATTTGACACCGGTGCTCTGGGGCGTGCTGACCTCGATCAAGCAGCCGGTCGACGCGTTCTCGGTGCCGCCCAAGCTGGTGTTCACGCCGACCTTCGAGTTCCATCGGCAGGTCTGGGTGGAGAAGGCATTCTGGCACTTCCTGATCAACAGCGCGGTGATTTCGGTGTGCACGGTCGTCACTTCGGTATCGATCGGCACCATGGCCGCATATGGGCTGTCGCGCATGCGCAACCAGGCCTCGCGCGGGCTGCTGTTCGGTCTGCTGGCGATGCGCATGTTCCCGCACATCCTGCTGGCGATCCCGTTCTTCGTGCTGGCGAAGTCGCTTGGCCTGATCAACACCTATCCGGCGATGATCCTGGCGCTGGTGGCGATCAACCAGCCGTTCACCATCTGGCTGATGCGCAGCTTCTTCGTCGATGTGCCGCACGAGTTGTACGAGGCGGCGGCGATCGACGGCTGCAATGCCTGGCAGGTGTTTGCCCGGGTTGCGCTGCCGGTGGTGCGGCCGGGACTGTGGGTGACCGCACTGTTCAGCCTGCTGCTGGCCTACAACGAGTTCCTGTTCGCGCTGGTGCTCACCGGTCCCGACACCAAGACGCTGCCGGTGGCGATCGCGGAATACGGCGGCGAGGACATCAACTACTGGTCGCTATCCGCCGCCGCGGCTGTCGGCATCATGTTGCCGATCGTGGCGTTCATGATGGCGTTGCAGCGCCACCTGGTGCGCGGCCTGGCACTGGGCGCGATCAAGGGGTGACCGTGCTACGAAGGCGTCGGCGCCTCCGGATGCAGCAATTGCCTGTCGCGCAACTCCGCCCACATCGCGGACGGAATCGGCTGGCGGATCAGCTTCGCATTCTCCTCGAACTCCGCTTCCGAGCGCGGCCCCGGGATGATCGCCGCCACCGCCGGATGCGCCAGCGGGAATTGCAACGCCGCCGCGGCCAGCGGCACCTTGTGCGCGTCGCACACCGCGCGGATCGCGGTAACCCGCGCCACGATCTCTGGCGGCGCGGCGGCGTAGTTCCAAGTGTCACGCCCGGCCAGGATGCCGGAGTTCAGCGGCCCGCCCACCACGATCGAGGTGCCATGCGTGATGCACAACGGCAGCAGATCGTCGAGCGGGTTCTGCTCCAGCAGCGTGTAGCGGCCGGCGAGCAGGAACACATCCCACTCGCCCCAGCCGAATACTTCGATCAGCACCGCCTTTTCGTTGACGCCGAGGCCGATGGCACTGACCACACCGGTGCGGCGCAGTTCCTCGAGCGCACGATACCCGCTCTCGCGCAGCACCTTCAGGTGCACGGCGTTCGCTTCCGCGCCGTGCTGATAGACGCCGATGTCGTGCACCAGCAGGATGTCGATCTTCGCCAGGCCGAGGCGCTGAAAGCTGTCCTCCATCGAACGCATGATGCCGTCATACGAATAATCGTATGTCACCTCGAACGGCAACGGCGCGAGCCTGCCATCGCCGGTGCGGCCGCCGCTGTCGTGCGCGCGCAACAGGCGCCCCACCTTGGTGGACAGCACCCACTCGTCGCGCGGCTTGTCGCGCAACGCGTCGCCGACGGCACGCTCGGCCGCTCCGACGCCATAGAACGGCGCCGTATCGACATAGCGCACGCCGGCGTTCCACGCGGCATCGACCAGCTTCAGGCGCTCCTCATTGGTTAGCCTGATGCGGCTGCCGCCGAGCGTCGCGGTGCCGAGCCCGAGCGATGTCACGTGCAGGTTGGTGCCTCCGACGCGTCGTTTTTCCCAGGTCGTCATGGCAAGAGTCCTTCCGCGCACAGTGGGCGGGCGATCAGCCGGCAAGTCAACTCGCGCCGCCCACCTTGCCTGCGCATCGATGGCCGTGTAGCGGGCCAGCATGCTCTCACGCCTGAAGTCGCGTCTCGCGGCCATGCGCGGCCTGCGTGCTGATCTGGCCGCGTTCGCATTGGGTGCGCTGTCGGCCGCCGCGTTGCCGCCGTTCCATATCATCCCGGTGCTGCTGGTCGCGATCCCCGGCCTGCTCGTCTTGCTGGATGCGACTCGCTCGCCCGCGGTCGCGGCAAGGCGCGGCTGGTGGTTCGGATTAGGCCATCACGTATTGGGCCTCTATTGGGTTACCGAGGCGATCCTATACGAGGCGGCACGCTTCTGGTGGCTGGTGCCGCTCGCAGTGCCCGCGTTGGCGGCGACGCTGGCGTTGTTCATCGCCGCCGCGTGCTTCATGGCTCGGCTGGCGCGCCCGGGCTGGCCACGTGTGCTGGCGCTGGCCGGCGCATGGGTGCTGGCGGACCTGGCGCGACAGTTCGTGCTCACGGGGTTTCCTTGGAACCCCTGGGGCAGCGTCTGGTGCATTCCGGGGCCGATCGGCGACATGTTCATCCAGCCGGCCGCGTGGATCAGCGTTCACGGGCTCACCCTGGCAACACTGCTGCTCGCGGCCACCCCGGCGCTTGGCTGGCGGTGGCGCGCAGCGGGCACGGTCCTGTTCGTCGTCTGGGCCGTGTTTGGCCTGGTGCGGCTTCAGCAGACGGTCCCGTCGCTGCCACTGACTGTCGTGCTGGTGCAGGGCAACGTCGCGCAGGGCCAGAAATGGAACCAGGACCTCGCGGTCCGGATCTTCCGGGACTACCTGGACCTGAGCATGCAGGCGCGGCCCGCGACACCCGCCGTGGTGATCTGGCCCGAGACGTCGTTCCCTGGCCTGCTCGATGTCGACGAACCGGCGCGGCGGGCGGTCGAGCAGGCGACGGGGGGAGCGCCGGCACTGATCGGCAGCGTTCGCTTCGATGCTCAGCGGCGCCCGCGCAACAGCCTGTTCGCGGTGCTCGATGGCGGCGCCATCGCGGGCGTTTATGACAAGTGGCACCTGGTGCCGTTCGGCGAGTACATCCCTGACTGGCTGCCGTTGCCGATCATGGTGATGCCGGGCAACGGCTTTGCCGCGGGCCCCGGACCGCGCACGCTGCACATCCCTGGACTGCCACCGTTCGGCGCGCTGATCTGCTACGAGGCGATCTTTCCTGGCGAGATCGTCGATCGAGACGATCGGCCCGCCTGGTTGGTCAACGTCACCAACGACGCCTGGTTCGGCAACTCGACCGGCCCACGGCAGCACCTCGCGGCGGCGCGCATGCGCGCGGTGGAGGAGGGGCTGCCGCTCCTGCGCGCGGCCAACACCGGTATTTCGGCGGCTTTCGACGCACATGGCCACGAACTTGCCAGGATCGGTATGCAAACCGCAGGCGCTCTGGCCATCGCGCTGCCGGGCACGCTGCCGGCCACGTTGTTTGCCCGCTTCGGCCTCTGGCTCCCGGCCATCGCGGGATCGGTTGCACTCGGAGTGGGGCTTATGGCAAGACCGGTTGCAGCGTCTGGTTGACGAAACCCAGGGATCGGAGACAAATCGCCGGGCGTTGGTTATGTATTTTATACTAGTATCTTGTGATGATACGGCAGTTGACAATTGATGGTTGCGCGGTTAATGTCGTATTAACGATAGCCCAGCGGCCCGTTGTGCCGGTCCGCATGAGGAGCTCTCCATGTTGGATGAAGTGAAAAGGAATTCGGATATGGCGCGCGGCGAGCACGTCGTGGGAGCCGAGAAGGAAGGGCGCCCCAGCCCGATCGATGTTCATGTCGGTTCGCGCATCCGGCTGCGGCGTACGCTGCTGGGCATGTCGCAGGAACGGCTGGGCGAGGCGCTCGGCCTGACCTTCCAGCAGGTGCAGAAGTACGAGCGTGGCGTGAATCGGGTAGGCGCATCGCGGCTGTTCGATCTGTCGCGCGTCCTCGATGTGCCGATCAGCTTCTTCTTCGACGACCTGCCAGAGAACCTGGCCAGCACATATGGCAGCCATCTCACCCGTCGCACTGCTGGTTTCTCCGAGATGCAGGACGGTTTCACTGACGATGCGCTGAACCGGCGCGAGACGCTGGAACTGGTGCGCGCCTACTACCGCATCACCGATCCCGCGGTGCGCAAGCGCGTATTCGACCTGATCAAGTCGATGGGACCGGCGGAGAGCTGACTCCGTCGTCCCGCAACTGCGGGTTATCGAAGTTCGGGCTGCGCAGTTGGTATAGAACGTCGCGCAACGCGAGCCATAGATCGCGTTTCTCGGCCTCGCCAAGCATGGTCGCGATCTCCTCTCGCACGCCGTGTGCGACCAGCACCAGCCGAGGCACCTGACCTCGCGGTTCTTCCAGCGTCGCGTTGAGCCAGCCTACCGGCAAGGCGTGCTCCTCCATCCGGCCGCGCCGGTTCGTGCGTACGATCCGCAGCGCATTCGTCGACAGCAATATCAGCTCGCTGGCGCGTGCCCGGCTGGCATTCAGGTGCAGCAGATAGATCGCGAGGCCGACCTCCACCACACCAAACCCCGCGACCGGCCAGGCGCCGATCAACCAGAAGCGCAGCACGATCAGCGCGCACAACAAGCCGATCACCACCATCAGGATCGCTAGCCCGCGGCGCGACAGGCTGCGGTACGGCACGATCACGGCCTCGAACAGGGTGGCCTCGCAGTCCATACCGCAACATGTGGCGCGCTCCAGCCGTTGGCAAACCCTTGCCGCCCGAACCTCAGCGCGCGACAAGGCTGCCATGCCGACAGGACCCCGCCCCGCCAAGGCGAAACCGCGCAAGCCGCGCGCCATGACACGCGAGGAGGTGCGCGGCTTCATCGAGGCGCTGGCCAAGGCCAACCCCGATCCACGCAGCGAGCTGACCTTCATCGATCCGTTCACGCTGCTGGTCGCCGTCGTGCTGTCGGCGCAGGCGACCGACGCTTCGGTCAACCGTGCCACCGAGGCGCTTTACCGGGAGGCCGCGACGCCCGAGGCGATGCTGCGCCTCGGCGTCGACGGCGTGGCGAAGCACATCCGTACGATCGGCCTCTGGCAGGGCAAGGCGCGCAACGTCGTCGAGCTGTCGCGACAGTTGATCGAGCTCCACAGCGGCCAGGTGCCGCGCGACCGCGAGGCACTGGAACAGCTGCCTGGCGTCGGCCGCAAGACCGCCAACGTGGTGCTGAACGTGGCGTTCGGCGAAAGCACGATGGCGGTGGACACCCACATTTTCCGCCTTGGCAACCGCACCGGGATTGCTCCGGGCGCGACGCCGCGCGCCGTGGAGGACACACTGGTCCGTCGCATTCCGCCGGAACTGCTGCGTGATGCACATCACTGGCTGATCCTGCACGGGCGCTACGTGTGCAAGGCGCGCGTGCCCGAATGCTGGCGCTGCGTTGCTGCCCAGTGGTGCAAGTACCTGGACAAGACGCCACCTCCCGCGGAGAAACCACCCCGCCCGAAGTAATGCGAACCGGGGCCTTCTTGGCTCCACGCGACCATGCCCGCGCCAAGGTTTCGTGTTATGGTCGGCGAAATCACCGAGGTCTCATGTTGCCAGCGCTGCTTGCGGTCCTTGCCGCACTCGTTGCGACGCCATGTGTGAGCACGCCGGCGATCGCGCGCACGTCGACGAGTGGCCGAATGCCATGCCTGGCGGCGGCATAATGGACGCCCGCATGGCAGAGGCGATGATTCAGCGAATGCCCGACCCCGGAATACGTTTGGCGACGCTCACCGACGCGACGCGCAAGCAGTACGGCATCGATCCTAATCAGTCCCGCGTGTTTGTTGCGTCGGTCGAAACCGACTGCGAGGTTCGCGATCTCGGTATTGTTGCGGGGCGATGTGGTCACCGCGGTTCAGGGAGCGCCCGTCACCACGCCCGACGATGTGCGGCGATCGGCCCGGACAGCACACGAACTGAGCCGCCCGTACCTCGCAGTGCTTGTTCGAGGCAAAAGCGGAACGCGCTGGCTGACGCTGTCAATCGGCCGGAGCAGCCCATGAGCTGACACGCCCACCTGGCCGCGCTGGTAAGATAAAGGTGCGGCCCCAGCCGCCCACCGACCGAATTCGATTCGAACGTGGGTGGCGGGGCCGCTCAGCCGTTACTGGCAGGCTACTGTGCCCGCCGCCATCTGCACGCCCGTCTTGGGTCCACCTTCCGCTTCAGCAAGCTGGGCACCGCTCTTCGGGCCACCCTCACCCTGGGCGAGCTGGGCACCGCTCTTCGGGCCACCCTCACCCTGGGCGAGCTGGGCGCCGCTCTTCGGGCCACCTTCACCCTGGGCGAGCTGGGCACCGCTCTTCGGGCCACCCTCACCCTGGGCGAGCTGGGCGCCGCTCTTCGGGCCACCTTCACCCTGGGCGAGCTGGGCGCCGCTCTTCGGGCCACCCTCGCCCTGAGCGAGCTGGGCACCGCTCTTCGGGCCGCCTTCACCCTGGGCGAGCTGGGCGCCGCTCTTCGGGCCGCCCTCGCCCTGGGCGAGCTGAGCGCCGCTCTTCGGGCCGCCCTCGCCCTGGGCGAGCTGGGCGCCGCTCTTCGGGCCGCCTTCACCCTGGGCGAGCTGGGCACCGCTCTTCGGGCCACCCTCACCCTGTGCGAGCTGGGCACCGCTCTTCGGGCCACCCTCACCCTGGGCGAGCTGGGCGCCGCTCTTCGGGCCACCTTCACCCTGAGCAAGCTGAGCGCCACTCTTCGGGCCACCCTCGCCCTGAGCGAGCTGGGCGCCGCTCTTCGGGCCGCCTTCGCCTTGGGCGCGCTGCACACCCGGGATGCATCCGGTCGACGGGCCGCTCGCAGCAAACGCTGACGCGACAATCGTTGAACTGAGCAACAGGGCAACGAATGCCGCTTTTGGCAGTTGACGCATAAGAAGTCTCCATTGGTTGGTCGACTGTGACGGCACGTTAAGCCTGTTTCCCGACGGCGGGCAACCACAGCCGCGAGTTGCTGCTGTCTGCACTTGGACTCCTGAAGGCCGGCTAATATTTCACCGGTCCGGGAGCCTTCTGATAGGATGAATTATGCGTGTTGGAAGGTTTTCAACCGCTCGCTAAGTCTTTACGCGGCCGCGGTGCGTCGCCGCTTCCGGGCCGGCACTGCCTGCACCAACGCCACCTCATCCGGGTTGGCCAGAGCCTTCAGCAGTGCGTCACGCAATGTGGCCAGCTTACGCTCGTTTTCAACCTTCAGCCCGAACACGTCCTTCACGTAGAAGACGTCGACGGCGCGCACGCCGTATGTGGTAACGTGCGCTGAAGCAATCTGGAGCCCCTGGTCGCTGATCGCCGCCGTGACATCGTGTAGCAGCCCGGGCCGATCGCGACCGTTCACCTCTAGCAACGTATGCGTATTTGAGGCGTGATTGTCAATAACTACCCGCGGCGGCACGTGAATCGCGCGCATCCGCCGCCCCAGTAACATCTTCGACATCTTGCGGATTTCGGTTGCCAGCCGGATCCGCCCAGACAGCGCCTGCTCGATCAGGACCGCGAGCCGGGCCAGCCGGTGCGGTGCATCGAACGTCCCGCCGGCGGCGTCCTGAATCCAGAACGTGTCCAGCGCCATGCCGTTGGTCATGGTGTGGATGCGGGCATCGACGATCGATGCTCCGGCCACCGCGAGCGCTCCGGAGATCCGGCTGAACAGGCCGGCGTGGTCGGCGCAGTACACGGTCACCTCGGTCACCGCGCGCGCCGGCAGCGGTTGGGTGTCCACGGTCAATGGCGCCTTGCGCGCCTCTGCGTCGCGTACCAGCCTTGCGTGGCGGGCATGGGTCTCAGGATCGAACGACAGCCAGTAGCCGGGATAGCCGAGACCGGTAAAGTGCTCGATCTCCGGCTTCGGCCAATCGGACAGCAGCGCGGCAGCGGCGTGGCGGGCGCGCTCCACCCGCACGTCCCGCTCCGTGGTGGACAGCCCGCCCGCCAGCACTTCCGCCACCCGGGCGTAGAGTTCGCGCAGCAGCGTGGCCTTCCAGCCGTTCCACACCTTCGGCGACACGGCGCGCATGTCGGCTACCGTCAGCACCAGCAGCAGGCGCAGCCGTTCCGGCGACTGGATCGTGTCGGCGACATCGAGAATGGTCTTCGGATCGTCGATATCGCGCTTGAACGCCACCGCCGACAGCAGCAGGTGGTGCAGAACTAGCCACGACACGGTCTCGGTCTCTTCCGCCGACAGCCCGAGCTCCGGTCCCACCTTCAGCGCGATCTCGGCGCCGATCTCGGAGTGGTCGCCGCCGCGGCCCTTGGCGATATCGTGCAGCAGCATTGCGAGATACAGCGCACGGCGCGACTGCAGGTGATCGACCAGGCTGGTGGCGACCGGAGCGACCTCCGACAATTCGCCCCGCTCAAGCGTGTTCAGCACTCGGATCGCCTCGATCGTGTGCTCGTCCACGGTGAACACGTGGTAGGTGTCGAACTGCATCTGCCCGACGATGCGCGCCCAGTCGGGAATGAAACGCCCGAGGAAGCCGGTCTCATTCATAATCGACAGCCAGCGCGCGCCGTCGGGGTGCGGGCTGGCGTGATGCCGCTCGGGCTCCTTGCCGCACATCAAATCCATGTACAGCGCGGCGGCTTTGGCATTGCCACGCAGTTCGACGGCCCGGCGCTCGTTCTGGATCAGCGAGCGGATGGCGAGCGGATGCAATTCCAGATTGCGGTCGCGCGCCACCTGCAGGATGCGTAGCATCTGCAGCGGCTCCGTGTCGAAGTCGCGCCCCGGCATCGGCAGCAACTGACCATCCGCGAGCACGAAGCCGCATTTCAGCAGCGGCTGGTCGGTCTCCGGGGCGATTGCCGGCGGACCCAGCGCCTCGCGCAGAATGCCGGGCTCGAGAATGCGGGTGAGGCGGGCGACCTCGCGCGCGGTCAGGAAATAGTGGCGCATGAAACGCTCGACGCCGTCCTGGCGACCGTGCCTGGTGTAGCCCATGCGCGCGCCGACCACCGGCTGGAGATCGAACGTCAGCCGCTCCTCGGCGCGGCCGGCGACGTAATGCAGATGGAACCGCACGGTCCACAGAAACTCCCAGGCGCGGCGCCCATGTTTCGCCTCGGTCGGGGAGAGCACGTCGGCGACATCGGCGAGTTCGCCCATGGTTTGCGTGTCGTACACATAGCGCGCGATCCAGTACAGCGTCTGGAGATCACGCAGGCCGCCGCGGCCCTCCTTCACATTCGGTTCGACGACGAAGGGACTCTCGCCATAGCGGCGATGGCGCACGGCACGTTCAGCCTGCTTGGCAGCGATGTAGTCGGCGACGCCGGCTTCCTTGCAGGCAGCGCGGAAGCGGACGTGGAAGTCGGCAAACAGCCTCGCGTCGCCGGCGACGTGCCGGGCATCGAGCAGCGCGGTGCGGATCGTGGTGTCCTTCGCACCCTCGACCAGGCAATCCTCGATTGAACGAGTGGCGTGGCCGACCTTCACGCCGAGATCCCACAGGAAGTAGAGCATGTACTCCACCACCCGAAGCGTCTGCGGGGATGGCTCGGTGTCGGTGAGGAACAACAGGTCGATGTCGCTGAACGGCGCGAGCACGCCGCGGCCGTAGCCTCCGGTCCCGGCCACCGACAAATGCTCGGGTTCGCCCAGTTCGGCATTCGACGTGGCGTGTTCGTAGAGCGCGGAGATCAGTCCGTCGGTCAGCTTGCCGAGCAGACGCGCGGCCTGCAGGCCGGTGACCTGGTCCTGCTCGAAGGCATGCTGCACGTGTTGCTGAATGCGCGCGAGGTGGCGACGGAATGCACCGAGCGCGGCGTCGCGCGACACCGGGGTGCCATCCTCGGAGAGCGCGGCGAGCGCGGCGGTGAGAGCGGAGACGGACGCCTCGGGCGGCTTCGGTTGGGGAACAGGGGTCAGCATCTACGCAATCGTACTAGGTCGCCGCCGCGTCGGGAACCGCCAGCATCGCTTTCAGGCGATACAGAGCGTCGAGCGCGTCGCGCGGGGTCATCCGATCCGGCTCCAAGGCGGCGATCGCGTCGGACAGCGGATCGGTCTCCGGTGGAGATGGGGTCTCTTGCTGCGTCGCAACAGGTGCGATGGCGAACAGCGGCAAAGCGGTGAGCGGCGCGCCGGCCGCACCCAGCGGACCTCCGTGCTTTTCCAGCGAGGCCAGCAGCGAGGCGGCGCGTCGCACCACGGGGGCGGGTACGCCGGCGAGTTCCGCCACGTGCACACCCCACGAGCGGCCGGCAGCGCCGCCGGCAACCTCGTGCAGGAACACCACCGTCCCTTTCCATTCCTTCACCCGCATGGTGTGTGGCTTCAGCCGCGGCAGCCGATCGGCGAGTTCGGCAAGTTCGTGGAAATGTGTGGCGAAAATGGTGCGGCAGCGGATCGCCGAATGCAGTGCCTCCAGCACCGCCCAGGCGATGGCCAATCCGTCCAGCGTTGCGGTGCCGCGGCCGATCTCGTCCACCACCACCAGCGAGCGCGGTCCGGCCTGATGCAGGATCGCCGCGGCCTCGGTCATTTCGACCATGAAGGTGGAGCGGCCGCGCGCCAGGTCGTCGGCGGCACCGACCCGGGAAAACAGCCGGTCCACCACGCCGATGGTCGCGTGTTCCGCCGGCACCGGCAGGCCGGCCTGAGCGAGCACCACGATCAACGCGTTCTGCCGCAGGAAGGTGGACTTGCCGGCCATGTTGGGGCCGGTGAGCAGCAACAAACGCTGGTCGGGCGACAGGTCGCAGTCGTTCGGCACGAACTGCGCATGGCCGGCCAGCGCGGCTTCCACCACCGGATGGCGGCCGGACTGCACCAGAAAGGCGTCGTCATCGGTGACCTGCGGGCGACACCACGTGTCGGTTTCGGCCAGCTTGGCCGCGGACTGGATGGCATCGAGCGTGGCGAGCGCATCGGCGCAAGCAGCAAGGGTGTCGGCATGCGCGAGTGCGGATTGCACCAATTGCGCGAACACCGCGCGCTCGCGGGCGGAGGCACGCTCGCCAGCCTCGGAGATACGGCGATCGAGGTCGGAGAGTTCCGGGGTGTTGAAGCGAGCGCCGTTGGCCATGCCCTGTCGGAGGGTGAGTTCCGTGAACTCGCGTAATTTCTCCACCGCGGCGGCAGGTGCCTCGATGACGTAGCCGAGTTGGGCGTGGTGGCGGATCTTCAGGCTGGCGACGCCATAGCGCTGCGCGTAATCGAGCTGAAGGGTAGCGAGCACCCGGCGGCTGTCGTCGCGAAGGGCGCGCTCGGCATCCAGTTCGGGGTCGAATCCCGAGATGATGGCGCTGCCGTCGTCCACCCGGTGAGGTGCGGGGTCGGCGAGAGCTGCGGACAGCGACTGTTCGAGCGAGGGATTGAGGTGCAGCGCCAACACTGCTGACTGCAGCAGCGCAGGCAGTGAGGCATGAATTTTCCCCTCCTCTTGCGGGAGGGGGGTGGGGCGAGGGGGCGATTCCTGTACCTGCGACCCCCTCCCCCCAACCCCCTCCCGCAAGGGGATGGGGAGTAGTGTCTTGCAGCGCTAGTTGCGACGTCCTGGCCGCACGCAGCCCGTCGCGCAGCGCCGCAAGGTCCCTCGGCCCGCCACGTCCCACCGACAGCCGCCCAAGCGCTCGCGCAATATCCGGCGCAGTCCGCAGTGTGGTGCGCAGCCGACCTGTGGCTTCGCGCGCCGCGACCATCCACGCCCACGCATCCTGCCGTGCCGCAATCGCCGCCGGATCGGTGAGTGGTGCCGCCAGCCATCCCGCCAGCAGCCGCGCGCCTGCCGGTGTCAGCGTCCGTTGCACAGTGCCGAACAGCGTGTGCAGCGAACCTCCGTCGCGCGCCCGGTGGATTTCCAGGCTGGCTCGGGTCGCAGCGTCCATTGCCAGCAGCCCGGCCCGGCCCTGCGGCGCCGGGCGAGCGAGGCGCGGCAGTGTGCCGGCCTGGGTGGCGCGCACATAGTCCACCGCCATCAGCGCTGCGATCGCCTCGGTATCGGTGAAGCTGCCGAAGGCGTCCACACTGGCTACGCCGAACGTCTCCGCCAGCCGCCGCCGCGCCACCAGCGGCGGCGGCGGCGCGGCTTCGGGCGCGCGCTTGCCATCCCACTCCCCGAGCGGCAGCCCCACCGGCGACAGGATTTCCGCCGGCTCCAGGCGACCGAGCAGGCTGGGCAGGTCGGCCAGCGCCAGCGCCGCGGTCTCGAACAGACCGGTGGACACGTCCAGCCAGGCGGCGCCGATCCCGTCGCGGTCCTGCGCCAATCCGAGCAGCAGGTTCGCTCGGCCCGCTTCGAGCAGCGCTTCCTCGGTGATCGTGCCGGGGGTGACGAGACGGACCACGTCGCGGCGCAGCGGCGCCTTGCCGGTGCGCGATTTCGGGTCCTCCATCTGTTCGGTTACCGCGACGCGGAAGCCGCGACGGATCAGTCGGGCGAGGTAAGCCTCCGCCGCATGCTGTGGCACGCCGCACATCGGGATCGGCGTGCCGTTGTGCTCGCCGCGCTGCGTCAGCGCGATGTCGAGCGCCGCGGCCGCGGCTTCCGCGTCCGAAAAGAACAGCTCGTAGAAGTCGCCCATGCGAAAGAACACCAGCGCGTCCGGATGCGCCTCCTTGGCGGCGAACCATTGCGCCATGGCCGGCGTGGCGCCGGCAGCCTTCGGCGTTCGGGAGGAAGCGACCATCGGGCTGGTTTACCGCGCGCCACCGCGATTCCGAAAGCGGACGGCTGGCCGTGACCGGCACAGCAGCCTAAATAGCGCGCATGCGACGAGAAGAAGCCATTGCCAGATTGAAGGAGCACGAGGCCGAGCTGAAGCAGCTTGGCATCGAGCATCTCTACCTGTTCGGCTCGACCGCCCGCGACGAGGCGGGTGAGGATTCCGACGTTGATCTGTTCTTCGACCATCCCGAAGGATCGCTTAGCCTGTTTAAGCTCATGGAAGTCAAGGAGATCGCGGCCGACCTTCTCGGGTGCAAGACCGACATCATGACCCGACGGAGTTTGCATCCGTACCTGCGGCCTCGCATCGAGGCCTCCGCGCTGCAGGTGTTCTGATGGCCTCGCGCACGGTCGCCGCGCGGCTGCTGGATATCATCGAGGCAATAGCGCATGTCAGCGGCGAGGCCGCAGGCATTTCCCTCGAAGTGTTCAAGGCGGATTGGCGCAAGCGCTGGTTGGTTGAGCGCGGTGTCGAAGTCATCTCCGAGGCTAGCCGCCACCTCACCAGTGAACTCAAGGCGCGGCACCGGGATATCCCGTGGCGAAGGATAGCAGGCGTAGGCAACGTGCTGCGCCACGAATACGACAGGGTTGCGGCGGATGTCTTGTGGGCATTGGTACGTGACGATCTGCCGTCGCTCGGCGAGGTCAGCCGCGAGGAGCTGGTCGCCGAACAGTCTCGCGAGCAGCGTGGCGGCTAGACCCTGGCGGGCGATAGCCACCCGCGCCTTCTGGCGGTAAGACACCGATAACGAAGCTGCCGCGAGTATCCCGGAACAGCGTGGAGGTTAATCATGCGTAGCGTACACCGCACGACCGTCTTGGCTTGCACCATGGCGTTCTCCTGCCTGCTGGCTACGGCAGAGGCCAAGACGCTGGTCTACTGTTCCGAAGGGTCGCCCGAGAACTTCAACCCGATGCTGAACACCACGGGCACCACCTTTGATGCCAACGGGCCGATCTACAACCGCCTGGTGGAGTTCAGGCCAGGCTCGACCGAGATTACCCCGGCGCTCGCCGACCGCTGGGAGGTATCGTCCGACGGCAAGAGCTTCACATTTCACCTGCGCCATGGCGTCAAGTGGCAGTCCAACAAGACCTTCAAGCCGAGCCGCGACTTCTCCGCCGACGATGTGGTGTTCTCGTTCGAGCGGCAATGGAAGGACGCCAATCCGTATCACAAGGTGTCCGGCGGTGGTTACGACTACTTCAACGACATGAGTTTCAACAAGCTGCTGGCCTCGATCGACGTGGTGGACGAGGACGCGGTGCGCTTCACCCTGACCGAGCCGCAGGCCCCGTTCCTGTCCGACCTGGCGATGGACTTCGCCTCGATCCAGTCGAAGGAATACGCCGATGCGCTGTTGAAGCAGGGCAAGCCCGAGCAGATCGACCAGGAGCCGATCGGCACCGGGCCGTTCGAGCTGGTGCAGTATCAGCGCGATTCCACCATCCGGTACCGCGCCTTCGCCGGTTACTGGGGGCCGAAGCCGAAGCTCGACGCGCTGGTGTTCTCGATCAACAAGGACCCCGCGGTGCGGCTTGCCAAGCTGCGCGCCAACGAGTGCCAGATCATGCCATTTCCCAATCTCGCCGACCTGCCGGCGATCAAGGCGGATCCGACACTGCAACTGTTGCAGCAACCGGGACTGAACATCGGCTATCTGGCCTTCAACAACCAGAAGCCGCCCTTCACCGACAAGCGCGTGCGCATCGCCCTCAACATGGCGATCGACAAGCAGGCAATTCTGCAGGCGGTGTATCAGGGTGCCGGTCAACCGGCGAAGAACCTTATCCCGCCGACCATGTGGTCGTACAACGACCAGATCCAGGACTTTCGGTACGATCCCGAGGGCGCCAAGAAGCTGCTGGCCGAGGCCGGATTCGCCAACGGCTTCGAGACCGACCTGTGGGCCATGCCGGTGCAGCGGCCATACAATCCCGACGCTCGCCGTATCGCCGAGCTGATGCAGGCTGACCTCGCCAAGGTCGGCGTCAAGGCCAAGGTGGTCAGCTTCGAGTGGGGCGAATACCGCAAACGCGTCCAGGCCGGCGAGCACCAGATGGCCGAGTTGGGCTGGACCGGCGACAACGGTGATCCCGACAATTTCTTCGTGCCGCTGGCGAGCTGCGCGGCGGCACGGCCGGGTGGCGGCAGCGCTTCGAAGTGGTGCAACCAGGAGTTCGACGCGTTGATCAACAAGGCGGCGACACTGACCGATCAGGCCGAGCGCACCAAGCTGTACGAGCAGGCACAGGTGATCATGCACCAGGAGGCGCCGTTCTACCTGATCGCCCACTCGGTGGTGTTCATGCCGATGCGCAAGGAAGTCGTCGGCTACAAGATGAGCCCGTTCGGCCGCCATCAGTTCGACGCGGTCGATCTACAGTAGAGGCGCCCTGGCGCACCGGAGGTGCTCCGATTCCTCATCAGGCGGATCAGCGTGATCGTGCCGACCTTCGTGGCCGTCACGTTCCTCAGCTTCATGCTGATCCACCTGGTGCCGGGCGATCCGATCGAGACCCGGTCCGGCGAGCGCGGCATCGCGCCCGAGCGGCTGGCTGAACTTCGTCACCAGTTCGGCTTTGACCAGCCGTTGTGGCAGCAGTTCCTGCACTATGAGGAGCAGGTGGCCAGCGGCGATCTCGGCACGTCGATCGTCACGCAGGATTCGGTGTGGCAGGAATTCCTCCAGCTGTTCCCTGCGACCGTGGAGCTGTCGGTCTGCGCCATTCTGTTCGCGGTACTGATCGGTGTGCCGCTGGGCGTGATCGCGGCGGTGCGGCGCGGCACCGCGTTCGACTACGGGCTGATGGGTGTGTCGGTTACCGGCGCGTCGATGCCGATCTTCTGGTGGGGCCTGATGGCGATCCTGCTGTTCTCCGTCATGCTTGGCTGGACGCCGGTGTCCGGCCGGATCAGCGACGCGATGTTCGTCGAGCCGGTTACCGGCTTCATGCTGATCGACTGCTGGTATTCCGATGATGCCGGCGCCTGTCGATCCGCCGCCAGTCATCTGGTGCTGCCGATGATCGTACTCGGCACCGTACCATTGGCGGTGGTGGCGCGCATGACCCGCTCGGCCATGCTCGAGGTGCTGAATGAGGACTACATCCGCACCGCGCGCGCCAAGGGCCTCGGCGCGGCGCGTGTGGTGGTGATCCATGCGCTGCGCAATGCGCTCATCCCGGTGGTCACCGTGATAGGCCTCCAGGTCGGCGCGCTGCTCTCTGGCGCCATCCTGACCGAAACGATCTTCGCCTGGCCCGGTGTCGGCCACTGGCTGGTGGAATCGGTACAGCGGCGTGACTACCCGGTGGTGCAGGGCGGCGTGCTGCTGATCGCCACCTTGGTGATGCTGGTCAATCTGGGAGTTGATCTCACCTACGGTTTCCTCAACCCCAGGATCCGCCGCTGATGTCGCAGATCGTCATCGCGACACAGACTGTTGCGCCGATGCCGGGCAGGCTGACCTTGTTCTGGCGGTCGTTCGCGGAGAACCGCGGCGCGGTGCTGGGGATGATGGTGATGGTGGTCCTGCTGCTGCTCGCGGTGTTCGCCGACGTGGTGGCGCCGCATTCGCCAATTCAACAGTACCGCGACCATTTCCTCACCCCGCCGATGTGGGAGCAGGGTGGCACGGCTGCATTCCCGCTGGGCACCGATGATGTGGGACGCGATGTGCTGGCGCGGTTGATCTACGGCGCCCGGCTGTCGCTGCTCATCGGCATCTCGGTGGTCACGCTGTCGCTGTCCTGCGGGATCGTGCTGGGTCTGACCGCCGCCTTCGCCGGCGGACTGGTGGACACCGCGATCATGCGGCTGATGGACGTCGTGCTGGTGTTCCCCAGCCTGCTGCTGGCGATCGTGATCGTCGCCATCCTGGGCCCCGGCCTGTTCAACGCGATGATCGCGGTTGCCGTCGTCACGCTGCCCAGCTTCACGCGTCTCACCCGCGCCGCTGCAATGTCCGAACTGGCGCGCGACTACGTCACCGCGACGCGCTGCGCCGGTGCCGGCAGGCTGCACCTGATGTTCAAGACCGTGCTGCCGAATTGCCTGGCGCCGCTGATCGTGCAGGCCACGCTCGGTTTCGCCACCGCGATCCTGGATGCGGCGGCGCTGGGCTTCCTCGGCCTGGGCGCGCAGCCGCCGACACCGGAATGGGGCACCATGCTGGCCGGCGCCTTGCAGTTCTATCAGCGCGCCTGGTGGGTGCTGGCATTTCCGGGCCTGGCGATCTTGCTCACTGTGCTGGCGTTCAACCTGTTCGGCGACGGGCTGCGCGATGCGCTGGATCCCAGGTTGAAGCGGTGATGGCGCTGCTGGAAATCCGCAACCTGGCGGTCGAGTTCACCACTGCCCGGGGCGTGTTCCGCGCGGTGGATGGTCTCGACATCACGTTGGACAGCGGATCCATCGTCGGCATCGTCGGCGAATCGGGCTCGGGCAAGAGCGTCGCGATGCTTGCGGTGATGGGGCTGATCGGCTGGCCCGGCCGCGTGCGCGCCGACCGGCTCCACTTCGCTGGCCATGACCTGCTGCATATGTCGCCGCGCCAGCGCCGCCGCCTGATCGGCAAGGACATGGCGATGGTGTTCCAGGAGCCGACCACCTCGCTCAATCCGTGCTATCCGATCGGCTGGCAGATCGCCGAAAGCCTTCGCGCGCATCACACCGTGGAGCGCAGCGCGGTGCGCGGGCAGGTGATCGACCTGCTTCGCCAGGTCGGGATCCCGGCGCCGGAGACCCGGCTCGGCGCGTTTCCCCATCAGCTGTCCGGCGGCATGAACCAGCGAGTGATGATCGCGATGGCGATCGCCTGTAATCCGCTGCTGCTGATCGCCGACGAACCGACCACCGCGCTGGACGTGACGATCCAGAAGCAGATTCTCGATTTGCTGATTTCGCTGCAGCGCGACCGGGGCATGGCGCTGGTCCTGATCACCCACGACATGGGCGTGGTGGCGGAGACAGCGCATCGGGTGTTGGTGATGTATGCCGGCCAGATGGTGGAGGAGGCGTCAACCGAGCACCTCTTCGGGGCACCGCGTCATCCCTACACCGCAGCGCTGCTCGCTGCCTTGCCCGAGCGTGCTCTCGACCGGCAGCGGTTGGCGACGATCCCGGGCGTCGTGCCGGGTATCGATGATCGTCCGGCCGGCTGCGTGTTCCACCCGCGTTGCTGCTTCGCGACGGATCGCTGTACCGCGGAGCAACCTGCGGTCACCCCCGGTGCGGCCGGGCGCGTGCGTTGCCACTTTCCGTTGGCGGAGCCTGTGCGATGCCAGCGTTGATGGAGGCGCGCGAGCTGCGCCGGTATTATCGCGCCGGCACCGGAATGTTTGCGCGCAAGGGAACGGTGCGCGCGGTGGATGGCGTGTCGTTCACCCTGGGCGCCGGCGAGACCTTGGCGGTGGTCGGGGAATCCGGCTGCGGCAAGTCCACGCTGGCGCGCATGGCGACGTTGCTGGAGCCGCCCACGGCCGGCGATCTGCTGCTCGACGGCGAGCCGACGGAAGGCACAAGTGCGACGGCACGGCGAAAGCTGCTGCTGTCGGTCCAGATGGTATTTCAGAACCCCTATGGCTCGCTGAACCCGCGCAAGACGGTGGGGGCAATCCTGGAGGAGCCGCTGGCGATCAATCACCGCGGCGATGGCCCCGCGCGGCAGGCCGCGGCGCGCGCGATGATGGACAAGGTCGGGCTGCGGCAGGATCAGTATGGCCGCTATCCGCACATGTTCTCCGGTGGCCAGCGTCAGCGCATCGCGATCGCCCGCGCGCTGATGCTGCGGCCGCGCATCGTGGTGGCGGATGAACCGGTCTCCGCTTTGGATGTCTCGATTCAGGCCCAGGTGCTGAATCTGATGATGGACCTGCAGGACGAATTCCACCTGGCGTATCTGTTTATCAGCCACGACCTGTCGGTGGTGCGCCACATCGCGCACGACGTGCTGGTGATGTACTGCGGCCGGGCGGTCGAGCACGGCCCGAAACAGACGATCTTCGCCGCGCCACGACATCCGTATACACGCATGCTGCTGGCGGCGACCCCATCGCTCGATCCCGCTCACCATAAGGCCGCGGTGCCGGTGCGGGGCGAGCCGCCCTCGCCGATCGATCCGCCCGCCGGCTGCGTGTTCGCCTCGCGCTGTCCGTACGCGACGGACCTGTGCGTGGCGGAGCGGCCGTTGCTGCGGCAGGTGGCGGGCGTGCGCGTCGCGTGCCACCACGCCGAGGCGATCGGGTAGCGAGCGCCCGACCCGCGGGGCAAAAGCTGGCGTCGCTCTCGGTCCGTCGCGATGCGGAAGCGGTCGCCGCCAGTGCAAACAACAGCCTTGCGGTGAAAGCGGACGTCGGCCTCGCTGTTCACTCTAGTTTAGCCGCAGCGCATATTTGGCAAAGCCCGCGCCAACATCCGACTACTGCGACAACGACGAACCCCAACTATGCGGCGAGGATGCTCGGATACGATCGCGACACGTTTGGCGAAATGATTCACGATCCCAAGACCTGTCACCATATCCGGTGACCGCGTCGAGCCATGCACCTGGACCAGCTACTTTGGCGTCGAGCCAAGCAAGGGCAAAGACCGACATTGCACTTTGTGTGATCGCAAGAGTATTTGCCTCTAGCGGGTCATCACAGCCTCGTGCGGAATCCGCTCCAGCCGCCGGTCGTGCCCCAGGACGACCAGGATGATTGCCGAAATCACCGGCGCGGCGCCGATCGCGAGCAGCGCGACGAGGTCGCTGCCGCCGGTCGCGTCCTTGATCAGCCCGAACATGTAAGGCCCCAGGAAACCCCCGAGATTGCCTACGGCGTTGATCAAAGCGATGCCGCCCGCCGCGGCGACACCCGACAGCATTGCCGTCGGCAGCGGCCAGAAGGTCGGCGCGATCGTGTATTGACCCATGATCCCGAGGATCAGCACGACCATCATCCAGACCGGATGTTCGGGCCCGATGAAGATGCAGGCGATCAATCCCGCCCCCGACAGCAGACAGGCGGAGGCGACATACAACGTGCGCGCGCCGGATCGGTCGGAGCGTCGGCTCCAATAGATCATCGCCACCGCGGCAAACACGAACGGCAATGCACTTACCACTCCGTTCATGAGTGTCGAAACCCCGAATGACTTGACGATGGTCGGCAGGAAGAACAGCAGGCCGTAGCCAGAAACGTTCTGGCCGAAGTACACCAGCGTAAGCATCCAGACTCGGGGGTTGCTCATTGCCTCGCCGAGTTCGAAGCGATGCACCGACTCGCGCTGCGACTGCTCTGAGTCGAGACGCTGCTGTAGCCAAGTACGCTGTTCGGGCCGCAGCCAATGCGCGTCCATCGGACGGTCCGTCAGCAGCACCCAGGTGACGATGCACATGATGATGGGCGGCACCGCCTCGACCAAAAACAGCCACTGCCAGCCTTGCAGGCCAAGCCAGCCGTCCATCGTCAACAGGTACGCTGACACTGGTGGGCCGATAATCAGCGAGATCACGCTGGCCGACTGGAAGATTCCCATCATGCGCGAACGGTAATAGGACGGGAACCACCAGGTCAGGTATAGCACGATACCCGGATAAAAGCCGGCTTCGGCGAGGCCGAGCAGGAAGCGCACGCCGTAAAAGGACCAGTCGTTCCAGACAAAGGCGGTCATGCCGGAGATGATGCCCCAGGTGAGCAGGATCCGGGCGATCCACTTGCGTGCGCCGACGCGGTTCAGCACCAGGTTGCTGGGGATTTCCGCGAGAAAGTAGCCGATGAAGAAGACGCCGGCGCCAAATCCGAACACTGCCTCGGAAAAACCAAGCGCATGCTGCATCGTGAGTTTGGCGAACCCCACGTTCACGCGATCGAGGTAGGCACAGAAATAGCCCAACATGAGAATCGGCATCAGCCGCCAGGCGACGTGCCGGATGGTTTCATGCTCCAGGGGATCGAGTTGCGCAGGCGCAGCAGTTGCGGTTTGCGATGCCATGGCGTCCCCCACACATTGGGCTTGGAACAGAGCCGAAGCTGGTTAGTGGTTGGTTAATTGATACGTCGGCTTGATGATTCGGGCAAGCCTGGACTCCGCGACCAGCTTGCGCTGATGGATTGGCACTGTAAGCGACAATGCTTGGCGCTGATGTGCGAGAGCGTCGGCAGGTCGCGATCTGCGACATCCGCGGCCAGCCAAGATTTCCGGCCGGCTTCCATCTGGCGCGTGCCGCCTGCATGATGATGCTCAGCAAGCGAGAGTGCAGGGGAAACCATCCATGGCCGACGGCAGCATCGACACGCGTACCGCGCACATCTCGGCGGAAGAGGCGCTGGCGCTGCATTCGTCCGGGCGACCCGGCAAGCTCGAGACCCGCATCTCCAAGCCGATCACCACCGCGCGCGACCTCTCGCTTGCCTATTCGCCCGGCGTCGCCGAACCGTGCCTGCACATCCAGCGCGATCCGGCACTGGCCTACGATTACACCGCCAAGGGCAACATGGTCGCGGTGGTATCGAACGGCACGGCGGTGCTCGGCCTGGGCAATCTCGGAGCGGTGGCGGCGAAGCCGGTGATGGAAGGCAAGATAGCGCTGTTCAAGCGCTTCGCCGACATCGACGGCATCGATCTCGAGATTGGTTCCGAGGATGTCGATGACGTGGTGAACGCCGTGCGCTTCCTGGTCGGCTTCGGCGGCATCAACCTGGAGGACATCAAGGCACCGGAGTGCTTCGTGATCGAGCAGCGGTTGCGCGAGCTTATGGACGTCCCGGTGTTCCACGACGATCAGCACGGCACTGCCATCGTCGCCGCAGCGGGATTGATCAACGCCTGCCACCTGACCGGGCGCGAACTGCGCGACACGAAGCTGGTTGTGAACGGCGCCGGTGCCGCCGGCATCGCGTGCGTCGAGCTGTTGAAGGCGATGGGCATGCGGCCGGAACACGTCGTGCTGTGTGATACCAAGGGCGTGGTCTATCAGGGCCGCACCGACGGTATGAATCAGTGGAAGTCCGCTCATGCCGCCGCGACCCGAGCGCGCACGCTGATCGATGCGCTGGACGGCGCCGATGTGATCTTCGGGCTGTCGGTGAAAGGCGCGGTGACCAAGGACATGGTCCGTCGCATGGCCGACAAGCCGATCATCTTCGCGATGGCGAATCCGGACCCGGAGATCACTCCGGAAGAGGCTCGCGATGCCAGCCCGCACGCGATCATCGCCACCGGCCGCAGCGACTATCCCAATCAGGTCAACAACGTCCTGGGTTTTCCCTACATCTTCCGTGGCGCGCTCGACGTGCGTGCCAGCACGATCAATGAGGCGATGAAGATCGCCGCGGCCGAGGCGCTGGCGAAACTGGCGCGCGAGGATGTGCCGGACGAGGTGCACTCGGCGTCGGCTGGGCGCCGGCTGACCTTCGGGCCCGATTACATCATACCGAACGCGTTTGATCCGCGGCTGATCTCGTGGGTGCCGCCGGCGGTGGCGCGCGCGGCGATGGAGTCGGGCGTGGCGCGCAAGCCGCTGGTCGATCTACGCCGCTATGCGCGCGAATTGTCGGGGCGGCTGGATCCTACTGCGGGTGCGCTCGATGCCATCATGGAGAGCGTGCGCGCCCATCCGAGCCGCGTGGTGTTTGCCGAGGGCGAGGAGGAGAAGGTGGTGCGCGCCGCTGTCGCCTATCGCAACGCGGGCTATGGCAGGCCGGTGCTGATCGGGCGCGAAGATCGGGTGAAGGCGACGCTGGCGGGCCTCGGTCTCGGCATTGTGGACGGGATCGAAATCCACAACGCGCGGCTTTCCAGCGCCAATCAGAAATATGTCGACTTCCTGTATGGCCGCCTGCAACGCCGCGGCGTCCTGCAGCGCGACTGCCAGCGCATGGTGAACCAGGACCGCAACGTGTTCGCCGCCTGCATGGTGGCGACCGGCGATGCCGATGCGATGGTGACCGGGCTGACCCGCTCCGCTGCGGTGTGTCTCGACGACATTAGTCACGCGATCGAGCCTGCTGCCGGCGGGCTGGCGTTTGGCTTGACGCTCGTCCTCGGCATGGGTGGGAAGACCATCTTCATCGCCGACACGCTGATGCATTTCCGTCCCAACGCCGAGGAGTTGGCGGAAATCACCATCGGCGCCGCACAGGCGGCGCGTCATCTCGGCCACGAGCCTCGCGTGGCGCTGCTGTCGCACGCAACGTTCGGCGATCCGATCCAGCCGGCCAATGCACCGATGCGTGATGCGATCGCGCTGCTGGACCAGCGCAAGGTGGATTTCGAATACGACGGCGAGATGAGCCCCGACGTGGCGCTGGAACCGTCGATCCGCGCGCTGTATCCGTTCTGCCGGCTGACCGCCGATGCCAATGTGCTGGTGATGCCGGGCCTGCATTCGGCGCACATCACTTCGAGCCTGGCGCGCAGGCTCGGTGGCGGAACGACCATCGGGCCGCTCCTGATGGGGATGGAGCGGCCCGTGCAGATCATGCCGATGGACGCGTCGGTGAGTCAGATCGTCGATCTGACCTGCCTCGCCGCGTATCAGGCGGCGAGGCGGTAACGCTCAGTCATTACCGGCGGCAACACCGAGGCCAGGTCCGGTCACCGCGTCGGCCGGGTGGGCGGCCTGCTCCTCCCGCGCACGCTGCCGTTGCACCCGCTTGTAGACGTAAGACGTCAGGATCGGTGTCAGCACCGCGGTGACGATGACCGAGGCGGCAACCTGAATGGTCGCGATCGGCGCTATCGCGGCATAGGTCGGGTCGGCCATCGCGACCGCCTTCGGCACGGCGGCGGAGTTGCCGGCGGTACTGGAAGCTGCCGCGCCGGCGATGCCGGAACCACCGAGCAGCCGATCAGTCAGGATGCAGACGGTGCCGGTGACGATAACGACCACCACGCCCAGCACGACGCCCGGGATGCCGGCGGTCACCACCGCCGACAGGTTGATCGTCTGGCCCAGCGTGAACGCCATGAACGGTACGATGATCGGCTCATGCGAGCCGAAGAAGTCGCGCAGGTCCTCATCCAGGTTGCCCAGCACCGCGCCGACAAAGATCGGCGCGATCACCGAAACCAGGGTGAGCCACGGGATGTTGGCCAGCCCGGCGCCGACCAGGATCAGCATGGTCAGGAATGGACCAGTCTCGATGCTCTGCGGCACGTAGGTGCCAGCGTCTTCCTTGTCGCCCATCACGCTGGTCAGCGCCATGAACATGCCACCGTTGGTGTCACTCATCGCCACCAGCAGGGCGAGCGTGCTGAAGCCGAACAGGTCGCCGCCGAAGAATTTGCCCACCGAAACAGCGATCAGGGTGGCGACGCCGACCTTGGCCGCCATGATGCCGAAGCCGCGCTTCAGCATGCGCGGCGCGGTGCGCACCGTCATCTTGGTGCCTACGGTGAATAGGTACATACCGAGGATGGTCGGATAGCCGACGCTGCTCAGCGCTTCGGTGAAACCGCCGATCTTCAGCAGATGGGGGAAGAACGTGTTGATCACCATGCCGATGAACAACGGCACGACCATGAGGCCGCCGGGAACCTTGTTGATTGTCTTGTAGATGCGCATGCTTCACCTGTTATGGCCGCATGCCGCCAACGTATTCGCCTCGTGCGCCATCCGCATTGATCTGAGTCAACGCGGGTCGTCGTGCACCCCGGACGATGCGCGTGTGGGTCGCAGGAGAGTGGGAGTTCTCGTCCCGGTTTTAGACGGCCAACTCGCTCATCGGACGCGGCGTGGGTTCGGGTCTGGGCTGGTCGGCGAGCATCTCGATGTGACCGGTGATCTGCCCGCCGTCCTCTACTTGCAGGCGGCGGCAGCGAGCCGTGCCCAGTACCTTGCCGGTGGCACGCACGATCAGGGCGCCGCGCGCGGTCAGCGTGCCGTCGATCGTGCCGGCGATTTCGGCGTCCTCCACCTCGATCTCGCCTTTGAAGATGCCGCCGGGTGATATGGCCAGCTCGGTGGCGTGGATCATGCTGGCCTCGACGGTGCCTTCGACCACCAGGCGCTCGGCGTCTTGAACCGTGCCCTGCACGCTGATCCCGCGGCCGACCACCAGGGTACGGCGCTCCGACGGATCGCGTGAGGCCGGGCGGATCGGCGGCAGGGCCGGGCGGACGCCGACGGGCGGAACGGCCTGCGGGGTGGGCGCGGTGGTGAATGGTTGCCGGGACATGGTCTGGACCTCTTGCGGCTGGGCGGGACGGAAGGGAGGCACGCCCAAACCGTTGTCGGTCGGTCCGCTTGGCGTGTTGGCGTGATCCAAGGTGTCTCCCTGATCTGATAGCGGCAGGCCGGCGGGCAAGGTACTGCCCGGCTCGACCGCCTGCGGGTCGTCAGGCTTGCGACGTTTGAACACCGGCTCCTCGTTCGGCTGGCAGATATCGGGAGGCGCGACGATGCGGCGGGGTTAACACGGTCGGTCGCGCCGAAACAACCGGTCGGAGAGGGTTATCCACAGCGATTAGTTTGGGCCACGAGCACCTGATCGAGCACGTGCACCATGGCGGCGGTCCCGACCACCGGAATGAGCAGGTTGAGGAGAGGAACATAGGCGGCCATCGCAAGGATGCAGCCCTGCGCCAGGACGGCCGGGCGCGCGCGGCGATACAACGCCTCGGCCGCCGGGCGCGGCATCCGGCGCATCGCCACCGCGGCGAACAGACCGCGGCCGATGGCGTAGCCCCCGATGATCCAGGCGAGGATCAGGCCGGCGCCGGGCAGGATCAGCGCAGCGATCAGTGCCAGGAGGTTGAGCAGCAGGATGCGGGCGGCGATGCCAATGGCGTCCCAGAGCTGGGACATGATCGGAGCGCCATGCGCCGGGGGCAGGGCCGGGTAGTGGCGGCGCTCGACCGCGCTCGCGATGCGATCGATGTAGAGGGTGCCGATGATGGCGGCGACCGGCAGGAACAGCCACAAGGCTAGGAACGAGGCGCCAATTCCGCCGAGCAGGTCAAAGGTCCAACCGAGCCAGCCGTGGAAATCCAGCAGGCGATGCACCGCCCAGATGGCGGCGACGTGCAGCGCGACGAAGCACGCTGCCGACCAGAGCAGGCTGCGGAGGAGGACCCCCAGGAAGACGCTATCGTCGAGCTGGCCAAGGGCGCGGGCAAGGGGGGAAAGCAGGTGATCACCTCACGGTGAGCTGCTGACCGGTGTCCGCAGCTTCCGGGTCGGAATACGCCGCGCGTCGCTGGAAGGCAAAGACCTATGCTGCTGTTGGTGTTAGTATCATCGTCGCATGCGGTCAAACGCATTGGCAGGCTACAACGTATCGCCCCGACCCGATCCACGAACGAGTTGGCCCACGGCGCGGTACCAACCTTTATCGTTGTCCTATGTCCTCAGGTATTTGTTGAGCCAGTCCAACGTATGCTGCCACGCTTCCGTGGCCGCGGCTTCGTCGTAGCGAGGCGTTGTGTCGTTGTGAAAGCCGTGATTTGTGGCGTGATAGATATGACCCTCGTGCGGCACCTGCGACGCCGTGAGTACGGCATCGAACGCTGGCCATCCGCCGGTGATACGTGTGTCCAGTTCGGCGTATTGGGCATTGATCGGCGCCTTGATCCTCGACGCCTCGGCGGCACTGGGCTGGGTACCGTAAAAAGGTACCGCGGCGGCAAGATCCGGTCCCATCCGCACCGCTAGCTGATTGACAATGCCGCCGCCAAAGCAGAAGCCGACCACCCCGAGCTTACCGGTGCTGTCCGGACGCGATTTCAGCCACATTGCCGCGGCGAAGAAGTCTTCGGCCATCTTGGCACGGTCGACCTGATTGAACAGCGTCGCGCCCTTTTCGTCATCGCCGGGATAGCCGCCCACGGACGTCAGTCCATCGGGCGCGAAGGCGATAAAGTTGGCGACCGCCAGCCGACGCGCTACATCCTCGATGTAGGGATTGAGGCCACGGTTCTCGTGGACCACCAGCACCACAGGCAGCTTGGCCGCGCCCACCGGCCGCACGAGGTACCCCTTGATGCTGCCATTGCCCTCCGGCGATGGCACAGTGTGGAGCTCTGCTTCGATCCGTTTGTCGTCCGCTGGTATTTGCACGGCCCAGGCATAGTTCGGCCTGAGCATTTCAAACAGCGCCGCCGCAGTCACGCCGCCGACGGCAAATTGTTGCGCACCGGCCAGGAATTCGCGGCGGTTCATCCGGCCGTGCACGTAGCCGTCGAACAGATTCAGAAGTTCCTGTGGAAAATCTGATGCCTTCCTTCGTTCCACGCTGGCGTCTCCTGTTCCGACCGTGTGATGTCATTCGTGCTTCGGCTTCGCCGGCGCGCTGGTGACAGCACGCTCATTCGTATTGATCGCGATCAGTAATACCCGCTCCCGCCGTTGACGTGGATTGTCTGGCCAGTGATGAAGCCCCCATCGTCACTGACCAGGAACAGGCAGGTGGCGGCGATCTCGTCCACATGCCCTTGACGGCCCAGCGGGATGCCGGCGGCATTGGGCGTCCGCCCCTGGTACCATTCGGGATTGTCGCGTCTGGTGTCGATGCTGCCAGGGGAAACCACATTCACCCGGATGTTGTGCGGGGCGAACTCCGAGGCCAGCCCGCGCGCGAACCCGACGAGCCCCATCTTCGCCGCCGAGACGTGAGCGCGTCCGCTGCCGCCGACGAAGGCACCTTCGCCGGTGAAGAACAGGATGCGCCCGTAGTTGTGCTGCACCATCGACTCGATGACCGCGCGCGTGAGGTACAGCGCCCCATCAAGCACCACGCCCCTGACCGCCTCCCAATCCTGCATCGTCAGCTCGGTAAAGGGCTTGTGAGGCCGGATGGCGGCATTGTTGATCAGGATGTCGATGCGGCCGAACTCGGACAGTGCCCGCGCCGCCATCGCCTCGATCTGGTCCTTGCTGGCCAGGTCAGCAAGTACCGCAAGAGCCTTGACGCCGAGACCCTTGGCTTCGCGCACGACAGCATCCGCCTCGGCCTGGTTGGTGCGGGCATTGACCACGACGTGCGCGCCTTCGCCGGCCAGCTTCAATACCGTCGCACGGCCGATATTGCGGCCCGATCCGGTTACCAACGCAACTTTTCCCTCAAGCTTACCCATGATTTGGCTCCATCACATCATGCGCCGTCAGCAGCGACGCGCGCCGGAATTCGGGGGAGCATGCCCGGGTTTCCTCGTGCCAGACAATCTCGGTTTCGGTCATGGGTCACCCATTCCCCGCAACTCCCCGCCGCGCACGCTGGCGATCGCATTGTTCAGGATATGCACGATCGCCTCGTCTGCCACACTGCGCGCCAGCAGCGCCATTGCGCCACCCAGCAGCGCCGAGGCAATCGACACCGCGCTGATGTTTTGACCGATCATGTATTCGATCGCCTTGTCCACCACCGCGCCCGCGTGTCCCAGATCTGCCGGCGGCTGTTCGTCGGTCATCGGCCATGTCTCCCTATCATTCCAATTCGATGATTGGTCTGAATGAAGAGATTAAAACCACGGATGCACACGGATGAACACGGATGGGACGTGCGATGGCGCGACCGAGCCCGCGCCGGCGTCGACAGTATCCGTGTTCATCCGTGTGCATCCGTGGTGTCAAATCACTTCTTGTTTGCATACGCTGGGTCCCGGCTTGCGCGAGCGCGAATATCAATCCGCAATCTCCCGTTCTGTCTCCTGCTCGGCCTGCAGCGCCCACATCCGTGCATACAGCCCGTCACGGGCCAGTAGCGCCGTATGCCGCCCGCGCTCCGCCACACGTCCGTCGGCCAGTACAATGATCTCGTCGGCGTCCACGACTGTCGACAGCCGGTGCGCGATCACCAGCGTGGTGCGATGCCGCGCCACCGCACGCAGCGCTGCCTGGATGTCCTGCTCGGTCCGTGTGTCCAGCGCACTGGTAGCCTCATCCAGAATCAGGATACGCGGGTCCTTCAGAATGGTGCGCGCAATCGCCACGCGCTGCTTCTCGCCGCCCGACAGCTTTAAGCCACGCTCGCCGACACGGGTGTCGTAACCCTCGGGCAACGAGGTAATGAAGTCGTGCACCTGAGCCTGCCGCGCAGCGTATTCGATCTGGTCCTGCGTCGCACCGATCCGGCCGTAGGCGATGTTGTAGCGAATCGTGTCGTTGAACAGCACGGTGTCCTGCGGCACGACGCCGATCGCCGCGCGCAAACTCTCCTGTGTCACATCGCGAATATCCTGGCCGTCGATGCAGATGCGCCCCCGTGTCACATCATAGAAGCGGAACAGCAGCCGGCTGATGGTCGACTTGCCTGCTCCGGTCGGCCCCACGATTGCCAGCTTGCGTCCGGCGGACGCCACGAAATCGATCCCGCGCAGGATCGGCCGATCCGGCCGATAGTCAAAATACACGCCCTCGAACCGCACCTCGCCCGCCGGCCCGTGCGCGGCAAGCACGGCGGCACCCGGGCGATCGGCGATCTCGCGGTCCACCTCGAGCAGGCGGAACATCTGCTCCATGTCCACCAGTCCCTGCTTGATCGTCATGTATACCATGCCGAGAAAGCCCAGCGGCTGGTAAAGCTGCATCAGGTAGGTGTTCACCAGCACGAACTGGCCGACCGTCATCCCCCCGCCGCGCACCTCGCGTGTCGCCAGCAGCATGATCAGTGTCAGCCCGCCGGCGATGATGAACGCCTGGCCGATGTTCAGCACGTTCAGCGACACCTGCACCCGCACCGCAGCGCGTTCATAGCGCGATAACGCCGTGTCGTATCGCGCCGCCTCATGCGGCTCATTGCCGAAATACTTTACCGTCTCGTAGTTCAGCAGACTGTCGAGCGCCTTGGTGCTCGCGTCGTTGTCGGTGTCGTTCATCGCGCGGCGCATCCGCGACCGCCAGGTGGCGAAGCTCATGGTGAAGCCGGCGTAGCTCACCACCGCACCGAAGGTGATCGCGGCGAAGCGCCAGTCGAACAGGTGCCAGATGATCGCGGTGACCAGCAGCAGCTCGATCACCGTCGGCACGACGTTGAACACCGCGAGCCGCAGCACCGACTGGATGCCCTGCGAGCCGCGATCGATCGCGCGGGCCAGCGCGCCCGTCTGGCGGTCGAGGTGGAAACGCAGGCTGAGCGCGTGCAGGTGCTCGAAGGTACGGCGGGCGGCGGTGCGCACCGCGCGCTGCTGCACCTTGGCGAACAGTGCGTCGCGCAGCTCGCCGAACACGGCGGAGGCCATGCGCAGCAGGCCGTAGCCGATCACCAGGCCCAACGGGATGGCGAGCAGCGCGGTGTTGTCCTTCGGTGCAAGGGCATCGACGATGCGGCCATAAATCACCGGCACGTAGACGGTGGCGAGCTTGGCCAGCAGCAGCAGGCCCATGGCGAGCACGACGCGGGCCTTGGCCCCGGGATCGCCCTCAGGCCACAGATACGGCAGCAGCCGGCGAACTGTCGCCATGCCGGAGCGTGGCGAGCGTGACAGACTGAGAGAGACCGGCTCGGCCTGAGAGCTTCTTCGCATGACCGGCATGTGGCATGGAGATTGGCGGTTTGAAAGGCGAGACGATGGACGACGGCTTTCTGCGCCATGTTCGCGCCTGTAACAATGCGGTGCTGCCAGGCGGGCGGTTGCCGTTCCGCATGGGTGCCGCGCAGATCGGCTGGGTAAAGCCCGACTTCGCCGCCAGGCTGGCGGCGTTCCCCGAGATCACCGCGACCTCGGAGGATGTGGCGCTGACCGATGCGGCGGCGTTGCCGGCCATAGCGCGAAGCCTGTCGGATGCCGGCTGCTACCGATGGCGGCGCGAAGTGTTCGATATCCGCGCCGAACCGGATGGTCCGGTGCTGGCACGGCTCGACCGCGGGGCACTGCCCAGCTTCGGCGTGATGGCGGTGGGCGTTCACATGAACGGGCTGGTCCGTCGCCCCGACGGGCTGCATGTCTGGATCGCCCGGCGCGCCGCCAACAAGCTGCTGGATCCCTCGAAGCTGGACCATATCGTGGCGGGCGGCGTGCCGGCCGGCCTCACCCCGGCGGAAACGCTGGTGAAGGAAGCGGAGGAAGAAGCCGCGATCCCGGCGTCACTGGCCCGCAGTGCAGTTCCGGTGGCCACGATCACCTATGAGATGGAACGGCCCGAGGGGCTGCGTCGCGACCTGCTTCACTGCTACGACCTCAATCTGCGGGAGGATTTTGCGCCACGCGCCGCTGACGGCGAGGTGGAGGCGTTCGAGCTGTGGCCGATCGCGCGGGTGATGCGAACGGTACGCGACACCGACCAGTTCAAGTTCAACGTCAACCTGGTGCTGATCGACCTGTTCCAGCGAACCGGGCTGATCGCCCACGACGCGGCAACGGATTGGCGCCGGCCTACATCAGCCGCGGCGGTGAGATGAACCCCGGCTCCAGTTGAGCGGCCAAACGAAGCAGCACCGCGTCATTGCCGAACTTCGCGACCGCCTGAACGCCAACCGGCAACCCCTCCGCGTTGCGGCACAGGGGCAGGTTCATCGCGGGCTGCCCGGTCGCCGAAAACAGCGGCGTGAACGCCGCGTAGTCCCACAACTGCCGCAGACCCAGCTCGGTGTCCTCGAGGTCGGTACGCAGCTCGCCCAGCCGTGCTGGCGGACGCGACAGCATGGGCGTCAGCAACACATCCAGGTCCCGCATCTGCCGCGCCGTGGCACGCACGATCGCATTGATGCGCGCATTGGCGGCGTGCAACGCGATGGCGCTGGTTCCTTCCCATGCCGCGACGCAGGCCGTGGTGAAGGGTTCGATGTCGTTGCCTGCCGGCCTGCCCAACTCGCGCTCGCGCAGACGCACGATGCCGGCCAGTCCGGACAGCAGGATCGTGTTGATGGCGTCGATCAGGCCAGCACCGTCCACGTCCAGCACCACCGGTCCGACATCGTGGCCGAGCGTGCCGCAGACGCGGCCAGCCTGCTCCACCGCAGCCACGCAGTCAGGGTGAACGGTCACTCCGGTCCAGCTCCGCGTGACCACACCGATACGCAGCCGGCCTGGATCCCGTCCCACCTCGGCCGCGAACGGAATTGGCGGCGGTGCCGTGAACCACGGAGCGCCTTCGTCGGGCCCCGCCGTCGCGTCGAGGATGGCGGCGCAGTCGCGAACACTGCGTGATACACAATGCTCGTGGCTCAGCCCCATCATGGCGTCGCCGCGATGCGGTCCGACGGCATTACGCCCGCGTGTCGGCTTCAGCCCCACCAGGCCGCAACACCCGGCCGGAATCCGGATGGAGCCACCGCTGTCGGTGGCGTGCGAGGCCGGCAGGATTCCGCCAGCGACCGCCGCGGCGGCGCCGCCACTCGAACCGCCGGTGGAGTACCCGGTTGACCAAGGATTGCGAGCCGGGCCGTGCAGGTTCGGTTCGGTCGTGGCACTCATGCCAAATTCCGGCGCGTTGGTGCGCCCGGCAATCACGAACCCTGCGGCGCGAAGCCGAGCTACCGTGGTGCTGTCGAAGGGATACACGCTGCCGGCGAACAGCCGGCTGCCGTGGCTCAGCGGCAGTCCTGCCACGGGCGCGTGCAGGTCCTTGATGAGATAGGGCACTCCGTGGAACGGTCCGTCCGGCAGACCGGCGCGAAGCGCAGCGTGCGCGGCATCGAAATCGGGCAGCACGACCGCGTTCAGCACCGGATTGACGGCTGCGACACGGCTGAGGAAGGCCTCGAATACCTCCGCCGCCGACACCTCGCGGGTCCGGATCAAGCCGGCCAAACCGGTTGCGTCGTGGCGTCGATATTCCTCCGGCGTCATGGCAAAACCCCGTTCCCGCTCGCAATCAGGCGGCGGCTATCCGCGCGGTCGGTCGGGCACTCAGCACTTGTGCGGCAGCGGTGTGAGGTCCGTCATCTTGGCGTCCATCACGAAGTCGCCGAAGTCCATCTGCAGGTTGTCCGCTACGCCGTTCTCCCAGTAGCGCATGCCGACCTGATAGGTGGGCACCTCGCCCTTCGTTTCGTGGTCGAAGAACGCCAGCCGGACCCGGGTACTGGGCAGGTTGGACAGGAACGGGAACCTGTTGGCTTCGGGCTTCTTCCAGTCCAGCACGACGACGAAGCTGTCCTCTGCTCCGGCATCGTCGGTGCCGTCGAACAACGGCAGGGCTAGAAACTTCTTGCCGGCTTGCGCCGCCGCCAGGATCGCCGAGGTGTGCGCCATCGGGAACAGCGTGCCCGGGGGCAGCTTCTTGGTGGTGTCCTCGGGGACGGTATAGTGCACCTCGCCGGGGCCGCCCGCCCGCTCCAGCTTCGCGTCCCCGTCGGTCTGGCTGGTCACCGCGGTATCGGTGGTCTGCTTCATGTGGAAGCGGAACTTGAGGCCGTCCTTGGCTTCCCAGGTCGCGTAGTCGGACACCATCTCGACGTCCTGGCCATCGGTGTTGGTCAGCGTCATCGACAGGCGCTGGCGAACCGCCCAGCCGTCGCAGGCATCTATGACCTCGTAGCCCATGGTGCCGCGGGCAGCGACGACATCGCCACCCCGGCTGGTGCTGAGGGTCAGATTATAGATCGCCCGGTGGGCCGCCGATGCGGTGTTCAGGCCGGCAGCATCCGCTGGCAGCGTGACGGCACAAAGCGCCAGCAACGCGGCCGGCAGGGCAGGAAGGCGCATCAGGAGACTCCGCTTCGGGATGGTGCGAACATAAGGACAGCGGGACCGGTCCGCCAGCGAGGATCGGCCGCCGATTGCGCGGTTGGTTGATATGTTCCTGGAGCTTCTACGCCCCTGGTGGCTCGTACTGGCTATGGCGGCAACGATATTGGCGACGCAGGGACCCGGCCTTGCCTCGGGTACGGGGCAGCAGACCGCGGAGCTGGCGGGCGTTCCGCTCCAGGTCTTCACCTGGCGTCCCGACGGCTGCGCCATATCCGGCGTCCTGCTGGTCTTCCATGGCCTGGCCCGAAACGCGCAAGGGTATCGCGATGACGCGATCCCGCTCGGGCGGCACTTCTGTCTGCTGGTAGTCGCGCCACTGTTCGACGAGGGGCGGTTTCCGGCCTGGCGCTATCAGCGCGGCGGCGTTGTTCACGACGGCACGGTGCAGCCGTCCGACACCGGGACGGTGAACCTGGTGCCGCTTCTGGTGGCCTGGGTCAGACAGCGCGAGGGCCGGCCCGATCTGCCGTACACGCTGATCGGCCACTCCGCCGGTGCGCAGTTCCTCAGCCGGGTCGCGGCTTACGCGCCGGTGGAGGCGACGCACGTCGTCATTGCCAACCCGTCCACCTGGGTCCGGACGCGGGTAGATGTCGCGGCTCCGTACGGCTTCGCCGGGTTCGGTGATACGGCGGAGGCAGCAGCGGCACTGCGGCGCTATCTTGCCACGAACATCACAGTGCTGCTGGGTCAAGAGGATGTTGGTTCGCGTGATCTCGCGACCGGCAGGGAGGCAGAGGAACAGGGCAGCACGCGGTTCGAACGCGGTGAGAACGCCTTTCGCGAGGCCGAGCTTGTCGCGCGCCAGCATGGCTGGACGTTCAATTGGCACCTGGCCATCGTCCCCGGTGTCGGCCATAGCGCCCGCTCGATGTTCGCGTCGGATCAGATGTTCGCGGCGTTGGCGCGTTGACGCTCGCCCACGGTCGCAACTGTTCCACCAATATCCAGCCGGATGCCAAGGCGTCGTGTGCGGCACACCATCAGCTTGTCTTCACCTTCGGCGGCAGGTCGAGCCGCAGGTGCAGTTCCTTCAGCCGCGCCGGCGGCACCTCGGCAGGGGCGCCCATCATCAGGTCCTCGCCCTGCTGGTTGAGCGGGAACAGGATCACCTCGCGGATATTGGGTTCGTCGGCCAGCAGCATGACGATGCGGTCGATGCCTGGCGCGGCCCCGCCATGCGGCGGCGCGCCATAGCGGAACGCGTTCAGCATGCCGCCGAAGCGTTTTTCCACTTCTTCGGGCGGATGACCGGCGATCTCGAAGGCGCGTACCATGATGTCGGGCCGGTGGTTGCGGATCGCGCCCGAGCACAGCTCCGCGCCGTTGCACACGATGTCGTACTGGAACGCCTTGATCGTCAGCGGCTCCTGCGAATTCAGCGCCTCCAGCCCGCCCTGCGGCATGCTGAACGGGTTGTGGCTGAAGTCGACTTTTCCGGTTTCGTCGTTCAGTTCGTACATCGGGAAGTCGGTGATCCAGCAGAACCGGAACGCGCTGGTCTCGCCGAGGCCCAACTCCTCGGCAAGCCGCGTGCGCACCGCGCCGGCGAATTTTGCCGCTGCATCGGCCTTGCCGGCGACGAAGAACACCGCATCGCCGGCATCCAGCCCGCACGAAGCGCGGACCGCCTCGGCGCGATCGGCTTCCAGGTTGCGCGCGATCGGGCCTTTCGGGCCGTCCGCGTCATACACGATGTAGCCGAGCCCGCCGGCCCCCTCGGCCTTGGCCCAGTCGTTCAGCTTGTCGAAAAAGCTGCGCGGCTGCGCGGCCGCCCCTGGCGCCGGGACGGCGCGCACCACGCCGCCCGATGCCGCGATCCGCGCGAACAGACCGAAGCCAGAGCCGGCGAAGTGCTGCGTCACGTCGGTGATCCGCAGCGGGTTGCGCAGGTCGGGCTTGTCGGTGCCGTATTCCAGCATCGCCGTGTCGTACGGGATGCGGCGAAACGGCAGCGCATCCACGGCGCGGCCGTCGGCGAATTCCTCGAACACGCCGGCGATCACCGGCTCGATCGTCTCGAACACGTCCTCCTGGGTGACGAAGCTCATCTCGAAATCGAGCTGGTAGAACTCGCCCGGCGAGCGGTCGGCACGCGAGGCCTCGTCGCGGAAGCAGGGTGCGATCTGGAAGTAGCGGTCGAACCCGGCCACCATCGCCAACTGCTTGAACTGCTGCGGCGCCTGCGGCAGTGCGTAGAATGTTCCCGGATGCAGTCTCGCCGGCACCAGGAAGGCGCGCGCGCCCTCCGGACTGTCCGCCGTCAGTATCGGCGTCTGGAACTCGGTGAAGCCGGCCTCGATCATCCGCCGGCGGATCGAGGCGATCACCCCGGTGCGCAGCATAATGTTGCGATGCAGTTTCTCGCGGCGCAGGTCGATGAAGCGGTACTTCAGCCGGATGTCCTCGGGAAATTTCTCGTCGCCGGCCACCTGCATCGGCAGAACTTCGGCCGCCGACTGCACCGCCATGTCGCTGACCCGGAGTTCGACCTCGCCGGTGGGCAGCCGCGGGTTCACCGTGCCGGGTTCGCGGTGCACCACCTGGCCGGTGACGGTGATCACGCTCTCCGGCCGCGCCGCATCGGCGGCAGCGAAGGCGGGCGAGCCGGCGGGGAACACGCACTGGGTGATGCCGTAGTGGTCGCGCAGGTCGATGAACAGCAGGCCGCCGTGATCGCGCTTGGCGTGCACCCAGCCGGAGAGGCGGGCGGGCTGCCCGGCATCGACGGCGCGGAGCGCGCCGCAGGTATGGGTGCGGTAGGTGTGCATCGTGGCTAGTCCTGGCTGAATCGGGGCGCGGGAGACAAGCCTTGGGGGTCGCGGGGAGTCAAGCGACGGAGGACCCGCCTCCCCAACGCTCCTTCGCTTCGTGGGTGAGCGAGCGCCGAACTCCGTCTCCCGCAGCGGGGGAGGTTCGGGAGGGGACGCCGGTGCTTTGGCGTTCGGTCATCAGCCGTGTAGAAGCGCCCCATGCCTCGCTCGCCCCGCGCCGGATTCCCTCCGCCAGCGCTGATCGCCACCACCGACGCCCTTCAAGCCCTCTGCCACCGTCTGGCGACTGAGGAATTCGTTACCGTCGATACCGAGTTCATGCGCGAGCGCACCTACTGGCCCGAACTCTGCGTCGTGCAGCTAGCCGGCGAGCACGAGGTCGCGGTAATCGATGCACAGGCGCCCGACCTCGACCTCACCGCGCTCGGCGACCTGCTCGCCGACCAGGCGGTGATGAAGGTATTCCACGCCGCACGCCAGGACATCGAGATCTTCGTCCTGCGCTTCGGCGACGTGCCGAAACCGCTGTTCGACACCCAGATCGCCGCCATGGTGGCCGGCTTTGGCGAGCAGGTAGGCTACGAAGCATTGGTGTCGGCACTCGCCGGCGGATCGATCGACAAGGCGCACCGGTTCAGCGACTGGTCGGTCCGGCCGCTATCGGTCGCGCAGATCACCTATGCCGCCGCCGACGTCACCTATCTTCGCACCGTCTACACCAGGCTATGCGCACGGCTGCGGCAGGATGGGCGGCTTGACTGGGTGGCCGAGGAAATGGCGGAACTCGCCGATCCTTCCCTGTACCGCGCCGACCCCGAGGCGATGTGGGAGCGCCTCCGCCCGCGCAGCAACAATCGCCGTTTCCTTGGCATGGTGCGCGCGCTGGCCGCGTGGCGCGAGCGCGAGGCGCAGCGGGTGAACATCCCGCGGCAGCGCCTGCTGCGCGATGAGACACTGCTCGAGATCGCCGCGACCGCGCCGAGCGACCCGGACGGGCTGGCTCGCGCGCGCGGGATCAGTCGCGGCTTCGCGGAGGGCCGCACCGGCGCCTCGCTGCTCGCCGCCGTCGCAGCGGCGAACGCGCTGCCGGATAGCGCAATGCCGGAGGCGCCGCGCGGGCGCGAGGGCGTGCGGCCGTCGCCGGCGCTGGTCTCGCTGCTGAAAGTGCTGCTCGCCGCCAAGTGCGAGGATCACCACGTGGCGGCGAGGCTCGTCGCCAACTCGGATGACATCGATCGGCTCGCCACCGAGGATGCTCCCCATATCGCCGCGCTGCACGGCTGGCGGCGCGAGGTGTTCGGCGAGGATGCGCTGGCGCTGAAGCATGGGCGCGTCGCGCTTGGCGTCGCCGGCAGGCGGGTGAAGCTGATCCCGGCGGGGTAACGCCCAAGCGTTGTGCCGCCCAAACGACGTTGCTAGCCTCGGAGCGCGAGAACCTCCGGTCCCCGGTGGCAGCATGAGCGGCACGATCAGGGCCAGATTCGACATGGACGGCCATGCCGCATGGCTGATCCCAACCGCGCTTGCCGTTCTGCTGATCGTTGCCAACGGCGTGCTTGCGTTCGCCTATCTGCACCAGCTCCATCGCGCCAGCGCAGCGGCCGACCGCTCCCTCCAGGTTATGCTTGTGCTGAAGCAGATCGAAGACCTGTCGGAGGCGTGCGGATGGGACCAACGCGATTACCGCCTGTCCGGGGACGCACAGTATCTGAACTCCTATCGAAAGGCGCAGATGGATCTTTCTGCGCAGCTGGCGCGGTTGCATGACCTGGCTGCCGATGACAACGACCAAATCGGACGGTTCGACAGCCTGACGGCGATGATCGAACAGGACGAGGCGGAGCTGGCGGCAACGCTCACTCCTCTCGAAGCGCATTTCAGCGACGGTCGTCTGCCGCCGGAATTGGTTGCCAGCGTGGACCGGACGATCGCGATTGAGGCGGCGAGCGGCGCGGCGCAGCGGAACGAGCAGAATCGGCTGCACGACCAATTTGCCGCAACTGAATCGTACAATGCCATCACTCTCGGCACCGGCATGCTCATCAGAACCGGCGCCATCGTGCTGGTGGTCGGCATTATTGCGGTGATGTTCCGCAAGGCACGTCGCAACGAACAATTGGCGACGGCGCAAGCAGACGCACTGGGTGAAAGCGAGCTGCGCTTCCGCCGTATCTTCGAAGAGAGCCCACTCGGCATCGTGCTCGCGGATCCGGACAGCCAGCGCATCGTGCAGGCGAACCCGGCATTCTGCCGCATGCTCGGGACCGAATCCGAACAGATCATCGGCAGCCCTGTCGTGGATCTGACGCATGTCGACGACCGGGCGATGCTGGCCGATGCCATCCGACAGGGGACCGGTCCGGTCGTCGGTATCGAGGCGCGCTGCGTCACGTGGTCCGGGGCGATTGCCTGGGCAAGCGTTCGCCTGACCCAACTGAGCGGTCCGGCCGGCCGGCCGGGACTGCTGCTCGCCCTAACCGAGGACATCACGCGCGAGAAGCGTGTGGAGGCCGAACTGCGCCAGGCGCAGAAGATGGAGGCAGTCGGCTTGCTCACCGGCGGCATTGCGCACGACTTCAACAACCTGCTCGGGGTCATCATCGGCAACGTGGAGTTTCTGATCGACAAGGCGCCCGACCAGGAGCAGGCCAACATGGCCAGGGAGATCCTGAACAGCGCGCTCAGCGGGGCCGATCTCACCCGCCGCCTGCTCGCGTTCGCCCGCCGCCAGACGTTGGAGCCGCGGCGGATCGACCTGAACGCCTATCTGCCGAACCACATCGCGATCCTGCGGCGGTTGCTGGGCGAGTCGGTTGCGATCACCACAACGCTGGCGGACGATCTGTGGCCGATCCGGGCGGATCCATCGCAGGTGGGCGACGCGCTGCTCAATCTCGCCATCAACGCGCGCGACGCGATGCCGCATGGCGGAACCATCTCGGTCGTGACAGCGAATGTCCACCTCGCCGAGGGCGAACAGGACAGCGAGGTTGCGGCTGGGCAGTATGTCGTCCTCTCGATGACCGACAGCGGCGTCGGCATGTCGCCAGAGGTACTGGATCGTGCGGTGGAGCCGTTCTTCACGACCAAGGGTCCCGGCGCCGGCAGTGGCCTGGGACTGAGCATGATCTTCGGCTTCGCCAGGCAGTCCGGCGGGCATCTGCGGATCGACAGCGAACCCGGCCACGGCACGACGGTGCGGCTTTATTTGCCGCGGGCACAGGGCATCGGACCGTGCGAGACCGACGAAGCCGTGGACGCGATCTTGCCGCAAGGCAGCGAGTCGATCCTGCTGGTGGATGACAACACCGAAATGCGCACGGTGGCGCGGCGGCATCTCGTGTCACTCGGCTATCGCGTCAGCGAGGCCGGCAGTGGGCCGGCGGCGCTGGAGGTTTTGCTGGCGGGCAACAGCTTCGATCTGCTGCTGACCGACGTGGTCATGCCGGACGGCATGACCGGTTACCAGTTGGCCGACGCCGCGCGGCGGCTCCGGCCGGGCCTGAAGGTGGTGTTCACCACGGGCTATTCGTGGTCGGAGGCGTCCACCGCTGACGCCGTGATCCACAAGCCGTACCGTCGGCAAGAACTCGCGGCCATAGTACGGGCCGCACTGGCGGTTTAGCCCGAGCTTCCTGAGTGGTAGACGCGCAACCCATTGAATTGGCGATGGAATGGCTCGTCCACTGGGTGTTTTACTGGCTACACTGTGACGCCGAGCAAGGTGAATGCCTTGTGCTGGATGTTTGTCGGCCTGGTCACCACGGCGAGTGGATAATTTGGCGTAATAGCGGTGATGATGGTGTTGCGTGTCACTGTCGCGAGGTCCGCCATCAGTGAGTGGAAGCTGTGCACGGGCAGGCCATCCTCGGTCAGTCGAGTGGCCTGCTTGGTGACAGCGGCGGGTGAGCGTCGGGCCTGTGCCACCACGCTTGTGCGGAGCGCTTCGGCAGCGGCCTTGTCGGTGTCGTCGAACAGCATCGGTGCCAGGCGCTGACGCATGTGCCATTCGAGATAATAGGCCAGCATGCAGAGCAAGACATGCGCGCGCACGCGATCAGCCAGCCGGTGATAGACTGGCCGGACGTGGAGATCGACGGTTTTGATGCACCGGAAAGCGCGTTCTACCAGAGCGAGGGATTTGTAGCTGCGCACCGTGGTCGCGTCGTCGAAGGTGTCCGCCGGCAGGCTGGTGCGTATCACATAGACGCCGTCGGTGGCGGCCTCGGCGGCGATCTCTTCGGTCTTGCGTGCGAAGGCAAAGGCGGCATCGGTAATAGCGAGATCGAAATGCTTGGCCATCTTGTGCTTGTTGATCACCGCGCCGACGGCGAGACCGATCTCGGCGGTGCCACGCAGCGGGTTGCGTCTGCGGACGACAGCGGCCTGGATGCGGGCGAGGTCGCGCTCGGTGGCGGTGAGCAGTTCCTCACGCTTGCGAGACCGTTCGGCCGCAAGATCGGGGTTGCCGCAGATCACCAGGCGCTCGGCGGGAAAGTCAGGCGCGGTGATGCTGGCTAGATCGCGCTGATCGAACAGCGAGAGCTGCAAGGCGCCGCTGTCCACCAGCGCCTTGATTGCCGGCGCACGCAGCGCCGTGATCCAGTCGAGGCCAGCCGACTTTATGTCCTCGGTGATACGTGCCTGGGTGATCATGCCGCGGTCACCGACCAGGACCACGTGGTCGAGCTGGAACCTCTGCTTGAGCTTTGCGATCTGCACGGCCAGCGTCATCGGATCGGCGGTGTTGCCATCGAATACCTCGATGGCGACCGGACAGCCGTCGGGCGCGCAGAGCAGACCGTAGATGATCTGTAGCGTGCCTTTCTTGCCGTCGCGGCTGTAGCCACGCTTGGCGAGCGGGCAGCAGTGTCCCTCCATGTAGCTGGACGACACGTCGTACAGCACCAGCGTGCCGTGAGTGAGGTGGCGTTTGGCCAGTGTGGCCTCGATCGCCGGCTGGCGTTCCAGCAGCCAGTCCAATGCGGCGTAGAGTTCGTCCTCATCGACGCAACCGAGCCCGAGCGCTTCGCCAAGGCTTGATGCGGCGGTGGCAGGCGAAAGCGCACGCGCGACCGCGAGCTTGGAGGCGGGATCGAGGATCCGGCTGACCAGCAGGGCAAGAACGAGATCGCGACGGCGGTCGCCATCAGCGCCGAGGATACGATCGAGGCCGATCCGTCGCGCGGTGCCCAGCGCCGCGGCGACGTGGCCGTGCGGCAGGCTGCGGACGACCGTGAAGGCGTCGCGCTCGGCGGGTATCACCGTGCCGCCTTTGAGCACGCCGCGCAGGCCCTCGATGTGGGCGGTCGGCCAGTCGGAGAGGTTGCACAGCGTGCGCTTACAGACCTTGCCGTCCTGGCGATAGCTCTCGCGCAGCAGGATGGCAGGCGGTGAGTTCCGATTCGGAACGGCTTCGATGTACATGCCGGATGATGCGCACATCCGGCGAGGAAGTACAAGTCTCAAATAGGGCGTTACATGGCTACATATGAGACGCCCCCAACAACCATCGCGAGTCTTTTCAACCGCTTATCGCAATCGCCCGCCGGAAGCTCGGCTTAGTTGGTGGAGTCCTCTCGCGTCAGGCCGCGCTGGGCGGCTGGATGCCGGCGACCTCGACCAGCAGCTTGCGCAGGACGGCCGCGCCGAACGCGCCGGTGTCGCTCGCGACCACGACGAACGAATCCGGACCGCCGACGACATTCTGCCGGTAATATTGGTCCAAATTCGGCTCGACTTCGATGATCGGCAGGCCGTTGATGGTGACCCCGGCGGCCACTGCGGCATCGCGCGCCTCGGTCACCGGGCGGCCATCATTGTTGGCGCCGTCACCCGAGATGTCGATCACCCGCCGCGTCGCGATGTAGCCGCTGCTGAGCAGCAGACCGGTGCAGAAATCGATGGCGCCGCTGATCGAGGTCCAACCCGGCAGCGGGCGCAGCGCGTCCTGCATCGCCTGGGCAAACGCGAACGCCCCGGCCTGGTCCGCGATCACCCGCCAGGGTACCACCTGGTCCTGCCGCCGCGCGTCCGTCCAGGTAACATACGTGAGGCCGATGCAGCCGCGCCGGCCACCGCGGATTGCCTCGGTGAACGCGGGATGCCGCAACGCGTCGAGATAACCATGGATCTGCATGGCCAGGCGCTGCTCGCTGATGCTGCCGGAGCTGTCGACCGCCAGCACCAGGGCAACGTCCACCTCGGCCCGAGGCACGCGTTCCACCGCGTCGGCCGGGGCGGCCAGCATTGGCCAGTGTCGTCGTGCGGGTGCGACCGCCATTGCGTTCCTTTGCGTCAAGCTTGCGAGACGGCAGCCTAACGCAATGCGATTGTCATTTACACCGAGCGGCTGCCTGGACTACAGGCAGGGCCGCTTGGCGCGCGGCCGACATTTTCCCCAACATCCTGTCCTTATCAACACGGCAGAGGGAGCACAGACACGCCTTGAGCACGACGCATCCGCCGCATTTGAAGGCCCTCGAGGCCGAGAGCATCCATATTCTGCGCGAAGTGGCGGCGCAGGCGGCGCGGCCGGTGGTGCTGTACTCGATCGGCAAGGACTCCTCGGTCCTGGTGCACCTGGCGCGCAAGGCGTTCTATCCTGCGCCGCCGCCATTCCCGCTGTTGCACATCGACACGACGTGGAAGTTCCGTGACATGATCACGTTCCGCGACGCCACGGCGCGGCGGTTCAGGTTCGATCTGCGCGTGCACACCAATCCCGAGGGGCTGCGCCAGAACATCAATCCGTTCGACCACGGCAGCAACATCTACACCCAGGTGATGAAGACCGACGCGCTGAAACAGGCCTTGACCGAAGGCAGATACGACGTGGCGATCGGCGGGGCGCGGCGCGACGAGGAGCGGTCACGGGCGAAGGAACGGGTGTTCTCGGTGCGCGGGCCGGGCCATAGCTGGGACCCGAAGCGGCAGCGGCCGGAACTCTGGCATCTCTACAACGGCAATCTGGCGCCAGCTGAGACGCTGCGGGTGTTTCCGCTGTCGAACTGGACCGAGCTGGATGTGTGGACCTACATCCTGGCCGAGGGCATCGACGTCGTGCCGCTGTATTTCGCCGCGCCGCGGCCGACGGTGGAACGCGATGGCCTGCTGATCGTCGTTGACGACGAACGGATGCAGTTCCGGCCGGGCGAGCAGCCGGTCGACCGGCTGGTGCGGTTCCGTTCCCTCGGCTGCTATCCGCTGTCGGCGGCGGTGAAGTCGTCCGCGGCCAACCTCGAGGAGATCGTCGCCGAAATGCGGACCACGCGCGAGTCGGAACGCGCGGGTCGGCTGATCGACCAGGACCAGGACGCCTCGATGGAGAAGAAGAAGCGCGAGGGGTATTTCTGATGCCCGACTCCCTCTTGCGCGTGCTGGCCTGCGGCTCGGTGGATGATGGCAAATCGACGCTGATCGGGCGGCTGCTGTTCGAATGCGGCACCATCCCGGATGATGTGATGGCGGCACTGGAGCGCGACAGCAAGCGCTTCGGCACCGTGCAAGGTGGCACCGACTACGCGCTGCTGGTCGATGGGCTGGCGGCTGAACGCGACCAGGGCATCACCATCGACGTCGCCTATCGGTTCTTCGAGACCCCGCGTCGGCGCTTCATTCTGGCCGATGCGCCGGGGCACGAGCAGTACACGCGCAATATGGTGACCGGCGCCTCGGCTTCGGATGTGGCCGTGCTGTTGGTCGATGCGCGCAAGGGTCTGCTGGTGCAGACCCGCCGGCACGCGGCGATCGCCTCGCTGCTGGGCATCCGGCAGGTCGTGCTGGCCGTGAACAAGATGGACCTGGTCGGCTTCGACCAGGCGGTATTCGACAAGATCGTCACCGACTTCTACGCATTGCTGGGCAAGCTGGGGCCGCTGGCGGTGACCGCGATCCCGGTCTGCGCACGCGATGGCGACAACGTGACGGCACCGAGTACCCGCATGCCCTGGTACTCCGGCACGACCCTGCTGACCGCTCTGGAAGGTGCAGAGCCTACGTCACATGTCGCCGAGCGGGCGTTCCGCATGCCGGTGCAGCTTGTGGCACGGCCAGACCACACGTTCCGTGGCTATGCCGGCACGGTAGCGACCGGGACGATCCGGCCGGGTGCCGCGGTGGTGAACGCGGTGTCCGGCACCGAGGCCAAAGTGTCGCGGATTGTCACCATGGATGGCGAGCTGGCGGAAGCGATGCCGGGGCAGGCGGTGACGCTGGTGCTGGATCGTGAGATCGACGTCTCGCGCGGTGACGTGCTGGCGGTGGCGCCGCCTCCGGCGCTGGCGGACCAGGTGACCGCCTGGGTGGTATGGATGGACGAGACATCGCTGTTCCGCGGCCGCGCCTATCTGATCATGCTTGGGACCCGTGCAGTGACCGGGACGATCACCGAGATCACCAACCGGCTCGATGTCGATACGCTGGCCGAGGTGCCGGTGCGCGAACTGGGTCTGAACGAGATCGGCAAGGTGACGATCTCGTTGGCGCAGCGCGTGCCGTGCGAGCGCTACGCGGTGAGCCGGGAGCTGGGCGGGTTCATCCTGATCGACCGGCTGACGCGCAACACGGTCGGTGCCGGCATGGTGACCGACCTGCGCGCGGGGGCCAACAACATCCACTGGCACCGGCTGGACGTGGACAAGCACGCACGTGCCGGCCTGATGGGGCAGAAGCCCGCGGTGCTGTGGTTCACGGGGCTGTCGGGCGCGGGGAAATCGACCATCGCCAATCTGGTGGAGAAGGCACTGCATGCGCAGGGGCGCCACACCATGAGCCTCGATGGCGACAATGTGCGGCACGCGCTGAACCAGGACCTCGGGTTTTCCGAGGCGGATCGGGTGGAGAACATCCGACGGGTCGCCGAAGTATCAAAATTGTTCGTCGAGGCGGGGCTGATCGTGCTGGTGTCGTTCATCTCGCCGTACCGGGCGGAGCGGATGCTGGCGCGGGACTGCGTCGAGGAGGGCGAGTTCTTGGAAATCTTCGTGAACACGCCGGTGGACGAGTGCCGTCGGCGGGACCCCAAGGGATTGTACCGGCGGGCGGACGCTGGGCAGATTCGGAACTTCACCGGGGTGGATGCACCGTACGAGGAGCCGCTGGACCCCGAGATGCGGCTGGCGACGATGAGCGCGGCGCCCGAGGCGCTGGCGGAACAGGTAGTGGGCGAGTTGCGGCGGCGGGGGATTATTGGGTAACGGGCAGCTTACAGGCCCCCTCCCCCCAACCGCCTCCCCCAAGGGGAGGGGGAGTTCGGTTGCGATATCTGCTCCCCCTTCCCTTGCGGGAGGGGGTTGGGACGAGGGGGCCTCGCCGCTTGCCGCGCTTGCCGGCGAAATCCGCGCCTGCCGTGTCTGCGCCGCGCACCTGCCTCTCGGCCCCCGCCCCGTCTTTCGCGCCTCCGCCACCGCGCGCCTGTTGATCGTCAGCCAGGCGCCGGGCACCAAGGTGCACGAGACCAGATTGTCATTTAACGACCCATCCGGCGACCGCCTGCGCGCGTGGCTGAAGCTGGGCCGCGAAACCTTCTACGACGAGACCTGCATCGCCATCGTGCCGATGGGCCTGTGCTATCCTGGTCGCCTGCCGAACGGCGGCGACGCGCCACCGCGCCCGGAATGCGCGCCGCTCTGGCACGAGCGACTGCTGGCGCTGATGCCGGAGATCCGCCTGACGCTGCTGGTGGGTAGCTACGCTCTGACGCACGCGCTGGGCCGTGGCGCGATGACCGAGCAGGTGCGCGGCTTCCGCGCGTATCTGCCGCGGTATTTCGCCCTGCCACATCCGTCCTGGCGCACCACCGCCTGGGAGCGGCGCAATCCGTGGTTCGGCGAGGACGTGCTGCCCGCGCTGCGCCTGGCGGTCGCTGAAGTACTCCGCGGCGCGTAGTGGGGCATGGCGGACGAGCGGTGCGTCGATCGGCGCCGTCGCCTGCCCTCGCTATACCAGCCGCGCCAGCACCTCACTGTTCCGCGGCGAGCGCCTTTCGAACATTGGGCAGGTCGCACATACGCCGGTAGTGTTCGGCGACCCTCGGGTAGTTTGAGCGCTCGATGCGGTCGAATTCCATCCAGCTCGTTACGGTGTAAAGATAAGGATCGCAGATCGTGTAGGTATCTCCCATGGCCCAGGGGCCGCGGAAGGCGTGGTTCTCGATGTAGGACCAACAGGAGGCGATCACCGCCGGAGCAGCCTGTTTCATTCCTTCGATCGCCGCCGGATCACTGGCCCATCTCTGAGGCCTCCACAAATGCCCATGCGCGACGTGAAACGTCGCGCAAAGGTAAGCGTTGAATTCCTGTATCTGAGCAAAGGCGAAGGGATCGCTCAGCGGCGCGAGTGCAACCGCAGGATAGCGCTGCGCGATATAAGCGAGCAAAGCGGGGGTTTCGGTCAGCACTCCGTGTTCCGTCAGCAGGGCCGGCACCCGACCCGTGGCATTCACTGCCAAGTACTCCGGGCTGTTCTGCTGATTGGATGAAGTATCGATTCGAATCGTCGTGAATTCAGCGTTAGCATCCAGCAGAGCGATGTGCGTCGCGCGGGCGCACGTGTTGCGTGCGTAATAGAGTGTCAGCACGGCATGAACCCTCCCTTTGTCAGCCGCTCAGAGCGGCGACGTCTAGATCTTGACACAGGCGGTCGTACTCGCGCGGGCGCCGCTGCACGGCATCGCGCCGTAGTGTGATAGAGGCTGGCCAACAAGCTAACTGGTCCCACAGCCCACGAACAGATCAGCGGTGTGTGGTGCCCTCCGGCGCGGCCAAGCTACTGGCCGAAACACCCTCCTTCGGGCGCAACTGTTCTTCGGCCAGCGAAACCCACCACGATACCTGGGCCACGCCCGAATCTACAGTGCAACCGCCGCCACGATCCCACCCGCTGCCAGCAGCGCCAACGCCGCCGGCGCGACGCGCACGTGTGCATCTGAATACACAATCGCATACACCGCCTTGATCAGGTTGTTCGACGATGCGGCGACCAGGATGGCACCCATGCCGATCCGTACCGTGATCTGCGCCGCATCGCCTTGTGCCAGATTCAACACGAACGGATCGATGTCTGACACACCGACGATGGCCGCCAGCGCGTAGACACCCGCCGAACCGAATCGCTGCGTGGCCCACGACGATGCGATCGAGATCACCACGAACAGCACGGCGAACGTTGCGGCGGTGACCAGCTCCAGCGGGTTGCTCGGCGCAATGGTGTGCCCCGCATCTGCCAGGTGCGGGCCGCCGATCCAGTACCATCCCAGTGACAGCACCAGACCTAGCGCCGACAGCACAAGCAGCGACGGTGCCAGCGCCAACGCCAGATCGCGATTGAACACGAAGATGATGATCAGCAGCCGCAGGTACATGATCGCGGTCGCCAGCACGATGCCCGCCTCGAGTTGCCGCACGGCGGATCCTGTCGTGCCCGCCTGCCGGGCCAGTACCAGCGTCGTCGCGGTGGACGAATAGAGGCCCCCCAACAGCGCCACCAGAATCCCGGCCCCCGGCGGCGCGATGTAGCGTTGCAGCAGGTAGCTGGCGTACGAGACGGTGGAGATCGCGACCATCGCCAACCAGACCTGGTGCGGCGTGATCGGGGTGAGATCGGTCACCGGCGTGTCAGGCAGCAGCGGCAACACCAAGCCGGTGATCAGCAGGAACCGCCCGGCATTGACGATCTCGACCAGTTCGATGCGCCGGGCAAAGCCGTGCAGTTCCTGTCGCGCGGTAAGCAGCAGCACCGCCGCGACGGTGGCGCCGATCGCGACCCATGGCGGTTCGGCGAGTGTCACCGGCCCCAACAGAAAAGCGAGCACGTTGCAGATCGGCACCATCAGGCCGACGTTGGGGAACCCCTCGGCGTCGGTCTCATCGAGGCGACGCCAGTAATGGCAAGTAAGCCAGGCGCTCAGCGCCAGCAACCCCGCGCTGAACGGCACCAGATGTGCTGTATCGAGCCGGTACAACAGCGCCCCGGTCAGCGCCAACAGAGGAAAGCTGCGCACCCCGCCCGGGCGCTTCTGATCGAGGCGGGCGTAAAACTCCTCGAACGCGACGCCGAAGAAGAACCCAAGGCCCAGGAGCAGGAGAAGGCTGACGATCGGGGGAGCGCTGGTCATAGTCTGGCCGATCCTGCACCCTTGGCGAATGCTGGGCTATGTTGGCGCGAACCAGAACGAGGAGACGGCCATGGACGACCTGTTCCAGATCATGCAGACCACGCGCTCGATGCGGAGGCTCAAGTCGGATCCGGTGTCGGACGAGTTGATCCGTAAAATTCTGGAGGCGGGTGCCTGCGCGGCGAACGGCGGCAACACGCAGCGCTGGCGGTTCCTGGTGGTGAAGGACCCGAAGATCAAGCAGGCGGTGCAGGTCTGGTACAAGAAGGCCTTCGACGAGGTGGTGGGGCCACGCTACGCGACCAGCGCACCGCCGCCCGGCGTGACCGCGGAACGCTACGCGCGGCAGCACTCGGCGGTGCAGTACCTGACCGATCATTTCCACGAGGCGCCGGTGTGGATCGTCGCCTGCATCGACGAGGGGACGGCGCAGCCGACGCGCTGGTCCGGCGCGTCGATCTATCCGGCGGTGCAGAACATGCTGCTGGCGGCGCGCGCGCTTGGGTTGGGCTCGACGCTCACCACGCGGCATCTGTTGTACGAGAAGGAGGCGGAGGCGGCGATGGGCCTGCCGGACGGCGTGCACTCCTACGCCATTCTGCCGATCGGCTATCCGATGGGGCGGTTCGGGCCGGTGGGGCGCGGCAAGCTTGCGGACATCACCTACCAGGATGCGTGGGGCAAGCCGTACGCCGCGATGAACTGAAGGAAACGCGCATGCCACGCATCCAGCCGATCGCCGCCAAGACCGATCTCGCGCCCGAAAACCAGCACGTGTTCGATCAGGTGATGGGCGTGTTCGGCCGAATACGCGGCCCGTTCGGTGTCCTGCTGCACAGCCCGAAGCTGGCCGAACGCCTGCTGCCGATGGTGCCGTTCGCGCGCGAGGGCACCATCGTCGAGCCGCAACTGCGCCAGATCGCGGTGCTCGCCGCAGTGCGCGAGCGCGAGGCGAACTATGTCTGGGCCGCACAGGTGGATGCTTCCCGTCGCGTCGGCCTTCGCGACGAGGTGATCGACCTGTTGCGCGCCAAGGGCGATCCGGCCGGACTGCCGCCGGACGAACGCGACATCGTGGTGTACGCGCGGCAGCTCATGCGTACCAATCGCGTCGAGCAGGCGGTGTTCGACGCGCTGAAAGAACGTCACGGCGTGCAGTGGCTGGTCGAGCTGACGGCAGTGGCGAACTTCTATGTCGCGTTGTGCGGTGTGGTGAACGCGTTCGAGGTACCTGCGCCGCCCGACGGCGACCGGTTCGCCGGCTGATCGTCTCCAAACTCGCACGTCACTGGATCGACAGCATCATCGGCACATCACGCCGGTCCGGGCAAGTCATGACGCCGTCGTAGAGACCCTTCAGACGCCCGTGAAACGTGCAGGCCGTCCCTTCGATCAACAGCGTCGCGGTTGCCTCCCCTGACGCATCCGAGAGACGCAATAACAATTCGCCGGTCTTCTCTTCCGGACCATTTGCGCTGCAAAGCCCGATATGCGTGAGACTGAGCGGGCCGGTCCAGCGCCGACCCGCGCCATCCGCCTGTTCCGCCACCGTTGCGGTCAGGGCCCATTCTCCGAGTATGCCGAATTGGCCACTGACCGAGCGCGTCTGCGCACCTGACGGCGCAGCCGATCCGATCAGCAGCATTGCCAAGACCACGGGCCGCATTGCTACTTCGCACTCGCCAGGTAGGCGCGTGCGTCCCTTACCTCGGGCCTGCTCACGTCGGGAGCTGAAGCCAGTGCGACGGCGGTGGCGTAGTATTGCCGCGCCTTGGTGCTGTCCCCTAAAGCTGCCGCGGCCTTAGCTGCGCCAAGGATCGCGTTGAGGCGATTGGGTTCCTTGCGAATCGTTGCCTCGAAAGCTGTGAGCGCCTCCGACGCATTGCCGTGCAGGAGCAACATGGAACCATACAGTTCCCGGGCCGGCGCCAGTGGGCCCGGGGTGACCGGGTGCTTCTCGGTCCGGTCTTCCGCGTCAGCGGCATCGGCCAAGGTCTTCAACGCCTCATCCTGGCTTCCAGCCGCGAATTGCGTCCACGCGGTCGCGACCCGCGCCTGAATGTCGACCTGCTCGGCCCAATAGGTGTCGTTCTTCTCGCGCAGCTGATCACGCAGCTCGGTCAGCCGGGCGATGGCAGCCTGGGCCGGCGCGATGTCACCGCTCCGGGCGGCGCCGAGCGCCTTGGCGAACCAGGTGATCGCGGTTACGGACGGCAGGGGGCTGGGTCGAACCTCCAATGCTTCCGCCTGCTTCCAGTCGCGGCGCTCGACGGCATAGCGTGCCGGCGATGCCGCGAGCGCGAATGGGCCGGCGATGAACGTTTCCGCAAACCCCGACACCGTCTGCATCTCGTCAAGTACCGCCTTCGCCTTCGCGTCCCGCCCGAGTTGCAGGTAGGCGTAGACTTCATAGTCCATCGCATGCAGTTGGTCGTGCCCGGACTTGTCCTGCCCGGCGACGCGCGCCGACACCTCGTTCGAATCGATCGAACTCCTGCCAGTTGCCGACACGCGTGAAGATGTGCGACGGCATGTGCTGCGCATGCGGCGCGTCCGGTGCCACCTTTGCGTAGAGCCGTGCGGCCGTCAGGCCCTTCTCCGCCAGGGCCGGCGAGTCGTAGATATGGATCAGGTAATGCGCGATGCCGGGATGGTTTGGCTGTCGCTGCCAGATCGCCTCCAGGATCGCGCCGCCCTTGAGTTGATTGGCGTAGGTCTTGTCCGTGGGCGAGGCGGCAACAGCAAGCGCGAGCGCATAATAGATCTGTGCTTCGTCGTCGTTAGGATACTTCGCTGCGAGCTGTTCCATCGACTTCAGGTAGTTCAACACGCGGGTGCGGTGATCCACCTTGTCGTGATCGGTGTACATTGCGGACAGCGCGGTCATATAGTCGCGTTCCCGCTCGGTCTTCGCGCCGACTCCTTGCGCTTTCTCGAGAGCGGCTGCCCCGTCGGCCAAATTCTTCGCCGGCGGCGGACTGAACGGATTCCACAGCAGGCTCAGCGCAATCCCCCAATAGGCGATGCCACAACCGGGATCCGCCTTCAGCGCGTCATTGAAGGCCTGTTGCGATGCGCTGTACCAGAACGAGTGCTGATAGAGCATCCCGCGATCGAATGCGGCGGCGGCTGCTGGCGCGCAGGACGTCTCGAAATGCACCTTGCCCAGCTTCGGATCCACCGCCTGAGCCAGCACCGGCTGGCTGAAGGCGATGCCGGCCGCGGCGGCCGCGACAGCGGACAGTACGGTGATGAACTTCGTCATGTTGCCCTCCGGGCCGCTTCGGCATGGCGGTTCAAGCGGCGCATGGCCACAGTTGCCTTGCGGCCACCGTAGCTGCGTGTCACAATTTTGGCGACGGTCGTTTGCGAAGTACTGGTGAAGTTCCGGTAAATTTCCGGGCAATTCATTGCGGGCGGGAGGATGGCCGCAGGTCGGCGGTTCGCTTTTGGCCGGTTTCGTTCCGATACGCGCACGGGACAGCTCTGGCACGACGGCAGCGAAGTAAGCCTCACGGCGCGGGCGGACCCGCGTTGCACGCTCTGGCCGAACAAGCACAGGAACTCGTCACGAGGCAGGACCTGTTCGAACGCATCTGGGGTGGCATGGCGGTAACCGACGATGTGCTCACATCGTGCATTCAGAAGCTGCGACGCCGCTCTTGGCGATGACGCCTGCCACCCCCGCTATATCGAGACCCGGCACCGGCGCGGCTACCGCCTCATGGTACCGGCCTTACCGATCTTCGATCAAGGCGACACCGTTGCGGCGCGCAGGTGAGCGCCTCGGCGCAGACCCGGGGCGTGGCGCGCCCGCTACTCGCGGTCTTCCCGCTACAGGCTCTGCCGGATGAGGAACGCCTCAACGCAATGGCCGCGCGCGTCACCGCGGAACTCGATCGTCCGGCATCAAATCAGGGAGGAGGTGCCGACCTCACCTATGCGGTGCGCGGAAGTTTACTTCGGCTTGACGACGGTCTGACATTGCTGCTGCGTTGCGAGATCGGGCACCGGGGCGCCGCGCTCTGGTTCGCGCGGCCCGGACCCGGCATCGGGCCGCTGGCCGGCTGGCCGGCGGGCCAGGTAGGGCGATCGGCGCGATCCAGTCAGCGATCCAGATCACCACAATGCGCCGTGCGAGGCAGCGTAACTGCGACGGCGCCCCCGAAGCCCATGGCTGGAGGCGCTTGCCCTTTCTGGTGCGCTCGAACCTGGCGCCAACCGCCAGGCATTGGCTCTTCTCGGCAAAGTCCTGGACGCTGCTCCCGATGAGCCGCCGGCCTTGCGCTGGCAGCGTGGTGCCACGCGCAGCGTAGCTCTACAACTGGTCGGCCGATGCCGCGCGCGACCGTCACGCGTTTCGCGACGTCTGCCATACTTCTGGGCCCGGACGATTCCACCTGTTTGACGATGATCGGCACTGCGCGGAGCCTGATCAGAGACCACGCCGGCGCTGGTCCGGTGCTCACCCGGGTGCTCCAGCTCAATCCATATTCGTCATGGATACACTCGAGGCTCGGTTGGCTGGCAACCTATCTGGACCAGCCGGACCGCGCGATCTGGGCGTATTGAAATCTGGTGCCCGCCGATCTCGCTGTCGGAAGGCAGACGGAGGCGGAGCGCGGCGTCGAGGTCATTTTGAGCGAACAACTTTCTCTGAGCATCGCAGCGGCCTGCGGCGCCATGGTGTTGTCGCGCCCCACCCTGGCCCGGCTCGCCGATGGCCTGTTGCGCGGCGGTCTTCCGCTCGGATGACCTGCGAATGCCGGCGACGTAGCGCTGAAAGGGATGCTACCGGCCGGTAGGGTTTTGCTGTAGTGTCGCCGCCACGAGCAGGAGTTTCGTCCATGAACGCACCCGTGCACTTCGACCCGGCCGAGGACGCCTATGCGCTGCCGCTCGATCGGATCGACGTCAGCAATCCGAAGCTCTACCAGGACGATATCTGGTATCCGTATTTCGAGCGTCTGCGCCGCGAGGACCCGGTGCACTACACAAAGGACGGCATGTATGGCTCGTACTGGTCGGTGACCAAGTACAAGGACATCATGTCGGTAGAGGTGGACCACCAAAATTATTCGTCCGAAGCGATGCTTGGCGGCATCTCGATCACCGACCGGCCGATGGAATATCGCCGCGCCAGCTTCATCTCGATGGATCCCCCGAAGCACGACGAGCAGCGCAAGGTGGTGTCGCCGATCGTGGCGCCGATGAACCTGAATAAGCTGTCGACCACGATCCGAGAGCGTGCGGGAAACATCCTGGACGCGCTGCCGCGCAACGAGACGTTCGACTGGGTGCAGCACGTGTCGATCGAGCTGACCATCCAGATGCTGACCACGCTGATGGACTTCCCGTTCGCCGACCGCCACAAGCTGGTCTATTGGTCGGACTGCGCGATTGCCGATGTGAACGCCGGCACCGTCGTCGATTCCGAGGCGAAGCGGCTGGAGATTCTCACCGAGGCGCTGGAATGCTTCACCGAGCTTTGGCGCGAGCGTGCCAAGGCCGAGCCGGGGCCGGATCTGATCTCCATGCTGGCCCACGGCGAATCCACCCGCGACCTGATCAACCGGCCGCAGGAGTTCCTGGGCAACCTGACCCTGCTGATCGTCGGCGGCAACGAGACCACGCGCAATTCGATCTCGGGCGGCGTGTGGGCGCTGAATCACTACCCCGACGAGTATCGCAAGCTGCGGGAGAACCCTGGTCTGGTGCCGAGCCTGGTACCGGAGGTCATCCGCTGGCAGACCCCGGTGATGCACATGCGGCGCACCGCGCTTGCCGACGGCGAGATCGGCGGCAAGCCGATCCGCAAGGGCGACAAGGTGGTGATGTGGTACATCTCGGGCAACCGGGACGAGGACGCGATCCCGCAGGCCAACGAGTTCATCATCGACCGTGCGCGGCCACGGCAGCATCTGTCGTTCGGCTTCGGCATTCATCGCTGCGTTGGCAATCGCCTGGCCGAGATGCAGTTGGGGATTCTGTGGGAGGAGATCCTCAAGCGCGGCATGGTGGTAGAGCTGATGGAAGAACCGAAGCGGGTTTACGCCAACTTCATCCGCGGCATCGCCTCGCTGCCGGTGCGGATCGCGGGGTGAGAGCGGTCGGATAAACCTCCCTCTCCCGCAAAGCAGGGGAGGGAGTGCCTCAGCCGGTCGGTGGCGCCAATACATCCAGCGGCACACCACGCGACTCCGGACCGAGCAGGTTCACTGTGAACGCCGCAATGACCAGCGCGGCCGCCACGGCGCCGAACACCGCGCCGATCCCATGGCTGGTCTGAATCCACAGGATCGCCGGGATGATGAACGCCGTCCCGAGCCGGCCCGCTCCCTGGGCGAAGCCAAAGCCGGAGGCGCGCGCGTTGGTGGGGAACACCTCGGAGGCGAAGATCTGCATCGAGTTGCCGGCAAGCTGGATGAAGAAAATCATGCCGAAGCCGACCGCCAGCAGCATCGTGTCGCTGGTGGCGTTGACGAATCCCACCGCGAACAGGCCGGCGAGCACGAACGAAACGATCGATGTGGGCTTCCGGCCGAAGCGCTCCAGCGTATACATCATGCAGAGGCTGGCGCAGGGGAACGCCAGCGTCATGCCGAACGTGTAGGTCAGCGATTTGGTGATCGTCATGCCACGGTCGGCCATCATGCTGGGAAGCCAGGTGCCGAGGCCCAGCGCCACCCCGAAGAAGGCGACGAAGCAGACCATTCCGGCGATGACGCGGCGGCGATACAGACGGAACACCACGCTGATCGGATCGCTGTGCGTGTTGCTGGCCGCGTCGGTGGCCAGTGGTTCGCTCGGCCCGGCAATGCCCATGCGCTTGAGCAGATCGATCGCACGGTCGCCGTGACCGTGCGTGGCCAGCCAGCGCGGTGATTCCGGCAGCGAGAACCGGAACAGGAACACGATCAGCGCGCACGCACCGATGACGATCCAGATGCCGCGCCAACCGAGCGTGTCGCGGAAGGCGAGTGCGAACAGGGTGGACAGCGGCCATGACCAGGCGCCGCCGATCATCTGCACGCCGGCGATGAAGCGGCCGCGGATGTTCTTTGGCGCGTACTCGCCGGCATAGGCAAAGCACAACGGTTGTTCGGCGCCGAGACCAATGCCGGCGATGAAGCGCAGCACGGCGAGCCAGATGTAGTCGGGCGAGAACGCCGCCGCGATCGTCGCCAGACCGTAGAGCAGCAGGTTGAACTGATACACCGTCTTGCGGCCGAAGCGGTCGGTGAACTCGCCCTGTGCCAGCGTGCCGACGAACAGCCCGAACAGCGTTGCGCTGGCCACGGTGGCGATCTGCGGGGCGGTGGCGAAGCCGCTGCGCGTCATGTCGGGGATCAGCGATCCCAGAATCACATAGTCCGCAACGTCGAAGAAATAGCCGGCGGCGATCAGCGCGAAGACGCGCCAATGGATCGGGCTCATCCGGGCACCGTCGAGTGACGTGCCGACGAAGCCCTCGATGGTTTGCGCCATGCATTTCCTCCCCTCGGATGCCGTCTGCGCGGCATGCCAGGAAGCGTTGCAGACCCGGACGCGTCGGGTCAACCACTGGCACGCGGCTTGAACACGGCAACGGGTCAGCGGGGGATGGTGAGCGCGATCAGCTTATGTCCCGCCGTGTCGACGCCTTCGAGATTGCGGCATGCATCCACGACCCCGGCGAATTGCGCTGCCGGGATGGCGAGACCGGGCGCGACCGGCTGGATGCGTCGCGCCAGTTCCTCGAAGTCCCAGATGAACTCCCGGCCGGTGCCTTCGCGGGTGAAGCTGCGTCCGTACTTGGTGAACACCGTGATGCGTGGGCCGAACAGCGTGCGGCGGACCATCGGGATCAGTGTGATACGGTGCATGAGGTCGAGCACCTCAGGCGGATCGGTCTCGCCCGGGCCAGGCTGCGCGCCGCGCAGCAGCGGGTAGCCTCGCGTGGCGGCGCCATACGCAGTGAAATATTGCGTGCTGCCAACACGGGGCTTGCCATCACTGCCAGGCGTTGGGAAGGCAGGGCTGGGGTATTCGGTCTCGAACCAGTTCACCACGGCCTCGATGCGGTCGATGTCGGCGTAGGCGATGTTGTGTTCCTCGCACAGTCGCGCGGTGACATCGACATGCGCGATGTTGTATCCGGCGGTCGAGTAGATGCGGTACAGCGTCTCGAGAAAGGTCCAGTCGTGGCCAAGGTTTTCCGTGATGCGTGCCAGGTCTGTGCTGGTGCGGCCGGTGAAGCTGTAGGTCAGCCGGCCCAGATTGTTGCCTGCATAGGCGTGATAGAAGCCGGCCTCGCCTTCCAGTGTCGTTTCGCCACCAGGCGTGCCGTGACGGGCCATTGCGACAGCGAGCAGCGCGTTGCGCACGGCGCCGCCTTCGCGCAGTGACCGGCCGCCACTGCGGGCACCCTCCAGGTTGCCCGCCGCCAGGTTCACGCATTGGGCAATGGCGCTGTGGATCTGGTTCGCATCGAGCTGCTGGAGCTTCGCGGCGGCGACCGCGGCGCCGAAGATGCCGAACACCGGGCCGGCGTGGAAGCCGCGTGCCATCACCGTGGGGATGAATTCCGCGGCCATTCGCTCCATCACCTCGTAGGCGGCGGCCACGGCAACGACGAACTGCTGGCCGGAGGCGCCGGTGGTCTCCGCTGCCACCAATGCGGCGGGGATGATCGCCGTGCCCGGATGGGTGAGCATGCGGAACGTGTCCCACTTGCCACCCGCGAGGATCATTTCGGCATTGACAAAGGCGGCACCGGCCTTGGTGAGTCTGGTACCGTTGCACAGCACGGTCGCGATCCCCGCGCCGCCCTGTTCCTCGTCCTGCATCAGGGCAAGCGCCTGCCGACTGGCCGGCATGTCGTGCGCGACCATTGCGGAGGTCAGCGCCTGAAGGATGACGCCCTTGGCGCGGTCCACAACCGCTCGCGGCAAATCGGTAAAGCGAAGGCCGGCGACGAAGGCGGCAAAGTCACGACTCAGGGACATGATTGGGTCCGATCATTGCAGGACGGTCGCGGTTCCGCCGCAGCCTAGCGCCGGCTGGTCGGATGGAGAACGCTATCGCGCTGGTCTACGTTAGGGCGCGCGTCGGGAGGGAACATGTATATCGGCACCCACGCCAGGACGGCGCCCGACCGTCCGGCGCTGATCATCAGCAGCACCGGCGAGATCCTGAGCTACCGGGATCTCGATATCCGCTCCAATCAGCTCGCCCACTACCTCCATGCCCAGGGGCTGCGGCGCGGCGATACGGTGGCGTTGTTCATGGAGAACAATCCGCGGTTCATGGAGGTGGTATGGGCAACCCGCCGCTCCGGACTCTACCTGACCGCGGTGAATCGCTACCTGACGGTGGATGAAGCGGCGTACATTATCGACGATTCCGACGCGGTCGCGCTGATCGCCTCGCATGCGCGGGCCGAGGTTGCCGCCGCGCTGCCGGCGCGATTGCCACGCTGTCGCAGCTTCCTGATGACCGACGGCACGATCCCGGGCTGGTCCGCGTTCGAGGAGGCCGTGGCGTCGTTCCCCGCCCATCCGCTCGAGACCGAATGGCTCGGCGAACTGATGCTGTACAGCTCCGGGACCACCGGGCGTCCCAAGGGCGTCCGCCGCGCGCTGCGCAATGCCAAGGTGGGCGAGGACGATCTGCTGCAGCAGGTCGTATGAGGCTACGGGTTCGACCCGAATACCATCTATCTCTCACCGGCGCCGATGTATCACGCGGCGCCGCTCGCGTTCTCACTTGGCGTGCAGCACACCGGCGGCACGGTGGTGATGATGCCGCATTTCGATGCCGCCGAAGCACTGGAGCTGATCGCCCGTTACCGAATAACGCACAGCCAGTGGGTACCGACGATGTTCGTGCGCATGCTGAAGCTGCCGGAGACCGACCGCCGGCGCTTCGATCTCTCCAGTCATCGCTGTGCGATCCATGCTGCTGCACCCTGCCCGGTCGCGGTGAAGCAAGCGATGCTCGACTGGTGGGGGCCGATTCTCGAGGAATACTATGGGGGAACCGAGGGCAACGGCCTCACCCGAATCAATTCGGCCGAGTGGCTCGCGCATCCGGGCTCGGTTGGCCGCGCGGCGATCGGCGTGGTGCACATCTGCGATGAATCCGGCGTGGAGCTGCCGGCGGGCGAACCCGGCCTGGTGTATTTCGAGCGCGAGACAATGCCGTTCGCTTACTACAAGGATCCCGCCCGCACCGAGGCGGCGCAGCATCCGGTGCATCGGACATGGTCGACCCTGGGGGATGTCGGGTACGTGGATGCGGAGCAGTATCTGTACCTCACCGACCGCAAGGCGTTTATGATCATCTCCGGGGGCGTGAACATCTATCCGCGCGAAGTGGAGGACGTGCTGATCGGTCATTCAGCAGTGCGGGATGTGGCGGTGTTCGGACTGCCGGACCCGGAGATGGGCGAGCAGGTGAAAGCGGTAGTCGAGGTGATGGACGGGGTGACGCCGTCCGACGCGCTGGCGGCCGAACTGATCGCCTATGGCCGTGCGCACCTCGCACACTTCAAGGTGCCGAAATCGGTGGATTTTTGCGCTGCCCTGCCGCGGCTGCCGACGGGGAAGCTGTACAAGCAGGCGCTACGGGCGCAGTACCTGGCGCGATAGACGAGGGTCGCGCGTCAATGGTGCAGGCCTCGCCGCGCGCGCTCTGGCGTGACATGGTGGGCGGAGCGAGCTGAGGAGGACCGTGCCATGCCCCAGACGTTCGACCCCGCAACCCTCGCGTCCCTGCGCAGCACCGGGGAAGTCCGCATCCGAACCGCTCGTCACAAGAGCAGAGGCGTCGTCATCTGGATCGTGGTGGTGGACAATGCAGCGTTCGTGCGCTCGGTCCGCGGCCCCGCTGGCAAATGGTTCGTCGCCGCCGCTGCCGATGCAACGGCAGTGCTTGAGTTCGATGGCCGCCAGCTTCCGGTCCGCGTGTTCCCGGTCACCGACCAGACTACTATCGAGGCCGTCAGCCAGGCGTTCCTGACCAAATACGCGACCAGCCCGTATGCGCAGTCGATCGTCGCACCCGACACGCTGGCCACCACGCTGCGACTCGATCCGATGTAATACCTGCCGCCCAGGATAAGGACGCCTCCGCCGCAATTATTCCACCCCGGACCGCAGCGATCGCGTGAACGAGGCAACATCCATGAGCCGCCGGAAATCGTGGATGAGCGCAAGGCTCGCTTCGATCTCCGGTCCGTGCATGCCCGCCGCCGGCACCAGGGCGCGATACTTGGCATCGATATCGCGCCAGTCGATCCCCAGCGCAGCGGCGCCCTTCGGCGCATACACCGTGCTCGAATAGCTCCGCCCGTCGCGCGTGCCGATGGTGACCGTCGCGCCCTGCCGATAACGCGCCGCATCCTCCGTGGGCGGCACGCCGACCTGCACGCGGTCGATCAGCCGGTGGATCACCGGATCCGCGATCTTCGCGGCGCTCGCATGCTCCCAGGAGAACGCATGATCCGCCACGCCGGCAGCGGCGAAATAGGCGGGGCTGTGCGCCATGTCGATCAAATCGGCCGGATGCAGCGGACCCGACAGCTTCGTCATGCCGGGACGTGCGATGGTGATGCTCGCCACATCCGCTGCCGCGACATTCCCCTGACGCGCCGCATTGGCGGCCGCCTCGGCGATCGCATGGTACGGATGGCCGCCAGGCACCAGCTTGATCGCCATATCGGTGCAGATGTCCCAGCTCTCGCCCAGGCCGCGCGTCGCGATCGCCGCGCCCGCGGTGCCATCGACGCCGCCGAATGTCTCGAAAAATCCATGTGGCGTCTCCAGTACCCGCTCCTCGCACTGGTAGCCGCGCTGCGCCGCCAGCGCCGCGTTGACGCCCAGCATTGCCGCCAGCCCCGCGTGATACTCGCGCGCGGTCGAGGTGTCCGCTGCGGTCGCCAGCCCGCCGATCGAGGTTGCCGACAGTGCGATCGCCTGCGCCATCCGTGCCGCATCGAGCTGCAACAGTCGCGCCGCCGACACCGAGGCGGCGAACACCGCGCCGTGGCAGCCGTGAAAGCCACGTGCGCGGAACCCTGGCGTGATTGCCTCACTGAGACGACCGGCCGCCTCGTAGCCACAGACGATCGCCGCCAGCACTGCCTCGCCGCCGATGCCGTCGCGTTCAGCGATCGCCAGCGAAACCGCGGTGAGCGGCGTGCCGGCATGGACGATGTTGCGCAGGTCGCTGTCATCCGACGCGGCGGCATCGCTCATCACCGCGTTCGCCTGCGCTGCATCGACTATCGGTGCGCGCGCATCGGCATCGAACCACAGCGACGCCTCCGGCCTGCCGCCGCGGTCGCGCGCCAGGCCGCGAATGATCCGCGCTGAAGTAAGCTGCGTTCCCGCCGCCGCGCTGGCGATGGTGCTGGCGATCAGCATCGCGGCATGGTCGATCGCCTGCGGCGGCAGATCGGCCACGGACACACCGACAAGAAAGTCGGCCAACTGGCGAGCAACCGTCATCGGGCCTCCCTCCGCTTCCGTTCCCGAAACGCAATGTAGATGCCGGACGCGATGATCACCCCGGCTCCCAGCCACGTCCACAGATCAGGGAAATTGCCGAACACCAGATAGCCAAGCACCACGCTCCCCACCAGTTCGACATAGCCCAGCGGCGCGATCACCGCTGCCGGTCCAAGCTGGAAGGCGCGGATCACCAGATAATGCCCGAACCCGCCCAGCAGCCCCAGGCTGCAGAACAGCAACGCATCGAGCAGCGAGCGCGGCATAACGAAGACGAACGGCATCGCCAGGCTCATACCCACCGAGCCGAGCAGCGCGGCGTAGATGTTACCGGTTGCCGCGCTGTCGACGCGCCCGACCAGGCGTGTGGCGATCTGGTACAGCGCGTAGGCGAACGACGACGCCAACAGCAACAGCACTACCGGATCGCGGAAGCCGCTGCCTGGACGGATCACCATCAGCGCGCCGGCGAAGCCGACCACCACCGCGCTCCAGCGCCGCCAGCCGACCTGCTCGTGCAGCAACGGCACCGACAGTGCGGTGACCAGCAGCGGCGAGGTAAAGCCGATCGCCGACGCAGTGGCGAGCGGTACCGCGCCGATTGCCATCACGAACACCAGGTTGCTCACCAGCATCAGCACCGAACGGCCCATCTGCACGGCGAGGCGTCGGGTGCGGAACAGTGCCCAGCGATACTGCGGCAGGAACACGAGCAGCATGACGATCAGGTGCCCGGTGAACCGTGCCCAGGTGATCTGTGCCGCCGGGTAGTGCGCGGCCAGCAGCTTCACCGCGACGTTCATGAATGGAAACGTCGAGACGCCGGCGCACATCAAAAGAATGCCGCGCAGCACATCGGATTGCCCGCGCAGACCGCGCGCGAAGCCGGCGAACACTGACCTCACCCGTCATTCCCGCGCAGATTCAAATGATCTTTCGTTCGCGCAGTTCGCCGATCTGTTCCGCGCTGTAGCCGAGCTCCGCCAGCACATCGGCATTGTCCGCGCCAAGTTCCGGCGCGACGCCGATGTGGGCGGGCGTCTCGGAGAATTGCCACGGCGTGCCGTGCACCTTCAGGGTCTTGCCGTACTTCGGGGTACTCCGCTTCGGCCACATAACCGTTCGCCACCACGTCAGGATCGTTGGACGCCTCCAGCAGCGTGTTGATTGGTGCCGCCACGATGTCCGCGCCGCGCAGCCTGGCAACCCAGTCATCGCGCAAGCCGGTGGCGAACAGATCATCCAACGTGTGCAGCAAGATCGTCCGCTTCTCCTCCGATCCGATGATCACGCCCAGGTTCCCGAACCCCGCGCGGTCCAGCGTTTCGTAGAACCCGAGCGCCGTCATCGCCGTCTTCCAGTGGCGCGCGCCGTTGAGCTGGAACACCAGTGGCTTGCCGTTGCGGTCATTGAAGCTGGCACTCAGTCCCGGCCGCTCGGACGTGCCGGTGACGCGCGCCTGACCGGTGACCGGATCCTGGTTCCGCCACATCGCGGTGGTGAGTGTCCAACCCATCAGCCGGATCTGTCCGCCGAGCAGTGAGCAATCCACCTTCTGGCCGATCCCGGTCGCACGCGCGTGGGTCAGCGCGGCGAGCGCGCCGCCGAACGCCAGGATCGCACAGGTTTCATCCGCAACGGACACGATCCCGGTGCGCAACGGCTGTCCCGGCGTCGAATACGCCTCGGCAATGCCGCCCAGCGCCTGCGCCATCGAATCCGTGCCTGGCAGGTCGGCGTGAGGCCCGTTCGGGCCGTAGCCCGAGATCGACACGTACACCAGGCGCGGATTGATCTTGCGCAATTCCTCATAGCCGAACCCGTTTTTCTCCGCGGCGCCGGGACGGAAGTTCTGGCCGAAGATCTCCGCGTGCCCGACCAGCTTGTATAGAATCTCGCGACCTTCCTGCGTCTTCAGGTTCAAGGTGACGCTCCTTACGCCGCGGTTGTTGGTCTCAAAGTAGGTGCTGGGCATACCATGCAGCACAGTGCTGCCACGCGAATTGTCGCCGCCCTCCGGGACTTCGATCTTGATCACCTCGGCGCCGAGATCGGCCATCAACATATACGGTACCGTGCCCGCCTGCGCGGTGGAGCAGGCAACAACCCTGACGCCCTGAAGCGGACCGTGCGGTTCAGTCATGGCAAACCTCCTGATGGCACGCGCCGTCGAGCTGCCCATCGACAGCCTCTCCGATGTTTGCCAGTTTCTGACGGCCAGTGCGACTGTCAACCAAGGGAGAACGGCCATGACCTTCAGCGTCCAGCACGTGCATCTGAAGACCCCCGATCCGCACAAGACCGCGCAGTTCTATATCGACAACTTCGGAGCGAAGTTGAAGGGCGACATCCCTGGCCGCGGCGTGCAGGTCGATCTGCACGGCTTGCAGCTCAACATCACCACGCTGATCTCGGTGCAGAATCACGAACAGCACTACGGCATCGAGCACGTGGCGGTGGATACCGACGACTACGCCGGCACGCTGGCGACGCTGCGTCGCAACGGTGTGCGCATCCTGGAGGAGCTGCCACCCAACAACGGCCGTCACGTCGCGTTCGTGGAATGCCCCGACGGCGCGCAGATGGAGGTCATCGAAAAGACCTAGTCACCGCCAGAGCTGTTTGCTGGCAAGTTCGGCACCCTGGGCGAGCGCCTCGAGCTTCGCCCAGGCGATGTCCGGGTGGACGCGGCCGCCCAGCCCGCAGTCGGTCGCCGCTATAACGCGTTCGCGGCCGACCAGGTTGGCGAACCGTGCGATGCGCTCGGCCACCAGTTCGGGATGCTCGACGACATTGGTCGCATGACTGACCACGCCAGGCAGGATGAACCTGCCGTCCGGCAGCTTCACGTCCTGCCACACGCGGTATTCGTGTTCGTGACGCACATTGCCGGCTTCGAATGAATAGGCGCCGGCATTGATCGCCAGCATGACATCGACGATGTCCTGCATCGGGATATCGGTGGTGTGCGGGCCGTGCCAGCTTCCCCAGCAGAGATGGAACCGGATGCGATCCTGCGGCAGGCCCTTGATCGCCGCGTTCAGCGCTTCGACGCGTTGCATGGTGAACCGGCGGTATTCTTCGACGGTGGGCTCAGGGTTGATCTGGTCCCAGTTTTCCGCGATCGACGGATCGTCGAGCTGCAGGATCAGTCCCGCATCGATGATCGCCTTGTATTCCTCGCGCATCGCCGCGGCGCAGGCGTGCATGAATTCTTCCTCGGTCTTGTAGTACGCGTTGGCGATCCGCGACGCGCTTCCCGGTGCAATCGCGGTCATGAAGCCTTCCTCGGCACCGCACGTGGCGAGGCCAGCCTTGAAATTGGCGATGTCGCGGGCGATGGCATCATGTCCGGTATAGGTGATGGGTCCGACGCAGATCGGCCAATGAGGCGCGCGCGGTCCCGTTGTGATGCCTGACTCCGGATCGGCATAGGCGGCGGCGAAGCGCTGCCGATCGCGGCGGTCGGAGAAGCTGGTCAGCGCCACCTCGCCCGGCTTCGAGCGGTGGGGGGCCATGTCGTACAGAGCGGGGCCGTTCGGATCCAGGCCGCCGAGGCGCTGAAACGAATAATGCCACCAGGCGCCGTAGTTGACGCGATGCCCCATCGACTTGCCGTATTCTCCGTCGCCCGGAATATCGATCCCGAGCTCCTGCTGGCGACGCACCACATCCACCACTGCGGATTGCAGCTGTGTCTGGAACCGCGCCTCATCGGCGTCGCCGGATTGGCGTGTCTGGTTTGCGGCGATCAGCGAGTCCGGACGGGGCAGGCTGCCGGCGTGGCTGGTCACGATGCGGTCTCGGCTGTACTGCATGACGCTGCCTCCCTTTGTATCGACCCTGGGGTCCGCGCTATACTCCCACTCCCTGCTCAATGTGAAGGAAACGCGGACATGGCAAACGCACCTGTCGCCCCGATCGGCCTCAACCACCTGGTCCTGAATGTACGTAACATAGAGGAATCGCACCGGTTCTGGACCGAGACGGTGGGCTTCAGGCAGGTCGGCGAGATCCACGCCACGCCGAAGCGCCCCAACCCGCCGAAGATGCGCTTCTACAGTGGCGATCACGGCGGCGGCTCGCTGAGCCATCATGACATTGCCCTGATCGAGAATCCGAACCTGCCGCCCCCGCCGGCGGAATGGACCATGAGTGGCGGTCAGTGTGCGATCAGCCACATCGCGATCGCGTTCCCGGATCGCGAGGCGTGGCTGAAACAGCTCGCCTATCTCCAGGAGCGCGGCGTGAAGTTCGATCGCCGCGTGGAGCACGGCATGACCCACAGCCTGTATATCCACGACCCGAACGGCTACGGCGTTGAACTGCTGTACGAACTGCCGCGCGAGGTGTGGGAAGGCGACATCGACGGTGCGCTGAACTTCGCGGAGCAGGTGCCGACCGAGGGCCCCGACGCACTGAAGGACCGCACGGAAAACGTGCCGGTATTCAAGCAGCCCGTCACCGCCTGAGGTCCGTCATGGCAAAACGTCAGAGCGTCAACGGTTCTCGTGCACGGCACGAGAACCCGATCCCCAATGCCAGCCGCGTCGGCAACATCGTGATGTCGAGCGTGATCGGCGGAACCAACCCGGGTACGCGCGAACTGCCGCCGACACTCGAGCAGCAGGTCGCCAACGTATTCGGCTACATCCGCCACGATGTCGAGGCTGCCGGCGGGACTGTCGACGACATCATCAAGATCACGTTCTGGGTGAAGGACCCCGCGAAGCAGCGCGGGGCGCTGAACGACGAGTGGGTGAAGATGTTCCCCGATCCAGACGCACGGCCGGCGCGGCACACGCAGCCGCTGCCCGCCGACAGCCGCGCATTGGTGCAGGCCGACTTCGTCGCCGTCATTTCCTAGATGGATGACGTTCCGGCCTCCACCGCCACGATGAAGTTCGGTATCGGCCAGCCTGTTCGTCGGTTGGAGGACGTGCGGCTGCTGACCGGCAAAGGCCGTTATCAGGACGACCAGACGTTGTACCGGCAGACCTGGTGCGTGTTCGTGCGCTCGCCGCATGCACACGCGCGGATTCGTTCGGTCGATACCGCGGCGGCGTCGCGCGCGCCGGGCGTGGTGGCGGTGTTCACTGGGACCGACTATGCGAACGATGGTATCGCGACGCCGAAGGCAGCGATGCCGCGCAAGAAGCGCGATGGCTCGCCAATGTTCGCGCCGCAGCGTCCGGCGCTGGTGGTGGATCGTGCACGCTATGTCGGCGATCCGTTGGCGATGGTGATCGCCGAGACGCTGGCGCTGGCGAAGGACGCCGCCGAACTTGTTGTGGTTGAATACGATCCGCTGCCGTCGGTCACTTCGGTTGCCGAGGCGGCGGAGCCCGATGCGCCGCGTGTGTGGGACGAAAACGACAACATCTCGCACACCACCGAGCGCGGCAATCGCGCGGCGACCGAGGCGGCGTTCGCGCACGCCGCGCACATCGTGAGGCGTCGCTACGTGATAACGCGAGTCCATGCGCAATACATGGAACCGCGCGGCGCGATCGGGACCTACGATCCGGCGGAACAGCGCTACACGCTGTTCGCCGACGTGAACTATCCGCACCGTGTGCGCAACATGCTTGCCAACATGGTGTTCAAGGTGCCGGAGAGCAGCGTCCGCGTGGTGTGTCACGACGTGGGCGGCGGATTCGGCGCCAAGGGATGGCAGTATGTCGAGCACCGGCTCACCTTGTGGGCGGCGCGCAAGCTCGAACGGCCGGTGAAGTGGCGCTGCGAGCGATCCGAAGTATTGATGGCCGACGAACACGGCCGCGACAACGTCGGCACGATCGAGCTGGCGTTCGACGCCAATGCGAAGATCATCGGGCTGCGGCTGCACATGCTGGCCAGCGTCGGCGCCTACATCGCGTCCGACCGGCAGCTGCTGACGCCGTTCGGCCAGATCGGCACCGTGGTCGGCATGTACGATATCCCGGCGGCCTACGTCACGATCGATGCGGTGCTCTCGAACACCAGTCCGACCGCGCCGTATCGCGGCGCCGGCCGGCCGGAGGCGAGCTACATCATAGAGCGCGCGATGGAGGCGGCCGCGCGCGAGCTGAGCATCGATCCAATCGAACTGCGCCGCCGCAATCTCATTCCCGATGCGAAGATGCCGTACAGGACGGCGCTCGGGCCGTTCTACGATTGCGGCCAGTTCAACCGCAACATGGAGATGGCGCTCGAGGCGTCCGACCGTGCCGGTTTCGCCGCACGGCAGGCAGCATCGCGCGCACGCGGCATGCTGCGCGGCCTCGGTTTTGCCAACGCGATCGAGCAGGCCGCCGGTCCGACACCGGAATATGCGGAGATTCGTTTCCAGCCGAGCGGCAGTGCCATATTGCTGATGGGCACCAAGACGCATGGCCAGGGGCACGAGACCGTCTTTAAGCAGATCCTTTGCGATCGCCTCGGCATCGATCCGCGCGAGGTGCAGTTCATCGACGGCGATACCGATCGCGTGGCGTTCGGCATGGGCTCGAACGGCTCGCGCTCGATGGTGGTCGGCGGTTCGGCGCTGACGCTCGCCGCGCGGAAGGTGATCGATAAGGGCAAGCGCATAGCGGCGCATCTGCTGGAGGCGGCGGAGGCCGACATCGAATTCACCGACGGCCGCTTCAGTGTCGCCGGCACCGACCGCGCCATGGCGCTGAAGGATGTGGCGCGTGCCGCGTTCCAGCCGGCGCGACTGCCGCCCGACATGGAGCCTGGTTTCTACGAACACGCCACCTACGCACCGACGCTCAACACGTTCCCGAACGGCTGCCATGTCTGCGAGGTTGAGATCGACCCCGAGACCGGCGTGGTCGATCTGCAATCGTATCTGGTGGTCGACGACGTCGGCACGGTGATCAATCCGCTCACACTGGCCGGCCAGATCCACGGCGGCGTGGCGCAGGGCCTTGGCCAGATCCTGATGGAGCAGGTGGTCTACGAACCGGAATCCGGCCAGCTGCTTACCGCAAGTTTCATGGACTATTGCATGCCGCGTGCCGACGACATGTGCAACATGCGCATCGTATCGAATCCGGTGCCGACCGAGGGCAACCCGCTCGGTGCCAAGGGCGCCGGCGAGGCCGGCTGCGTCGGCGCGATGCCCGCGGTGATGAACGCCATCATGCATGCGCTGGAACCGCTCGGCGTGCGCGAACTCGACATGCCGGCCACCAGCGACCGCATCTGGCGAGCGATCCGTGACGCGAAGGCGACATAGTGCTGCGGACCGGCACCGAGTACCGCGAAGCGCTGCGCGACGGGCGCAAGATCTGGGTCATCGGCGAAGGCGCGGTCGAGGACGTCACCACCCATCCGGCCACGCGTGCGATGGTGGACGAATACGTGGCCTGGTACGACCGTCATTCCGATCCCGAGTGGCGTGACACGCTGTTCAATGGCGAAGGTTTGCCTTGGGGCTATGTGCTGCCGAAGACCGCCGATGATCTCGTCGGCATGGGTCGCTGCTTCGCGAAGACGGCGTTCCTTGGCGCCGGCAACATCACGCATACGCCAGCCTATGGGCACCTGATCGCGCTCGGCATATTGGGCGAGGTGCAACAGCGCAACGCATCCACGCAGCAGATCGCCAACGCCGAAGCGTATCGCCAGCACATCGCGCGCACTGGCCGCTTCCTGACGTTCTCGGCAGGGGCAGCGACCATTGGTTATCGCATGCGCCCCGATCCGGCCGGGCGCGCCGCGCTGCGCATCGTGCGCGAGACCGATGTGGGGGTAGTGTTGCGCGGCAAGATCGGCATGCACACCAGCCCAGCCTACGCGGAGGATGTCTATGTCGGCGCGCTTTGCGGCGTCGATTACGACGGCCATCGTGCGACATTTGTGGTAGCGGTGAACGCGCCGGGCGTCACGCTCATCTGCCGCAGGATTGCGACACGCGACGCCAATCCTTTCGCATCCCCGCTCAGCAGCCGCTACGACGAGCTGGACGGGCAGATGTGGCTCGACGATGTGCATGTGCCGTGGGAACGCGTGTTCCTGGTTGATCCATCGCCGGAACTGATCGCCCGCTGGCTGTTCTGGCACCAGCTCTATTGCTGGCTGGCGAAGGCGGAGTTCACCCTGGGTCTGGCGCTGGCATGCACGCACGCGATGGGGCTGACGTCACACGACGCGACGACCGAGTATCTGATCGATCTGGTCACCGACGTGCAGTTGGTGCGGAGCTGCCAGGTCGCGGCGGAGCGCGACCCGCAGTTCACGCCGGCGGGTTATTGCTTTCCCAATCAATGCCATCTCGCCGCGGGCAGCATCGCCATGCTGAAGGCGCGCCCGCGCATGAGCGAGATGCTGCGTATCGTGCCTGGCTCCTCGCTCGTCGTCGCGCCGACGGATCGCGATCTGGCGGCGCCCGAAGTGGCAGCAGGACTGGAGGAATCGTTCTCAGGTGGCGGCTACACGGCGTTGCAGCGCGCCGCCTTGCTACAATTGGCGTGGGACCACGTATCTTCTGCGCTCGATGCGCGCGAATCGGCATTCGAGCTGCACGCCAACGGCGGACTTACCAGATGGCGTGAACGGCTGCGGCGCGACTTCGCCAGCTACGACGAACTGGCCAACGGCGTGCTGCGGCAATTGAGCGTGGCGATGCCGGAGATCGACCTAAGCAGCATCCGCGCAGCGCCGATGGCGCCGCGTCGTCCAGTGCAGGTGGGAGGAAGAACATGAGCGATCTGTCGCAGAAGACGCGGGAGGCACTTCTCCGTGTCGGCACCTCGACACTCACCGGCGTGTTGAACCGGCGCGGCCTGCGCAGCATGTTCATGCACGATGTCTGGCCGATCCGGCACGACATTCCGCGCATGGTCGGCATCGCGTTCACCATGCGCTTCATCCCGTCGCGCGAGGACAAGGACGGACCCAATGCGCGCGGTCCGCGCGCGCCGATCCAGAGCCAGGCGATGGAGACCTGTCCGCCAGGCCATGTGCTGGTGGTTGATTCACGCGGCGACGCACGGGCTGCATCAGCCGGCGACCTCTATGTCGGGCGGTTGAAGGCGCGGGGCTGTGCTGGCATCGTCACCGATGGCGGGCTGCGCGACACCGACGGCATCTTCAAGACCGGGCTGCCCGCGTATCACCGCCGCGCGTCATCGCCACCGAGCCCGATCGCACATCATCCGTGCGATCTGAACCTGCCGATCGCCTGTGGCGGTGTCGCGGTGTATCCCGGCGACATCGTTGTCGGCGACTGCGACGGCGTCGTGGTGATTCCACCCGACATCGTCGATGAAGTCGCGGACGAGGCGCTCTCCACCACACTGTATGAGGAATTCGCCGAGGAAGAAGTGGCGCGCGGACGTGCGTTGCCGGGACTGTTTCCGGCCGCGGGCGACGAGGCCAAGCGCGATTTCGAGGCGTGGAAGGCGCGTTCCGGCAAGCAATAGTGTGAGCGGCTTCGAAGCCGCGCTCGTCCCCATCGGCCAGGCGCTGCTCAGCGGCCTTCTGGTCGGTGGCGTGTACGGGCTGCTGTCGATCGGTTTCAGCCTCGCGTTCGGCGTGATGCGCATCGTCAACTTCGCGCATGGCGACCTGGTGATGTACGGTATGTATGTCGGGGTCGTTTCCGCGACGCTCGGCATCGATCCGCTGTTCGCCATCCCGTTCAGCTTCTTGTTCATGGGCCTGCTCGGCGCAGCGCAATATCAACTCGTCTACAAACGCTTCGTCGGGTTCGCCACCTTGCAGCAACTGCTGGCAGCGATCGGTTTGGGCCTCGTGCTGCAAATGCTGGCGCAGGTGATCTTCGGCGCCGACACGCGGTCAGCGCCGTCGCTGTTCGGCAGCCAGTATCTGCTGATCGGTCCGCTGTTCATCTCTGCCGCGCAGGTGGTGGCGTTCGTCGTCGCCGTAATCGCAACTATCGCTGTCGAGGCGCTGTTGCTCGGCACCCACTGGGGCCGGACCGTGCGCGCGGTGGCCGACGACATCGAGGCGGCGGAACTCGTCGGACTGTCCTCGCAGTGGATCAACGTCAGCGCGTTCGCGCTCGCCTGCGGGCTGGCGGGAATCGCTGGCACGATCATGGTCACCTACTACCCGACCGACCCGTCCAAGGGCCTGTCGTTGATGCCGATCGCTATCATCGCGACGACCATTGGCGGGCTCGGCAGCATTCGCGGGTCGTTCCTGGGCGGCATCTTCTGCGGCATGGTGCAGCAGCTTACCGCCATGCTGTGGAACTCCGCTTTGCAGGACGTGCCGCTCTATGTGCTGCTGCTGCTGTTCATCGCCTACCGGCCGACCGGTATGTTCGGTTTCCGGACCGAATAGGTGCGGTTCCTGCTCCCGATCGCCGTCGTCGCTGCGCTGCCGGCGCTGCCGTTCATCAACAACTACATCCTGGCCGCGACGGTGCGCGCGCTGATCTTCATTGCACTCGGCCAGGCATGGAACATCGTGGCGGGTATCGGCGGGCAGCTCTCGCTGGGCCACGGCGTGTTTCTGGGACTTGGCTGCTACGTGACCGGCATCCTGTTCAACGAGCTCGGCGTGCCGCCCTGGATCGGCGTCTGGGCCGGCGTGCTGGTCGCGCTCGCCGTCGCGCTGGTAATGGGCAGCATGACGCTGCGCATGCGCGGCGTGTTCTTCGCGCTGGCGACCGTCGCGGTTTCGCTGGCATTCGACCAGTTGGCGCGCCACTACGTCGATCTGACCGGCGGCGACAACGGCCTGGCGCTGAAGTTCCTGGGCAACTCGCTGTGGGCGCTGCAATCGCGCTCGCCGGCGCCGTTCGTGTATGCCGGGCTGGTGTTCGTGGCTCTCTACTACTGGATCACGCGGTGCATCCTCGCCAGCCGCTTCGGCCTGGAGATGCGGGCGGTGCGCGACGATGAGGTTGCCGCCGCCGCGGCAGGAGTGCGCGTGTTTCGCACCAAGTTGCTCGGTTTCCTGGTCAGCGCCGCGATGACGGCGCTGGCGGGCGGGCTGTATATGCAGTTCTACCAAGCGATCGATCCGGAGTCTGCCTTCGGGCTTGGGCAGGCGATCCAGTTGCAACTGCCTGCGCTGATCGGTGGCCTCGGCACGGCCTGGGGACCGATCATCGGCGGCGCGCTGATGACCGTGCTGTCGGAAGCCACCAACTGGGGCGCGACCAGGCTTGGGATCATCGGTGTCGATATTCTCATCTATGGACTTGTATTGCTTATCGTCGTGCTTTGGGCGCCACAGGGGATTGTCGGCATGCTGTCGAGGCGGCGGCGATGAGCATCCCTGCGCTGGAAGTGACCAATATCGGCCGCCGCTTCGGCGGTCTTGTGGCGCTTCGCGATGTGTCCTTTGCGGTGCGCGAAGGCGAGGTCATCGGCCTGATCGGCCCCAACGGCGCAGGCAAGTCGACACTGTTCGAAATCGTCAGCGGCAACCTGCCGCCGACCACCGGCACCGTCCGCTATTTCGGCGCGGACTGCACGCATCTGCCGGTGCACCAGCGGCGACGGTCCGGCTTGTGCCGAACCTTCCAGAAGGTGCGGCTGTTCGGCTCGATGACGGTGCGGGAGAACATCGCGGTTGCCGCCCGCCAGTCCGTACCGCACGACCGGGATTGGCGCGACGCGGTGACGCAGGTGCTGGAACGGCTGCGGCTGAGTGCGCAGGCCGAGCGCATGCCCGCGGAAATCACCCTCGCCGACCGCAAGAAGGTGGAGATCGGCCGTGCCATAGTCGGACATTGCCGCGTGCTGCTGCTCGACGAGAGCCTGTCAGGCCTGACGCATGACGAGGCGGAGGAACTCATCGGTGAGATCATGGCGCTGAGCCAATCGAACAGCATCACCGTGGTCGTGGTCGAGCATGTGCTGTCGGTGCTCGCGGCGATGGTGGAGCGCCTGGTGGTGCTGCACAACGCCACCGTCATCGCCGACGGCACACCGTCGCAGGTTGCGCACGACCCGCATGTGATCGAGGCATATCTCGGCACCAGACGGAATGCCCTGCGATGATCGCGCTGACGATCGCGAATCTCAGTGTCGCCTATGGCGACGTGATCGCGGTCCGCGATGTATCATTCTCGTTCGACGCCGGCGAGGTGTTCGTGCTCCTCGGCGCCAATGGTGCCGGCAAGACCAGCATCCTGCGCTGCGTTTCGGGCCTGCTGCCCGCGCGATCCGGCTCCGTTGCATTCGAGAGCCGCTCGCTCATTGGACTCAGCCCCCATCAGGTTGCGTGGGCAGGCATTTCCCACGTGCCGGAAGGCCGGCGCATCTTTCCCAACCTGAACGTTGAAGAGAACCTGACCGTCAGCTTCATCCGGCGCCGCAATGACAGGAACACCGTGCTGGACGCGGTTTACGCGCTGTTCCCGCGGCTTGCCGAACGACGTCGGCAGTTCGGCGGCACGCTCTCTGGCGGCGAACAGCAGATGCTCGCGATCGGTCGCGCTCTGATGAACTCGCCCACGCTGCTGATGCTGGACGAACCTTCGCTCGGGCTGTCGCCGGTGCTCGCAGACCTTGTGTTCGAGCGTCTGGCAGCGATCAATGCGCAGGGGACCACGATCCTGCTGGTCGAGCAGAACGCAACCTGTCTTGAACTCGCGACGCACGGCGTCATCCTGCAGAACGGCAGGGTGCTGCTGACGGGCGACCGTGCAGCATTGCAGGATTCGGACTTCGTTCGCCGGGCCTATTTGGGAATCTGAAAAACAGGGGAGGAACCAACCATGCAGATATCACGTCGGGATAGTCTTGCGGCGCTGATGGCCACGGCGTCCATGCTGGGCGCGCGTGCAAGCCGGGCGGCGGATGAACCGGAGATCGTGGTCGGCGCGCCGAATTCGCTGACCGGCGGCCTGGGCGAGAACGGCCAGCGCGCCGTCTGGGGATTCCTGATCGCGGTCGAACAGATCAACCGCGAAGGCGGCATCAAGTCACTCGGCGGCGCGAAGCTGAAGCCGATCGTTGCCGACACGACGTCGGAGAACCCCACCCAGGGTGCCAGCGTCACGCGGCGCGTCATCGACCAGGATCATGCGGTGGTGCTGTTCGGCGCCACCGCCAGTGCGATCACGCTCGCCGCGCAGGTGGAGGCAGAAAAGTCGCAGGTCCCCCTCGTCACGTCGTCCTATGCCGATCCGCTGGTGCAGCGCGGCATGAAGTACACCTTCAAGATAACCGCGCCCGGCAGCCTGACCTGGAACTTCGCGATGGATGCGCTGGTGGACATGTTCAAGGCCGAACACGGATCGGCGCCGAAGTCGTGCGGCATCTTCATGGGGTCCGACGCGGTCAGCATGTCGGTGGCGAAGACGTTGCCGCTGGAGGCGCAGCGCATCGGAATGCCGATCGTCTCACAGGTGAACTTCCAGGGCAATCTCACCGATCCATCGGTGATCGTGTCGCCGATCCTGCAGAACAAGCCGGACATGATCTTCCTCAGCGCATTTCTCAACGATGCCGTGCTGGTGCTGAAGACATTGCGCGGTCTGGGTATCAAGACGCCGGTCGCCGCGGCCGGCGGCGTGTCCACTGACTCGGCGGGCAAGACGCTAGGCGCCGCTGCCGATGGTGTGTTCATGCCGTGGAGCTGGAACTGGGATCTCGCGGTACCTGGCGAGACCGAGCTGAACGACGCGTACAAGAAGGCCCATCCCGACGCGCCGTATCCGTCCAACAACGAGCAACTCGGCATGGGCTACAGCGTTGGCTTGATCATCCGTCAGGCGCTGGAGAAGACCGCGAGCCGCGATAGCGTGAAGCTGCGTGACACGCTGGCAAGCACCGAATTCACCGACCTGCCGATGCCTGGCAAGCGCATCGCCTTCGATGAGACCGGCCTCAACAAGTATGCCCAGATGATCCTGACCGAATGGAGCGGCGGCAATGCCCACACCGTGTGGCCGAAGGAGCTGCAGGCGATGAAGCCGGCGCTATGAGCGGCCGGCGGGATTTGCTGCGGCGCCGTATACGCGTAATGTGACCGGCGTGCGGATCTTTTCGTAACCGGGCTCGATCGTAGCTGCCCGATGTCAGGAGGAAACATGGCTGAGATCAAAGGCGCCGACTTGCTGGCGAAAAGCCTCAAGGAACAGGGCGTGCAATTCATGTTCGGCGTGGTCGGGTTCCCGGTCGGTCCGCTCGCCGAGGCAGCGCAAAAGGTCGGCCTGCCCTATATCGGCATGCGCAACGAGCAGACCGCGTCCTATGCTGCCGGCGCCGTCGGCTACCTCACCGGGCGGCCCGGCGCGTGCATCGTCGTGACCGGTCCGGGCGTCATCCACGGCCTTGCGGGACTGGCGAACGCGCAGTCGAATTGCTGGCCGATGCTGTTGATCGGCGGCGCGTCGGAGACCTACCGCAACGGCATGGGCGCCTTCCAGGAGGAGCGCCAGGTGTTGATCGCGTCGCCGGTCAGCAAGTGGGCGCACGCGATCGAGCACGTGAACCGCATCCCGTTCTACGTCGAGATGGCGGTCAGGCAATCGATCTATGGCCGGCCGGGTGCGGCATATCTCGACATCGCCGACGACATCATCACCGGCTCGTGCGACGTGGACAAGGTGATCGAGGCCGCGAAATGCCCGGATCCGCCGCGCATCCAGACCATGCCAGAGTACATCGATCAGGCGCTCAACGTGCTGCAATCGGCGGAACGGCCGCTGGTGATCATCGGCAAGGGCATGGCCTTCTCGCGCGCCGAGGACGAGGTGCGCGCGTTCATTGAGAAAACGCAACTGCCATTCCTCGCCTCGCCGATGGGCAAGGGCGTGATGCCGGACGATCATCCGTTGTCGGTCGGCGCGTCGCGCAGTCTCGCGCTGCAACAGGCCGATGTCGTGTTCCTGATGGGCGCGCGCTTCAACTGGATCATGCATTTCGGCCTGCCGCCGCGCTACAACAAGGACGTGCGGGTGATCCAGCTCGACATCGAGCCGGAGGCGATGCACCAGAACAAGCCGGCCGAGGTGGCGCTGGTCGGCGACGGCAAGGCGATCGTCGGGCAGTTGAACAAGGCGCTGGAAGGCCGCCAGTGGTTCTATCCGAAGGAGACGCCGTGGCGCGCGGCGATCGCCAAGAAGTCGGCTGAGAACGCAGCGCTGATCGCGCCGCAGATCGCCGATGAGTCCGCGCCGGGCGGCTACTACCGACTGCTGCGTGACGTCGCCGCGTGGGCGCCGAAGAACGCGATCATCTGCAGCGAAGGCGCCAGCACGATGGACATCGGCCGCACCCAGTTGCCGAACTACAATCCGCGTTCGCGGCTCGACGCCGGCAGCTATGGCACGATGGGCGTCGGCCTCGGCATCGTCATCGCTGCCTGCGTTGTGCACCCCGACAAGCCGATCATCCACGTGTCGGGCGACTCGGCGATCGGGTTCTCCGGCATGGAGATGGAGACGCTGTGCCGCTACGGGATGCCGGCCAAGATCGTGGTGTTCAACAACGGCGGCATCGGGCCGGGCATGGAGGAGATTCCGGACAACCCGATGCTCAATATGCGGCCGAACTCCCTGATCTGGGGCGCCCGCTACGACCTGATGATGGAGGCGTTCGGCGGCAAGGGCTTCTATGTTGAGGACCCGAAGCACCTGCGCGGCGCGCTGGACGAGGCGATGAACTTCCGGGGGCCGGCTCTGGTCAACGTCAAGCTCAGTCTGGGCTCGCAGCGGAAGCGCAGGAGTTCCGCTGGCACAGCTAGGCTTCCCCCAAAATCCCTCGCCGTTCCGGGCTTTCTCCGGGACGGCAAGGCGCACGAGAAGGTGAAACCACAAATACCCACAGATACACACGGATGATCGCGGTGCGATCGTCTCGCAGGTGCCTCGGCCCGCTTCATCCGTGTTCATCTGTGTGCATCCGTGGTTTCAATTTCCGCTTTTGCGAAAATGGCGGCAGAACGACGAGCGATGAGGGAAGCGTCGTCGGCACGCACAGCATCACCTGCGCCTGTCCTCTCTTACCGACAGCTCCTTGGCACGGCGGAAGTGCGGGCGTTGTTGCTGGCCACGCTGCTGTCGCGGCTGGCTGGGCGGATGTTCGCGCTTGCCATCGTACTCTATGCATTGGTGCAGATGGAATCGCCGGCACTTGCCGGTTGGCTGGCGTTCGCGGCCATGGCGCCGGGCCTGTGCATCAGTCCGCTCGCCGGCGCGCTGATCGACCGCGTCGGTTCGGTCTGGGCGATCAGCGTGGACATGGCGGCGAGTGCCGCGTGCGTGGTGGCGCTGATCGTGGCCGATCGCCTCGGCTGGGCCAGCGCGCCGGTATTGCTCACGCTGACCGGCCTGTTCTCGCTGACCAGCCCGTTGAGCGCGGCGGGCATTCGTGCGCTGCTGCCGCGCCTCGTGCCGGTGACCGCGCTGGACCGGGTGAATGCCCTGGACACCGCGATCCATGGACTGACCGACATCGTTGGTCCCGCGTCGGCCGGCGCGATCGTAGGCTTTGCCGGGCCGGCGTCGGCACTGGCCACGATCGCCGTCATCTACTCGGCGGCTGCACTGTGCGTTGGTCGCATTCGTCGTCCGCGTGGCCAGTTCCCGAGCGTGGGTCCGCTCCTGACGCAGGCATTGAGCGGACTGCAGCGGGTCGTGCGGGAGCCCACGCTGCGCGGGCTGGCGGTGGCATATTCGCTGTACGAGGTATCGTGGGGCGTTCTGGTGGTGGCCGTGCCGGTGTTCGCGGCGCGCCAGTTCGCGGGCGGCACGGGCTCGGCTGTCGCGGGTCTGCTGTGGGCGTGTCTTGGCATGGTCGGTGGTATCGCCGCTTTGGTTGCCGGCCATCGGCGCACCGCGGGCCGGGAACGGAAGGTGATGGCGATTGGCATGCTGGTGACTGCCGTGGCTGCATGGCCGATCGCGGCCGAGTTCGGCCTGATCGGCCTGGTGTCAGGCATGATGCTGGTCGGTGCCGCGGCCGGGCCGGTCGATGTCGGTGTCTTGACGTTGCGCCAGCGCCGCACCGATCCGGCCGAACTCGGACGGGTGCTGTCAATCTCGATGAGCCTGAACATGGCGGGCGGGCCGCTAGGGTCTGCATTGGCGGGCGTGCTGGTCACGTGGTCGTTGTCGGCGACTTACGTCGTAGCCGCATCGGCTTCGGTGCTGGCAGCTGCTGCCGTCGCGCTGATCCCGCGGTACGACCGCGACGAGCACGCTCGATTGTGATGTGCAGTTTTGTAACACGCTGTGGCGAGGCGGCCGCCGGCACATGCGTCCGCTGAAACACCGAACCTACATGGTTTAACTTTCTGTTCGGTAAACGCGCGGAAAGTTGATTGGTCGTATCGAGCCACTTGTATTTACCGCCGCCGTCGCGCCGGTTGAAATCAGTGCGGAATCTGAAACCGATCCTTGGGTCGAACGTGGAAGGATAACGGAATGGCGACTCTTACCGTCGGACCGGGGCAGCAGTACGCCACGATCGAGGCTGCTGTTGCCGCAGCCGCCTCGGGCGACACCGTCGATGTGCAGGCCGGCATCTACACGAACGACTTTGTCAGCATTTTCAAGAACCTCACCTTGCAGGCCGTCGGGGGTGTGGTTCAAATGGTGGCCACCGTGAATCCGCCGAACGGCAAGGCGATCATCGACGAGGGCGGCGCCGGCATCGCCGTCACCATCAATGGCTTCGACATCAGCGGTGCGGTGGTTCCCGATAACAACGGCGCTGCAGTACGTTACGAGGGCGGAAGTCTCGCCTTGAACAACGACTATTTCCACAACAACCAGGAGGGGATGCTGGCGGCCACCGATCCGAACGGCATCATCACCATCAACAATTCCGAGTTCGCCTTCAATGGCGCCGGCGACGGCCTTTCGCACAATCTTTATGTAAACGACATCGCGCTGCTGACCATCACAGACAGTTACTTCCACGACGCGAAGGTGGGGCACGAGATCAAAAGCCGCGCCGAAGATACTGTGATCACGGACAGCCGGATCTTCGACAACCTTGGCACGGCCAGCTACAGCATTGATCTGCCGAACGGCGGCAACGCGACGATTACAAACAATGTGATTGAGCAGGGACCGAACAGTCAAAACCCCTATATCATCGCATACGGCGAGGAAGGCAGCCTGCACGCCGGCACATCGGTGACTGCCTCCGACAATACCATTGTCAACATCCTCGCCTCAAGCAACGCTAGTGCCCTGCTTAACCCGAGCGATGCCCCGATCACGTTCTCGAACAACGCGATCTGGGGCCTGAGCGGCAACCAGCTGCCGGCGAACGGGCCAGGCACGACGTTTCTGACGACAGAGCCGACGCTGAACACTGCATCAACTTGGAACATCGGGATTCTTTGTTTCCTGGCAGGCACACGGATCGCCACGCCGGCGCGCGAAGCGCGCGTGGAGGAGTTGGCGGTCGGCGACATGGTGCGAACGATCGGGGGCCGAGTAAAAAGGATCGTGTGGATCGGCGTTGGGCGCACCGTTGCTGTGCGCGGCCGGCGGAACGCAGCCACGCCGGTCATCGTTCGCAAGGGGGCGCTCGCCGACAACGTGCCACACAGCGATCTACGCGTCACGAAAGGGCACGCCCTTTACATCGATGATGCATTGATCCCAGTCGAGTGTCTCGTCAATCACCGATCGATCATGTGGGATGATCACGCACAGGAGGTCGAGCTCTACCATATCGAGCTTGAGACGCATGATGTGCTGCTGGCCAACGGCGCGCCAGCCGAGAGCTATCGCGACGACGGCAACCGATGGCTGTTTCAAAACGCGAACGACGGCTGGGGCCTGCCGTCAAAGGAACCTTGTGTAGCCGTGCTGACGGATGGCCCCGTTGTGGACAGGATCTGGCGCCGGCTGCTTGAACGTGCGGGGCCGCGGCCAGGCATTCCACTAACGGATGACCCGGATCTGCATCTCCTGGTGGACGGCAGGCGAACCGAGCCGGATCGTCGCGGCGAACTTCAGTACGTCTTCCGCCTTGCCGCCCGCCCGGACGAGGTGCGGGTCGTGTCGCATGCGAGCGCGCCGCAGGAACTGGGCGTGGCGCGTGATCCACGATCTCTCGGGGTCGCACTGCGGCGAATCATCGTCCAGGGGGAGCGGACGCTAACGGTCGCTGCCGAGGACGAGCGGCTGACAGAGGGATTTTACCGGTTCGAGGACGACAACCGCATCCGTTGGACGAACGGAGATGCCGTTGTGCCGGCAGGATTGTTTGCAGACTGCACCGGCGCAATGGAGCTAACTCTCGACCTTGGATGTAGGACGATCTATGCCGACGTGCACCCGCGCTACTGCCCGGCCGGCGACGTCAACCACGGCACGGAGCTTCCGCGGTTCAACCGCCCAGCGACTCCCGCGCCAGTTCCAGGCTGAGGCTAACCGGCACCACCGAGTCCAGTCCGGATACGTTGAACACCTCGGCGATGTGCGGCGGCGCGAAGATCGCCAGCTGCCCGCCGGCGGCACCAAGCCGTTTTGCGGTCACCAGGACCGCGCGCAAGGCGGCACTGCCGATGAAGCTGACGCGCGACAGATCGAGCAGCAGTTTCTCGGTGCCGAGAGGGCTGGCGTCGGTCAGACGCTGCTGGAACGCCGGGACGGAACTGGATTCGAGGCGGCTGTCGATCTGGACCAGGACTTCCGACATGCGGTCAGGATAGCCGGGCCGCGGGCGAAGCAGAAGGGCGGGCTACGCCAGCGTCCGGCCGGCCAGTCGTTCCAGCACACGCAGTGGCGAACGCTCGGGATGCGTCAGTGCAGCGACCGGCAGGTGGAACGTCTGCTCCAGCACGCAGTGCCCGGCGAGTGCGGCGTGCAGCACCTGGTCGGTGAAGCACAGCCACGTAGTGCCGGCGGGAAGCGACAGATCGGCCTGTGGCGCGCTCGACTGGTAGGCGGCATCGAGCTTTCCGGTGTCGTGCAGCCGCAGCATGATCCGGTCGTAGTCGCTGCGGCGGCCCTTGGTAACGCCCAGGCGTTGCAACAGCCAGGCACTGCCCGGCATCGTCGCGCCGGTACGCGGTAGGAACTGGCGGGCGAATTCTGAGAAGGGCTCGCCGACCCGCCAGGCGCGCGGAGCGCCGTCCGGGGAGACGTTGCTGAACAGCCGCAGGATGCGGCGGCCTCGCATCGGCCGACTGGGGAACGCATCGATGTGCAGCAGCCGGTCGTCGTGCCGCGGCGAGTATTCGCGGCCGGCGATCTCCGCCGGACGAAAACTGGTGCGTGCGCGTTCCAGCGTGTTCGCGTAGCCGGGCAGCAGATCGCGCAGCAGCGTCTCCGCCGCGTCGCCAAAGCGGCGCAGCATGGTGCGCAGGCGGTCAGCCTCGTCACCGGTCAGCGAGGTGTTGCCGACCGTGCCGCTCGCCGGGTCGAAGCTGATGTTCTTGCGCTCGCTGCCCATGACGGCGGGCGACAGCAAAGGAGTCTCGTCCGGCTGCGGACGGAACGGCAGGTCCGGCAGCAACAGCACGCGGCCAGCTTCCAGCGCATCGATAGCCCGCGCCTGCAAAGCGGGGTCGAACGGTCCGTGCCAGGCGGCGGTCGGCAGCGGCTCGATGACGTCGCGCGGGTCCATCGCTACTCGTGTACCAATACCCAGTCGTTGATGAAGCTCGCCAGCCCGTTGGCGCGGAAGTCGCGTTGCAGGGCGGTATGATCGTAGTCCTCGCGCACCCAGTCGAGAAACGGTTTGCGGCCCTCGGCCTCGCGCGCGTAGTGGTGGAAGAATGCGTCCAGCACCCCAGTGCGCGCTTGGCGGACATGCCCGAAGCGCAGCGAGAGCTGGGCCAATGCCTCGCGTGTGGTGCCGCCCTGGAACAGCACGAACAGCCCGGCCGCCAGTCCTGCCCGGTCGGCGCCCGACTTGCAGTGCAGCAGTGCCGGCGCGCGCATCTGGCGGAATGTGTCGTGGAGCCGCAGGATGCGGTCACGTTGCGGCGCGCCGCGGCTTTCCAGCGGGGCGTCGATGAAGTCGAGGCCGAGGGCGTGGGCGGCGTCGCGGCTCAGCGCGTCCGAGCCGTTGCCGGTGCGGCCGCGCAGGTTGATCAGCGTCTTCAGGCCGTAGCGGCGGGTCAGCGCGGCCAGGCGCGCCGGCGTCGGGTGATTGCAGCGGTACAGCCGGCCGGGCGCCACGGGGGCAAAATTGGTCCAGACCAGGCGGAACACGGCGTGGTCGATGACCAACGCATCGAGCCAGGCAAGCGCGCGGCCGCCGGCGGTGGTGACATCGCCTTGGAAGATGCTGTTCATCTCGCGCGAGGGTTGTGAACGGGTGGCGCATAAGGGCATGAGATACGGTTGTGTGCAACAGACCTTGCCCGGCTGCCGCCAGAGGATGCCGGCCCACTCGCAATCCAGCGAATGAGTGACGCGGCGGAGGTACGCCTCCTCTGCCTTGCTGTTCGATGCTGCATGGCGTCGTTTGCTGCTCGACCGGTCCGCATACGGTTACGGTAAGCGCCTGCCACATCAGAGGACGCCGCTGTTGCGGTGGCTGCGCAAAGGCGTACAAACTCGCATCTGCTCCGCTATGGAACGGCGTTACCTTGTTTCAGGGAATGAAAGCATGGTTGCCCGCAATTCAGGCGCACACGAAGCAACGACAGATGCGGCCGCGGATTTTGACGCGATCATCATCGGTGCGGGCGTTTCAGGTCTCTACCAGCTTTACAAGCTCCGCCAACTTGGTCTGAAGGTGCGCGTGTTCGAGACCGGCACCAACGTCGGCGGCACCTGGTACTGGAACCGCTACCCTGGGGCGCGCTTCGATTCCGAAAGCTGGACCTATGGCTACTCCTTTTCCGAGGAGTTACTGCAGGAGTGGAACTGGGCCGAGCACTTCGCATCGCAGCCCGAGACCGAGCGCTATCTCAACTATGTCGCCGACAAGTTCGACCTGCGCCGCGACATCCAGTGCAACAGCCGGGTGACCTCCGCGGACTACCAGGAGGAGACGTGCACCTGGGGCGTCACGCTGGAGGATGGCCGGCGCTACCGGACCAATCTCCTGATTACCGCCATCGGTGTGCTCTCGGCGCCGACCATGCCGCGCATCGCCGGCGTCGAAACGTTCAACGGGCAGTCGTGCCACACCGCGCACTGGCCCAAGGAACCGGTGAACTTCGCAGGCAAGCGCGTCGCCGTGATCGGCACCGGCGCGACCGCCGTGCAGACCATCCAGACCATCGCTGGCCAGGTTGGCCACCTGACCGTGTTTCAGCGCACCCCCAACTGGTGCGCGCCATTGCATAACTCGCCGATCACCGAGGCAGAGATGCGGCGGATACGGGCCCGCTATCCCGAGATCTTCGCGCGCTGCCACGAAACCCCTGGCTGTTTCATTCATAGCCCCGATCCACGCTCCGCCCTCGAGGTGACGCCCGAGGAACGCGAGGCTTTCTTCGAGAAGCTCTACGGCGAACCCGGCTTCGGTATCTGGCAAGCCAACTTTCGCGACATCCTGGTGGATCACGAAGCCAACGCACTGATCTCGGATTTCGTCGCGCGCAAGATCCGCCAGCGGGTGAACGACCCGGTGGTGGCCGAAAGATTGATCCCGAAGAACCATGGCTTCGGCACCAGGCGGCTGCCGCTCGAGACCCGCTATTACGAGGCCTACAACCAGCCCAACGTCAGGCTGGTCGACATCAACGAAACGCCGATCGAGCGCATCACGCCGGCCGGCATCAAGACCAGCGACGCTGAGTACGAGTTCGACCTCATCATATACGCGACCGGCTTCGATGCGATCACCGGCAGTTTCGACCGTATCGATATCAGGGGCGTCGATGGGCGCCGGCTAAGGGACGAGTGGACTGCGGGGCCGCAAACCTACCTCGGCGTCCTCGTCGAGGGCTTTCCCAACATGCTGATGGTGATGGGACCGCATGCGGGGCTCGGCAACTTCCCACGCGCCGCCGAATACAGCGTCGAGTGGGTGACCGGTCTGATCCGCCATGCACACGAACTCGGCCTGAGGCGGATCGAGGCCACCCGGGCGGGCACGGCAAGGTGGACCGACCATGTCAAGGCAATGGGTCAGGGTCTGCTGGCCAACGAGGTCGATTCATGGATGACTGGCATCAACCGGAACGTCGAAGGCAAGCAGACCCGCAAGATCATGCGTTACAGCGGCGGCTACCCTGCCTATCGCGAGCACTGCGATGCCGTTGCGGCCGACGGGTTCCGCGAGCTCGCGCTCGGCTAGGTGCCACTTCGCCTGCACTGCTTGCACGCAACGGCCGCATAGGTTCCGATAAGCGTTACCGCGTAATCAGCGCCGCTACGTCCCCACGGCCGTCATCCTGCAAGCCGTCGATTACCCCGGCGCGGTCCGGCGCGGGGCGGTTCTGGCTCATCTTCCATTTGCCCTCGAGCCGCACGATCGGCAGCGCGAAACCCACGATGCCCTTCAGCATGCCGTCGATGAAGTCCGCCGGCGCGTCGGTCACCGCCCACGGCTCGGCCCGGGCCTGTTCCTGCCGGTCGGTCAGTCGCGTGACGATGGCGCGCAGGCGCTCGGTATCGTTGAAGAACTCGACCGGGCCGTAAGCGTGGATGGTCACATAATTCCAGGTCGGCACGACCTTGCCGGTCTCGCGCTTGGTCGCATACCAGGAGGGTGTGATGTAAGCGTCCGGGCCCTGGAAGATTGCCAGCGCCTGCACGTCCGCAGCGGTGCCGCGCGCCTGCGGATTGGGCCGCGCCAGATGGCCGAGCAGGGTGCCGTACGGCGCGGGATCAGGGTCCAGCAGCATCGGCAGGTGGCTCGCGACCAGCCCGTCGTCGGTCAGCGTGACCAGGGTCGCCAGCCCGGTGCGGCGGATCGCATCGTGCAGCACGTCGATGCGGTCTTCCTTGTGCAGCGGGGGGATATACACGCGGGGACTCCTGATCCGAACGCGCTGCCAACGTAGCGGCGATGCGGTCTGATCGTTAGTGCCGACCTAAGCTATTTGTGTTGGTCCAATCGGAGACTCAGGCCGCCGCCCGGATCGCCGCGGCGCGGACCTCGTCGCCGACGCCGGCCTCGAACGCGGCAAAATTCTTCTCGAACTGCCCGACCAACTCGTGCGCCATCCGGTCATATGCGGCCTGGTCCGGCCACGACTCGCGCGGGTCCAGCACCTCGGTCGGCACGCCGGGCACATGCTCGGGAATCGCCAAGCCAAAGAACCGCTCCTTGCGGAACCGCGTGCGCGTCAGCGACCCGTCCAGCGCGGCGCGCAGCAGGGCACGGGTGTGGCGGATGCTCATGCGCTGGCCGACGCCGTACTGCCCACCGCTCCAGCCGGTGTTGACCAGCCAACAGTCGGCGCCGTGCCGCGCGATCAGGTCCGCCAGCATCCGCCCGTACACTTCGGGCCGACGCGGCAGGAACGGTGCGCCGAAGCAGGTGCTGAAGGTGGCCTGCGGTTCGGCGCCGAGGCCCTTCTCGGTGCCGGCCACCAGCGCGGTGTAGCCGGACAAGAAGTGATACATCGCCTGCGCCGGCGTCAGCCTGGCGATCGGCGGCATCACGCCGAACGCGTCGCAGGTCAGCATCACCACGTTGCGCGGTTGCCCGCCGCGCAGCGACGGCTCGATGTTCGGGATGTACTCCACCGGGTAGGCCGACCGCGTGTTCTCGGTCAGCGACTTGTCGGTGAGGTCCAACCGGCCATAGCCATCGGCGACGACATTCTCCAGCACTGTGCCGAAGCGGTGGCTGGCGGCCCAGATTTCCGGCTCGTGCTCGGCCGAGAGGTTGATCACCTTGGCGTAGCAGCCGCCCTCGAAGTTGAACACGCCGTTCTCGCCCCAGCCGTGCTCATCGTCTCCGATCAGCCTGCGGTGCGGGTCGGAGGACAGCGTGGTCTTGCCGGTGCCGGACAGCCCGAAGAACAGCGCGACATCGCCTTCGTTGCCGATATTGGCGCTGCAATGCATCGGCAGCACGCCGCGGTCCGGCAGGATCCAGTTCATCACGGTGAAGATCGACTTCTTCACCTCGCCGGCGTACTCGGTGCCGGCGATCACGATCACCCGCTGCTCGAACGACAGTGCCACGGTGGTGAAGCTGCGCACGCCGTCGATCGCCGGGTCGGTCTGGAAGTGCGGCGCGTGCAGGATGACGTAGTCGGGCTGGAATCCTGTCAGTTCCTCGGGCGGCGGGCGGATGAAGATGTTGCGCGCGAACAGCGACTGCCAGGCGCCCGTGCTGACCACCCGTACCCGCACGCGATGGGCGGGATCGGCGCCGGCATACAGGTCCTGGGTGAACAACTCCTGGCCTTGCAGATAGGCCTGCACGCGCGCCTTCAGCAGCGCGAATTTGTCCGGGACGAGGCGGTTGTTGACGCGGCCCCACCAGACCTCGCCGGTGACCGACGGCTCATCCACCACGAACTTGTCCTGCGCCGAGCGGCCGGTGTGCACGCCGGTTTCCACCACCAGCGCGCCGTCAACCGATAGCCGGCCCTCGTCGCGGCGCACCGCCTCGGCCACCAGCGCAGGCGCGGCGAGGTTGCCGTGCACCGGTCGGGAGGCATGAATGCCCGTGCCGGCGAGCGCTTCCGCGGCGGCAGTGCGCCAGTTCCGGTGCCTCGGGTGTGCGGTGTCGGCGGCAAGCGTCAACGGTCTGGCTCCTGCTCGTGGTGTCGGCCGGCGGTAGGGACGGATGGCGGCGATGATAGGAGCGAACTGGCGCAACGATCCAGCCGATTCGCACAACCATTGATTGTGCGGCGCAGCATTGTTGCGGAATCGGCGTACGGTGCGACGCGCCGGTCGGGCACCGCCTACTTGATCGCCGCGATCGCCTCGACCTGCACCAAGAGGTCCGGGCTGGAGGATATCGGCGCGCTGACGGTGGTGCTCTTGGGCGAAGGCGGGCCGAAATAGTGCGCAAGCAGATCGGCGTATTTGTCGAGGTCGACGGGCGCCGCGACGTGGGTGACCGTAAACACGATGTCATTGACGGTTGCGCCGCCGGCCTTCAGGCAAGCGTCGACATTCTTGCCGACCTGCTCGATCTGCCCCCGCATATCGCCCTTGCCGACGATATTCCCGGCCTCGTCACGCGCGACCTGCTGGCCGACGAACAGCCACTGACCGCCATCGCGCAGTGCGAACTCGGTCGTAGGCGGCGAGGCAGCGCAAGGCGGTCCGACGATGATCGGGGCCGGCAGTTCCGCGACAACCTGCCAGTCCGCGTCGGCCTGCTTGATGTACTCCTTGGCCCGTTCCCGCCATTGCGCCAGCCAATAGCTGCTATGGACCAGATAGAGCTTCCCCTCGACGATGGCCCAAGCGTTCGGATCGACGGTGTCCTTGTGCGCCGCCGCGTCCACCGCCGCGCCCATCGCACAATAGCCGTCATATTGGGGCGCGTAGTGCTCTGGATCCTTGATGAACAAATCACGATGCTCACTGCTGGCGAACCGCCAGCGCGACTTGTGCCACAGATATTCAAGATCCGCCTTGCCTTGGACGGGTTTCCCGTCGGTGAAATAAGCGACCGGATCGTAGCCGCTGATCGAGAGCCTCGGTTCATCGGCCCGGGGAGCAGATCCAAACAGCGGGACGAAGAGCAGGCCTAGCAACGCCGCGCTCTGGTTCCGTGTAAGAACAGAAGCTCTCCACATGGCTTCCTCCCGCGTTAATAATCGGCGTCCGGTTTCCACGATGAGCCACCGACAACTGGATAGTGTGCTCGTTGGCGACGGCGGGGTCAAACACTGCCGCGCGACCATCCAACGAGATGAGCCAATCCACATATCGGTGGGAGTGGCGCTCGTGCTATAATGTTACTCGAGAGGCTTCTGGATGGCGCATTTGCCTGCCGCATTGCCTGCAAGGCGTCCACCATGTCGGTGACCAGGATATCGGGCATGACGGGTGGCTTGCCAGATTCGCGGCGACTTATCGCGGTTGTCCATGCTGACATGGTCGGGTACAGCCGACTGATCGGACTGGATGACGTCGAAACTCTCGAACGGCTGCGCAGGCTCCGCGGCAATCTCATCGATCCGGCCGTCAGCGCGCATGGCGGGAGGATTGTCCAGACTGCTGGCGACTCCCTGCTCATGGTGTTCAACAGCATCGAGGGGGCCGTGCGGTGCGCGGTCAAAGTGCAGCAGGATGTCCCATTGCTCGACGGTGACCAGCCCGCCGACCGGGCGATCCGCTTTCGGATCGGGATCAACATCGGCGATGCCATTGGGGACGAAGCCGACCTGCATGGTGACGCCGTTAATGTGGCGGTTCGGCTCGAGGCCGAATGCCCTCCTGGCGGCATATGCGTATCGCGCGCCGTGCGTGACCATGTGCATGGCCGGCTCGATCTGGTTTTCGAAGCGCTGGGGTCGCTGGCTCTGAAGAATATTGCACGACCGGTCGAGGCATTCCTGTTGAAGCTGGATCCTGATGACCGCCTGTCGGGCAGCGATCGTCGCAATGATATCGCCGCGCCGGTTCGCGCTGACGCGGAAGCTACGGCGTCTCGGCGAAGGAGGCGGCGCTGGTCCGTATCTGCCGCGGCGGGCGTAGCCGCAATCGTGTCGGTAGGTATTGTTGCCTGGGCACTTCACGCGGGTGTGGGACCGCACCTGTTCGGGCTTGGCTCCGCGGCCAAGCCAGTCGAAGTGGCGACCCTCGCCGCGCCGGCTCGCCTCGCCGGGCGTCCTTCGGTGGCGGTGGTGCCGTTCAAGAACCTGTCGGCCGACGCCGGCCATGACTTCTTCAGCGACGGGATGACCGAAGACGTCATCACGGCGTTGGGCCGTTTCTCGAACCTGCTCGTCATCTCGAAATCGGCGAGCTTTCGATTCAAGGACTCGACTGCCTCCCCCGCCGATATCGGACGGCTTCTGAATGCGCGCTATCTGCTCGAAGGCAGCATCCGCCGCGCCGGCAATCGCGTTCGGGTCGGCGTCGAATTGACCGAGGCGACGACGGGGCGACTGGTCTGGTCGGAGACATACGATGCCGAGGTCGACGACATCTTCGCCGTGCAGGACAAGATCGCCAAGCGTGTCGTCGGTGCGGCGGCGGTAGAGCTCACCCGCTTCGAGCTGGAGCGGATTCTGTCGAAACCTACCAGCAACCTGGCGGCGTACGAGTACGTGCTGCGCGCTCGTGACTCATTGTCGCATGACACGCGTGACAGCAACGACAAGGCAGGGGAGCTGTTCCAGCGCGCCATTGATCTCGATCCCAACTACGCCGACGCCTATGCGGCACTGGGCGGCTCGTATTTGGAGGCCGTCGTATCTGGGTGGTCCGAATTCCGCACGGAAGACCTTGAACATGCGGAAGCACTCGCCCAAAAGGCGCTGGCGTTGGATCCGGCGACGACGCGCGCGTATCGCGTAATCAGCCTCATCAACCTTTTCCGGAAGCACTACGATCTCGCGCTCGCGGACATCGACCGCGCGCTGGAGATCAATCCTAGCGATGCCGACAACTATGCCTACCGCGGGGCCATCTTGATGTGGGACGGTAGAGCCGGGGAGTCATTGCCGTGGCTGGAAGGTGCGCTCCGTCTGGATCAAGCCAATAGTTTCGCAGCTGCAAGGCTTTGCATGGCGTACTACCTGCTTCGCCGTTATACCGAAGGCATCGATGCTTGCGACCGTGCGCTTTCCAGCGGACCAGGGCACAGTAACCAGTTGGTCACGCATCCGATGCTCGCGGCTACCTATGCCGAACTGGGCCGACAGCAGGATGCGGAGCGCGAGCGCGCCGTCAGCGCGCGCATGTGGCCGCTCCTCGACGCCCGTACGTTTGCCGACCAATTCGGCACAGAGGAGGCGCACGATCATATCCTCGAAGGGCTGAAAAAGGCGGGATTTCACTGACCGCGGCGGCCACGTCCGGTTCGGCCGGACGTTCAACGACCGACTTCCGCAAGCCGAGCGGCTGACGCGCGCTCCTGACCGCTCACGCCACCTGCGCCGCGGGGGCACCGCCATCGTCCAGATATTGCGTCGTCCCGGCGAGATGCACGATTAGCATGCCGGAGCCGCGCATGTCCGCAAACAGCTCGGCCGGTACCGCCGCGTCGCCGTCGGTCCAGCGGATGCCGTTGTCAGGCTCGAACGCGTGATAGCCGTCCGTCAGTGACGCAGCGCCCGCTTCGATCGCCTCCTGCCGCCTTGCCTGTGCCAGCACGATGCGGGAAACCGCCACGCCCAGCGCCCGCGCGTCGCGTGCCAGACCGAGTTCCTGCGGCACCGCCGACCGCGAGCGGATGCGCACCGAGTGAGGCCGCCGGGGCAGCCGGAACACCGCGGCATCGGCGCGCCGCTCCATCGGATCGACGCGTCTGCCATCCACCAGCAGGTGCAGGTTGGTGTCGTCGGTCAGCGGCAGAGCGTTGCGCGGACCGGCGCGCTCCAGCAGGTGGCGCCAGAACGCATCGACGATCGGGCCGCCGGTCAGCACCGGCGCGCAAGGTGCCAGCGGCGGCATGGTCCAGCCGGAATTGCGGTTCTGGAACAGCCAGCGATTGCCGTCGTCGCGATAACTTTCGGCCGGCGCACCGTTGGCCAGCAGCACGTCGTGGGTGTCGAGTTCGAGGTGATAGATCGACACTTCCTGCGCCCGGTCGTCCCACAGAATGGAACGGTGGTTGACCAGGAACTCCACCGGGACCAGCACGCCGTCGAGGTACAACGAATGCCCCTTGGTCACCCGCAGGTCGCGGTGCGGCACGTTGTCTGCCAGCGCACCCCTGCGCACGATGACCGGCGTGGCGGCATTGCGCCGGCCGCGGGTGGCCAGCACGCGGCCGGTGCCGATCCAGGCGATCGGCCGGAGTTCGCCGTGCAGCGTGCGGACGGTGTCGCCGACCGCGAGTCGCTCCACCTGGGTCTCGCCGGACGGTGTGGCGATCAGGGTGCCGGCGAGGAAACAGACGGCCGCGACAACATCGCCCTGCACGGTCAGTGAAAGAGCGCCGAGCGGAGCCGTGAAACCGCTCGGATTGCTGTCGTTGCCGCTGAACGAGATCGTCTCGCTGACCGGGCCGGTGTTCGTGGTATCGATATCCACCGGCAGCAAGATCGCGCCGCCTGACGCGAGGTCGATGACCGGCTGAATCCCGTTGATGACGACGCCGTTGCTGGAGACCACCGTGAAGGTCCCCGACAGCGAATCGCCATCTCCGTTGTTCGCGAGGGACAGAGCGATCTCGGTGATGCCGTTGGCCTGCGCGATATTCCCGAGATCAAGGGTCACCGTCGTTCCGGACTGGGTAAAGGTGCCTGCGCCACTCGGGTCCCGGAAGGCGGGAACCGCGGGGCTGCCCGCAACCGGCTGGGCGTTGCCGATCGTCACGCTTGCGGTTGGCGCCAGGACCGGGACGCCGGTCTGACCGGTGTCCACCTGAAGCTTAAGCGTCTCCGATGGCACGCTGCCGATGCCGCCGATCACGTCGAGGGTCAGCGTTGCGATTGTTTGCCCGGCGGCGATCGTCATCTGTCCAGTGGGCAACACCCCACCCGCGAAATTCCCGGAACCAAGGTATCCGGCGCCAGGAGATAGGACTGCGTAGTTCACCGTCTGCGGAACCGCATCGGGCCCAGTTCGGTAGATGTCGAAGGCGACCTCCGTCGGGCCGCTTGCGGCCTCCGTTACGGTGCTCGCCACAGATGCGATGCCAACGCCGGTCAGCGTATCGGTCGGCGGCGTGACGACGAGAGAGGTTGTGGCCGTAGTATTCTGCTGCTGCGCCGCGGACTGGATGAAGCTTTTGTCGCCAGTGAGGAGATAGTCCTCGGTTGCGCCCTGAGCGAGGCCGGGATCGGTGATCCCTGCCGCGGTGACCATGTTCTGCGCGTTCTGCAGGACGCTGGCAGGGAGGCTGCTCAACGGGACGACGCCGGCAGGGAACTGCGTGTTGGTGAAGGTCGCGGTGGTTTGGCCGGGGCCGTAATCGAGCAACGACGTCGCCTGCGTGACACGCCACGCATTGGCGAACTCGCCGTACAGCTCCGAGGCGGAGACCGGCTGCTGCAAGACGGTCCCGTTCGGCAGCGTGAACTCGTTTGCGGTGCCATTGTCGCTGCCCAGCAGGCCTCGCAGCGAGCCAGGGCCATCCGCGGGGCCCCCTGCGATGGTCAGGTTCAGATAGGTGCCGCCACCGAAGACGGTGAGCACCTCTCCCGTGTTCCAGGTGAGCTGGTACTCTGCCGCAGAGATTCTGACGAGTTGACCGCCGGCCAGGTTGAGCGTCGGATTGCTGGCGCTCAGCGTTGCCGCCTGCCCGTCCACCATTACGAAGTCGCTGCGTCCGGCACCAAAGGTGACGCGGTCACTGCCCACCGCAACCGCGGCCTGGGTGATGACGCTGACGTATGAACTATTTTCCCAGGACTGCAGCCGGACCTGGACCTGAAAGCTGTTGCCAAGTTGGGTGGATTGCGACAGGAGGAATTCGCCGGCTGCTTGGAAGTTATAATAAAGGCCGTCGTAGGTGAGAAGGTGGACATCGCCCTGAGCTACCGCATATGCGCGGGCATAATCGAGAGCAAGGCCAAGAATGCCGGCACTAGCCGCAATAATGAGGATAGGTGCGGACGCGGTCCCAAGCAAAAGTGCAACAGCAGTTGCAACGCCAATGCATCCTACGTCAAACCTAAGAGAGTCCAAAATAGTCAGCGTCCCGTTGGGATCCGTTTCTGGGTGCTGTACATCGTTGTCGAGCTGCTGTCCGGCGTTTATCATGTATGTCACAGCCGTTAGGAAGCCACCTATATTTGGTAGCGACTTGCTAAGGCTTCGTGCCGTTAATATAGATGCAGCGTTCTTTACCCCAAAGATTGAGGCGTCCAACAGAGCCCCTTGGGGACTCCCGATGACAAGATCGTCGTTCAAGGCCTGGATATATTGCAGTGCGCTTGAAAATGTGTTCTCGGCGGCAGAGCCGTAAGCTGACCCTACCAAGCCATCCTGCAAGTCGAACCCCAACTTCTCTGCGCTATCTAGTGTCGATGATGGGCCTGTACCACGATTTTCATCGGACAGAACGGTGTCGATATCATTAAGTATAAGTGCCTGGTCCTGTACGCTCAGATCTGTCAGTTGATAAAATCCCATTCCGTTTGGCTTTGCGATGTCACCCAGTAGAGACCCTATGTAAGCCAGAAGTTCATTCCGCGTGGCAGAGCCACTCCCAATAGCCTGCTCGAGGGCGTTCGCTGCGTTGGTAATATTCGAGATCGCCTGTGGAGACTGGTCGCCGCTTATTGGCGCGAGAAGTTGCGTTTCGATCATGGCCAACAAAGGGAAGGCATCCTGCAAAACCTGTCCTTCGCCAAGACCGCCGGCGCTTTGCGCGGCGATGGTAGCGACGGAAGCATCTATTTGGTTGAGGTTCTTCTGAAACTGAGGGCCCGACAGGTCTTGAGTTAAGTACGACGCGAGCAAGGCACTGAAACTCGCAACGTCTGTTAAAACAGGGTCACCCGCTGAAGAAGGAGGCAGCGAACCATACAACTTTGCATCGGTCCCAAGTGTCTCAGCAGAATCGACCAGATCATTTGTTACCTCGATCATGGTGCCGGTGTTGCCGCCCCTGCTGTCAGTTACATTCACCTTTATTGAGTCGGATGGTCTGGCTCCTTCGTAGACTAGGTTTGATAGCTGGCCGTTTACGTCGGCGAGTGAGCCTGAAATCGTGGGGTCCTGCGAGCCGGAAACGTTGGTGTTCCCTGTGACACTACTCCCCGGGTTACTGACGGCTAGCAATCCGCTATCATCGCTCACGGTTACTGTGACGGTCCCACCAGTGGCCGCGATGTAGGCGTCAGCGATGGAAATGGGTATTGGTATGCCAGCTTCGAAAGGCGCTACGACACTAGCGGGAGCGACGATCAGCGGCGGCTGTATCGCAGCAGTCAGAGTGCCCCCCGAAGCCACGAAGTCATCGGTCGAGAGCGAGCCGGTCACGTTAAGTGCCAAAGTGCCGCCACCAGCAAGATCGACGGTCAGCGTCGAACCATTCAGGGTGGCTCCGCTTACTGAGGCGCCGCCAAACGTGATCTGATCGCCCGTGGTCAGGCCAGCGATTGATCCAGAGAAGTCGGCGGGGGAATCCAGTTGCAGCGTACCTGGCCCCGTAAAGAAGACGGACTGGCTTGTGGCGCCCTTGAGCTGGATCTTGCCGCCATAACCGACGATCAGTGATCCGTTGCCGGTGATACCGTCGGTCGCATCCAGCACACCGTCGGCGCCGGTCTCCATGGTGCCGGAGTTGTTGACGGCGCCACTCAGCACCAGGGTCCCTTGCTGAGCATCGACCGTCCCCGAGTTATCCAGCCCCACAGCAATGGTGCTGGTACCGGTGCCGCCGGTCTTCGCCAGCGTGCCCTGGTTGACCAAGCTTAGGCTGCCGGTGTGCGAGCCGGTGCTGTCGCTGTAGCTGGCGTTGGCGATATTGATGAAATCGCCGGTCAGGTCGAAGCTGGCGCCGGCCAGGTTGGTCAGCGTCGCGCTGCCGCCGCTGGCGTCGCCGCCAGAGATGTTGTTGGCGTCGTTGACGGTTCCGCCGTTGGTCCAGTTCAGCCCGCCGCCGAGCGTCAGGGCCTCGTCGATCGTCGTCGTGCCCTTGGTGGACAGGGTGCCCGGTCCATTGACCTGCCCGGCACCGAATGGACCGAACTGCGCGGCACCCGAGACCGCCAGGGTGTCACCCGAGGCGATAGCGACCGTGCCGTTGGTCTGGTAGAACGTGCCGGAGACGGCGACATCGCTGCCGGTAACCAGCGCGGTCCCGCCGTCCACCTCCAGGTTCACTGCGCTCAGGCCGCCAGGGCCCCCGAGCGTACTGGTGCCGCCGCCGAACGCGACGTTGCCCGCGCCCGTGATGGCGCCGCTGAAACTGCCGCCGCCGTCGAACTCCAGGGTGCCGCTGTCGGAAGCGATGGTGCCGGTGTCGGTGACGGCGGTGTCGATATGGCTGGTGCCGGCACCGAGGGTCTTCGCCAGGGTGCCCTGGTTGACGAAGCTCAGGCTGCCGGTGTGCGAGCCGGTGCCGTCGCTGTAGCTGGCATTGGCGATGGTGAGGAAGTCGCCGGTCAGGTTGAAGCTGGCGCCGGCGAGGTTGGTCAGTGTCGCGCTGCCGCCGCTGGCATCGCCGGCAGAGATGTTGCCGGCATCATTGACCACGCCGCCGTTGGTCCAGTTCAGCCCGCCGCCGAGCGTCAGGGGCTCCTCGACGGTCGTGGTGCCGGTGGTGGCGAGCGTGCCGGGGCCATCGACCTCGCCTGAGCCGAACGGCCCGAACTGCGCCGCACCCGCCAGCGTCAGGACATCGTTCTGGCTGATAGCGATCGCGCCACCGGTCTGATCGAACGCATCGGTCGCCGTCAGGGCGGCGTCGACCGTGCTGGTGCCGCCGCCGAAATTGACCTTGCCCGTGCCGTCGATCGCGCCGCTGAAAGTGCCGCCGCCGTCGAACTCCAGGGTGCCGCTGTCGGAAGTAATGGTGCCGGTGTCGGTGACCGCGACGGAGATCCGGCTGGTGCCGGCGATGGTACCGGTCTTGGCCAGGGTGCCCTGGTTGATGAAGTTTAGGGCGCCGCCGGCGTTGGCGATGTTGAGGAAGTCGGTGGTCAGGTTGAAGCTGGCGCCGGCCAGGTTGGTCAGCGTCGCCACACCGTTGGCGGAGATGTTGCCGCCGTCGTTGACGGTGCCGCTGTTGCTCCAGTCCAACCCGCCGCCGAGCAGGATGGTTTCCTCGATCGTCGTGGTGCCGGCGGTGGACAGCGTGCCCGGTCCATTGACCTGCCCGGTGCCGAACGGCCCGAACTGTGTCGCTCCGGCGACCGTCAGCGTGCTGCCCGCGGCGATCGCGACCGTGCCGTTGGTCTGGTAGAACGTGCCGGAGACGGTGACCTGGCTGCCGGTGAGCAGCGCCGTGCCGCCATCGACCGCCAGGTTCACCGCGGTCAGGTCGCCGAGGGTGCTGGTGCCGCCGCCGAACGCGACAGTGCCGGCGCCGTCGATGGCGCCGCTGAACGCGCCGCCGCCGTCGAATTCCAGGGTGCCGCTGTCGGAAGTGATGGTGCCGCTGTCGGTGACCGCGACGGAGAGCCGGCTGGTGCCAGCGATGGTGCCGGTTTTGGCCAGGGTGCCCTGGTTGATGAAGCTCAGGCTGCCGCCGGCGTTGGCGATGTTGAGGAAGTCGGTGGTCAGGTTGAAGCTGGCGCCGGCCAGGTTGGTCAGTGTGGCCGTGCCATTGGCGGAAATGTTGCCGTCGTCGTTGATGGTGCCGCTGTTGCTCCAGTCCAGCCCACCGCCAAGCAGGAGGGTCTCCTCGATCGTCGTGGTGCCGGCGGTGGACAGCGTGCCCGGTCCGTTGACCTGCCCGGTGCCGAACGGCCCGAACTGCGCTGCACCCGAGACCGCCAGCGTGCTGCCCCCAGCGATCGCGACCGTGCCGTTGGTCTGGTAGAACGTGCCGGAGACGGCGACCTGGCTGCCGGTGAGCAGCGCCGTGCCGCCATCGACCTCCAGGTTCACCGCGGTCAGGTCGCCGAGGGTGCTGGTGCCGCCGCCGAACGCGACAGTACCAGCGCCGTCGATCGCGCCGCTGAAAGTGCCGCCGCCGTCGAACTCCAGGGTGCCGCTGTCGGAAGTAATGGTGCCGGTGTCGGTGACCGCGACGGAGATCCGGCTGGTGCCGGCGATGGTACCGGTCTTGGCCAGGGTGCCCAGGTTAATGAAGCTCAGGCTGCCGCCGGCGTTGGCGATGTTGAGGAAGTCGGTGGTCAGGTTGAAGCTGGCGCCGGCCAGGTTGGTCAGCGTCGCCGCACCGTTGGCGGAGATGTTGCCGCCGTCATTGACGGTGCCGCTGTTGCTCCAGTCCAGCCCGCCGCCGAGCAGGAGGGTCTCCTCGATCGTCGTGGTGCCGGCGGTGGACAGCGTGCCCGGTCCGTTGACCTGCCCGGTGCCAAAGGGCCCGAACTGCGTCGCTCCGGCGACCACCAGTGTGTCACCCGAAGCGATCGAGACTGTGCCGTTGGTCTGGTAGAACGTGCCGGAAACCGCGACCTCGCTGCCGGTGAGCAGCGCCGTGCCGCCATCGACCTCCAGGTTCACCGCGGTCAGGTCGCCGAGGGTGCTGGTGCCGCCGCCGAACGCGACAGTGCCGGCGCCGTCGATCGCGCCGCTGAACGCGCCGCCGCCGTCGAACTCCAGGGTGCCGCTGTCGGAAGTGATGGTGCCGGTGTCGGTGACTGCGACAGAGAGCCGGCTGGTGCCGGCGATGGTACCGGTTTTGGCCAGGGTGCCCTGGTTGATGAAGCTCAGGCTGCCGCCGGCGTTGGCGATGTTGAGGAAGTCGGTGGTCAGGTTGAAGCTGGCGCCGGCCAGGTTGGTCAGCGTCGCCGCACCGTTGGCGGAGATGTTGCCGCCGTCATTGACGGTGCCGCTGTTGCTCCAGTCCAGCCCGCCGCCGAGCAGGAGGGTCTCCTCGATCGTCGTGGTGCCGGCGGTGGACAGCGTGCCCGGTCCGTTGACCTGCCCGGTGCCAAAGGGCCCGAACTGGGTCGCTCCGGAGACCGCCAGCGTGCTGCCCGCGGCGATCGCGACCGTGCCATTGGTGAGACCGAAGTTGCCAGAGACGGCGGCATTCCCGTCGAAGGTCAGAACGCCACCGGTTTGGTTCAGATTGCCGCCTAGCGTCGAATCCGCAATTATCGTGAGTGCGCCGCCGGTCACCGTCAGATTGGCGAAGTCCGTGATCAGGCTATGCGCCGAAGTGGTGCCGCTCGCGTAGACGACACTGACGGGCGCCCCGGCGGCGCCGATAATGAAGCCATCCACTGTCTCGGTAGGGACGCCATTGTCCCAATTGCCGATGTTGCCGAAGTCGGTGCTGCCCGATTTGCCGGTCCAGTTGGTCGATGTCATTCGAACCCTCCCACTTTGACACGGACTTTGACCGCGTTTCGGACGCATTCCAAATAACATTTGGCCTTAAGACCGATGACGGACCAAACAGTTCCGAAAACAGAAGGGCGAAGGTGGAAGCGCAACCAAATTTTCTTCGGACCTATGTTTTGCGTTGGCAACGGCATTCATGCGCGATGTTTAGATAATCTGGGAAACAGTTGGATTATTGTCCATGAGAGCGAATGATTTCATCGAAAGGCCGCGCTGTTACAAATTCCGTTGACAGGCGGCCGCTGCCGGAGCGTGTGCAGCATCTCTCGACCACACAGGTGGCAACTTGGCCAAGAAGATCGGCTGCGCAGTGCCCGCACGCTGTAGCTACAGCAGTATTTGATGCACTCCGCGCGGTGCTGGCATCTGCTTTGCGCGAAGCGCCCAAAACTTCCTTTCCGTGTAATCCGTGGCTTAATCTGCTTATCCGTGCAATCCGTGTTATACTGGCTGGCTGTCAGCACAGACCCGCATCGGGAGGAAGCGGCGTTACAACAACCCCGCCGCCCCATCCCGCGCCCGTTGCGCCGCCTCCCGCGCCATCTCCGCGCACAACCCAGTATACGCCGTCGGGTCCAGCAACGCCGCGATCGCCGCGGCATCGAGGTGCGCAGTCACCAGCGGATCCGCCGCCAGCAGATCCCCGAACGACCGCCCCTCCACCGCCGCCGCCTGCGCCGCCTCGTACACCACGTCATGCGCATGCTGCCGTCCGATCGTGGCGCCGAGTTCCAGCATCACCGCCTCGGCCATGATCAGCCCGCCGCCCAGTTCCAGATTGCGCCGCATTCGCGCCGGATCGAGCCGCAGTCCCCGCATCACCTCGCCCAGCCGCGCCAGCATGTCGCCGGTCTCGACACAGGCGCGCGCCTCGGCCGAGTCCATCATCAGGCTGGTGGTACGGTCCGCCTCGTGCTCGGTCTGCATCGCCTCCAGCGCCAGCGGGACCGTCGCGCGCACCTCGGCCGCTGCGGCGATGATGTCCTGGCACAGCTTCGGATTGCGTTTTTGCGGCATGGTGGAGCTGCCGACGGTGCCGGGCGGCACCGGTTCCTCCACCTCGCCGAACTCGGTCTTCATCAACGTATAGACCTCGCGGCCGATCTTGCCGCAGGTCGCCGCCAGCAGGCCGAGCAGGCAGATGTTCTCCGCCAGATGGTCCCCGAGCGCACGCGACGGCACGGTCATCGTGCCGAAGCCGAGCTGCCGGCCGATGGCCGCCTGCACCGGTGGCCCCTGCCTGCCCAGCGAGGCGAACGTCCCCGCGCCGCCGCCCAGCATGGCGACGAACAACCGCGGTGCGGCCTGGCGCAGCCGTTCGACATGGCGCAGCAGTTCGTCGATCCACACCGCGACCTTGTAGCCGAAGGTGGCAGGCACCGCGTGCTGGCCATGCGTGCGGCCGGGCATCGGCATGTCCGCGCCACGCTCGGCGAGATCGGCCATCGCGGTCAGCGCCTCGCCGATCAGGCGAAGGAAGATGCGGTGCGCCTGGCGCAGCACCAGCAGGTCGCCGGTCTGGGTGATGTTCTGCGTGGTGGCGCCCCAGTGCACCCAGCCGCCATGCGGCTCGCCGACCACGCGGGATAGCTCCCATACCAGCGGCACGATGGTGTGGCCGGTGCGGGCGAAGCCCTCGTCGATCCGTGCGCGATCCAGCAGTTCCAGCCGCGCGGCGCGAGCGATCGCCTCGGCGGCATCCGCCGGGATGATGCCGAGTTCAGCCTGCGCGCGGGCCAGCGCGACCTCGACGTCGAGCCAGGCTTGCCAGCGGTTCTCCAGCCGGTACAGCGCACGGATGCCGGGGTCGGAGACGCGCGTGGCCGTCGGCAGTTGGTCGCTCATGGCGCTCTGCTCCGTTGTCATTGCTAGCAGCGCAGCGACGAAGCAATCTAGGTCACGGCGCACAGCTCGAACTAGCTTGCTTCGTAGCTGCGCTCCTCGCAATGACGAGTACGGGGGAACATCGTTGGCGGAAGGCAGACCGAACCGCCTGATCATCGGCATCTCCGGCGCATCCGGCATCGTCTATGGCATCCGCCTGCTGCAGATCCTGCGCAACACGCCGGTCGAAACGCATCTGGTGATCTCGCGCGCCGCCGAGATCGCACTGGCGCACGAGACCAGCCGCAAGGTGGCCGAAGTGAAGGCGATGGCCGATGTCCATTACGCCGCCAGCGATATCGGTGCCGCCATTTCCAGCGGTTCGTACCGGACCGAGGGCATGATCGTCGCACCCTGCTCGATCCGCTCGATGTCGGAGATCGCCAGCGGAGTCACAACCACGCTGCTGACGCGCGCCGCCGATGTGGTGCTGAAGGAACGTCGCCGCCTGGTGCTGATGGTGCGCGAGACGCCGCTGCACACCGGCCACCTGCGCACCATGCTGGCACTATCCGAAATGGGCGCGATCATCGCGCCGCCGGTGCCGGCGTTCTACACCCAGCCGCAGAGCGTGGACGACATGGTTGACCAGACCGTAGGGCGCGCGCTCGACCTGTTCGGCATCGAAACCGGACTGGTGCGTCGCTGGCGAGAGGAGGACTGATGCGCCGCTATCTCGACACGCTGCTGGCCGAGAACCGCGTTCGCGTGGTGGAGCGCGAGGTGTCCGGTCAATTCGAGCTCGCCGCGGTCACGCAGCGCTCACAGCGCGAAAGCGACGCGCCGCTGCTGTTCCGCCGCGTCGCGGGCTCGCGCTATCCGGTGATGACCAACATCTTCGGCAGCCGCCCGCGGTTGACGAAAATGCTCGGCGGCAACACGAGTTTCTGCAAGCGCTGGCTGGAGATCATGACAACGCCAGTGGTGCCGCCGGTCGACGTGGCCGAACCGAACGACCTGGAGGAGGTCCGGCTGTCAGACCTGCCACCGATCACCTACTTCGAGCTCGATGCCGGCCCGTATCTGACCGCCGGCGTCTATCTGGCCAACGAGCCGGACACCAAGGTGCCGAACCTTTCGTTCCATCGCGCGCAGATCATCAGCGACACCGAACTGCGCATCCGGCTCGGCGGTCCACATGACTTAACTCGGTACCAGGCCAAGGCGGAGGCGCGCGGCGAGGCGTTGGACGTTGCCATCATGCTTGGCCCGCCGCCCGAACTGGTGCTGGCGGCCGCCGCGCCGATCGCCTACGACGAAAGCGAGCTGGAGGTCGCCGGCCGGCTTGCCGGGCGACCATTGCCGATGCGCCGATGCCGCACCGTTCCGCTGTCGGTGCCGGCGGAGACCGAGATCGTCATCGAGGGCCGCATCCTGCCCAACGTGCGGCGACCAGAGGGGCCGTTCGGTGAGTTTCTCGGCACCTATGTGCCGGTAGGCGACAACCACGTGCTCGAAGTCAGCGCCGTGGTTGCGCGGCGCGATGCGATCTACCATGCGCTGGTCTGCGGCTCACCCGAGGACCTGCGCCTGCTCGAACTGTCGGTCGCGACACGGGTGTATCAGGCGCTGCTAGCGGCCAAGCAACGCGGGATCATCGACGTCGCCTGCGTGCCCAACGTCTTGAGCACGGTGGTGCAGATCGAACAGTTGTATGAGGGCCACGCCAGGCAGGTCATGCTAACCGCGATGGGCGCCAACCACGACTTCAACAAGAGCGTCCTCGTGGTGGACGATGACGTGGACATCAACGACTTCGACGATGTGTGGTGGGCGTATCTGACGCGCGGCCGCGCCGACGCGCGGGCACTGGTGGTCCCGGACGTGCCGGGCTTCTATCGCGATCCGCACAGGGACTTCTTCGGGCGCCTTGGCATCGACGCCACGGTACCGTTCGGCCGCAAGGCCGAATTCCTGCGCAAGCGCATTCCCGGCGCGGAGGCGATCGATCTGGGCCACTACCTCACGCGCTGACGGGTAGTGTCTCAAGGCCTGTCTCGGGGGTCGAGCAGTCGAGCGTGCGACCTGGGTCGATCACGGCCGTTCCGATGATCGCTATATTCGGCCACGTCGCTCAGCTAATATGTAGCCGTGCCAGAAGGGGAAGCCTGACATGATCAACCTGAGCGGTATAGGTCACGTTCTGTTGCGGGTGACCGACGAGGAAGCGTCAAAGCGGTTCTACCGCGACGTGTTGGGGTTTCGCATCGCCGAGCAAGACCCAGAGCACGGCGGCGTGTTCATGACGCTGGGCGACGGCTTTCATACCATCGACATTATGCAGCATCCCGCACCCCAGGATGCGTCGAGGCCGCAGGCCGGACAGCTCGGGCTCGCGCATATCGCGTTCAAGGTTGCCAGCTATGCGGCGTTGCGCGAGGCCTACGCCCACCTGCTCAAAAACGGCGTCGAGATCCAGCGTGCCGCCGACCATATTTGCCAGCGCAGCATCTATTTCGCCGATCCCGACGGCAATGGCCTGGAGATCTATTATGAGATGCCGCGGGCGCTGGAGTTGTTTCCGAACGGCCGAGGCGATGAAGACGAAGTGCTGCCGCTGAGCAGCGCGGACGACCCGCTACCCCACTGGCTCGTCGAGGAGTGGCCTGGCGCGGCAGCGATGGCGAAGGTCGAACGGCTGCGCCGCTAGACGGCGCCCGCGGCGGTCGATTGACCTCCCCCGCCAAACCCCTTGAGCGCAGCAAGCAGCACTTTGGACCGCGATTGTCACCTCGTCGTCCGGATGGGCGCTTGGCCGTGTATAACGGCGCGGCCGCCATCGTCCGCTTGGGTCGAATGCTGCCTGTGTGCCAAGTCTGAATGGACACGATCAACGCCAAGCGCTGGTCCGTTTGCGATTTAGGTTGACCAGTTCGCGCGTGTCTTGAATCGGCAGACCGCGGTCGAGTTCGGTGCGGTGATCGCGCGGCGCGATACGATGTGCCGCTACCTCGCGCGCTGATGGCTGGCGGAGGTATGTCTACACCTTCGATCCTTCGCCCCGCGTCCTGCAACCCTTGCGCCATGATCCCGCAGATAGAACAATGACCAGCGACACAACAAAATCGCGGTCACGCCAAAGGGGGAGAATGCCATGGACCTCGGATTGCAAGGGAAGCATGCGATCGTGACTGGCGGCAGTCGCGGCATTGGCAAGGCCATCGCGCGGGAATTGGCTCGCGAAGGCGTCGATGTGGCGATCGTGGCGCGGACCAAGGCTGATCTGGAGGCGACCGCCCGGGAGCTGGGTGCGGAGACGAACCGCCGTATCGTTCCCTTCGCGGCCGATGTCACCGACAAGGCGCAGGTGGACCGCATGGTCGCCGAGGCGGCACAGCAACTGGGCGGCCTGCACATCCTGGTCAACAGCGGATCAGCGCCAGGCGGCTCGGCCACCGCGACCGGCCCGATCGAAACGGTCGTCGACGAGGATTTGCTGCAGGATTTCAACGTGAAGTATGTCGGAGCACTGCGCTGTTCCCGCGCTGTCATTCCTTTCATGAAGCAGGAGGGGTGGGGCCGCATCATCAACATCAGCGGTGCCAACGCCCGCAACGCCGGCAATCTCAGCGGCGGAGCACGCAATGCCGGTCTGGTGCACATGACCAAGACGTTGGCGGTCCAATTGGGCCGTCACGGGATCACGGTCAACTGCATCCATCCCGGCACGACCCGCACCGAGCGCACGCCGAGCCTGCTTGCTGCTCGCGCCGCCCAGCTGGGCGTATCCCCGGAAGCGGCGGAGCGACAGGATTTCGCTCCCGACTCCCCGCGCGGCAACGCCATATGCCGCATGGTGGACGCCTCGGAGGTCGCATTCGTCACAGTATTCCTGGCCTCGGACAGGGCCTGGGCGGTCTCCGGCGAGCTTGTCGCGGCAACCGGAGGAGCCGGGCGCAGCGTATTTTACTGAGCAGCGGTTCAAACTCTGTCGCACACCCGCTGGTGCGCGGGTGGCGATTGCGACACTCAGAACAAAAAAATGGGAGGCACCATGCGCCGTCGCGACCTGCTGAAGGCTACACCCCTGCTGATGACCCCTTGGCTGGCACGCGCTGACACGCTGCCGCTGCGGTTTATCCCGAACGCGAATCTCACGTCGCTCGACCCGATTTGGACCACCGCGTTGGTGGCCCAGGCGCACGGTTATCTGGTCTACGACACGCTGTACGGGATCGACGCCAGCAACCGGTTGCAACCGCAGATGTGCGCGGGGCACGACGTCTCGACCGACGAGTTGACCTGGACGTTCACGTTGCGCGACGGGCTCAGCTTCCACGACGGCGAGAAGGTCCTGGCGAAGGACTGCGTGATGTCGCTGCAGCGTTGGGCCTCGCGCGATTCGTTCGGCCAGCAATTGACGCGGGTGGCAAATGAAATCGTTGCTGTCGACGACCGGCGTTTCCAGATCCGGCTGAGAAAGCCGTTTCGCCAGATGCTCTACGGTCTTGGCGCGCGAAGCTGCTTCATGATGCCCGAGCGTATGGCGAAGACACCCGCCTCCGAACAGGTCAAGGAGACGATTGGATCAGGGCCGTTTCGCTTTCTGCCCGGCGAGTGGGTTTCCGGTGCCCGCGCAAGTTACGCGCGCTTCGATGGCTACGTGCCGCGTCAGGAGCCGCCCAGTTTCTACGCGGGCGGCAAGGTGGCGCATTTCGAGCGGGTCGAATGGATCGTGCAACCGGACTCCGCGACCGCCGCCGCCGCGTTGCAGAAGGGCGAGGTCGACTGGATCGAACAGCCGCTGATCGACCTTTGCCCGATGCTGCGGACCGTGCCCGACGTGCTGGTCGCGGTGAATGATCCCTTCGGATGGCAGCCGATCATTGCGCTCAATCACCTGACCGCGCCGTTCGACAACCCGAAGCTGCGACGCGCGCTGCTGCCGGCGCTCGATCAGAAAGCCTTCGTCACGGCGGTGATCGGTGAGCAGGCGGAACTCGGCCATGTGCCGGGCGGCTATTTTGCGGACGGTCAACCGATGGCGTCGCACGCCGGCCTCGAAGTGCTGACCCGGCCACGCGATCTTGCTCTGGCGAGGCGACTGGTGGCGGAGGCGGGTTACCGCGGTGAACCGGTCGTGTTGCTATCGCCCAGCGATCGGCCGGTCTACAGCCAGGTATCTTTCGTGGCCCGCGATCTGTTTCAGAAGCTTGGTCTGACCGTGGATTTCCAGGCGATGGACTGGGGTACGGTGGTCACCCGGCGGACCAGTAAGAACCCGACCGACAAGGGCGGCTGGAGCGCTTTCATTACTGCTTTGGATGGCGTCACCGTATCCAATCCCGGCGGCAACTTCGCGTTGCGGGGCAGCGGCCAGAAGGCCTGGTTCGGCTGGCCGACGGATGAAAAGTTGGAGGAGCTGCGCGATGCCTGGTTCGATGCCCCGGACCTGGCGTCACAAAAAGCGCTCGCCGAGCAAATCCAGCTGCGCGGTTTGGAAACTCTGCCCTACATCCCGCTTGGTCAGATTTTTCAGCCGACCGCGTTCCGCTCAGACATCAGAGACATCGTGAAATCGATGTTCCCGCTGTTCTGGGGCGTACACCGGGGGTAGCACCTTGTGATTCAGGCCGGCGCGGCTATCCCAAAACCGCCAGCAGCCTGCCAGCCCAAATGGCCCGAGGTGCCACGACTGTTGGTTTGGTGCCCGCTGCTGTATAGGCGGGTCGGTGCGGCCTTCGGTTGATTTAGCCAGCGCATACGAGATTGATGCAGTTTAACCCATTCGTGGGATCAATGAACTTCACCGGAGGTGTGACGATGCGGTCCAACAAAATCAAGCAGATGTGGCGTGCCGGCCAATGCGTGACGCTGGGCTGGCTCTCGGTGTCCCACGGGTTCACGGCCGAGGTCATGGCGCGTCAGGGATTCGATGCGCTGTGTGTCGACCTGCAGCACGGCACCTCTGAGATGAAAGATGTCGGGACCTTGCTGCAGGCGATCTCGCAGACCGACACGGTTCCGGTCGTGCGGGTCGCATGGAACGAGCCCGCGGCCATCATGAAGGCGCTGGATCTTGGCGCCTACGGTATCATCGTGCCGCTGGTCAATACCGCCGCGGAAGCGGCGATGGCGGTGGCCGCGTGCCGCTACCCGCCTGTCGGCATGCGCTCCAATGGTCCCGTCCGCGCCATGCACTACGGTGGCGCCGACTACGTGGCCCATGCCAACGACGAAATCGTCATCATGGCGATGATCGAGACGAAGGAGGGCCTCGCCAACCTCGATGCCATCTGCGCCACGCCGGGCGTCGACGCCGTCTACATCGGGCCAGCCGATCTGTCGTTCGCGCTGGGCCTGGCCCCGCGCGGCGATAACCCCGACCCGCTGCATCTCGCCACCTGCGACAAGATTCTGGAGACAGCGCACAAGCACGGCATCAAGTGCGTCATGCACTGCGCCAGCGCGGCGTTCGCGGCGGGCGCGGTCAAACGCGGCTTCGACATGGTGATGCTGACCTCCGATCTGTCGTGCATGATCGCCGGCGCACGGATGCAACTCGACGAGTTCAAGTCCAAGACGGCCTGAAGTCGGCTCCCGCTATCTGCGGACCTCTGGCGGCCTGCGGCGCGGCCTGCTCGGCGAGCCTATCCGTTCAGGTGAAGGCGAGGTGATCGCCGATCTCGACTTTACGCTGATCGACAAACGCAAGCAGTTGATGGCCTCGCGCGGTCACTACAGCCGCCCGGAGTTGCTCAGTCTCCTGATCGACCGTAGACCTACGGCTCACCTTCATGATCGCGCGAGGCACCCCGAGCCAGGTGCGGAGCAAGGCCCGGACGATCTGCGCGCCGCGGTGACCTGACGAGAGCTGGCGAGTAAGAGAAACACCAACGATCGCCGTCCAAGAACAGATCAACACTGGAAGTAGGCACCCCATGGGACGGATTGCTTTGGTTCTGCTCGCAGTTGGAGCGCTGGGCGGCGCGGCCACCATCATGGTCCCGGCATCCGGGCAGACCGATGGAGCGGCCGCGCCGATCTATGGACTTAAAATTCCTCCCGGATACCGCAACTGGCAGTTGATCTCGGTGGCGCGTGAAGACGGCGACTTCAATCAGTTGCGTGCCCAGCTGGGCAACGATATCGCGATCAAGGCCTACCGGGAAGGGAAGCTGCCGTTCCCGGACGGTTCAATAATTGTGGCGCTGCATTGGGATGACGTCGCGTCCAAGGAAAACAACAAAATTTTCGGCCACGACCAATCTTTCATTGCGGGATCCTCAAGGAACATTCAGTTCATGGTCAAGGACTCACAAAAATACGCCGCGACGGGCGGCTGGGGATTTGCTGATTTTACCGATGGCAAACCTGCCGACGAGGCGATGCACAAAACCTGCTTCCCCTGCCATGAACCCGCCAAAGCTCGCGACTTTGTCTTCACCCGTTACGCACCGTGAAACCAGGAGCCGTAGAATATTCAACAACGGATCGAGGGGAGCGACGTCCACGCCATTCGAGGCGTCGATCCGAGCGTCCGCCCTCATTGAGAGGGATTAGGGAACGCAGAGCGCGCAGATTGCGCGATCGATCAAGCGGTTTCAAGCAAAGTGGAATCGCGACGAGGGGTGATGGGTTTCGCTGCGCGCTACCCATCCTACGACACCAACAGTACCGCGGGCCCGCCGCTCGTAGCTCGTAGGATGGGTAGAGCGCAGCGAAACCCATCGAGCCAAGCGCTCGCACTGGAAGCCCAGGTACTCGCCGTCCACCACCCAGTCTCGGGTAACGCGCCACCGCCAGGCAGGAGCAAAGTCGATGCCGAAAGGACCAAGTGGCGAGCAGCGCCCCGCCGACGACATTACAAGCTGACCATGCAGCTTCACGCGCTGATGCTCAACGTGCTCGAACAGGGCGCGCTGGCGGGTTTCCTCGGGTTAGGTGTGCTGGTCTCGTTTCGCTTCTTCCGCTTCCCCGATCTGACGGCCGAGGGCAGCTATCCGCTGGGCGGGGCGGTGGCGGCGTCGCTGCTGGTGGCCGGAGCGGGGCCCCTGCTGGCGACGCTGGCGGCGATTGCCGCGGGCGTGGCTGCGGGCATGATGACCGCGCTGATCCACACCAAGCTGCGGATCAACAACATCATCGCCGGCATCATCGTCATGACCGCGCTCTACACGGTGAACCTGCGTGTGATGGGCCGCGCCAACGTGTCGCTGCTGTCGGTGCGGACGCTGTTCGATCAGGCGACCGAATTGGTTGGCGCATCGGAAGCGGCCGTGACCATCGTGCTGAGCGCGCTGCTGCTGGCGCTGGCCGGCGCCGCGCTCGCCTGGTTCATGCACACCGACCTTGGCCTGGCGGTGCGTGCGACCGGTGAGAACGAGACGATGATCCGCTCGCTCGGGGTCGATACAGATCGCACGAAGCTGATCGGCCTTGGATTGTCGAACGGCGCGATCGCGCTCTCCGGAGCACTGGTGGCGCAGGACCACGGCTTCGCCGATATCGGCATGGGCATCGGCATCCTGGTCACCGGCGCTGCCGCGGTGATGATCGGCGAGGCGCTGTTCGGCGACGGCCCGATCGAGCGCTGGGTCGTCGCGACGGTGGTGGGCGTGCTGATCTATCAGTTGCTCGTTGCGCTGGCGTTGCGCGTGGGTCTCGCGCCGGTGGACCTCAAGCTGATCACCGCAGCGTTGCTGCTGCTCGCGCTGGTGCTGCCGCGGCTGCGAGCCAAAGCTGCCTGATGCTGGCGCTGCGCGAGGTGAGCAAGACATTCATGGCTGGCACCGCCAATGCGGTGCGCGCGCTCGACCGCGTCAGCCTGGTCCTGGAGTCAGGCGACTTCGTGACCATCATCGGGTCCAACGGCGCGGGAAAATCGACCTTGTTGAATGCCATCGGCGGCCTGGTGTTGCCGGATTCCGGTCGGGTCGAACTTGATGGCGCCGACGTTACCCTGGCACCGGTGCATCGGCGCGGCGCGCTGATCGGACGGGTCGCGCAGAATCCGCTGGAGAGCACCTGTGCGTCGATGTCGATTGCAGAGAACCTGGCGATGGCCGCGCGGCGTGGCGCAACGCGAGGCCTGCGGCGCGCGGTGACCCCGGCACGGGCGCATGAATTTCGCCGCCGGCTCGCCTCGGTCGGACTTGGGCTCGAGCAACGGATCGATGCGCGTATGGGCAGTTTGTCCGGCGGGCAGCGCCAGGCGATTGCCTTGCTGATGGCGACCAGCGCCGCGCCGCGCCTGCTGTTGCTCGACGAGCACCTGGCGAACCTCGATCCGCGCACCGCTGGTGTTGTCATGGCGCTGACCGGACGATTGATCGCGGAGGCGGCGCTGTCCACGCTGATGGTGACGCACAACATGGCCGAGGCGATCCGGTGGGGCAATCGCCTGATCATGATGCATGAGGGAAGGATTGCCTTCGAGGTCCGCGGCGCCGAGAAGTCGGCACTGACGGTCGCGGGACTGATCGACCGCTTTCATGCGGCGGTCGGGGCTGATCTGGTGGATGATCGGGTGCTGTTGGGGGGAAACGTGTGATGCGGCTGGCAAGGACACTAATCGTGGCGGCGTTCAGCCTTACCGGCACCGTGGCCGCGGCGCAGCAGCCCGGACACGTTTATCGCGTCGGCTATACCCAGATCGTCGATCACCCGGCACTGAATGCCACTCGCCAGGGCTTCCTCGACGGGCTGAAAGCGGCGGGCTTCGTCGAGGGGACCAACCTGGTGTTCGAATACCAGAACGCCCAGGGCGACGTCGGCAACGCGCGCAACATCGCGGACAAATTCCTCGCCGACAAGGTTGACCTGATGGCGCCCTGTACGACGCCGAGTGCGCAGGCCGCGGTGCGCGTGGCGCGTGGCACGGCAGTGCCGGTGGTGTTCGGATGCGTGACCAATCCGGTCGAGGCGGGAATCATCGCGGCGCTGGACAAGCCGTCCGGCGGCAATGTCACCGGCACCTACGGTTTTCCCCCGGTCGCACGCATGTTCGACGTGATCCAGCAGGTTCGTCAGGACGCCAGGCGGGTCGGCACGATCTACAACGCGGGGGAGAGCAACTCGGCCACCTTCGCCCGGCTCTCCAAGGCGGAGGCCGAACGTCGCGGTCTGACCTGGGTGGAGATCGCGATCAGCGGCAGCGCGGAAGTGAAGACGGCCGCCAATTCACTGGTCGGCCGTGTGGACGTGTTGCTGACGGGGCAGGACAACACCGTCGCCTCGGCGTTCGATGCCATCGTAAAGACAGCGCGCGACAACAGGCTGCCGCTGTTCTCATTCGACGCGACGGCGGTTGAGCACGGCGCCATCGCGTCGTTCGGGCAGAACCAGTACCAGACCGGTTTTGACTGGGCCAAGGAGCTTGCGGTGCCGGTGCTGCTGGGGCGCGATCCGGGCACTATCGTGCCGATGGCCTATCATGCCTACGATCTGCAACTGAACACCGCGGCGGCGACAGCCGTGGGGGTGACGCTGCCGCCGGAGCTGATCAAGTCGGCGGCCAAGGTGATCGACCATTGAAACAGTGACCCCTGCGAACCTAGTCTAGCCGGCTCATTCAGGAACCCGCTCCCAGTGTCAGAATCCATCCAGCTCACCCGCCTCCGCTCCGGCCTCACCGTCGTCACCGAACGGATGGAGCGGGTGGAGACCGTTTCTCTCGGCGCCTACGTCGCCACCGGCTCCCGCCATGAGCAGGAAGCGGAGAACGGCGTCTCCCACTTCCTCGAACACATGGCCTTCAAGGGCACCGAACACCGCTCCGCGGCGCAGATCGCCGAGGAGATCGAGGCGGTCGGCGGCCACATCAACGCTTACACCGCCCGCGAGCAGACCGCCTATTACGTGAAGGTGCTGAAGGAGGATACGGCGCTCGCCGCCGACATCATCGGCGACATCCTTACCCACTCCACCTTCGAACCGGAGGAACTGGAGCGCGAGCGCGGCGTGATTCTGCAGGAGATCGGCCAGGCCAACGACACGCCGGACGACATCATCTTCGACCACTTCCAGGAGCACGCTTACCCGGCCCAGCCGATCGGCCGGCCGGTGCTCGGGTCGGAGGAGGGCATAAGGTCGATGCCGCGCACCATGCTGACCGGGTACATGCGCCGGCACTATTCCGCGCCCAATGTGGTCGTGGCGGCGGCTGGCGCATTGACCCACAAGCAGTTGCTCGACCTGGTCAACGTGCACTTTGCCGACCTGCCGACCGATCCGGTGCCCGCGATGCTGGCGGCGCGCTACGGTGGCGGCGAGTTCCGTGAGGCGCGCGACCTCGACCAGGTGCACATCGTGCTGGGCTTCCCCTCGGTCGGCTACGGCGACCGCGACTACTACCCGACGCTGCTGCTCTCGACCCTGCTGGGCGGCGGCATGTCGTCGCGGCTGTTCCAGGAGGTGCGGGAGAAGCGGGGGCTGGTGTACTCGATCTACTCGTTCAGCGCGCCGTTCCTGGATGGCGGGCTGTTCGGCATCTACGCCGGCACCGGCGAGAGCGAGGCCGAGGAGCTGATGCCAATCACGCTCGAGGAGCTGCGCAAGGTGCAGACCGAGGTGACTGAGGTGGAGCTGGCGCGGGCGCGGGCGCAGGTGAAGGCCAGCCTGCTGATGTCGCTGGAGAGCACCGGCAGCCGCTGCGAGCAGCTTGCCCGGCAGTTGCAGGTGTTCGGTCGCGTGGTCCCGACGGCGGAGACGGTGACGAAGATCAACGCGGTGACCACGGCGGATGTCTGTCGGGCCGCCGCCCGGCTGTTCCGCGGAGCGCCAACATTGGCGACGATGGGGCCGGCCGAGAGAGTGCCGGCGCTGGGTGAGATCGCGGATAAGCTGGCGGCTTGAAATCCGCCGCGGACGGACTAACCTTAGCTAAGTTCGACGAGAGCGCTCATGCCTATTGTCAATGTCCACGCCGCGAAGAGCCAGTTGTCGCGTCTGCTGGATGCGGCCACGGCGGGTGAAGAGGTCATCATCGCGAAGGCCGGAAAGCCGGTCGCGCGGCTGGTGCCCATCGAGCCAAAAAAGGAACGGCGCAAGTTGGGCACGCTCGCTGGCAAGCTTCATGTACCGGACGACTTCGACGACCCGCTGCCAGACGATATACTGGCCGACTTCGAGGGGCGGTGAGCCGCGCTCTGCTCGATACGCATCTGTTGATCTGGGCGCTCGATGAGTTTCATCGATTGCCAGCCGAAATGCGCGAAATCATCCAGGATCCGCACAACGACATCGTGTTCAGCGTCGTCAGTATCTGGGAGATTGCCATCAAGGCACGCCTTGGCCGGACCAACTTCGCCGTCCGCCCCGAGGACATTGCGGTATCGGCGCTCGCAACCGGCTTTCTCGAGCTCCCGATGCGATGGCAGGCTGCGGCGGCGGTCGCTGACCTGCCACTACACCATCGCGATCCGTTCGATCGCGCCATCGTGGCGCAAGCCATCATCGAGCCGATCCACCTATACACGGTCGACCGCAAGCTGAGCGCCTACTCATCGCTGGTAAAGGTCATCTGAGGCAGTTGGAACCGGAAAGTATACCATGCCCGAGCCACTCGACCTCCTCGCCGACCTGATCGCCCGCGCCCGCGCCGCCGGGGCCGATGCGGCCGACGCCGTACTGGTCGCCGGCACGTCGCTTTCGGTGCAGCGCCGGCTGGGCCAGACCGAGCACGTCGAGCGATCGGAAGGCCGCGATCTCGGCCTGCGGGTATTCCTGGGGCAGCGGGCCGCCATGGTCTCCTCCAGCACCATGGACCCCGCCAGCTTCAAGGAACTGGCGGAGCGGGCCGTGGCGATGGCGCGGGTGGTGCCTGAGGACCCCTATGCGGGTCTCGCCGACACCGCCGCGCCGCCCGAGCCGGTCGCGCTCGATCTGGTGGACTCTGCCGAGCCGACCACCGAACAGCTGGTCGCGCGTGCCGCCGCGGCCGAGGAGGCGGCGCTCGCCGTGCCGGGCATCACCAACTCGGAAGGCGCCGAAGCCGGCTTCAGCAGAACCGCGGGGTTCGTGGTCACCTCGGCCGGCTTTGCCGGCAGCGCGGAGCGCAGCGGCCATTCGGTCTCGGCGTCGGCACTGGCGGGCACCGGAACCGCGATGCAGCGCGACTATGACTACCATTCGACCGTCTATCTGGCCGACCTCGACGATCCGGCGGTGATCGGTCGCAGTGCCGGCGAGCGCGCCGTCGTCAGGCTGAACCCGACGCGGCCGGCCACTGCCAAACTGCCCGTGGTCTATGACCCACGCGTTGCCGGCGGACTGCTCGGCCACCTTGCCGGAGCGATCAACGGCGCCTCGGTGGCGCGCGGCACCTCGTTCCTGAAGGATAAGATGGGCCAGCGGCTGTTCGCTGCCGGGATCGCGATACACGACGATCCGCGGCGGGTGCGAGGGCTGCGGTCCCGCGTGTTCGACGGCGAAGGCACCCCGACCGCCGCCCGTGCGTTGATTGACGATGGCGTTCTGACGACCTGGCTGCTCGACAGCCGCTCGGCGCGCCAGCTTGGCCTGCGCTCCACTGGACACGCGGCGCGGGGCACCGGCGGCCCGCCGTCGCCGGCGCCGAGCAATCTGTATCTCGCTGCCGGCAGCCTGACGCCGGCGGAGCTGATGGCGGACATCAGGCTGGGCATTTATGTCACCGAGCTGATCGGCATGGGGGTGAACGGCGTCACCGGCGACTACAGCCGTGGTGCGGCCGGCTTCATGATCCGCGACGGTGCCCTCGCCGAACCGGTCGCCGAGCTCACCATCGCCGGCAACCTGCTGGAAATGTTCGCTCATCTGACGCCGGCGAATGATCTGCGATTCCGCCGCGGCACCGACGCGCCGACGGTCCGGGTGGACGGCATGACAATGGCTGGCGCCTGAGCCGGCCCGACACCATATGGTCCGCATGCGCACAAAAAAGCGAACAGCGATGCGTCGCACGTCCCTGGTATTGGCGGCCTGCGCCGCGCTTGCTTTGGCGTTGACGCCGGGGCTGGCGGACGCGCGCGCCGGCGGGGGCGGCTCGTTCGGCAGCCGCGGCAGCATGACATGGTCGGCACCGCCGTCCACCAACACCGCGCCCTATTCGGGCTCGCCGATGCAGCGCAGCATGACACCGAACAATCCCTCACCCGGATTCGGCGGCGGCTTCGCTGCGCCCGGTGCCGGCTTCGGTGCGCGCTCAGGCTTCATGTCCGGCCTGATGGGGGGCCTGATCGGCGCCGGCATCGGCGGCCTGTTGCTGGGCCACGGGTTCTTCGGCGGCATGTTGGGCTTTGGCGGGTTCCTGGGCTTCCTGCTGCAGATCTTCCTGCTCGTGTTGCTGGTGCGCTTTGTCATCCGCCTGTTCCGCGGGCCGTCGCCCGCGTTCGCCGGCGGGCCGAACATCTTTGCCCGCGGCGGCGCGCCTGGCCCGCGCCCGATGGGCGGTTTCGGCGGGCCGGCCGGACCGCCGCCACTCCAGATCGGTCCGCAGGACTACCGGGCATTCGAGCAACTATTGCAGGCGATCCAGGCGGCATGGAGCCGCCAGGACCTGAACGCGCTGCGCGCGCTGGTGACGCCGGAGATGCTCAGCTACTTCGGTGAGCAGCTTGCCGAGCAGGCCAGCCAGGGGGTGCGCAACGAGGTCACCGATGTGCGGCTGCTGCAGGGCGACCTGTCGCAGGCGTGGAGCGAGGGCAGCCGCGAATATGCCACCGTGGCGATGCGCTTCACGATGATCGATGTGACGCGCGATGCGTCCGGCCGCATCGTCGACGGCAGCCCGAGCGAGCACGTGACCGCAACCGAGCTGTGGACCTTCGTCCGCGCGCCGGGCGGGCGGTGGATTCTCTCGGCGATCCAGCAGGCGCGGTAACAGTAGCGCATCGTCAAGCCCGGCCATAGGGTACAGCGGTAGGGTGTGACGGGGAGCGAGCAGATGACCGCAGTCGATCCAATCCGTTATTCCGATGCGAAGATCCGCCGCATCCTCTCGACCGTGCGCACCATCGCCATGGTCGGCGCCTCGTCCAACTGGAACCGTCCCAGCTACTTCGTGATGAAGTATCTGCAAGGCAAAGGCTACCGCGTCATCCCGGTGAACCCAGGCACCGCCGGTAATGAACAGCTCGGCGAGACGGTCTACGCCAGCCTGCGCGACATTCCCGACAAGATCGACATGGTCGACATCTTCCGCACCTCCGATCAGGTCGGTCCGATCGTCGACGATGCGATCGCGATCGGTGCCAAGGTGGTGTGGATGCAGCTTGGGATCCGCAATGACGAGGCCGCGGCACGCGCCGAGGGCGCCGGCATCGAAGTGATCATGAACCGTTGTCCAAAGATCGAATTCGGCCGGCTGGGCGGCGAACTGTCATGGAGCGGCGTCAATTCCGGCATCATCCGCAATCGCGCGGCGGAGCCACCGACGGAACGCAAGGCGAAGCCGCACTCAGAGCCATCGGCCAATGTCAGCTACGGCTTCGAGACGCGTGCGATCCATGCCGGCGCGTCACCCGACCCCACCACCGGCGCGCGCATCACGCCGATCTTTCAGACCACCGCTTACGTTTTCAACGACGTCGACCACGCGGCGTCGCTGTTCAATCTGCACAATTTCGGCTACATCTATGCGCGCCTGACCAATCCGACCGTCGCCGTGCTGGAGGAGCGCGTCGCCAATCTGGAAGGCGGCCGCGCAGCTTGCGCCGCCGCGTCGGGTCATGCCGCGCAGTTCCTGATCTTCGCCACCATGATGGAACAGGGCGACGAGTTCGTTGCCTCACGCAATCTCTATGGCGGATCGCTGACGCAGTTCGGCCTGTCGTTCAAGAAGCTTGGCTGGACCTGCCACTTCGTCGATCCGACCGATCCCGAGAACTTCCGCCGCGCGCTGACGCCGCGCTGCAAGGCGATCTTCCTCGAAAGCCTGGCCAATCCCGGCGGCATCATCGTCGATCTGGAGGCGGTGGCGAAGATCGCGCATGACGCCGGTATTCCGCTGATCGTCGACAACACGCTGGCCACGCCGTACCTGTGCCGGCCGTTCGAGTGGGGCGCCGATCTGATCGTGCACTCGACCACCAAGTTCCTCGACGGCCACGGCAATTCGCTAGGCGGCATCGTCGTGGAAAGCGGCAGGTTCGACTGGTCGCAGGGTGGCCGGTTTCCGTCATTGACCGAACCGGAACCCGCCTATCACGGCCTGCGCTTCTATGAGAATTTTGGCGACTTCGCGTTCACCACCAAGGCGCGCGCGGTAGCCTTGCGCGACTATGGTCCGACGCTCGCGCCGATGAACGCGTTCCTGACCATCACCGGCATCGAGACGCTGCACGTTCGGATGGAGCGGCACTGCGCCAATGCGCAGAAGGTCGCGGAGTTCCTGGAACGGCACCCTGGCGTGGCGTGGGTCTCCTATGCCGGCCTGGAGTCGAGCCCGTACCTCAAGCTGGCGCGCAAGTACCTGCCGCGGGGCGCCGGTGCGGTGTTCACCTTCGGGGTACGCGGCGGCTACGATGCCGGCGTGAAGGTGGTGGAGAATGTGCGGCTGTTCTCGCATCTTGCGAACATCGGCGACACGCGCAGCCTGATCCTGCACCCGGCCTCGACCACGCACCGCCAGCTTACCGACGAGCAACGGCTGGCCGCGGGCGCGGGACCGGATGTGATCCGCCTGTCGATCGGGCTGGAGACCTCGGACGACCTGATCGCCGATCTGGATCAGGCGATGGAGGCGGCTGGCGACTGACCAGGCGCGTCGGTCATAGCAGCGCGAAATACTCGCGCTGCTCCCAATCGGTCACGTCGGACAGAAAGCGGCTGATCTCGAACTCCTTCAGTGTTACGAAGTAGTCGATGAACCGGTCGCCGAATGCGGCGCGGAAGCAGCCACTTTTACGTAGTGCAGCGATCGCCTCCATCAGCGTCCGCGGCAGCGTAGGTGCTTCGGCGCGGTACGGTGTTTCCGCAGCGGGACCGGGATCGGCGTCGGTCGCAACCCCATCGAGCCCCGCGGCGATCTGCGAAGCCATATACAAATACGGGTTCGCCCCCGGCTCGCCGACGCGGTTCTCCAGACGGGTTGCTGGATCGGCGCGCAGGCCGACAACGCGCACCATCGCCGCACGATTGTCATAGGCCCAGACGATATGATCGGGCGCCATCGAGTTGCGCCGGTAGCGTTTATAGCCGTTGATCGTCGGCGTGCTGAACGCGGTCGCCGGCGCCGCATGCCGCAACAACCCGCCCAGCCAGCCGCGCGCCAGCTTGGACAAGCCGTCGGCGTGCGGAAACAGGTTGCGTCCGGTGGCGGCGTCTTCGATCGAATGATGCAGATGCCAGCCGGACGATGCGACGTGCGGCAACTGCGGACGGCACATGAAGCTGGCGAGATAGCCTTCGCGGGCGAAAATCTGCTTCGTCGCATTGCGGAACAGCAGCATCAGGTCGGCGGGTTCCATGCCGGTCGTGGCGCCGAACGTGACCTCGACCTGGCTCGGACCGAATTCGATCTCGAGCGAGCGGAGCGGCAGGCCGAAGTCCTTGAAGGTTGCCGCGCAGCGTCTCCATCAGCGGTTCGATTGCGTCGTAACGAAGCTCGGTCAGATACTGATAGCCGTGGTTCAGCGGCGTGACCTTCGGCGGCGGGCCTGGCATCGCGATATGATCCGGCGGAGCGAGGTCGTCGTCGCACTTGAACAGATGGAATTCCACTTCCAACCCCGCGCGCCAGGCGAGGCCGCGCTTTGCGAGTTGCGCCAGCATGTGGCGCATCAGCGTGCGCGTCGAGAATGGGTGCGGTTCACCGTTGGTCCGATACAGGTCGCACAGGATCCATCCGCTGTGCGGCGCCCAGGGCAGCACGCGGAACGTGGTGGGATCGGCGACCATGACCATGTCGCCGGCGCCGTCGCCACCCGGTTCGAAGATCGGAAACGCCGTGCGCCCCGACAGGTCTTTCAGCAGCATGGTGACCGTGCAGGTGACGCCGGCGCGCAACGCGCGCGCCGCCTCGTCCGCGATCAAAGTCTTGCCGCGGACCACGCCATGCGCGTCGGAAAAGGCAAAGCGCACAACACCGAGTTTCGCGATCCGCTCGGCGATCTCGGCCGCCGCGTCCGTCTGCGCCTGGGTCCAAAGCCCATGGCGCGCAACGAAATCGCTCACGCGGGTTCCAGCGTCGCGGCGAGCCAGGGCGTAGCGCGCCGCCGCTCCGCTTCCAGCGCCTGCCAGTATTCGTCCAGGCCCTCCACCGGACCCACCGCATCGATCGTCGCCGGACCGCGCACCGCATCCGCGCCACTCGTCAGCGGCGGATCGCGGCCCTCGGCCACATCGTCTATCGCGCGGAAGATCATGCGGCGCGCGGCGGTGATGATCCGATCGGAATAACCGAGGTGCTCCTTGGTGCGGTCCTGGATCGCGCCCATGCTCTCCACCGCCCACTGGTCGTGCACGTTGATGTCCATGCCCATGCCGGTGAAGGTCGCGGTGCGCTGCTCCTCCGGATCGTAGCCCCAGTCGTTGGCGCGGCTTGCGTGCGGCACGTAATCCGGCAGTGCGTGCGTCGCCAGCCGCTGCGCCCGCATCGTCGCCTTGTCCACCGGCGCGGCGAAGCTGGTGAAGATCGCATACCAGTAGCAATGCGTGTCATCGATCGGCACGTGCCACTGGGTGATCGACATCTCGCGGCTCAACGGAATGACGAACGCATGGGGGAACACCATGTTGGTGATGCGCAGATGCACGACGGAATCGTTGATCGGTCGCCGGGTGATGATGCGCAGGCCGTACGGCGCTTCTTCCGAGTCGAGACGCGGGTTGGGCACCTCGCGCATCAGGCGCGTCATCGGAATGTCGGCGCCGATCGTCGCGGCGCGGAACTGGCGGCCATAGGCGGCGTCTGACGTGTCCTCGTCCTGGAAGAAGCGATGCAGAAAGCTGGCGTGGCCGGGATCGATGCCGACCTCCAGCGCCTGCAGCCAGTTGCACGACCAAAGGCCCTTGAACGCGAAGACATGTGTGTCCGGCGCGGTGAAACAGTCGAACGCCGCGAACGGCGGTGGCTCGCCGGGTCCCATGTAGGCCCAGACGATGCCGCTGCGTTCGACGCATGGATACCCAGGCTGACGCACCTTGCGATGAAACGTGCTGCCCGCCGGTTCGGCAGGCTGTTCCAGGCACGCGCCGGTTGTGTCGTACAGCCAACCGTGGAACGGACAGCGCAGGCCGCCATCCTCGCAGCGGCCGAACGCGAGATCGGCGCCGCGGTGCGCGCAATGGCGGTCGAGCAGGCCGATGCTGCCGGCTTGGTCCCGGAACAGCACCAGGTCTTCGCCCAGCAGACGGACGCGCTTCACCGGACGCGGTTGGTCAAGCTCCTCGATCAGCGCAGCCGGTTGCCAGTAGCGGCGCATCAACGCACCGCAGGGCGTGCCGGGGCCGGTTTCGATGATGCGTCGGTTGTCGGCGATTGTCAGCATGGGGTCTCCGATCCGCGAGGCAACCTGGATACGCGATCGAACACTGTGACGAACAGTGCCGTCTGTCACGGCTCGTGATCGAGGCTGAAGGGCCAGATGGAGATTGCAACGCCGCGGTACCATCGCGCTGGCGCGACGTCCCCACGCTGCACCGCATCAACTTGCCGGACGGCGGGCGATAGGCTAGCAAACTCGCGCCTCCCGGGCCGCCGGACACCCGGCGCACAGCAACGCGTTAGTCGGCTGAATCCTAGCCCGCTGTAAGGACACCTCCATGGCCCGCAACAAGATCGCCCTGATCGGCGCCGGCAACATCGGCGGCACGCTCGCCCACCTGATCGGCCTCAAGGAACTCGGCGACATCGTGCTGTTCGACGTGTTCGGCGGGGTCGCGGCCGGCAAGGCGCTGGACATCATGCAGTCCAGCCCGGTGGACGGGTTCGACGCGCTGATGACCGGCGGCTCCGACTACAGCGCGATCAAGGGCGCCGATGTGGTGATCGTGACCGCCGGCTTCCCGCGCACGCCGGGCATGTCGCGCGACGATCTGATCGGCAAGAATGCCGGCGTGATCGCCGAGGTGGCGGCCGGCATCCGCGCCAACTGCCCCGACGCGTTCGTGATCTGCATCACCAATCCGCTCGACGCGATGGTCTGGGTGATGCAGCAGAAGTCGGGCCTGCCGGCGAACCGCGTGGTCGGCATGGCCGGCATCCTGGACAGCTCGCGCTTCCGGCTGTTCCTCGCCCACGAGTTTGGCGTCTCGGTGGAGGACGTGACCGCGTTCGTACTCGGCGGCCACGGCGACACGATGGTGCCGCTGACGCGCTACTCCACCGTGGCAGGCATTCCGGTGCCCGACCTGATGAAGATGGGCTGGACCACGCAGGCAAAGATCGACGCGATCGTGGCGCGCACGCGCGACGGCGGCGGCGAGATCGTCAAGCTGCTGGAGCGTGGCAGCGCGTTCTATGCGCCGGCCGCATCCGCGGTGGCGATGGCCGAGAGCTATCTGAAGGACAAGAAGCGTGTGCTGCCGTGCGCGGCCCTGCTGAACGGCGAATACGGGGTGAAGGACCTGTACGTCGGCGTGCCGGTGGTGATCGGCGCGGGTGGGATCGAGCGGATCGTCGAGGTGGCGATGAACGCCGAGGAGAAGGCAGCGTTCGACAAGTCCTGTGCGGCGGTGCGAGAGCTGGTCGAGGCGGCCAAGAAGCTGATCGGCTGAACGTCGATGTGGAACACATGCCACGGTCCCCGCTTTCACGGGGATGACGGCCGAGCGTGGAGCGGCCACCCATGAACATCCACGAATACCAGGCCAAGGAGCTGCTCAAGCGCCGCGGCGTGGCGGCGCCCGACGGGTACGTGGCCTGGACGCCCGACGAAGCAGCGGCGGCGGCCGGCAAGCTGCCCGGGCCGGTCTACGTGGTGAAGGCGCAGATCCATGCCGGCGGCCGTGGCGCCGGCCGCTTCGCCGACGATCCACACGGCAAGGGTGGCGTGCGCCTCGCGCGCTCGATCGACGAGGTGCGTGCCGCGGCCGAGGCGATGCTCGGCCATACGCTGGTGACGAAGCAGACCGGACCGGCCGGCCGCGCCGGTGCATCGCGTCTATGTCGAGGCCGGCTGCGACATCGCGCGCGAGCTGTATCTTTCGCTGCTGGTCGACCGCACCAGCGGGCGGGTCACCGTGATCGCGTCCACCGAAGGCGGCATGGAGATCGAGGAGGTCGCCGCACACACTCCGGACAAGATCAGCCGCGTGGCGATCGATCCGGCCAGCGGCATGTCCGGGTTTCATGCGCGTCGTCTCGCCTACGGGCTGGGTCTCACCGGCACGCAGATCGCCGCATTCGGCCGCTTCCTGCCGGCGCTGTATCGCACCTTCACCGAGCTGGACTGCTCGATGGTCGAGATCAACCCGCTGGTGGTGACCGGCGGCGGCGAGGTGATCGCGCTGGATGCCAAGGTCAGCTTCGACGACAACGCGCTGTTCCGTCATCCGGAACTGGAGAAGCTGCGCGACGAGGGCGAGGAGGATCCGAAGGAACTCGAGGCTGCCAAGTACAACCTCAATTACGTGGCGCTCGACGGCAATATCGGCTGCCTGGTGAACGGCGCCGGCCTCGCGATGGCGACGATGGACATCATCAAGCTGTTCGGCATGGCGCCGGCGAATTTCCTCGACGTGGGCGGCGGCGCCACCAAGGAGCGCGTCACCGCGGCGTTCAAGATCATCCTGTCGGATCCCAACGTCGAAGGCATCCTGGTCAACATCTTCGGCGGCATCATGCGCTGCGACGTGATCGCCGAAGGCGTGATCGCCGCGGCGCGCGAGGTGAAACTGTCGGTGCCGCTGGTGGTACGGCTGGAAGGCACCAACGTGGCGCTCGGCAAGGAGATCCTGGCGAAGTCCAACCTGCCGATCATCGCTGCCGACAATCTCGCTGATGCGGCGGAGAAGATCGTCCGCGCCGTGCAGGAGGCCGTCTGACATGGCGATCCTGGTCGATGCCGAGACGCGCGTCATGACGCAGGGCTTCACCGGCGCGCAGGGCACGTTCCATTCCGAGCAGGCGATCGCCTACGGCACCAAGATGGTCGGCGGCGTAACGCCGGGCAAAGGCGGCACCAGGCATCTCGATCTGCCGGTGTTCGACACGGTGTGGGAGGCGCGCGAAAAAACCGGTGCGACGGCCACCGCGATCTATGTGCCGCCGCCGTTCGCGGCCGATGCCATCCTGGAGGCGATCGACGCGGAGATCCCGCTGATCGTGTGCATCACCGAGGGCATTCCGGTGCTCGACATGGTGCGGGTGAAGCGCGCGCTGACCGGATCGCGCTCGCGGCTGATCGGGCCGAACTGTCCGGGCGTGATCACGCCTGATGCGTGCAAGATCGGCATCATGCCGGGCCACATCCATCGCCGCGGCAGCGTCGGCATCGTGTCGCGCTCGGGCACGCTGACCTATGAGGCGGTGGCGCAGACCACGGCCGTGGGGCTGGGGCAGAGTAGCTGCGTCGGCATCGGTGGCGATCCGGTGAAGGGCACCGACTTCGTCGAGGTGCTGGAGATGTTTCTCGCCGACGACGAGACGAAGCAGATCGTGCTGATCGGCGAGATCGGCGGCCAGAGCGAGATCGAGGCGGCGGAGTTCCTGGCGCGCCATAAGGTGAAGAAGCCGACCGTGGGCTTCATCGCCGGTGCCACGGCGCCTCCGGGACGGCGCATGGGGCATGCCGGGGCGGTGATCTCCGGCGGGCGCGACACGGCGGCTGCGAAGATGGAGGCGATGCGCGCAGCCGGCATTCATGTCGCCGAAAGCCCCGCCGCTCTGGGCAGCACGATGGTAGAGGTGCTGAAGGGCTGATAGCATCTCTCCGGAGGCACGCATGGCGCAGCACCTCAGCCGCGAAGAGTTCCGCCACTGGGCCGAATGCCAGAAGCGGCGGTATGAGCGCATTGCCGGCGAACCAGTCGCGATGTCGCCCGAGCGTATCGAGCATGTCCGGATCAAGAACCGGATATGGGCTGCGCTCGATCGCGCTGTCCGTGCCGCCAATGTTCCATGCGAGGCGCTCGGCGACGGCGTGACGATCGAGATCAACGACGATACCGACTACGAGCCGGAAGCCGTTGTGAATTGCGGCCCGCTCGCACCCGGCGATGCGGTTGCCGCGACCAACCCGGTCATCGTCGTGGAGGTGCTGTCACCTTCCACCGAATCAGTTGATCTCGCGGACAAGCTTGCCGACTACTTCAAAGTTGCAACGATTCAGCACTACCTGATCGTTCGCGCTCGCCGGCGCGAGATCATCCACCACAAGCGTTCCGGTTTCGAGATTTCGAGCCGCGTGATCAATATCGGCGGCATCGTACTCGATCCCCCTGGAATCACCATTGATGTCGCTGAGATCTACCCGGTGACCGAATGAGACGATCAATCGAGCACGGCCGACATGCCGCGCCTGCCAAGACGCGGCACGTCGGTCCGCTCATGCCGTTCCAGGCGCTGGATCATTCCTGCTCCCAGTCCTGGTAGCCGCTGCCGCCATGGCCGGCATGGAACTCGCTCAACACCAGTCCACCGCCGGCGAGCAGCACGACCACGACCGCAAACCGCGCCATGTGGCGGCCGAATGACCGGTGCTTCGGGCGAGGCCGTTCGCTGAGCCAGTACTTCTCATACCAGCTGGGGTCGACTTCGAAGGGACCCATCTCAGGCTGCTCCTCTTGCCAATCTGCATCGGCGACCACCGCCGGTGCCGACGCTGCATATCGGGCAGCAAGAGCCGGTACGGTATGAACCCCTTCACACCGCGCGCAGGTTCAATCCATGGTTCGCCGCTGGATCGCTGCGGCGGCTAATGTAAAACTCATTCACATGAGCTGGTCCGGGCAGGGTGGCTTCGAACGCCGTGGCTATCATCACGGCAATCTGCGCGAGGCGCTGGTCGAGGCGGCGTTGACGCTGATCGCCGAGAAGGGCCCGGCCGGGTTCACCATCGCCGAGGCGGCGCGGCTGGCCGGTGTCAGCCCCGGCGCGCCGTACCGCCACTTCCGCGACGCGGAGGCGTTGCTGGCGGAGGTCGCGCTGCGCGGCTTCGAGCGTTTCGCCACCGCGCTGACCGCGGCCTGGAACGGCGGCCGGCCCAGTGCGCTGGCCGCGTTTGAAAATCTTGGCCGCGCCTACCTCGCGTTCGCCCGCGACGAACCGGCCTACTACGCGGCAATGTTCGAAACACGCATTGCGTTCGACAGCCATCCGGGGCTGCTCGCCGCCAGTGACCGCGCCTTCGCTATCCTGCGCGAGGGCGCTGAACGGCTGACCGCCGGACTGCCGCCGGGGCAGCGCCCGCCCTCGCTGATGGTGGCGTTGCACGTCTGGGCAATATCGCATGGGATCGCGTCGCTGTTCGTGCGTGCCGATCCGTCGCGGCGCAAACTGCCGATGTCGCCCGAGGAACTGCTGGAGGCGGGCGTGCTGATCTACCTGCAAAGCCTTGGGCTGGTGGGCGGCGGCAGCGGGAAGCCTGTATAAGCCAACCCGGCGCCGACAGAGGCGGCAAGGGGAATGGGTCATGTCGGACAGCCAGCCGAAGCTCGAGGAGATCAGTTCCTCGCTCGAAAAGCTCGGCGATGCCTCGGAAAAAGCCGCAGAGAAGCACAATTGGTCAGCGCGTCTTCAGCTGTTGATTGCTGTTCTGGGTGTCGTCATCGCGGCACTTTCCGTGCTCAACGGCTGGCGCATCGGCCAGGTGCAGCAGGCCCAGGACGACCTCAAGGGCCTTGTCACGGCACAGCAGAGTGAGATCAACATCGGGACCTCGGTCCTGCACGAGTCCATGCTGGCAATGGACACGAAGGATCAGCAGATCCTCTCGCGCAAGGTCGCGGCGCAGGTGTCGTTCATCCTGGCATTGTTGCAGCGCTACACCGACGACAACGATGAGCGGACCGCCTTCATGCAGCGCTTCTACCGCGATCTGCTGAACACCCTGCCGTCGGCGCTGTCGCAATCCGATTCGCGGGAACTGAGCAAATACATCACCGATCAGATTGCGCAGCAGCCGGAAGCCTCCGCGCCGGCCGAACCGCCGGCCCCTGTCGCCGCTCCGGCGAGTGCGCCTGTCGCACCGCAAGCACCGGCTATCGTCAACGGCGAAGCGTCGCAGCCGGGGGAGGCCACCGGATGGAATTACGACGTCTTCTGGTGCGTGTTCAACACGCCGTTCTCCAAGACCAATGACAGCGAGAAGCTGGCCGAAGTCGTGTTCAATGGCCTGGTCGCACGCCAGTCGCAGGAACACCTGGGCCGGATCCGCCTGCGACGGCTGCCCGAGATCGTCAACCAGACATCGCCCTACCAGATCATCCCCCAGGGGATGACGATCCGCAGCATCCCGCGCAAGACCGCCGAAGCCAACAAACTGAAGGCCTGGGTCGAACAGGATATGCAATCGGCCCACCGCACCAGCGATGTCGTCATCGAAAACGGCGGGCAGAACCTGCACTTTTACCTCGCCGCCTTCGCGTGCCTGCCGCAGTAGCCGGAGCGTCGCCGATTTCCCTTGACGGCGGACGGCGGCGCTACCATCATGTAAATGTATCTTACATTCACATGAGGGCCGCCATGTCTGGCTCAGCAAATCACGGTGGATACGGCAACCCGAGCGCACACAACGGGCCCTGGGGGCCCGGATCGGGCTGGGGTCAACCTGGTTGGGACTATTGGCGCGCCTGGTACGCCGCCAAGCCGCTGTGGATCGCGGCGATGGTGCTGGGTTTCATCTTCTGGTGGCCGGTCGGCCTCGCCCTTCTGTTCTTCGGCATGTGGAGCAAGCGTATGGCATTCTGGGGATGCGGCCGCCACGGCGGCTGGCAGGGCGACTGGCAGCGCAACAACTGGCAGGGCGGCCCGCCTCCGCCGTGGGCGGCGTGGAAAAGCTTGTGGTGCGGCGGCGAGCGTGATCGCCAGCCCGCGTCCAGCGGCAACCACGCCTTCGACGAGTACCGCGCCGAGACGCTGCGCCGGCTGGAAGACGAGCAGAAGGACTTCGCCGGCTTCCTTGACCGGCTGCGCTTCGCCAAGGACAAGGCCGAGTTCGACCAGTTCATGGCCGAGCGGCGCAACCGCCCGCCTGCACCCCAGGAGCCGCCGCCCGCCCCCGCGCAGGCCTAGGTCACCTCCGCCTCGTCGGTCGGCCGCGGCGTCTGCTGCGGCCGATCGCGTCTTTCCCCGAACAGCAAAGCTACCCGCCGGCTGAGCACATAGAACACCGGCGTGAACACCAGCCCGAACAGGGTCACACCGAGCATCCCAGCGAACACCGCGGTGCCCAGCGACTGCCGCATTTCCGCTCCCGCCCCGACCGCCACGGCGAGCGGGATCACGCCAAAGATGAAGGCGAGCGACGTCATCAGGATCGGCCGCAGTCGCGTCCGCGCCGCCGCAACCGCCGCCTCGAACCGGTTCATGCCATGCACCTCGGCCTGCCGCGCGAACTCCACGATCAGGATCGCGTTCTTGGCGGCCAGCCCGACCAGCACCACGAGTCCGATCTCCACCAGGATGTTGCGGTCCAGCCCGCGGGCGTTCACCCCGAGCATCGCGGCGAGGATGCACATCGGCACGATCAGCACCACGGCGAGCGGCAGCAGCCAGCTTTCGTACAGCGCCGCCAGCAGCAGGAACACGAACACCACCGCCAGGCCGAACGCGATCACCGCCGTGTTCCCCGCAAGCTTCTCCTGCAGCGCGATCTCGGTCCATTCGAACCCGAAACCCTGCGGCAGACGTTGCTTCGCGATCTGCTCGATCGCCGCGATCGCCTGGCCGGTGGAGAAGCCCCGGTTGAGCCCGAGCTGCACCTCGGCCGCCGGATAAAGATTGTAGCGCGGTACCCGGAACGGCCCGGTGGTGTCACGGAACGTCGCCACCGAGCCGATCGGCACCATGTCGCCATAGTTGTTGCGCGTCTTCAGGTTCTCGACGTCGCGCACGGTCAGCCGGAACGGATTGTCCGCCTGCGCCGACACCTGATAGGTGCGGCCGAGCAGATTGAAGTCGTTGATGTATGACGAACCCATATACACCGACAGCGTGGAGAACACGCGGTCGATCGGCACCTGCAGCAGCTCGGCCTTGGTGCGGTCGATGTCGGCGTAGATCTGCGGCGTGTGGGTGTTGAACTGCGTGAACGCCTGGTTGAAGCCCGGTGTCTGCGCCGCCGATCCGGCGACGATCCAGGTGGCCTGCTCCAGCGCCGGTAGCCCATGCCCGGCGCGATCCTGCACATAAAGCTTCAACCCGCCCCCGGTGCCGATGCCCGGCACCGACGGCGGCTCCAGCACGAACACGAACGCATCGTCGAGTTTCGCAAGTTGCTGGCGCAGATCGGCCAGAATACGCGGCGCCGTCAGTCCGAGTGGGACGCGTTCGGCGAACGGCTTCAGCGGCACGAAGATCACGCCGGCATTGGGTGCGTTGGTGAAGGTGCCGCCGTCGAAGCCGGTGAACGCGACCGAGTTCTGCACGCCCGGCCGCCCAAGGATGATCTCCGAGGCAGGGCGGATCACCGCATCGGTGCGCGCCAGCGACGCACCTGGCGGCAACTGGAACGCGGCGATCAGATAGCCGCGATCGAGCTGTGGGATCAGCCCGGTCGGCGTCGCCGCGAGGCGGTTATAGGCGAGGAAGATCAGCCCGGCATACGCCACCAGCATGATCACGCCGACGCGCACCAGTCGGGCGACCAGCCGGCTGTAACCGGATGACAGGTGCTCGAACATCCAGTTGAAGCCGGCGAAGAACGCCCGCACCGGCGCGCCCAGGCGATACATCAGCGTCCGTTGCGGCTCGTGCGAATGCGGCTTCAGCAGCAGCGCCGCCAGCGCCGGCGACAGCGTCAGCGACACAAAGGCCGAGATCACTGTCGCCGCGGCGATGGTGATGGCGAACTGCCGGTAGAACGAACCCTGCAACCCGCTGATGAACGCGGTCGGGATGAACACCGCGCACAGCACCAGCGCGATCGCCACCAGTGCGCTGCCAACCTCGTCCATCGTCTGGTGCGCGGCATCGCGCGGCGACATGCCGTCGCGCAGATAGCGCTCGACGTTCTCGACCACCACGATCGCATCGTCCACCACGATGCCGATCGCCAGCACCAGGCCGAACAGCGACAGTGTGTTGAACGAAATCCCCACCAGGCCCATGACCGCGAAGCAGCCGACCAGCGATACCGGGATGGCGATCACCGGAATGATCGCGGCGCGCCAGGTCTGCAGGAACAGGATCACCACGCAGACCACCAGACCGATCGCCTCGAACAGCGTGCGTTCCACCTCGTCGATCGACTGCTGGATGAACTCGGTGGGATTGTAGACGACGGTGTAGTCGAGGCCGGTCGGGAAATCCCGCTTCGCCTCTTCCATCGTGCGCTTCACCGCAGCCGCCGTGGCCAGCGCGTTGGAACCCGGGCGCTGATAGATCACGATCGCGGTCGCCACGTCCTTGTTGAGGTAGGCGTTGACCGTGTAGTCCTGCGAACCGAGCTCGACACGGGCAATGTCGCGGATACGCACGAAGCCGGTACCGCCGGGATCGGCACGCACCACGATATCGCCGAACTGCTCGACATCGACGAGGCGGCCCAGCGTCTGCACCGACAACTGGAACGCTCCGGGCGACTTAGCGGGAGGCTGGTTGATCGCGCCGGCCGCGACCTGGAGGTTGGCCGCGCGCAGCGCTGCCGCCACATCGTCTGCCGTCAGGCCGCGTGCGGCGACCTTGCCGGGATCCAGCCAGACCCGCATCGAGTAGTCGCGCGCGCCGAACACGTTGACGTCGCCGACGCCATCGACCCGCGCCAGCGCGTCCTTGATGTAGAGCGTCGCGAAATTGGAAATGTACTGCTGATCGCGGGAACCGTCGGGCGAGATCATGTGCACGACCATCATCAGGTCGGGCGATGCCTTGCGCACGGTGACGCCGAGGCGTTGCACGTCCTCCGGCAAGCGAGGCGTGGCGACCGAAACGCAATTCTGCACCAGCACCTGCGCGATATCGACGTCCATGCCCGGTTTGAACACAACGCTGATGTTCAGCGTGCCGTCGCCGACCGATTGCGAGGTAATGTACAGCATGTTGTCCACGCCGTTCACTTCCTGCTCGATCGGCGTGGCGACGGTCTGGGCGAGCACTTCGGCCGAGGCGCCGGGATAGGTGGCACGGATGCTGACGGTGGGCGGCGCGATCTCGGGATATTCGGAGATCGGCAGCGCACGCTCCACCAGCACCCCCGCGATGGTGAGGATGATCGACAGCACCGCCGCGAAGATCGGCCGGTCGATGAAGAAGTGGGTGAAGCGCATCCGGTGCCCCTAACATGTCATTCCCGCGCCAGCGGGAACCCAGTGCCGTAGTCTACCGCTCTCCTACCCCTGGGTTCCCGCTCGCGCGGGAATGACGGTTGGGGTGCCGGTTATTACTCGGCGGCGAGCTGGCTGCCGGACGGATGGATCGCGCCCTGGTTCGCAACAACTGTGACGCCCGGCCGCACGAACGGATTGGCAAGGCCGCCGATCACCACCCGGTCGGTCGGGGTCAGGCCGGACGCAACCACGCGCAGCCCGCGCGCCATGCCGCCCAGGGTCACCGGCTTGGAGACCACCTTGTTGTCCTCGCCCACGGTCAGCACGACCTTGTGCGCCTGGTCCGACACCACCGCGGCATCCGGAATGAGCAGCGCATCGAGCGGACCGCCATACAGCCGCAGCCTCCCGAAGGTACCTGGGGTCAGGAAATGATCCTTGTTGTCGAAGATCGCGCGGCCGCGGATCGTGCCGGAATGCGCATTGATTTCATTGTCAACGAAATTCATCACGCCGCTGTGCGGCCAGTCGGTCTCGTCGGCAAGCTGCACCTTCACCGGATTTGCGGTATCGCGCGACGACCCCCGCTGCCCTTCGACGCTCAGCCGGCTGTAGCGGATGTAATCGGCCTCGGACCCGTCGAACACGAAGTAGATCGGGTCCTGCTTGACGATCGTGGTCAGCAGAGTGGCACCGGTCTGGCCACCCTGGACCAGGTTGCCGGGATCGACGCGGCGGTCCGACACAAGCCCGCCGATCGGTGCCCTGACCTCCGACCACTCCAGATTGAGCTGCGCAGTATGCAGCGCGGCCTCGGCCGCCATCTCCTGCGCGCGGGCGATGTCGAGATTGGCCTTGCGCTGATCGAGCACGCTCACCGGCGTCGCCGCGGTCTTCACCAGTTCCTGCGCTCGCTGGTAGTCCGCGATGTCCAGCACGATCTGCGCCTCGGTACGAACCACGTCGGCCTGGGCGGAGTCCACCGCGAGCTTGAACGGACGCTGGTCGATGGTGAACAGCAGATCGCCCTGCTTCACGATACTGCCGTCACGGAAATGCACCTGGTCGATGTAGCCGGAGACACGGGGCCGCACCTCGACGCGCTCCATCGCCTCGAAGCGGCCGGTGAACTCGTCCCATTGTGCGACACGGCTGGCGAGCGGCGGGGCGACCGTGACCTGTGGTGGGCCGGCCTGTGCCCAGGCGGCGGCGGCCGTGGCGAGGCTCATGAGTGCTGCGAGGGTAATGAATGCGACTGCGGCGCGTGGGCCTCGTGATCCGAGTCGAAGCGTCATGAAGTCATCCCCGTTTCAAGGCCGTGTCCGGCTGGTTGGCTGGCCGATATGGCGCATCGGTCGGCAGGCGAGAACTAACCATCTGGCCGGGTTGCCGCGTCTTGTTAAGCAACGCTCGAGTTTGTCCGGGATCACCAAATAGCGAGCCGAGCTGTCACCTCCTTGGCTTCTCCAGGAACTGCACGCCCGGCAAGTTCTCGAAATGCCGATCGCAGGTCAGCACGTCCGCGCCATGCGCCAGCGCCGTCGCATAGACAATGGCATCCGCCGTCGCCAGCTTGTGCCTCGCGCATAGCTCCGCCGCCGACAGGGCGGTCGCGGTATCCAGGTCGGCTACAACGCAGGTTGTGGTGAAGGCGATCACCCGGTCGGCCTTGTCCTCACCGACTTCGCGCGTCAGCCACTTCGCCAGCTCCAATTGCACCATGGTCGGCACCAGCCACTGCTCGCGCTCGGGCAATTCCGCCGCAATCGCCAGGCCGAGCGTCGACCCCGTCAGAAATTCAACCCACGCGGAGGTGTCGACGAGACGCATCAGACCCGATCAGCCCGGTCCCGGTAGCGCGTTGGCTTCGCGCCGCTCGCCAGACCGGCGAGTTCCTTGCACTGTGGCACCGGTACCAGCAGCAAGCCCTCGCCCTTGGGGATGAAGGCGAAAACCTGCCCCGCCTGCCAGTGCCGCGCAGCCCGGATGGCCTTCGGGATCGAGATCTGGAATTTCGCCGAGAGTGTCGCCGTTTCCTTTGATGCCATTACATTTGTCCCATCGATGGCAGATCGGTAAGAATTGGGCCCCGGTTCCAGCTTGAAAACCCCCACCGCCGGCGCATTTCGATATGGCACCCGGGCGACATCAGTGCGAACCGGTCGGAACTATCCCAACAGGGGTTCCGTTCGCCGGCCTGTGCGTCTATGCCGCGCGCAAAGACGAAGGACTGCAAGCAATGGCTGGCGTTGACATCCTGGCATCGGCGTTCAGTGGCGCGAACGCGGCGTTTCTCGGCGACCAGTACGCGCGCTGGGCAGCGAACCCCGGTTCCGTCGACCCGACCTTCGCCGAGCTGTTCAGCGCACTGAACGACGATGCGCGCGCGGTGCTGGAGGATGCGACCGGCGCCTCCTGGGCGCCGCGCCATCCGGAGTTCGAGGAGGAGGTGCGCCCGGCCGTGTCCGCGCCGCCACGGCGGGCGCCCACCGCACCGCTGTCCAGCGAGCAGATCCGCGCCGCCACCATCGCTTCGCTGCGTGCGCTGATGCTGATCCGCTCCTATCGGGTGCGCGGCCATCTCGAGGCGCGGCTCGATCCGCTCGGTCTGCAGATTCCGGCACCGCATCCGGAACTGGACCCGCGCTCCTATGGCTTTACCGACGCCGATCTCGATAGGCCGATCTTCATCGACAACGTGCTCGGCCGCGAGACTGCCAGCTTGCGGGAAATCGTCACCATCCTGCGCGACACCTATTGCGGCCCGATCGGCGTCGAGTTCATGCACATCCAGGACCCCGACCAGAAATCCTGGATCCAGCGCAGGGTAGAGGGCGCGCCGTGGCGCACCGAATTCGGCGCGGAGGAAAAACGACGCATCCTGCACCAGCTTACCGAGGCGGAAGGCTTCGAGGTGTTCTGTCAGAAGCGCTACGTCACCACCAAGCGGTTCGGGCTGGAGGGCGGCGAGGTCACCATCCCCGCGCTGCATACCATCATCGAGACGGTGGCGCAGTCCGGCGTTGTCGAGATCGCCATCGGCATGCCACATCGCGGCCGGCTCAACACGCTGGTCAACGTGGTGCGCAAGCCGTTCACTGCGGTGTTCTCCGAGTTCGGCGGCGGCAGCTTCAAGCCCGACGATGTGCAAGGCTCAGGCGATGTGAAATACCACCTCGGCACCTCGACCGACGTGGACATCGCCGGACACAGCGTGCACCTGTCGTTGCAGCCCAATCCGTCGCATCTCGAGGCGGTCAACCCGGTCGTGGTCGGCAAGGTACGCGCGCGGCAGGACACCGCCGGCGACACCCAGCGGCGCAGCTCGGTGATGGCGATCCTGATGCACGGCGACGCTGCGTTCGCCGGCCAGGGCTTGGTGTACGAGACACTGGCGATGAGCCAGCTCATCGGCTACCGCACCGGCGGCACCGTGCATCTGATCGTCAACAACCAGATCGGCTTCACCACGGTGGCGGCGCATGCCTATTCGGGCCTGTACTGCACCGACGTGGCGAAATCGATCCAGGCGCCGATCCTGCACGTCAATGGCGACGATCCCGAGGCGGTGATGTTCTGCGCCCGCATGGCGGCCGAGTTTCGCATGCGCTTTGCCGCCGACATCGTGCTGGACATCGTCTGCTATCGCCGGCACGGCCACAACGAGACCGATGAACCGGCGTTCACTCAGCCGGAGATGTACCGCGCGATCGGCAAGACCAAGACCACGCGCACGCTGTATGCCGAACGGCTGGCGGCGGAAGGCGTGGTGCCGGCCGCGGAAGCCCAGGTTATGTGGGACGAGTTTCAGACCGCGATGGAAGCGGCCAATCAGGCCGCGCAAGCCTACAAGCCGAACAAGGCGGACTGGTTGGAGGGCCACTGGTCGGGTTTCCACGCCGCCGATACGGATTTCGAGCGGCAGGAGGAATCCACCGCGGTTCCCGAAGCCGTGCTGAAGCAGATTGGCACGGCGTTGTCGCGCACCCCCGCGGGATTCGCGGTGCATCCGCGCATCGCCCGCCAGCTCGAGGCGAAGCAGGCGATGCTGGACTCCGGTCACGGCATCGACTGGGCCACCGGCGAGGCATTGGCATTCGGCTCGCTGCTGCTGGAAGGCAGCCGGGTGCGCCTGTCCGGCGAGGACTCGCAGCGCGGCACGTTCAGCCATCGCCACGCGATGCTGATCGACCAGACCAACCAGCACGAATACATCCCGCTGAACAACATCGCGCCGGAGCAGGCGAAGATCGAGATTTACAACTCGCTGCTGTCCGAAGCGGGCGTGCTGGGCTTCGAGTATGGCTACTCGCTGGCCGATCCGCGCACACTGGTGTTGTGGGAGGCGCAGTTCGGCGACTTCGCCAACGGCGCGCAGCCGATCATCGATCAGTTCATCGCCTCCGGTGAGACCAAATGGCTGCGCATGTCCGGCGTGGTGCTGTTGCTGCCGCACGGCTACGAAGGCCAAGGGCCGGAACACTCGTCGGCGCGCATCGAACGCTATCTGCAGCTGTGCGCCGAGCGCAACATGTGGGTGTGCAACCCGACCACGCCGGCGAGTTATTTCCACGCGCTGCGCCGGCAGTTGCACCGCAATTTCCGCAAGCCCGCGGTGATCTTCACCCCCAAGTCGCTGCTGCGACACAAGCTGGCGGTGTCGGCGGTAGCCGAATTGAGCGAAGGCCGCTTCCAGTTCGTTATCCCCGAAACCGAAGCTATCGCCCCGCCCGAGATGATACGCCGCGTGGTGATCTGCAGCGGCAAGGTTTACTACGATCTGCTGACGGAACGTCAGACCCGGGGGATCGACGACATCGCCATCCTGCGGCTGGAACAGCCGTACCCGTTCCCGGAGCACACGCTGGGCCGTCTGCTGGAGCCGTATCGCAGCGCCGATGTGGTCTGGTGCCAGGAGGAACCGGAGAACATGGGTGCGTGGAGCTTCGTCGATCGGCGGATCGAGAAGGTGCTGGGGCGGCTTGACGGCAAGGCGCGGCGTCCGACCTATGCGGGTCGCGAGGCAGCGGCGAGCCCGGCGACCGGCTCGGCGCGCATGCATCAGATCGAGCAGGCGGCGTTGGTCGCCGCCGCGTTGGGCATCGGCTGAGCAGGAAGCGGGGATCCGTCGATGTCGACCGAGATCAAGGTGCCCACACTGGGCGAAAGCGTCACGTCGGCCACCGTGGCACGATGGATGAAGCACGAAGGCGACGCGGTCGCCGTCGACGAACCGCTGGTGGAGCTGGAAACCGACAAGGTCACGGTCGAAGTCGGCGCCCCGGCCGCCGGCGTGCTGAGTTCCATCGTCGCGCCGGAGGGCAGCGAGGTGCCGGTGGGTGCGTTGCTGGCCACGCTCGAGGCCGGCGCATCGGCACCCGCCAGGCCGGTACAACCGGCTGCGGCACCGGCGCCCCGCGCTGCGGCCAATCCTCCAGCCGGCGTACATCCGCCGCCGCGACCGCTCGGTCCCGTCACGCGCCCGGCGAGCCCGCCGACGCAGCCGCTGGTGTTGCCCGCCGCGGCCAGGCTGATCGAGCAGGAGCAGCTGTCGCCGGTGCAGATCGGACCCGGCAGCGGCAAGGATGGACGCATTACCAAGGGGGACGTACTGGCGTTCCTCGAGCGTCCCGCACCGGTCGCTACGCCGGCGCCTGCCGCCAAGCCGCCGCGCGAGGCTGAGCCGGGCGAAGAGCGCGTGCGCATGACGCGGCTGCGGCGGACTATCGCCGCGCGGCTGAAGGAGGCACAGAACACCGCGGCGATGCTGACCACCTTCAACGAGGTGGACATGTCGGCGGTGATGGCGCTGCGCGCCGAGTACCGCGAGGCGTTCGAGAAGAAGCACGACGGCGTCCGGCTCGGCTTCATGTCGTTCTTCGTCAAGGCTTGCGTCACCGCGCTGAAGGAGTTCCCGGCGGTCAACGCCGAGATCGATGGCGATGACATTGTGTATAAGAACTTCGTCCATATGGGCATCGCGGTGGGCGGTCCGGCGGGCCTGGTGGTGCCGGTGATCCGCGACGTCGATGCCATGGGCTTCGCCGAGATCGAACGCGCCATCGCCGACGTGGGCCGCCGTGTGCGCGATGGGGCGCTGAAGCTGGAAGAGCTGACCGGCGGGACGTTCAGCATTACCAATGGCGGCGTATACGGCTCGCTGATGTCCACGCCGATTCTGAACCCGCCACAAGCGGGAATCCTGGGCATGCACAAGATCCAGGAGCGGCCGATGGTGGTGGCCGGCAAGGTCGAGGCGCGGCCGATGATGTATCTGGCACTGAGTTACGATCACCGCATCGTCGATGGAAGGGAGGCGGTGTCGTTCCTGGTGCGGGTAAAGGAAGGCGTGGAGGATCCGCGCCGGCTGTTGCTGGGGTTATAAAAATGCATCGGCACCCCCTCCCCAACCCTCCCCCGCTGCGCGGGAGAGGGGGTTCAGCAGCAGCGGCAGCGCCCCCTCTCCCGCGCAGCGGGGGAGGGTCGGGGAGGGGGTGCCGCGATGCCTGATTCCTTCGACGTCATCGTCATCGGCGCCGGCCCGGGCGGTTATGTCTGTGCCATCCGCGCGGCGCAACTCGGGATGAAAGTCGCCTGCGTCGAGAAGCGTGCCACTCTCGGTGGCACCTGTCTCAACATCGGCTGCATCCCCTCCAAGGCCCTGCTGCAATCATCCGAGGAATTCCACCACGCCTCCCACGCACTCAAGGACCACGGCGTGCTGGTGGACAGCGTGAAGCTCGACCTTATGCGCATGCAGGCGCGCAAGGCAGAGGTGGTCTCGGCCAACGTGAAGGGCGTCGAGTTCCTGTTCCGCAAGAACAAGGTGACCTGGCTGAAGGGCACCGGCCGTATCACCGCGCCAGGTAAGGTCGAGGTTGATGGCACCACCTACGACGCGAAACACATCGTCATCGCCACCGGCAGCGAAAGTGTGCCGCTCGCCGGCGTCGATGTGGACGAGAAGCAGATCGTCACCTCCACCGGCGGTCTGGAACTCGACAAGGTTCCCGGCCATCTGGTGGTGATCGGCGGTGGCTATATCGGCCTCGAACTCGGCAGCGTGTGGCGGCGGCTCGGCGCCGCGGTGACGGTGGTGGAATTCCTCGACCGCATCGTGCCCACGATGGACGGCGAGATCGCCAAGGCATTCGAGCGCATCCTCACGCGGCAGGGCATCAAGTTCCGCCTCGGCATGAAGGTGACCAGTGCGCGCAAGGGCAATGACGGCGTCACCTTGAGCATCGAGCCGGCGAAAGGTGGTGCCGCGGAAGACCTGCAGGCCGACATCGTGCTGCTGTCGATCGGCCGCCGTCCCTACACCGGTGGCATCGGCAGCGCCGTCGAGCTCGACGAACGCGGCCGTATCAAAACCGACGCGCACTACGCCACCAACGTCCCCGGCATCTATGCCATCGGCGACGCGATCGCCGGCCCGATGCTGGCGCACAAGGCGGAGGAGGAAGGTGTCGCCGTCGCGGAACTACTCGCGGGTCAGGCCGGCCACGTGAATTACGGTGCGATCCCGGGCGTGGTGTACACGTGGCCGGAAGTCGCCGCTGTCGGCCAGACCGAAGAGGAGCTGAAAGCCGCTGGCGTGGCCTACAACGTGGGAAAATTCCCGTTCACCGCGAACGGTCGCGCGCGGGCGATGGGCGAGACGGATGGCTTCGTGAAGCTGCTCGCCGACAAGACCACCGACCGGCTGCTCGGCGCGCACATCATCGGCCCCGACGCCGGCACGCTGATCGCCGAGCTCACCACCGCGATGGAATTCGGCGCGTCGGCCGAGGACGTCGCGCGGACCTGCCATGCGCACCCCAGCCTGAGCGAGGCGGTGAAGGAGGCGGCTCTGGCGGTCGCGGGGCGGGCGTTGCATATCTGAGGCATGAAACCCCTCGCTCTGACCATGGGCGACCCCGCGGGGATCGGTGGCGAGCTCACCTTGCGCGCCTGGCAGGCGCTGCGTCGCGACGGCCCGTGCTTCATGGCACTCGACGATCCGGACCGCCTCGCCGCGCTGTCGCCCGATGCGCCGATTGCCATGGTCCTCTCGCCCAAAGCCGCGCGCGATGCCTTCGCCACTGCGCTTCCGGTGATGCCGATCGAGCTGGCCGTACCGGCGACACCCGGTCACCCCGACAAGGCCAACGCCAAAGCGGTAATCGGATCGATCGAACGTGCTGCCGCGCTCTGCCTGAATGGCGACGCCGGCGGCATGGTCACCAATCCGATCAACAAGGCGGCGCTGTACGACGCGGGCTTTGCCTATCCCGGCCATACCGAGTTCCTCGCTGAACTGACCGGTGCGCATGGCCGGCAGATCATGATGCTGGCAAGTCCGGACCTGCGCGTGGTGCCCGTCACCGTGCACGCATCGCTGCGCAACTCGATTGCCATGCTGACCACCGACGCCATCGTCGCCGCCGCTCAGACCACGGCCGCCGCGCTACAGCGCGACTTCGGCATTGCACGGCCACGTCTCGCCATCGCCGGGCTCAACCCGCACGCCGGCGAACAAGGCGCGCTCGGCGATGAGGAGACCACGATCATCGGACCCGCCATCGCGGCGTTGCGTGCGGCCGGAGTCGACGTATCCGGCCCCTGGTCACCCGATACGATGTTCACCGCGACCGCGCGCACGCGTTATGACGCCGCAATCTGCATGTACCATGACCAGGCGCTGATTCCGCTCAAGACGCTCGACATGGATCGCGGCGTGAACGTCACGCTCGGACTGCCGATCGTGCGCACCTCGCCGGATCACGGCACGGCGTACGATATCGCCGGCAAGGGCGTCGCCAACCCGGCAAGCCTGATCGCGGCCATCGAACTCGCGGCGATGCTGGCGACGCGCCGTGCCTGAGGACAAGGACGCGATCCGCGAGCTGCTGCATCGCTACTGCTTCTGCATGGACGAGGGCCGGTTCGCCGAACTTGGCGCGCTGTTCACCGAGGATGGCGAATGGATCGCGCCGTACCGTACCGCGAAAGGGCCAGCGGACATTGCGGCGTGGCTCCAGCAGTCGGTGCCACCGTCGCCGCGCCGCATGCACTACGTGATGAATTCGCTCATCGACTGTGACGGCGCACGTGCCTCCGCCCGGTCGAACTATCTGGTGATGGTCGAGGGCTCCAACGGCCCCGTGCCGTCGGTCTGCGGCGTGTATGACGACGAGCTGGTGAAGCTGCCGGATGGCTGGCGCTTTCAGCGTCGGCAGTTGATCCACGCATTCAAGGGCGACATGGCGCTGCGGCTGCCGTGAGTCATCCAGGCGCTGCCCCCTGCGTCTGCACCTGCAGCAGATAGATCGACTGGCTCGCGCACATCAACAGGTGATTACGCTTCGGTCCGCCGAAAGCCACGTTGGCGCACACCTCCGGTAGGCGGATGCGGCCGATCAGCTTGCCTTGCGCGTTGTAGACCAGCACGCCGGCATAACCGAGCGGTGCGTTCGAACTGCACCACAGGTTTCCAGCCACGTCCGCGCGCATCCCATCGGGCCCGCAATGCACCCCGTCAACCATCATGTCGAGGAACTCGCGGCCGTTGGTTGGTTGCGTGCCCTGCACGTCGAAGGCATGGATGGTGCCGGTGCCACCGGAATGTGTATCGCCAGGTCCCACGCCGGTGCTGATCACGTACAGCGTCTTGTAGTCGGGCGAGAAGCAGATGCCGTTGGGATCCTTGAGCTGATCCTCGGTGATCACCTGATCGAGCCGACCGCTCGGGTCCCAGCGATACACCGCGTTCGGCAACTCGCGCTTCTTGCCGCCGAGATCGCCGGCGTTCTCAGCTCCGATACGCGGATTGAGCAAGCCCTGCGGATTGGTCGGGCCACCCGCCACGTCCGGATGTCCTTCCGACAGCGAATCGCCATACGGCGGATCGGTGAACCAGATGCTGCCATCCGGATGCGGCACGAGGTCGTTCGGCGAGTTCAACCCCTTGCCGTCGAACGAGTCGGCAATCACCGTCATCGTGCCGTCTTGCTCCCAGCGCACCACGCGGCGGTAGAAGTCCTCGGTGGAAATCTGCCGGCCCTGAAAGTCGAACGAGTTGCCGTTGCTGTTGTTGGAGGGCTTGCGGAAGGCCGAGACGCGCCGGTTGTCCCACAGAAAGCGGTACTGCGTGTTACCCTGCACATCGCTGAACACGAAATACTGACCCTCGCTCGACCACGCCGGTCCTTCCGTCCACAGGAAGCCGGTGCCGACGCGATGAATCGCAGTGATCCCGAGGAGATACTGCTCGAATGACGGATCGGTAATGATGATGTCTGGATCGGGGTAAATGTCAGGCGCGGCGCCCCGTCCCCACTGTCGCGGCGGATTGGTGATGACCGAGGGTGGCGTGCCCAATGCGGCGTTCGGCTGCTGAGCCGCGGCAAGCGGCCCGAGCGCGGCGGCGCCGAGAGTGCCGGTGATGCCTCGGACGACGGCGCGCCTGGACGTACCGGTTGTGCTGTGCATGTGATTTCCTCCCGATCGGCGCAGCCGCATCTTACGACGCGACTAACTCCGATCGAGACACAATGCCGCTACTTCCAGCTGCTCAGAAAAAACCGTGGCAGCTCGTCCGGATACGGCTTGAAGTTGAGCTGCTTCGAGACCCCATAGGTCACCGTGTGGGTGAATACCGGCACCCAGGACGCCTTCTCGGTGATGAGCTTGATCGCGGCGCTGTACGCCTTGCGCCGCTGATCCGGATCCACCGTGGCGCTGCCGGCCTCCACGAGGTTCCTGATCTCCGGATCGCGCGTGTAGTCGTTGCCGGTGAACGTGAAAAAATTCGGCAGAATGGCGGAGACGTCGTTCACCGAGTAGCTGCCCCAGGACCCCATCTCCATCGGGTTCTGTCCAGCGAGCGAGCGCTGCACCACCGCGGCGACCTGCAACTGGACGATCCTCGCGTTGATGCCCACCGCCTTCAGGTAGCCCTGCACGGCACCGCTCCATTGCGGCAGGTCATAGGTCACCAGCTCGGTGTCGAAGCCGTTCGGATAGCCGGCCTCCGCCAGCAACTGCTTCGCTTTCGCCGGGTCGTACGGATAGTGCACTGCCGCCCCGGCGTCGCAGCCGAATTGCGTCGGATAGCAGGGCGTGTCGATCGCGCGCGAGCCGCCCTGCATAAGCTGCTTCGCCATGGTGGGGCGATCGATCGCATACACGATCGCCTGGCGCACCTTGTTCTTGGTCAGCGGATTGTCCGCTCCGGTGCGTCCGGCCGCATCCAGGCCGAGATACTCGACCCGCATGGACTCCGCCCGTGTCGCCTGCAGGTTCGGCATGCGGCCGACGGCATCGAACTGGTCCGGACTGAACTTCCAGATCCAGTCGGCGCGACCGCCCAGCAGTTCCGCCATCTCGGTGGCGGCATCCGGCACCTCATGGATGACGATCTTGCTGATCGCCGGCTTGCCCTTCGGACTATCGGCGTAATAGCCGTCATAGCGCTCCATATCGACCTCGGTGGCGCCATCCACCTTGGTGACCTTGTAGGGGCCCGCGCCGATCGGATGCTGCGAGTATTCCTGTGGTCCCACCTTCTCGCGATACGCCTTCGGCATGATGTAGAGAGTCATCGCCATGTAATCGAGCGCGGCGGGAAACACGCGCTTCAGCTCCACACGAACATGCGTATCGTCCACCTTGGTCGCGTGATCGAAGAAGGCGTAGTTGCTGGGCGTCGAGACCTGCTTGTCGGTCAGGATTGAATTGATCGTGTACACCACATCATCCGCGGTCAGCTTGTCGCCGTTGTGGAAGGTGACGTTCGACCGCAGGGTGAATTCCAGCGTCGTCTCGTCCACCCATTTGTAGGATTCGGCGAGCAGCGGCTTGAGCTGGAATGTCTCGGGGTCGCGATAGACCAGCGAATCCCAGACTTGGTGACCGATCACGATGCCGGTGCGAAGCTGGTTGTAGTACGGCGTGATGTCGGGCACGGCGTCGCGCCAGGTGATGCGCAGCGTGTCGGCCGATTTCTGTGCCAGCGCCGGCGTCGCGGCCGTCGCCAGTGTCGCCATCAGGATCGCACCACCGAGAACCTTGCGCATCGCCACCGCCTCCTTGCCACGGTCGCGACCGTAGGATCAGCGTCGGGCAACGCCAAGTGGGTTCATTCCCAACCCGGCGGCGGCACGAAGCCCCGCCAATGCCGTTCCAGCAGTTCGGCCACGTGGATGGTGGTGCGATCGCCGTGGAACGGTCCGACGATCTGCACCCCGATCGGCAACCCGGCTTCAGTCATGCCAATCGGCGCCGTGCTGGCCGGCAGGTGGAACGCGCAGGTGATGCCGGGCCAGAACAGCATCTCGCTGTAGGGGATGGTGCGGCCGTTCACGGTCACGCTGCGTTCCCAGGTCTCGCCTTGCTGCATATGTGGCAGCGCCGCGGTGGCGATCACCGGGCAGAGCAGCACGTCCCAGTCGCGAAAGAACGAACCCCAGACACGGCGGAGATGGAAGCGCCGCTCGTTCAGGTGCAGCCACTCGCGATGCGTCATATCGACCGAGCGGACCGAGATGGCATCGGCGCTCATGTCGTCTGCCGGTCTGCGTGCCTTGGCATCGCGCATGTGCGCCAACACCTCCTCGCTCGCGCGTCCGCTGAGGGCAGCGCTGAGCAGCCTGACGTAGAGATGGAACGCCTCGGTCGCATCGAACTCAGGCCGCGCGATGCGGCTGACCTGCGCGCCTTCCCGTTCCAGGAACCCGGCCAGCGCGTCGATATGCGCCGTGGTCTCGGTATCGGTTTCCTGGCCAGGTTCGCTCGACCAGACGGCGATCCGGAGTTCCGACAGCCGCGTGGCGCGCGGTGGCGGCAGTGTCACGCTGCCGACATCCAGCAGCGGATCGGAGCCTGTGATCGCGTCCAGTACCAGCGACAGGTCCGTCGCCGAGCGGGCCAACGGGCCGATCACCGCGATGTCGGTCATCCCCGCAATCGGAACCAGCGACTGGCCACGGCTGGAACACAGTCCCCAACTCGGCTTGTGGCCGAACACGCCGCAGTAATGCGCCGGCACCCGGATCGAGCCGCCGATGTCGCTGCCGATCTCCAGCGCCGCAAGCCCCGCCGCCATCGCTGCCGCGCCGCCCCCGGACGAACCGCCCGGCGTATGCGCAAGGTTCCACGGGTTGGACGTCGCACCGTAGACCGGGTTGAAGCTCTGCCAGTCGGCGAGGTCCACCGGCACGTTGGTCTTGCCGAATACCACCGCGCCGGCCGCGGTGAGACGCTGCACGGCCAGCGCGTCCTCGTGTGCCGCGCTGTTGCGCTGCGCCTCGTGACCCCAGGTGGTCGGCAGGCCGGCGAGGTTGAAGCTTTCCTTCACCGTCATCGGCACACCGAACAGCGGTGTGGCGCGACCGTCCTTGCGCTGGCCATCGAGCTTGCGGGCATATTCGCGCGCGCGTTCGAAGTCGCGCACCACCACAGCGTTGGTCTTGCCATCGAGCCGCTCGATGCGCGCGATGTAGTGATCGAGCAGCTCCAGACACGACATGGCGCCGCCGCGAATCAGCTCCGCGAGGCGCCATGCCGGCAGGAAGGTCGGATCGGTCATGCGATCGACGAATTGAAGTTGCCACCGTCGAGAATCAGGTTGTGGCCCACGATGAAACCGATCTTGGCCGAGCACAGGAAGGCGCAGGCGTCGCCGAACTCGGCCGGGTCACCAACACGGCCCGTGTAGGAATTCTTCGCCCGCTCCTGCACCAGTTCATCCACCGGCCGGTTGGACGCGCGCGCCGCTTCCTGAAAGCCGCTGCGCAGCCGGTCGGTGAGGAACGGCCCGGGCAGGATGTTGTTGATGATCACGTTGTGCTTCGCCATCTGCCGCGCGAGGCCGGCGACGAATCCGGTGAGGCCGGCGCGCGCGCCGTTGCTCATGCCGAGTTCGGGGATCGGCGACTTCACCGATGCCGAGGTAATGTTGACGATGCGGCCGAACTTGCGTGCGATCATGCCGTCCACCACAGCCTTGATCAGGAAGATCGGCGTCAGCATGTTGGCATCGACCGCCTTGATCCACTCGTCGCGGCCCCACTCGCGGAAGTCGCCGCGCGGTGGACCGCCTGCGTTGTTCACCAGAATGTCGGGATTGGGGCAGGCGGCGAGCGCGGCGGCGCGGCCGGCGTCGGTGGTGATGTCGCCGGCGACCGCGGTGACCTTCGCACCGGTCTCCTTGCGGATCTCATCGGCGGTCTTCTCCAGATCGGCGGCGGTGCGCGCGGTGATCACCAGCTCGACCCCCTCGCGCGCCAGCGACATTGCGCAGGCGCGACCGAGCCCTTTGCTCGCCGCGCAGACGATGGCTTTCTTGCCTTTGAGACCGAGATCCATGAGTGTGTTCCTCCGTGTAGACACATTGGGTGCGACGGTGACCGAACGCGACAGGGGTGCAGTTAGAAAGCCGCTGCACCATTGCGCAAGATCGGCTAGAAACCCACTTAGCTGACATGCAAGCCAAGCGAGTGCCAATGTCGCGCATCACCTTCGATCCCGCGCAGTGCGGCGGGCGCCCCTGTATCCGGGGTATGCGTATCCGGGTCAAGGATGTGCTCGAGCTGCTTGCCGCGGGATCGTCGGAGACCGAAATTCTGGCTGACTTTCCATACCTCGAGCGGGAGGACATCCGAGCCTGCCTCGCCTTCGCCGCCGCCGAGGCCGATCACGCTGTCTTGCCGGCCGCCGAATGACGCAGGTCATTGTAGGTGGTCGCGTCTGAGCACTCCGTGTCGCGGAGTATGTCGAAGTGCCGGACGCCAAGAGAAAATTACTGATCGACGCGCAGTTGCCGCCGGCGCTCGCACGCGCAATCGCGCAGCTGGGACATCTATCCGAACATGTGCTCGATATCGGGTTGCTACAGGCAAGCGATGACGCGATCTGGCGGTATGCGGAAGCAAGCGGCGCAATCCTGATTACCAAGGACGAGGATTTTGCGATCCGGGGGAGGCGTGCCCTCGAGACGGTGCCGGTGGTCTGGCTGCGCCTCGGCAATACGTCTCGCAAAGCTTTGCTGGAGCGGTTTCTACCATTGATTCCACAGGTCATGTTGCTCATTGCCGGCGGCGAGACGCTGGTGGAAATCCGGCCGCGACAGCGACGCGCGACAATCAGGCGGTCACGGCGATAGTTCGCAGCACCGCCCGCGACGCTTCCGGCACCGGCGCCGGCCGCTGTGTCGCGCGATCGACGAACACGTGCACGAAGTACCCCTCCGCCGCCGCCTCGTCATCATCGTTACGAAACACGCCGATCTCGTAGCGCACCGAACTCGCGCCGATCCGCGCCACTCGGACACCCACCGCGATGCGATCCGGAAACGCCACGGAACTGTGATAGCGGCACATCACTTCGGCCACCACGCAATGCACCGGGCCGTCAAGCAGATCGACCACGCCTTCGGTCATCTCGTAATACGTCACTGCCGTATCGAAGAACGAGAAGTAGTTGACATTGTTCACATGCCTGAACACGTCGTTGTCCATCCAACGCGTGGTGATCGCGTGGAACCAGCGATAATCGGCACGACGGCCAGGTGGTTGGCGACTCATCCACGAATTCCGGCGGCAATTGCGTTCTCCCGAGTGATAGCCGATAGAGGCGCGCCGGAACAGGAGCCGCCGCCTTGCCTACGTGCCGCATCGTGATCGCCGCGCTGCTTGGCCTCGTAATTGCGCCCGCCTGCGCCACCGCACATGCCATCTTAATAGCGAGCGTTCCCCCGGCAGGCGCCAGCGTCCCGGCCGGCAAGGTGGATATGACGTTCCGTTACAACAGCCGGATCGATCGGGCACGCTCGCGCCTTACGCTCACCAGCCCCGACCATAGCCAGTCGGTGCTGAAGATCGCCCCTGACGGCCCACCCGAACTGCTGCAGACCAGCACAGAGCTGACCGCGCCAGGAGCCTATGTCGTGCGCTGGCAGGTGCTGGCGATCGATGGCCACATCACTCGCGGAGACGTGCCGTTCACCATTACGGGCCACTGACGCGTGGGCCTGCTGATCGACCTGTTCGGCTATCTGTCGATTGTCATTCACGGCCTTACCATCACCGCGCAGTCGATGGCGCTGGGCGGCGTGCTGTTCATCGCCCTGCTGCTACGCCCGATCGTGGCGCAGCTGGGCTCGGCCGGGCAGGGCATCGAGCGCACCTGCATCGCCATCACCGCCTGGAGCGCGCTCGCATTGGTGCTCTGCGAAGCCGCGACCGTCGCACTGCAATCGGCGGTGCTGGTCGGCACCGTCGATCTCTCGATCGCGGATGCGCTGCACGCGGATTTCGCCATCGCCGGCCTGGTGAAGGCGACCGCCGCGGCATTGATTGCGCTGACCCTGTTCGCGCTCGGCCAGCGTGCGCCGATGCCGCCACTGCTTGCGCTCGCGGCGATCGGGCTGGCCGCGGCGACGCTTACCACGCACGCCGCCGCGCGGCTCGATCACCGCACGCCGCTGCTGTTGGTGGAGTTCCTGCACCAGTTCGGCGCGGCGATCTGGATCGGCGGCATCCCCTGCTTCCTGGTGGCGCTGAGCTGGGTCAAGAACGCGCAGTCCTGGCGGATGATCGGCGCGCGATTCTCGCGCATGTCGATGACGGGCGTCGCCTGCATCGTGGTCAGCGGCCTCACCATGAGCCTCGGCTATATTGGCGCCTGGGGAGGAGTTCTATGGCACCGCCTACGGCGTGATGGTGAGTGCCAAGGTCGCGATGTTCCTGATGCTGTTGGGTCTCGGCGGCGGCAACTTCCTGCTGATCGAGCGATTGCGTGCGCGGCCGGCGACGCCGGTCACGCGGTTGAAGCGCTACGCGGAGGTAGAGATCGGCATCGGCATCGCGATCTTTTTCGCTGCTGCATCGCTCACGTCCGTGCCGCCGGCGATCGATCTCACACAGGACCGCGTGACATGGCCGGAGATCATCGAGCGCAATACACCTGAGTGGCCGCGATTCACCTCACCCGACCACGACAAGCTGGCGCTGCCGGCGTTGCAGGCGAAGCTGGATGCCGATGCGGCCCATCGTAGCGCGGCGCCGCAGGTCGCCTTCGTGCCGGGTTCCGGCGACCTGCCGCCGCGCAACGCCGCTGACATCGCCTGGTCGGAGTACAACCACCACTGGTCGGGCCTGTTTGTGCTGGCGATCGGGGTGCTGTCGCTGCTGAATGCGGCGGGGCTGCGCTGGGCACGACATTGGCCGCTGCTGTTCCTGGGCCTCGCGGTGTTCCTGTTCCTGCGCTCCGATCCCGAGGTCTGGCCGCTTGGCGAAATCGGCTTCTTCGTGAGTTTCCGTGACGTCGAGGTGCTGCAGCACCGGGTGTTCGTCGTACTGATCGCCGCGTTCGCGATCTTCGAATGGCGGGTCCGCACCGGTCGGGACGTGAAACCCTGGGCGCGCCTGGTGTTTCCGCTGCTGTGCGCCGGCGGTGGCACGTTGCTGCTGACGCATAGCCACGCCATCGCCAACCTGAAGGATCAACTGCTGATCGAGCTGACCCATACGCCGCTGGCGCTCACCGGTATCGTCGCGGGCTGGGCGCGCTGGCTGGAGCTGCGTCTCGACCCAAGCACCAGTCCCGTCGCCTGGCGCATCGCGCGGTGGCTCTGGCCGGTTTGCTTTGTTCTGGTCGGGCTGATGCTGCTGAACTATCGCGAGGCGTAGGAGGGTGATGGGTTTCGCTCCACTCAACCCATCCTACGAGTGAAATGAACGTAGGATGGGTTAAGTGGAGCGAAACCCATCGCCGGCAAGCGTCCCGTTAAGCGTCTGCAACAGCAAATTGCTGCGAGAGATACCGGGTCAGCAACGTGGCGCCGGCCATGAAGTCGTCGATTGCCATCGCCTCGTGCGGGTTATGGCTGCCGTTCTCGTTGCGAACGAAGATCATGCCCATCGGCACACCGGCGGCAGCGAAGGCGGCGGCATCGTGCGATGCAGGGCTGCCGAGTTGCAGCACCGAAATGCCGAGCTCGGCAGCGCAATGTTCCAGCGCGGACCTGATCGCCGGATCGACCTGACCCACCGCCGCGCGTGCCTTGGTCCCGCGATGGAAACGCACGCCGCGGCGCTGCTCGATGCCAGCGATGATGGCGTCCACTTGGTGATCGAGTTCGGCGAGCACTGTCTCGTCGTACGCGCGCACATCGAGGCTGAAATGGAAGGCGCCCGGCACGATGGTAAGGCCGTGCGATGCGGGATCGGTGTGGAAGCGGCCGATCGTGCAGGCCATCGGCACGCCCTTCGCCTCGTATTCCTCCCACAGGCGGTCGAGCGCCATGGCGAATTCGGCCCCCGCCAGCGCCGCATCGCGACGGAAGCGACGCGGCAGGCCGACATGGTCGTGGCTGCCCTCGATGCGCGCGTCGGGATAGCGGAAGTTGCCGGGGATGCCGGTGCAGATCGCCACCTCTCGCTCGGCCTCGACCAGACTCGGCGCCTGCTCGATATGCAGTTCGAGATAGGCTGCAAGTCTTGCGGGGTCCAGGAAGCGGCCGCCGGCGCGCAGCGCCGCAGGATCGCCACCACACTCGGCGATGTGTTCGGCCAGCGTGCGCCCGGTGTCGATCCGCCGCACGTCGAGGGCGCCGTCCGGTAACGTGCCAAGAGCGCTCCGGCTGCCGATATACGAGACCTGAAACCAGATGCTCTCCTCGGCTCGGATGCCCATCACCGTCAGGTCGTTGTGCAACGTGATGCCTGCGCGTTGCAGCGCCCCGACCGCGACGAGACCGGCGACCACGCCGGCGGCACCGTCGAAATTGCCGCCGTGCGGCACCGAGTCCAGATGCGAGCCGACAATGAGGCGCTTCGCCGTCGGGTCGCGGCCCGGCAGCGTCATATAGAGGTTTGCCGCGGCGTCACGCTCGATGGCCAGCCCGAGTTGCTGCGCGATCGCGGTCACCGTCGCATGCGCTCGCTGTTCGCCCGGACCATAGGGGTCGCGCGACACCCCCGGTTCGTCGAGACCGTCACGACGGAGTTGGTCGAACAGGGACACTGCCAGTTCGCGTTGTTCCGAAACCGCTGCAACAAGTTCCATCGTCCGAACCTCGGATCACACGTGGCTATGACTCAGTTGCTGGTACAGCGCCGCATACCGCGCCGCCGGCCTACGCCAGCTCACGTCGGTCAGCATCGCGTTGCGTTGCAGCCGGCGCCACACTTCGGGCTGCCGCCATACCGACAGGGCACGCAGAATCGCCGCGGCCAGCATCTCTGTCTGCACCGGCGCAAAGTGAAAGCCGGTACCGATACCCGCGGCCAGCGCCATTTCGTTGGCATCGATCACGGTGTCACACAGCCCGCCGACATGCGCGACGACCGGAAGTGTGCCGTACCTGATGGCGCAAAGCTGCGTCAGGCCGCATGGCTCGAAGCGCGACGGCACCAGCAACGCATCGCAGCCACCCTGGATCATGTGAGCCAGGCCCTCGTCATAGCCGATCTGTACGCCGACATCCTGGCCGGCGGCAGCGCGCAACCCGGCTTCCAGTGGCGCCTCGCCGGAACCGAGTACGACGAGCTGCCCACCACCGCCAAGCAGAACAGGCAGGGCGGCGAGCAGCAGATCGATGCCCTTCTGTCCCGACAGCCGGCTGATCACGCCGAACATCAGCTTCGCCGGATCGCGTCGCAAACCGAACCGTTCCTGTAGCGCCGCCTTGTTCGCGGCACGCGGCGCCAGCCGATCGACGTCGAATGTCGCTGCGAGATGCATGTCCTGCGCCGGGTTCCACACTGCGGTGTCGATGCCGTTAAGGATGCCGGACAGCACATCGGCGCGCGCCCGCAGCAGACCATCCATCCCGAAGCCGCCAGACGGCGTGCGAATCTCCGCCGCGTAGGTGGGCGACACCGTGGTGATCCGGTCAGTGAACAGCAGTCCGGCCTTCAGGAAGCCGATAGCGCCGTAATACTCGACGCCCTGCACGTTGAAGGCCTCTGCGGGTAGTCCGAGACTCGCCAGCAGATATGCTGGAAACTGACCCTGGAACGCGAGATTGTGGATCGTCATCACGGTCGCGGGTTCGATCGCGCCGGCGTAGTGCAGGTAGGCAGGCGTCAGCCCGGCCTGCCAATCATGCGCATGCACCACGTCCGGCCGGTAGCCGGCGACCAGACCTTGTGCCAGCAGCACCGCAACGCGCGACAACGCGGCGAAGCGGAACGCATTGTCGGGCCACTCCCTCCCATCGGGCCCGCGATACGGATCGCCATCCCGGGTGTAGAGGTGCGGCGCGTCGATGACGAACAGTTCGAGCCCGGACGCATGCGCCGCCACGATTCGCGCCGGGCCACCGAACAGATCATCCAGCGTGGCAACCGCGACGCCGCCGTCCAGCGCATCGAGCACCGGCGGATATCCCGGCACCAGCGAACGCACGACGACATCTTCCGCGACTAGCGCGCCAGGCAGCGCGCCGGTGACGTCGGCGAGGCCGCCGGTCTTGATCAACGGAAATATTTCCGAAACGACCGCGAGAACGTTGAGCGGCGGCATCAGCTCATTTGGTCGAGCATCTTCTGGGTGATCAGAGTGACACCCTGGTCGGTGCGACGAAAGTGTTTCGCATCGGCCAATGGATCCTCGCCGACCACCAAGCCTTCCGGAATCCGCACGCCGCGGTCGACGATGACGTTGCGGAGGCGGGCGGATCGGCCGATATCCACGTCCGGCATCACGACGGTATTCTCGATACTCGAAAACGAGTGCATGCGGACACGGGTGAACAGCAGCGAATGGCGCAGCGACCCACCCGAAACGATGCAGCCGCCGGACACCAGGGAACTGACCGCCTGGCCGCGACGTCCGTCGTCGTCGTCATGCACGAACTTTGCCGGCGGCGTGACCTCGCCATAGGTCCAGATCGGCCACTCGCTGTCGTAGAGATCGAGCGCGGGAATCACGTCGGTCAGATCGATATTTGCCTGCCAGTAGGCGTCGAGCGTGCCGACGTCGCGCCAATACGCCTCTGCCTCGAAGCCGGAACGCACACAGGATTCGGTGTAACGGTGCGCCAACGCCTTGCCGTGCTTCACGAGATAGGGGATCAGGTCCTTGCCGAAGTCGCGGCTGGAGTTGGGATCGGCGGCGTCGCGACGAAGCTGGTCGAACAGGAACTTGGTGGCGAACACATAGATGCCCATGCTGGCCAGTGCCTTGTCCGGCTTGTCCGGCATGCCGGGCGGATCCTTGGGTTTTTCCAGGAACGACACGATGCGGTCGGCGGTGTCCACCGCCATGACGCCGAAACCGGATGCTTCCTCGCGCGGCACCTCGATGCAGCCCACCGTCACGTCGGCCTGACGCTCGTGATGCATCTGCAGCATCGGCTCGTAGTCCATCTTGTAGATATGGTCGCCGGCGAGAACGATGATGTGGTCCGGGCCATAGCTCTCGATGATGTCGATGTTCTGGTACACGGCATCGGCGGTGCCGGCGTACCACTCCGTCTCCGACACGCGTTGCGAGGCCGGCAGGATGTCGAAGCTTTCGTTGCGCTCGACGCGGAAAAAGTTCCAACCGCGCTGGAGGTGACGGATCAGGCTGTGCGCCTTGTATTGCGTCGCAACGCCGATGCGGCGGATGCCGGAGTTCAGCGCGTTCGACAGCGCGAAGTCGATGATGCGCGACTTGCAGCCGAAATACACCGCCGGCTTGGCACGGCGGTCGGTCAGCTCCATCAGCCGGCTGCCGCGGCCGCCTGCCAGCACATAGGCCATTGTGGTTCTGGCGATCGGCCCGGACTTTGGGATTGCCAGCATGACGTACCTCCCGTCAGGTGTCGGCAAGCTCTGTCAGTATGCGGTCGCGTGTCGCGGTGTCGCCGTCTTCATGCACCGGCTGGATACAGACCTGCGTCGCTCCGGCGGCGAAGTGCGCGCGCAGGCCCTCGCGTATCTTGTCGGCGGTGCCCCACATCACCATCGCGTCGATGAAGCGGTCGGAGCCGCCGTTCGCCAGCTCCGCCTCGGAGAAGCCGATGCGCAGCCAGTTGTTGCGGTAGTTGTCGAGCGCCATGTAGCGCGACAGTTCCTTCCGCCCAAGCGCGCGCGCCTTTGCCGGGTCGGTTTCAAGTGCAACCTTCTGCTCGGCCACCAGCCACTTGTTCGGTCCCAGGATGCGCGCCGCCTCGGCCGTGTGCTGCGGCGTGGTGTTGTAGGGCAGGGCGCCGCGCGTGTGGCTGGCCGACAGCTTCAGCATCAGTGGGCCAAGAGCGGCAATGGCGACCGGCCAGGTGTCGGAGCCGGCTTCGCCGCTGGCGATGCCGTCCAGGTAGGCGCGCATCGCCGGCACCGGCTTTTCGTATTTGTGGCCACGGACGCCTTCCACCATCGGCACGTGGCTGACGCCGAGACCGAGGATGAAGCGGTCGCCATACAGGGCTTGCAGCGACAGCAGGCCACGGCGGGAAGTGAAGGCATCGCGCGCGTAGATCGACGCGATAGAACTGCCGAGCTTCAATTTCGTGGTGTTGGCGAGCATGAAGCCGGCGACCGACAGCGATTCGTAGCCACGGGATTCGGGATACCACAACGTGTCGTAGCCGAGGCGCTCGACGGTCTGGACGAAGGACTTGATCTGCTGGGGACCACCCAGCTTGTCAGTCGAATACCATGCGCCGAGCCTGCCGAGTTGCATCAGTGCCTCCCCTCTCCCCTTTCGTCATCCCCGCGAAAGCGGGGACCCACGGCGTCCAGGTTCCCGCTTTCGCGGGAATGACGCGTTTAGATCACACCACCCCCGCTTCGCGGAACCGCGCTATGTCCGCGCCGCTATATCCCAATTCCCCAAGCACCTCGTCGGTATGTTGACCGAACATTGGCGGTGGTCGATCCACCCGCGGCCCGTCGTGCGCGAACTTGAACGCCGCCACCGGTACGGTGAACCCGCCCTCGATCCCCGGCGCGCTCTCGTGCCGATGCAGCACACCACGTGAGGCGATCTGCGGATCGGCCAGCGCCTCGCCCATCGTGCGCACGCGCGACGCGGGCACGTGGCGTTCCTGCAGCCACGCCTCCCACTCCGCCGCACTGCGCGTCAGCATGATCGCGCCGAGCAGCTTTTCCTCCCGCTCGTGATCCGCGTGGCGTTCATCGTTGGTGCGCTTGATCATCTCGGGATGCTCCAGCACCGTCCATAACCGCTTCTGCTGCCGCAGGTTGGACGCGCCGAGCATCACAATACCGTCCCTGGTCTGATACGCCATGCTGGTCGCGTGCCCGGTGCGGTTGCCCGACGGCTTCGGATGGTGGCCGTTGCGCATGTAGCCGGTGACGTGCGAGGCCATCAGGATCATCGCCACATCCAGCATCGCCATATCGATGCGCTGGCCCTGTCCGGTGCGCTCGCGTTGGAACAGCGCCGCCGACAGCGCGTACGCTCCCATCGTGCCAGTCGCGTAGTCGATCGCCGGCGCGCCGATCTTGATCGGGTTCGCCTCCGGCGTGCCGGTCATTGCCATGATGCCGGAGGTGGACTGGATCACGTGGTCGTACGCGGTCTGCTCGCGCCGCGGCCCGCCCTGGCCGAATGCGGAGAACGACGCATAGATCAGCTTCGGGTTGATCTTGCGCATCTCCTCGTAGCCCAGGCCGAGAGCCTCGAATGCACCTGGCCGGTAATTCTCCACCAGCACGTCCGCCGTGGCGACCAGCTTCTTCAGGATTTCACGTCCCTCGACGGTCTTCAGGTTCAGCGTGATTGCGCGCTTGTTGGAACCCTGCGTCAGGAACCCGGTGCCCATGCCGGCGTGGTTCAGGTCGTTGTCGCTGCCGGAATCCCGGCTCTGATCGGGATCGTCCGGATGCTCCACCTTGATCACATCGGCGCCCATCAGTCCGAGCTGGTACGCCGCGAACGGCCCTGCCAGCACATGCGTGATGTCGATGATACGGATGCCTTCGAACGGACGCGCCATGCCCGGTTCCCCCACTGACCGTGCAACGGTGGCGCCTTGCCCGCATGGCGTCAACACGCTTGTATGGCGCTAACCAGGCGGAGGGGCGCATCGATGTCGGTGGATCTGATCATCGACGGGCCGGTGGCGAAGATCGTGCTGAACCGGCCGGAGAAGCTGAACGCGCTGACCCACGAGATGCGCGCGCAGTTGCGCGACTACACTCAGCAGCTTCGGTTCGATGAGAACGTGCGTGCGATCATCGTCACCGGCGAGGGTCGCGCGTTCTGCACCGGCGCCGATGTCGGGCGCATGCAGCGCGGCGGTCTGCGCGCCGAGCGCGAGAAGATGCAGGGCGGCAGCCACCATTTTTTGCGCACACTGCATGCGACGGAGAAGCCGGTGATCGCCGCGGTGCGCGGCCCGACGGTCGGCATCGGCTGGTCGATCGCGCTCGCCTGCGACCTGATCGTTGCATCGGAAACCGCACGGTTCTCGCAGGTGTTCCGTCGCATCGGTCTGGCGCCGGACGGCGGCGCGATCTGGTTCCTGACGCGCCGCATCGGCCTGGCGCGCGCCAAGGAACTCGTGTTCACCGCGCGGTTTGTGGAGGCAGCGGAGGCATTGTCACTGGGTTTGGTGAACCACGTCGTGCCGGACGGCGAACTGATGGCCAGGACCGAGGAACTGGCGGCGGACCTCGCCGCCGGCCCCACCTTCGCGTTCGGCATGGCGAAGAAGCTGTTCCACATGGCGAGCGGACCGAGCTACGAGGATTTTTTGGACTACGAGGCGTTCGTGCAGCCGCAGCTCGACCAGACCGAGGACCACCGCGAAGGCGTCGCGGCGTTCAGGGAGAAGAGGAAACCGAATTTCGTAGGGAGGTAGTGCAAAGTCCGTCCAACCTGTCATTGCGAGTTCCGCACCGGCCGAAACAGGCCGACGTCGATCCCAAGCGTCATTCCCGCGCAAGCGGGAACCCAGGGCGAGGTCCGCGCGGTAGCTCTGGGTCCCCGCTTGCGCGGGGATGACAACGGGGGGCGGTTGCTTGCTAGAAGCAGAGCGACGCGGCGATCCGGCGCTGGATTGCCGCGTCGTTGCGCTTCTCGCAATGACGATGGAGATTTACGCGTCCCTCAAATCGGATCCCACGGGTAGACATCCCGCGTCCGCTCGAGCGGCGTGAAGCTGCTCTTCACCGCCGGCAGCCAGTGCTCGGCCAGCTTCTCCGGCGTCCATCCGTCGGTGCGCGCCACGATGCGGATCGGCCGCGGCTGATTGTACAGATACACCTCGTTTCCGCGCACGCCGAAAATCTGCCCGGACACGTCGGCCGCCGCATCGGTCCCCAGGAACGCGATCAGCTGCGCGATGTGATCCGGCCGCGTCCGCTCGGCACGCTGCTTCATCTGCTCCTCGGTCTGGCCGGGCACCGTCTCGATCATGCGGCTGAACGCATGCGGCCCGATGCAGTTGGAGCGGATGTGGTAGCGCTGCATGTCCATCGCGATGCAGCGTGACAGTCCCGCGATGCCCAGCTTCGCCGCGCCGTAGTTCACCTGCCCGACACTGCCGATCAGTCCCGAGGTGCTCGTGATGTGCACGTAGCAGCCGCTTTCCTGCTTGCGGAAATGCACCACCGCGGCGCGGCTGACGTAGAAGGCGCCATACAGATGCACCTTCATCACCGCGTCCCATTCCTCGGGCGTCATGTAGTGGAAGATGCGGTCGCGCAGGATGCCGGCGTTGTTCACCACCATGTCGATGCGGCCGAAATTGTCGATCGCGGTCTGCACGATCTTCTGCGCGTTCTCCCACTCGGCCACGCTGTCGGTGTTCGCCACCGCTCGGCCGGCGCCGTTCGCCTGGGTGATCTCGGCCACCACCTGTTCGGCCGGGCCGACGTCATGGCCCTCGCCGGTGACCGCGGCGCCGACGTCGCACACCACTACCTTGGCGCCGTTCGCCGCCAGGCAGATCGCCGTCGCGCGGCCGATGCCGCGCCCCGCACCCGTGACCACGGCGACCTTGCCGTCGAGCATTCCAGCCATTCGCTTCCCTCCCATGAGTCAATGAATGGCCCAACAATGCGCCGGGAGGCGGCGTGTGTCATCCTCCCGCCGGAGGTGGGACATGGATGTGGGATTCCTTGGCCTTGGCCAGATGGGCGCGGCGATCGCCGAACGGCTGGAAGGCGGCGAGGTGCGGCTGCACGTGTTCGATCCCGATCCGGTGGCAATCGCACCGTTCGTGCTGCGCGGCGCCGTCGATGAGGCATCCGCCAGCGCGGTCGCGCACGCCGCGCCGGTCGTGTTCGCCTGCCTGCCCTCCGGCGCCGTCAGCGAGCAGGTGGCAACCGAGGTCGCCACTTCGCGTACGCTGCGCATCTATGTCGAGATGTCCACCATCGGCAGCGCGGCGATGGCGAGCATTGCGCGAGCGCTGGCGGCACGTGGCATCACACTGGTGGATTGCCCGATCAGCGGTGGACCGAAGGGTGCGCGCGCCGGCACGCTGTCGGTGATCGCCGCGGGGCCGCGCGCAGCGCTGGACGAGATCCGGCCGCTGCTCGCGCGTATCGGCAGCAACGTGTTCGAGGTCGGTGAGCGTCCCGGCCAGGCGCAGTTGATGAAGCTGGTGAACAACCTGATCAGCGCTGCCAACATGGCGACCGCATTCGAGGCGCTGGTGCTGGGCGCCAAGGGCGGGCTGGAACCCGCGCTGATGGTGAACGTGATCAACGCGTCCACCGGCCGCAACAGCGCGACGCTCGACAAGGTGCCGAAGGCGGTGCTGCCGGGGACGTTCGACTACGGCGCCAAGCTGTCCACGATGGTGAAGGACATTGTGCTCGGGTTGCACGAGGCCCAGGCGCTCGGCGTGCCGATGTGGGTGCACGAGACGGTCGGGCAGTTGTGGCGGTTCGGCATGAAGCAGGGCTTGGCCAACGCCGACATCACCGCGCTGATCCAGGTGCTGGAAGGCTGGGCGGGCGCGGAGGTGCGCAGCCGCCGGTAGCTGCGGCTCACTTCTTCCCCAGGTCCGCCCCGTTCAGCACGAAGCGCGCCAGCGCCTTGCCCAGGCATGCATTCAGCCCCTCCAGCGCTTTGTCACGATCTGCCTTCGGGGTGCGCTCCAGATCGATCCGACCATCGTTGGCCCAGGCCCGCATCAGATCGAACCGATGGAACAACGCCACCCCTGGCATCGTCGCGACCTGCTGCATCACGCCCTCGTACGGATCGAGGTCGGTATTGGCACGCAGGAAGCGGCTGAACTGCGGATCGATCAGCACCAGGTCGCCGCCCGCGTCGCGCACTCGCTCCGCGCCCGTGTGCAACACGTCCAGCATGCCGTTCGGCTGCAGCCCGCGCACCGCCTCGACCGTGCCGGTCTGCCACAGCACCAGCGGATAGTGTCGTTCCTTCAGCGCCGCATCAAGCAGCGGCAGCATGTCTTCGGCGGTCATGCCACGACCGCCGCGCACGGTGAGACGGAATTCCACCGACGGGAGTGCGGCGTTGAGCGCGCGCACCATCTGCCACGGAAACGCGCCGCCCTGCGCCGCGCTGTGCTCGCCGGCGTTGGTCACCGAACCGACTGTCGTGGCCGACCCGACGGCGAGGATATCAACCGGCCCACCGGCCGCGATTGCGGCGGCAAGCTGCGCAAGCGATACATCGGTGGTGAGGAATTCCTCGTGCGCGTCGCAGGCGTTGTCGATTTCGGTGCTGGCCCGCGACGGCTGAGCGAGCACCAGCAAGGCGCAGAGAGGAATCGCGGAGACCAGACAACGCATACGGACCTATCCGGTATCAGTCCCGGCGACGGCCGGCAAGGTAGCCGACTGCCGCTGCCCCGGCGCGCGTCCCTTGTTGCGGTACCAGGCGGCGAGCCCAGCGACCGCCACCATCGCCAGCGCCCCGAACAGGTTGACCGCGATCTGCATTGCCGCGCCTTCGTACGCCTCCAGGCCGAGCCGTGCCAGAAAGCCGAAGAAGATGCCGGAGCAGAACACCGGCAGTGAATTCTGCCCAAGCAGCACCAGCGGTGCCGCGAGCCGCGAGCGCAGCCAGGGGGCGTCGAGCGGTACCGAGCGCGTCGTCAGCCAGGCGAGCGACAGGATGGACAGCAGCCGGAACGGATGCAGGCCGGTCTTGTCCTCGGTGATGACGAAGCGGATCACAGGTGCCGGCATCGAGGCGAGGATGCGCGGGTGGATGTCGATCACCCAGATGACCACCACACCTGCTGCCAGCACCAGCACCGCGAGCGTGTCGAACGGCCAGCGCAGGCGCGGCAGGCGCGGCGGCGCATAGCCCATGACCGCGCCGATCATGAACAGGAGCTGCCACGCCAGCGGATTGAAGTACCAGCCCTCGCCGGTCCAGGCCGGCAGATTGACGCCGGTAAGTCGTACCGCGGCGTACACCGACACCGAGACGGCGAGCAGCAACGGCGGTTTGCGCAGCAGTGGCAGCGCCAGCGCGAACATCAGCAGCAGCACGATATAGAGCGGCAGAATGTTCAGCAGGTTTGGCTGAAAGCGCAGCAGCAGCGCCTCGAGCAGCGCGCGGTACGGCGCGTCGGCCAGTACGTCGAGCCGGGTCTCCTCCAGATAGAACACGCGGTCGAGCGCGGTGGCGGAATACGCGACCTGTGCGGTGTAAACAACGAACAGGAAAATGTGCGCGATATAGAGAGTCCAGGCGCGGCGCAGCGTGTCGGCGGCGGCATACAGATAGCCCTGCCGGTCCATTTCCGAGCCGTAGGCAATGCCCGCGCCGAACCCGGCAAGCAGCACGAACACCTCGGTCGCGTCGCACATCGCGAAGTTGCGCAGGCTGTAGTCGCCGAGCACATCGCCCGGAATATGGTCGGTGTAGATCCACCACAGGGCGAGGCCGCGGAAGAAATCCACGCGCAGGTCGCGGCGCCGGTTGCTGCGGATGAGGTCCATGACCGTGCCTCCGCCCGCGAATGTGGTGCGGTGCGGCGGAGCCTACAACAAACGGGCGACGGCCTCCACATCGGCGGCGGCGGGCGATGTGGGGTGGCGCGACAGCAGCAGGGTCTGGCGGCGGATCGCGTCGCGGACGCGGTCGTCACGGCGGACGATCCCGGCAAGGCCGGGTGTGCGGCCGAGGAAGGTCTGGCAGGCGCGCTCCAGCGTGGCGAAGGTATGCTCGCCGGCCCGGCGATTCGTCGCCTGGTTTACCACTACGCGCACATCGCCGTGCGGCCGGTCGGTGGAGTAGAGTTTCATCACGGCATAGGCGTCGGTGAGGCTGGTCGGCTCCTCGGTGGCCAGCACCAGCAGCGTGTCGGCCCAGGCCGACATCCGGCGTACCGTGCGGTCCAGGCCGGCGCCAAGATCGAGCAGCAGAATGCCGTAGCGCGCGGCCTCGACATGCAGCGCGGCGAGCATCCGTTCCAGCGTCGCGGGCTCAATGGCGGAAAGGGCGCCGGAACCGGAATGTCCGGCAACGATGGCGAAGCCACCGTCGGGATGATCGACGATGGCGTCGGCCAGCGTAGCCCGCCCCGCGATGACGCCACCCAGATCCTGGCGCGGCGTCAGGCCGAGCTGGATATCGACATTGGCGAGACCAAGGTCGGCGTCGAACAGCAGCACACTGCGTCCCTGGCGCGCCAACGCGTGCGCCAGGGTGATGGCGAACCAGGTCTTGCCGACGCCGCCCTTGCCAGAGGCGACGGCGATGGTCCGGCCTTCCGTCATCGGTGCAGTCCCATCAGTAAGCGCGCGGCAAGCCACACGGGAGTGATCGGCAGCAGTCCGTCGGCGGCACCGGGTCCGATGCCGGCCTCGGTCAGCGCCAGGCCAACGCTGGCGGCGGCCAGGATGCCGCCGAGGCGGCGCACCAGATCAAACCGCGTCGCCACCAGCAGCCGGGCGCCCGCGGCGGCATACGCCCGCGCCTGGTCGGTGGCTTCCGCCGGGTCCAGGCCAGCGGGAAGCACCAGCACCATCGCGGCGTTGGCAGTGGCGGCGAGCGCGGCCAGCTCCTCCATTTGTGCGGGGTCGAACGCGTCGCAACCCGGGGTATCGACCATTACCGGCTCGTCGTTCCGACGACGGGTCAGCGCGCGGCCGAGTGTGACCGGATGACAGGCGACGATCAGACTGATCCCAAGCAGCTTGGTGAACGCGGCAAGTTGCTCGGTGGCGCCGGCGCGCTTGCCGTCGGCGGTGATCACCAGCGGGAGGACGCCGGACATCACCAGGCGGGTGGCGAGGCGAGCAACGGTGAGGGTCTTGCCGGCGCCTGGCGGGCCGACCAGCAACAGCGGTGACTCGCCCAGCGGCAAAGTACCAAACGGGATCGCATTGGCCAGTGCGGTTGCGAGTTCACCCTGCCGTAGGGCGGCATGCAGCGCGGCAGGAACGCCGTGGAAGTCGAGCACAGCAAGGCGTTCGGGATCGGCGAACGCCAATGGCGAGGCCAGCTCCTCGGGTTCCAGGGCGGCGGTGACTTCGACGCCGTCGCCGACGCGGCGGGTGGCGAGGATCATCGCGTCCTCGCCGAGTTCGGCTCGCACGCGTGCCATTGCCTGTGCCATCGCGGGGGCGCGGTAGAGTTTCAGGCGCATGGCGCTATCCGGAGCCGCCGCAGCTCATATCGTGCCTACCGTTCGTATCCTGGCGCGCGGATGGATCTCGGCCTGCGCAAGCACAGGCGTGGTCGGCCGGACGCGTTCCACGATCGCGCGCACGTGGCTGCGGATGCCGCCGGAGCTCAGCAGCACCGGTGTTTCGCCGGTGCTGGCGGCGGTGTCGAAGGTGTCGCGGAGCTTCTGCATGAAACCCTGCAGCCTGCTCGGCGCCATGGCGAGCTGTCGATCCTCCGACGGCCCGGCCAGCGCCTCGGCGAACTCGGCCTCCCATTCCGCCGACAACGTGATCAGCGGGATGTAGCCACCCGCCCCGGTATGGCTGTCGCTGATCTGTCGCGCCAGGCGCGCGCGGACGTGTGCGACAATCGTGGGGATCGCGCGCGCCGCGCCGCCGCATGCCTCCTGGATGCCCTCCAGGATGGTCGGCAGGTCGCGGATCGACACCCGCTCCGCCACCAGGCTCTGCAAGACGCGCTGCACACCGCCCACGGTGATCTGCGACGGGACCAGGTCCGCCACCAGCTTCTGCTGTTCGCGCGGCAACTCGTCCAGCAGCTTCTGCGTCTCGGCATATGACAGCAGTTCCGCCATGGTATCGCGCACCACCTCGGTCAGATGTGTGGTCAGCACGCTTGGCGGGTCGACCACCGTGCAGCCGCGGAACATCGCCTCTTCCTTCAGTGCCGGATCGATCCATATGGCCGGAAGGCCGAACGCCGGTTCGCGGGTCGCCTCTCCTTGCACCGGAGGCGTGCCGCCTTTCGGGTCCATCGCCAGCAGCATGGTCGGGCGCAGTTCGCCGCTCCCGGCCTCGATTTCCTTGACGCGGATCGAGTAGTGGTCTGCGCCCAGCTGCATGTTGTCCTGGATGCGCACCGGTGGCAGCACAAACCCCATTTCGGCGGCAACCGAGCGGCGCAGACCCTTGATCTGTTCGGTCAGCCGCGGGGATTCGCCACCCGCCAGCGCCAACAGGCCGTAGCCCAACTCCAGCCTGATCATGTCCATCCGCAGCGTGTCGCTGATCGGTTGCTCGGCGACGATCGGCACTGCCGGCGCGTCGGACGCCGCGATCGGCGGGTTCCTGTAGCGCAGCCAGGCACCTCCGCCCGCAAGGCCGGCGAGCGCCATGAGCGGCAGCGTTGGCAGGCCGGGCAGCAATGCGAGCACCGTCGCCACACCCGCGGCCATCGCCAGCGGCTTCGGGCTGCTGCCGAGCTGGCGGATCAGGGCCGCATCGGCAGTGCCCTCCATGCCGCCCTTGGTGACCACGATGCCGGCAGCGGTGGAGACCAGCAGCGCCGGGATCTGCGACACCAGACCATCGCCTGCGGTCAGCGTAGTGAAGGTGGCGGCAGCGTCAGCGAAGCTCATGCCGTGCCGAAGCAGGCCGATCGCCAGGCCACCCAGGATGTTGATCACGGTGATGATCAATGCGGCGATCGCGTCGCCGCGGACGAACTTCGCCGCGCCATCCATCGCGCCGTAGAAGCCGCTTTCCTCCTCGAGTTCGCGGCGGCGGCGGCGCGCCTCCTTCTCTTCGATGATACCGGAGGAAAGGTCGGCGTCGATCGCCATCTGCTTGCCGGGCATCGCGTCCAGGCTGAACCGCGCGGCGACCTCGGCGATGCGACCGGAGCCCTTGGTGATGACCATGAAGTTCACCACCAGCAGGATCGAGAAGATGATCAACCCGATCACCACATCGCCGCCCATCAGGAAGCCGCCGAACGCCGCCACCACGTGGCCGGCGGCAAGCGGACCCTCGTTGCCGTGCGAGAGGATCATGCGGGTGACCGCGACGTTGAGTGACAGGCGCAGCAGCGTGGTGAGCAGCAGCAAGGTCGGGAAGCTGGAGAAGTCGAGCGGGCGGTTGAGGAACAGCGCCACCATCAGCACCAGGACCGCGGCGGTAATGGAGAGCGCGAGACCGAGATCCAGCAGCAGGGTGGGCAACGGCAGGATCAGCACCGAGAGCAGCACGACCACGCCCAACGCAAGGCCGACGTCACTGCCGGGAACGAATTGGCGGAGACGGGCGGTCAGGGTGGGGAAGAAGCCCGGGGCGGCGACGGCGTCAGCCATAACGATTGTCATGGCGGGCGAAGGCCCGCCATCCACGACTTCTTAACGGCCACCCGCCATCCATTGATGCGTGCGCGGTGGATGGGTGTACATCATGACCAATCGGCCGAATGGCACGTTGTACGTCGGTGTCACCAACGATATTGCACGTCGCACTCACGGACATCGGAGTGGGACCGGCTCGACCTTCACCCGGCGATACAGGTTGACGAGGCTCGTTTACGCCGAGCGGCACGACGATAACGTGTCCGCCATTCAGCGCGAGAAGAACATTAAGGATTGGCCACGGGCTCGGAAGATCCGATTGATCTGCGGACAGAATCCGGATTGGGAAGATCTCTACGATCCGTTTCTCCGATGGAATCAACGCCGTGCGTGGTAAGTCGTGGATGGCGGGCCTTCGCCCGCCATGACGTTGGGTGCGGGGTTCGCGCATCCCACCCTCACGCCGCCACGCCGGCCGCCGGTCGCGGCACCGCCACACCCTGCGCGGCGTAGTCGCGCAGCTTGTTGCGCAACGCGCGGATCGAGATGCCGAGGATGGTAGCCGCATGCGTGCGGTTACCGAGTGTGTGGCCCAGGGTCTCGATGATCAGGTCGCGCTCCACCTCCTCCATCCGGCGGCCGACCAGCGAGGCGACGCCGCCGACGGGTAGCTGCACGCTCACGCCAGGAGGCGGCCCGAGCTCGATCGCCTCGATGCCGATCGCCGGACCATCGGCAAGCAGCACCGCGCGATGGATGCAATTCTCCAGCTCCCGCACATTGCCGCGCCAGACATGCGAGGTGAGCCGCGGCAGCGCCTCACGCGACAGCGGGCGGAACGGCAATCCGTTCACATCGGCGTAGCGGCGGGCGAAATGATCGGCCAGCGCGGCGATGTCGCCCGGCCGCTCGCGCAGCGGCGGAATGCGCAGCGACACGACATTCAGACGGAAGTACAGATCCTCGCGAAACGCACCGCGCTGCACCAGTGCGGCGAGGTCGCGATTGGTGGTGGCTAGGATGCGCACGTTCACCCGTACCGGCGCCGCCCCACCCAGCCGGTCGATCTCCTTCTCCTGCAGGGTGCGCAGCAGCTTGGCCTGCAGCCGGATGTCCATTTCGCTGATCTCGTCGAGCAGCAGCGTGCCGCCATCGGCGGCCTCGAATTTGCCCACCCGGCGCGCCACCGCGCCAGAAAAGGCGCCCCTTTCATGGCCGAACAGTTCCGACTCCAGCAGGTTCTCAGGGATCGCCGCGCAGTTCAGTGCGACGAACGGGCCGGCGGATCGACGCGAGCGGCGGTGTAAATGACGCGCCAGAACCTCCTTGCCGGTGCCCAACTCGCCGGTGATCAGCACCGAGGCCTCGGACGCAGCCACCTGCTCGGCGCGGCGCACCGCGGCCTGCATGACGGGATCCCGCACTACCATCGCGTGGCTTTCGCCGGCAGCGGCTTCGAGGATGGCGGCAATCAGGTCGGGATCCGGCGGCAGCGGCAGAAATTCGCGCGCGCCGTCGCGGATCGCCTGAGCCGCGGCCTCCGCATCATTGCCGGTGCCGCAGGCGACCACCGGCACCGCGATGCGTTCGGCGGCAAGCGAGCGCACCACCGCACCCACATTGTGGACCACGTCGCACAGCACCAGATCAACGCGGGCATCGGCGCGTAACCGCGCCAGCGCAGTGTCCGCATCGTCCGCCTGGTCGAGCTTCGCCCCACGCGCGATCGCAATGCGCGCGGCCTGGCCCAGTTCGCCGGCAAGCGAGCCGATGATCAGAACGCGCATCGCGGCCTAACCTGCCCGGTCGGTCTTGACGATTTCCGTCATCGTCACGCCGAGCCGGCTGTCATCGACCATCACCACCTCGCCGCGCGCGACCAGGCGGTTGTTGACGTAGATGTCGATCGCCTCGCCCAGTTTGCGGTCCAGTTCCACCACCGCGCCGCGGCCCAGCTTCAACAACTGGCTCACCTGCATCGTCGCCTTGCCGAGCACCGCGCTGACCGTCACCGGAATGTCATATACCGCCTCCAGTTCGCGCACGCCGCGCAGCGCGTTGCTGTCGGAATTGGCCCCGGTGCCGTCAGCAAGTTCGGCGAGCTCCATCTCAGTCGCCATCGACCGTCTCCCTGATCGCCGCGTCCGCCCGCAGCAGTCCCGCAGGCACCAGGACCGCCGCCACCTGTTGCCACAGCGCGGCGGCATCGCGTGTGGCAGTTCCGTTGTGCCATGCGACCCGCACGTCACCTGGCGGCATCGCTTCGCAATCGACGATCTGTATGTGGGCGACCAGATCGGGATCCAGCCGCGTGATCTCCTGCGGCGCGCGGTGCGCGGGTGCGCGCGCACGGTGATCGCAGTCTCCTGGGTCAGCGCCGGCAGCACGGTCCGGACGATGGCGCGCACCTCGCCATCGCCGTAGCGCGCGCACAGCGTCGGGAACGTGGCCGCCAGGCTTGCCGTCAGCAGGCACGCGATCGCTTCGGCCGATTGTTCGGCCCGTGAAGCCGCCGCGTCGCGTTCCGCCGCGAACTGCTCGACGATCGCCGTCAACGCCTGACTTGTCGCCGCCGCATCGGTTTCGGCCGCCTCCTGCAATCCCGCCGCATGCCCATCGCGCCAAGCCGTCGCGCGCGCCGTACTCAATTCGCCGACGGTGAACACGGGATCGATCACCTCGGGCTCGGGCGCCGCTTCCGGGCTGTCGAAGTCCTCGGCGAACAGCTTGCCGACCGTCGGGCGATGTGCGAATCCGTCCATCTAGTAGATCATCTCCTCGTCCTTGCTTTCGGCGATCTCGATCGCGCCCTGCGCCGCCAGCTCCTTGGCGAGACCGACAATGCTGGCCTGCGACTCATCCACATCGCGCAGCCGCACCGGACCGAGCGCCTCCATGTCGTCCTTCAGGATCTTTGCTGCGCGGTCGGACATGTTCTTGAAGAACATCTCGCGCAGCTTCTCCGACGCACCCTTCAGCGCCACGGGCAGCTTGTCCTTTTCGGTTGCGCGCAGCAGCACCTGCACAGCCTGTGGTGTGAGGCGGATCAGATCGTCGAAGGTGAACATCAGTGCCTTGATGCGTTCGGCCGATTCGCGGTTGCGTTCCTCCAACGCCGCGACGAATCGCGTCTCCGACTGACGGTCCAGGTTGTTGAAGATGTCCGCCATCATCTCGTGCGAGTCGCGCCGCGTACTGCGCGCCAGGTTGGACATGAACTCGGCACGCAGCGTCCGTTCGACGCCGTCGAGCACGTCCTTCTGCACGCTCTCCATGCGCAGCATGCGCATCACCACTTCCATGGCGAACGAGTCGGGCAGCAGCGTCAACACCCGCGCGGCATGCTCGGGACGTACTTTCGACAGCACCACGGCAACGGTCTGCGGGTATTCGTTCTTCAGGTAATTGGCCAGCACCGCCTCGTGCACGTTGCCGAGCTTGTCCCACATCGTGCGGCCGGCGGGTCCGCGGATTTCCTCCATGATCTGCGATGCACGGTCGCGCGGCAGCGACTTCTGCAACAGCCGCTCGGTGCTTTCGTAACTGCCGATCAGGTTGCCGGCGGCGCCCATGTGATCGACGAAATCGACGCATAACCGCTCCACCACCTCGGAGCGCACCGCGCCAAGCTGCGACATGGCCGAGGAGATGTCCTTGATCTCGTCCTCGTGCATCATGGCGAACAGCCGGGTGCATTGGTCCTCGCCGAGCGCCAGCATCAGGATTGCTGCCTTCTGGGCCCCGGAGATCGCGCGATAGTCTTCCGACTTCAGCACCTCAACCGTTCTCCTGCACCATCCAGCCGCGCACGATCGACAGAGTCTCTTCGGGATGTTTCTCGACCAGCTCGCCGATACGGCGCAGCGAGGAGGCGCGCATCTGCCCCTCGATCTGCGCGAGGTTCACCATGCTTTCGTCCTCGAGCATCGGTAACGGCGCACCTGCCGCGATCGCCTGAGCCGCCGGCGCCGGCAATGCGGGACCCACGGGACCGCCGAGCGAGGCCAGCACCGTACCGCCGCCGGCCAGCGCCACCGGCGCCACCGAGGTAATCCGCAGCACCATCGGCCGCAGCACCAGCAGCAGCGCCAGCACGCCGATCGCGCCGAACAGCGCGGTCTGCGCCAGATGCAGCAGATCGGCCTTGTCGAACTGCAATCCGAGCAGTCCGCCGCTGTCGCTCGCCGGTGCAGTGTCCTCGGTGGTGAACCGCATGCTTACCACCTCGACATGGTCGCCACGCTTCTCGTCGTAGCCGATCGCGCTCTTCACCAGGCCAGTGATGCGATCCAGCTCCTCCGCCGCGCGCGGCTGCCAGGCGTGCTTGCCGTCCGCGCCGACGCTGTCCGAGCCATCGACCATCACCGCGAGGCTGATCCGATCGATCTGTGGCTGCTCGCGAATGAGCGTGCGTACCGTCTTGCTGATTTCGTAGTTGGTGGTCTCTTCCTGCCGCCCCTCCTGCGAGCCGGCGGTCTCGTGACCCGCATCGGCGTTGGGCAGGTTGTTCTGCACCGTGACAGCACCGTTCGGCTCGGTGCTCTTGGAGTTGCTGGTGACGTTCTGCGAACTGCGGGTCACCTGGCCGTCTGGATCATAGTGTTCCTCGGTCTGGTTCAGCCGGTCGAAGCTCATGCGCACCGCCGCCTCGGCGCGGACGTGGCCGGCGCCCAGGCTGCGCTCCAGCATCTCCTCGACCGCACGCGCCAGGCGGAGTTCGGTGGCGCGGCGCACTTCCTCGGTGGAGAGCGCGGTCGCGGTAGGCCCGACCGGTTCGCCGGCGCGTGCCAACAGGTTGCCGCGCGAATCGACGATGGCGATGTTCTGCGGCCGCAGGCCGGGCACCGCGGCGGCGACCAGATTGAGCACCGCCTGAATGCCCTCGCGGTCCAATCGACCGGCGCCGGCCATGGTGAGCATCACGCTGGCCTGGGCGTCCTGGCGCTCACGCGCGAACGGCTCGCGCTCCGGCAGCACCAGATGCACGCGCACGCGCCCGAATGCCCTGCATGGCTCGGATGGTGCGGGCGATCTCGCCCTCCAGCGCGCGGGTCTCGGTTGATCTTCTGCTGGAATTCGGTGGCGGCGAGGCCGTCGGAGCGATCGAAGATCTCGTAGCCGATCGAGCCGCCGGCGGGCAGGCCCTCACGGGCCAGCGCCAGCCGCGCCTCGGCCACCTGTTCGGCCGGCACCAGGACCTGACTGCCGTTGGCGCCGAGGCGATAGGGGATGTGGCGGCGGGCAAGCTGATCGACCACCTGGGACGAATCGCGCAGGTCGAGGTCGCCGTACAGCAGGGCCATGGGCTCGGTGCCGCCGCGCAGCACCATCAGCGCCAACATACCGAGCATGCCGAGTGCAACGGCGCCCATCGCGGCGAGCCGGGCTGGGCCCAGGGCTCGCAGCCCATCCACGAGGGCCTTCATCACTGTCACCCTTGCGCCCGCGTTGGGGGCGCCTTCCGTCGCGGGCAGAGTGACTCGTTGCGCTTACTCTGCGGTTAACGGCGCGGCAGATTGTGCCGGGTGGTGGCAGGCTGGGCGATCGCGTGACGCGCCGGCACCTTGTGGGCGTTGTAACCCATCGAGCGCATTGAGGAGACTGAAATGCCCGAATGTCTTTGATATCTGCACAGGCACCCACGCGGACGACATCGTGCACTCCGTGACCAGCACTATCGGTTCGCGTATTAAGACTTCCTTCGCAGCCGAGTGCGCCGCATGCCCCTGCAAACCATCCCAACACTGACGACTGAACGCCTGCTCCTCCGGGCGCCCCTCCTGGACGACTTTCCGGGCTTTGCCCGGCTCCTCGCGTCCCCACGCGCACATTATTTGGGCGGCCCCTATACGCAACGGGTGGCATGGGGTGCGTTCTGCCACGATATTGCGTGCTGGGAGTTGTTTGGCCACGGCGGACTGATGGTTGATCTGCGAATTACGGGTGAGAGCGTCGGACAAGTCCGCATCAACGACGGACCGCTGTTCCCGGAAAAAGAGCTTGGGTGGCAACTCTACGAAGGACAGGAAGGACGGGGATACGCGACGGAGGCGGCGACGGCCCTGCGGGACTGGGCCACGCGTGCATTACGGCTCGATGGCCTGGTGAGCTATGTGCATCCGGAGAATGTTGCATCGGCTGCAGTCGCGGAACGTCTCGGTGCAACACTCGACCCAAATGCACCGAAGCCAAACCCTGACGCTCTCGTCTACCGATATCGCTGACCCAACCAGCTTGTGTGACTGCATCGGGTCCATTTAGGCCATACCGCGGAGCCGGACCTACCGGCTCGGGTGGAATGCGGTCCGGAACGGCTTGCGTTCACCGATCCCTGCAAGCCGGCAACGGGTATTGTTGGCACCCGTCCGTATCGCTTCAAGGCTGGTGAGCGCGTGTGCGGGCGGCCGCAGTCGCTTTTGACGCCAGCACTGCGTACTCCCCCACCATAATTCCGAGGCGTCTGCGCTCACGCCAATGCCGCCGTCTTGCCAGTCAAACAGCTCTTGCGCTGGGCACCGGCCGAAGCATAGGGTCCGGGCGCGGGATCAACTTCGTCTCAGCATCGGTTCTGACCTCCGGGGGGAGCGAACCATGAAAAGGCGCCGATTTATCCTTTCCTCCGCCGCTGCGATTGCGCTGCCGTCTATGGCGCGCAGCGAAAACAGCGCAGTACTCAAGTTCGTTCCCGGGGGCGAGCCGGCGAGCTTGGACCCAATCGCGACAACATCCTACGATGCGCGCTCTCATGTCTTCATGGTGTATGACACGCTGTACGGTCAGGCGGGTGCGGATCAGGACTTTGCCGCAAAGCCGCAGATGGTCGCCGGCCACACTGTCGAGAACGACGGCAAGACGTGGACGTTGACGTTGCGCGATGGGCTGGTATTCCATGACGGGACAAAAGTCGTGGCGCGCGACTGTGTAGCCAGTATCCGGCGCTGGAGCGAGCGAGATACGTTTGGCAATTCGCTGATGCAACGCACCGACGAACTGACGGCGCGCGACGATCGGACGATCGTGTTCCGGCTGAAGAGGCCATTTGCGATGCTGCCCGATGCGCTTGGCAAGTTCGCACCCAACATGTGCGCGATCGTGCCGGAACGGCTCGCGATCACCGATCCCTTCAAGCAGGTAACGGAAATTGTCGGCAGCGGTCCGTTTCGCTTCAAGGTCGACGAGCACATGGCCGGTTCGCTAAGCGTTTACGAGCGCTTCGAGGGTTACAAGCCGCGCGAGGACGGCCAGGCGAGTTTCGTTTCCGGTCCTAAAGTCGTGCATTTCGATCGCATCGAATGGCATATCAATCCCGATCAGACCAGCGTCATCGCGGCACTGCAGGCTGGGGAAATCGGCTGGGACGAGTGGGTGCTGGCCGATTTGCTGCCAATGTTGAGGCGCGACAGTCGGATCACCGTGCAGAGAGCTGGCTCCAGTGGTTTCTGGGGTTTTTTGCGGCCGAACTGGCTGTTTCCTCCATTCGACAACCCGGCGATACGTCGCACCCTGATGGGCGCAATCGACCAGACCGAGTTTATGACGGCAGGTATGAGTGCCGACCCGACTGGTTGGCACGTGCCGACTGGTTATTTTCCTCCGGGCGCACCAATGGCAAGCGATGACGGGCTCGACGTGCTGACCGGGCCTCGAGATCTCGGGAAGGTGCGAAGGGACCTCCAGGCAGCCGGCTATGCCGGCGAGAAGATCGTGCTGATAACCCCGGCGAACGCCTTGACTGTCAAGGCGTTCTCCGACGTCGCTGGGGACATGCTGCGGAAGGTAGGTATGAACGTCGATCAGCAGGTGATGGACTCTGGTACCTGGTTCAAGCGCCTTCTCAGCAGGAAGTCGCCGGACGAAGGTGGTTGGAGTGCCTATTGCGGGGCAGTACAAGGAACGGACGTGCTATCGCCAGCGTACCACCGGTTTCTGACACCTATCGGCTGGCCGGTCAGCGAGAAGATCAGAGCACTGCGTGATCAATGGCTCGAGGCGCCCGATGTGACCGCCCAACGAAAGATCGCGGCCGAGATCCAAATGCAGGCGTTCATGGACGTGCCGTGTTACCCGCTCGGCACTTACTACGCGCCAACTGCTTACCGATCTGACTTGACGGGAGTGTTGGACGGGCAGGCGATTTTCTGGAACGTCCGGCGGCAGGTGTAAATAGGATGGGCGAGATATGCATATATCACCCTGTGAGGATACGACACCCGAAGGTCTGATGTGCGCCGGAACCAGACTTCCGCGTGCTGCGAAAGTCTTGATTTCCGCAATGCCGCGATTTGACACAATTAAGGCCATTTTCAGCCGAGCAAATTGAGGTAATCCCGGGCATGCGTGGGAGGATGGGCGATGCTACGCGTGACAGGCCGGTGTCTATGCGGACAAGTCACCTATGCCGCACTCGGTGAGCCGCTAGCTGCTTTCTTGTGTCATTGTCGGCAGTGCCAGCGTTACACCGGCTCGGCGTTCGAAGCGGGCATGATCTTCCCCGGAGATTCAGTCAGCGTATATGGTGAGCTAACGACATTTGCCCATCCCGGCGGTTCTTCCCAAACCGTTCGGCGGCGCTTTTGCCCGAATTGCGGCTCCGGCGTCGTGAACGACCTCGACGCGATACCCGGCGCGATCATTGTTCTGGCGGGAACACTGGATGACCCAAGTGCCTTTAATCCGAAAGTCGAAGTCTTTGGTCTGACCGCTCAGTCGTGGGTTCGGCTAGATGGCCACCGTCAGCGTTTCACTGAAGGGCGAGGCTCGACACCTCTCCCCCAAGTGTAACTGGGATCGTCGGCTCTGCGTGCTGCGAAATTCTTGATTTAGGCCCACGCCCAGCACCGTCAGGGTATGCTTCGGCCCTGATCTTCGATCAGGATTATCCTTGCATATTTCGTATCGTCGGAGGATGCCATGGAGAGCCTGGTCGGTGTCTGGAAGTTGTTGGAGGCCCGTGCATTCGATGATGCCGGCAAAAAGATTCCGTCGCCGCTCGGTCCGCACCCCATGGGTGTCGCCATCATCGATGCCGAACGGATCATGGCGATGGCCGGCGATGGTCGCACGGCGCTTCCCCCGGAGGCCAGGCGCGCCTTCGCGGCCTACTGTGGCAGTTACACCTTTGACGGCACGAAGGCCGTTACCCGCGTCGATGGAGCATCGAGCGCAGAAATGTCGGAAGACCAGGTCCGCCACATTCGCTTTAATGGGCCCACACGAATGATCGTTGTTCCTGTGTCCCGCCAGTTCGGTCGAGGCGGCGGCCTGGAGCTGGTGTGGGAGCGTTGCGCGTCGGTTGCGTAATTCTGAATTCTGCGCGGACGAGCCAGTTGGTCAGTCGCTCGACTTCCGCGCGCGTGTTCTCCTCGCGTGCGCGCACCTACGACTTCCTGCCTCTGCCGGCGTCGATGGCCGGGGGTTGCGGCTGGGCGGTTCAGCCTTGCCGGCGGCGGCGCACGAGCACGAGCGAGGCGAGGCCCGCGCCGAGCACGCCGAACGTGGCTGGCTCGGGGATGGTGCTGAGGACGACGGAGGGCGCCGCGATCGGGGTGGTTATCGTAGGGGGATCGCCGATTCGCGCCAGCGCGGTGGCGCAAGGGGTCGGGCTGCTGTCGGCAGCGAACGCCAGGGCGAAGGATTCGTTGCCGCCCCCGCCGTTGCCCCCGGTGCCGCTGCCGGCGCAGAGAACCGGGTCGGAGGTCCCGGTCGCGCTCGAGAAGATGGTTTCGCTGATAGTGACCAGCTCGCCGCTGGTCAGCGTGCCGAGGCCGACGCTGCCATGGTAGACATCCCAGACGTAGTCCCCGGCGCCGAACGGCAAGGTGGGACCAGCGGGGTTGAGCGTCGCCCCGGTTTCCGAGAACGTTGCGTTGAGGGATGGCCCGATGGCCGACATCGACGCGTTGTAATCGAAGAGGGGTGTCGGATTGCCCGACCCGATCGTCTCGGTGATGAGCACGCGAAGGCTTGCGGACTGCGTGCCGTGGTCGATCTCCGGAAGTGAGACGCTCAGTTCTCCGGCGTCGAGATCGAAGTTGAAGGCGTATGCCCCGCCTGCACCGACCGTGAAGGCGTCGGTGTAATTCGCCGAGCCGGTGATCGAGTAGATGCTCTGGCCCGAGGAGCGCGAGCCGAATTGATAGATACCGGTCGGCTGCGAGGAATAATCGTGACCGAACACGGTCGACCCCTGCAGGCCCGTCGCCGACACGATGATGTTCGGATCGGTCAGGTCGGACGGCCGGGCGGCGGAGACCGTCTGTGGTGGGAAGCCGAAGTCTTCGAGGCTGTAGGTCGATTCAGCGCTGAGGGAGATCGCGTCGGCGCGCGCCGCGGCTGAAGCGAGCGCCATTCCCAAGCCGCAGCAGGTCGCGAACAGCCAAACTCGGGACAAGCGAATCTCCGCCATCTCTTGCCTCTCTGAAACGATCCGAATTGCGACCCTATTCGCGGAGTGCAAGCGTTGCAATTGCGATCATGGCGCACGGCCGCCTGATCTCATACCAAGGCTCGCTCAGCTCGCCTCTTGGTAAAAGCATCTTTGCTTTTTAGTAAATTTGCTTCTTGGTAAAAGCGTCTTTGTTTCGCGCGCCGCGTCGCCCATCAACCCGGCGCGTTTACCAAGCCTCTCCGACCACGCGCCGTGGTTTTCGAGCCCTGGCACTCGGGTGCAACGAAGGCCGTCCGAGGGACGACAATCCGTGCGGCGGGTGGAGCGGATCATCTGTTAGTTATACCATCTCTTGACACCAAATATCCTAACCCCCACGTCCTCCAGCTTGCTTCACATCTACTGGCAACCACCATGACCCACGCGCTCCCAAATCTCCCCGCCCCGATCGCCCGCGAAATCATCGCCTCCCTGTACACCTACTTGCCGCCGCCCGCCGCCGACACCGCCGAAGCGCGGGCCGGCCGCCAGCAGACCGCGTTGGCCCTGGTCACCGAGTTGCGGCCCGCCGATGTGGTAGAGGCCGACCTCGCTGCCCGCATCGTCGCCGCCAGCTACCACGCCGACGACAGCCTGCGGGTCGCCGCCCAACCCGGCCAGCCGCAGGAGGAGGTCCGCCGCCACCGCGCCCAGGCTAATTCGATGATGCGCACCGCCGAACGCATGCGGCACTCGCTCGAGCGCCGACAGTCGGCGCGCGAGAAGGCGGACGCCGCGATGCATCCCGAGGCCATGGAGCGGGCCGGCTGGTGGTTCCGCGAAGCCTCGGTCCCCGCGCCGGCGGCGCCCGCGCCCGACGTGGTGCTCGCCCAGGCCGAGGACTACGCCTCCGCCAACCCGGAGAACGCCGCGCGCATCCGTGCCGCGGGCGGACTGCCGGAACCGCTCGATTTCACCCCGCCCACGCCGGACGTGGTCGCGACCCTGGTCAACGGCACCAGCACCGTCCTGTGCGCGCTCGACCACATCGCGCGGCGCAGCGCCGAGTCTCGCGCAGTGGTACAACGAGACGGTAGCGGGACGCGGGAGGCTGTCGGGGCAATCGGGTGAACGGTCGGTCGGCCGCGACGTGGCTCACGAATGAACTTGCTATCGGTGGCCTCCTTTATGCAATGATCCTTGCGACCAATCCCCCGCAGGGAGAAAGCTCATGTTCGACCTCGACCGGTTCTTCACCGATTGCCAGGACGCTGTAGCCGCCGATCCCAGCCATAAGCTGGTTCGCGAGGTGGTGGCGCGGGCGGTGAGCGAGCCGGACGCGGTGCTCGCGGCGATGGGGGAGCCGGAGCGGGCGGGCATCAAGATGATCCTGAGCGCGCCGAACCTGACCGTGCTCAACGTGATCTGGGGGCCCGGCATGACGATCATGCCCCATGACCATCGCATGTGGGCGGTGATTGGCGTCTACACCGGGCGCGAGGACAACATCTATTGGCGTCGCCTGCCAGCGGATGCCGACCGCGAGATCGAGGCGGCGGGGGCTCGCTCGCTGTGCCGCGGCGACTGCACGCCGCTTGGGGCGGACATCATCCACTCGGTGACCAACCCGATTGCGCGGCTGACCGGCGCCATTCATGTGTATGGCGGCGACTTCATGAAGCAGGAGCGCAGCGAGTGGGACCCGGAGACTTTGCACGAGCGGCGATACGACGTGGCGGGCGCACTGCGGTTGTTCGAGGATTCGAACCGGTCCCTGGCGCGCACATAGCGCCAGCCGACCAGGCCCTGCGTCGCCGCCCGGGATGACCGGGGCGCAGCCTTGCCGGGTGGCGGTGCTTTGGCGCGGCGATCGGGAAGCGCGACGCACCGCGACGCCGGGGAATAATCAATTCTATCGCGTGTTCGAGGAATTGGTCGCGCTTGGCATTCAAGCCGAGCCCGCGGTCTATGCTGACGACATCGTCGACGAGGTGCGGGAGCAGCTCCTGACGGTCGACGGTGTGCTGGTGTGGGTCGATCCGATCCACGACGGGCAGACCCGGACGGCGCTGGATGCGATGCTGCGCGATGTTGCATTGCGCGGTCCTTGGGTGAGCGCGCATCCCGACGTGATCCTCAAGATGGGCGTGAAGGAGGTGCTGCACCGCACCAGGCATCTTGGGTGGGGCACCGATACCCATCTCTACCGCACAGCGGTTGCACTGCGTGACGAGTTTCCGGCACGGCTCCGATCGGCCGGCCCGCGTGTCCTCAAGCGGAACCGCGGCAATGGGGGCCAGGGAGTCTGGAAGATAGAACAGACTTCGCCAGCGGCCGGCGCGGCCTCGCTTGTGCGTGTGCTGCACGCTCGCCGTGGCAGTACGCCGGAAACCGTGACGCTTGAGGAATCATTAACTCGCTGCGAGGCGTATATCACCCAGGACGGCTGTCTCGTCGATCAACCGTTTCTGCCGCGGCTGCCCGACGGCATGATTCGCTGCTACATGGCAGCGGACAAGGTTGTCGGCTTTGGGCACCAGTTCATCAAGGCACTGATACCGCCGCCGCCCGAGGGGCCGGACTCCGAGGCTGCGCAACCCGGTCCGCGTATCATGCATGGAGCCGACGCGAAGCCGTTTCAGGTGCTCAGGGCGAATATGGAAGCGGAGTGGACGCCCCAGATGATGGCTGTGCTGGGCATCGATGTCACGTCGCTGCCGATCATCTGGGATGCCGACTTTCTGTATGGACCGCGCACGGCGTCCGGCGCTGACACCTATGTTCTGTGCGAGATTAATGTCAGCTCGGTGTTCGCGATCCCGGAGCAGGCACCGGCCGCGATCGCGCGGCTCGCGGTGAGTCGGCTGCAACGGGCTGGCAAGATGTGATGGCCTTACGCACGGGCCTTTCCAGTTTGGGCCAAGCGTGCAGAATCGTGCAAACAAACTGCCTCGCCTGATCCTTTCGACAGGCGACAGAACAAGAAGAAACCCATCACGGAGAGAAACGATGCTCAAGCATGCTGCCGCCTGCCTTGCGCTGCTCACCGCCACCGCCATTCCGGCCGGTGCGGCGCCGTTCATGATCGTCGGCAACGACGAGAAGCCTGGCACCGACGCGCAGGGCAAGCCGGTCGTCAACCCGACCGGGAACGACACCGTGGTGATCTTCGACCTGGCGAACCCCGAGGACCCGAAGCCAGTCGTATCGCTCAAGCTGGAGAACTCGATCGTCGGTCCGCCGACCAACCTGGCGATCTCTCCCGACGGCAGCATCGCGCTGGTCGCCGACTCGATGACCGTCGCCGAGGACAATGGCGCGCGCAAGATGGTGCCGACCGACAAGCTGTTCGTGATCGACATGAAGGCCAATCCACCGAAGCTCGCGCAGACATTGACCCTGGGCAAGCAGCCGTCGGGCCTGTCGTTCAGCCCGAAGGGCGACATGGCGCTGGTCGCCAACCGTGCCGACGGCACGATCAGCGTGCTGAAGATCGACGGCGCCAACGTGACGCAGACCGGCACCGTGCCGATCGGCCCCGGCGTATCGCATGTCGTGGTCACGCCCGACGGCAAGCGCGCGCTGGCGCTGAAGTCGCCGGACAACAAGGTGGCGCTGCTCGACATCGACGGCGACAAGGTGAGTTACAACAAGCTCGACATCCCGACCTATCCGTTCCCCTACAACGTGGTGGTCACGCCTGACGCGAAGCTGGCGTTCACCGCCGGCAACGGCAATGGCGGTTCGTCCGACGGCAACTTGGATGCGGTGACGGTCATCGACCTCGAAGTCGAGCACCCGCACGCGATCGCGCATGTCACGGTGGGGGACGCGCCGGAGGGTCTGGCGGTCAGCCCGAAGGGCGACCTCGTCGCGGCGCTCAATGTCGATGGCTCGAACTTCAAGCAGGCGTGGTTCTATCACCCGAACGGCAGCGTCACGATCCTGCGCATCCAGGGCAAGACGGTTACGCCGGTCACGACGGTCGAGGTGGGCGCGTTCCCGGAACCGATGGCGTTCTCGCCGGACGGACGGTATCTGTATGTTGGCAACAATGCCGACCAGGATTTCTCCATCCTGAAGGTGGACGGCGGCAACGTCACCAACACCGGCAAACGGTTCAAGTCTGGCGGCCATCCGGCATCGATGCGGATGGGACCCTGACCTGCTGTCAGTTTCCCACCGACTGCACCTTGGAGAAATCGACCGACAGCGCACCGAGTTGCAGCTGGATGCTGTTCGACTGGCTCTGCACGCCGGTCGCGGTTCCGACCACGCTGAACGTCAGCGCGCTGGTCGAGCCGTCCACGTTGGCGCCGGTCACTGCGACCTTGTAGCTGCCGTCGGGCAGTGCGGTGCCGGCGCTGTTGGTGCCGTTCCAGGTCCAGGTGTTTGTGCCCTTGACCGCCATCAGCGTCACGTCGCTCAGCTTGGCGCCGCTGTCGTTGTAGATCGAGATGTCCGCCGGTTCGGCTGCCGGCGAAGTGAACTGGATCGTGCCCTGGCCATTTTGCAGCGGCACATGATCGGAGCTGACCGTCACACGCTTGCCGGTCATCGCCGATGCCTGCATGACCTCGCCGCCCTGGGTGAGCTGGATCAGCTGCGTCAGACTGGTGTTGGTATCGATCTGCTGCTCGACGCTGGAGAACTGCACCAGCTCGCTGGTGAACTGGTTGGTATCCAGTGGGCTGGTCGGATCCTGGTTCTGCAACTGCGTCATCAGCAGCTTGAGGAAGTCGCCGAAATTCGCCGACAGGGAATTCAGCGCGGCGCTGCCGGTCTGCGGCGCGGTCGCGGTGCTCGCGCTGTTCTGCTGCGCGGCGACTGTGGCGAGACTCATGGGACGTGTCCCTTTCGCGTCATGCGGTGATGTCGAGGCCGCCGCGCACCCAGCCTGGCAGTACGATCGGCGTGAATCCGGGATCGGGGCCCTCCGACGCGCCGGCATGCTGTCGTCCTGGCTGCCCGCCGTTGCGCGGTGCGCCGTGCGAGCCATCGTCGCTGGGCCCGCCCGCTGCGACACTCGGCGTCGGCGCGGTTGCCGGCTCGCTCCGCGGCGTCGGCTCGAGTGACGCAACGTGGAAGGTGATGCTGCGGCCCTCGGCCGGAACGCCGGCCTGATCCAGTGCGCGCTGCAGCTGCGGCTGGTCGCGCAGCAGCAGCGTGAGGGTCTCGGCCTTCTCGACGGTGATCTCTACACGCGCCGGCGCTTCGGTCGGCCGGTCGATGCGCACCTGCACGTGGCCCAATTCGGGTGGCTCGAGCCGCACCGTCAGCCGCTGCGCGCCGTCCGGCGCGTGGGCCATCTGCACCAGCGTGGGCGCGACTTGCGCAGCTGGGGTACCGGCACGTGCCGAAGCCACCGGGGCATTGGTTGTGTCGGTCGAAGCGGCCGGATGAACGACCGGATCCGGCGACATCGGCAGCACCGGCGCAGTCGGGTCAATGGCGGGCAATCGAGCCGGTTGTACCGGCGGGGACGCAGGTGCGTCCTGGAGCGGCGGCAGAAGCGCCACGCTGGTGGCGACCGGCTTCGGCTCGGGCTGACCGGCGGCGACCGGCAGCATCGGTGCTGACTTGGCGCTGTCCGCTGTAGTGGCCGCTTCGGTGTGCTGCCGCGGTGTCACCGGCGCTTCACGCGCGGGCGTGCTCTCGAGAATGGGCACCGCAACCGGCGGCGGCTGCACCGTGGTTGGTGTGGACGCGCGTTCTACCGGGGTGTCTATCGGAGCAACCCGCCTCGCTGCACTGCGGCGAGCCTGCGGTGTGTCGCTTGGGTTGTTGCCTGTATCGGTATCGCTGACGGCTTGTGTCGCGGCTTCTGGCGGGGGCAGCGCACACGCCGCGGGTGGCTCCTGCGATGGCTGTGATGCAACGGTAGGCGGTGCTTCCGGTGGCGCCGTACACGCGACGGGTGGCTCCTGCGATGGTTGGCACGGAACACCTGACGGCGCATCCGGCGCATCCGGCGTTGCGGTCGCCGCGGCGATCGATTGATCAGCGGGTGCCGCAGCCTCGACGAGCTTCGCCAGTTCACTGGCGAATTCCGTGAGAGTGACCGGCATCTTACCGATGATCTGGGGCGCGGGCAGGGGAAGCGGCAGCAACGACGCCACAGCAGATATCTGCGGTGCGACGGGAACGGCTGACTGCATCGCGATCACTCCTTGGGGTGAGCGGTCAGCAAGGCGCGTGCCAGAGAGCGACATCGCGCGCACCCGCTTGTGCCGTCATACCAGGCCCGATCCGTGCAGCGACGGGCCTCGCCCTGTCGGCACAAATTGCCGGATCGGTTCTGCCGAGAGCCCACTTCATATCCAGCGATTCCCGCATGGATCGTGTCTCGCTCTTGTTGGCACAATTCCTGCTGCGCAGCGTGCAGACGAACCAGCGGAGCAATCCCATGTCATTGTTCGGCGCGATGAACACCGCGATCAGCGGACTGACCGCGCAGTCCAGCGCGTTCAGCAACATCAGCGACAATGTCGCGAACAGCCAGACCGTGGGCTATAAGCGGGTGGACACCAACTTCATCGACTACCTCACCACCAGCACTGCCACCGAGAACGATTCAGGCGCCGTGGTCGCCACACCCGATTACGTCAACAACGTGCAGGGCACCATCACGCAGACCGACAATCCGCTCGGTCTGGGTATTGCTGGCCAAGGCTTCTTCGCTGTCTCGCAGCAGAGCGGGGAGGTGAACAACATCCCGACCTTCGATCCGCAGCAATACTACACGAGGGCCGGTGATTTTCAGATGAACAAGAACGGCTACCTGGTGAACAGCGCGGGTAACTATCTCAACGGTTGGCCGGTCACGATCGATCCAAATACCGGCTCGCCCGTCGTGAACCAGAATACGCTGACACCGATACAGGTAACCCAGACGGTCTATAATCCTGTCGCCACCTCGACCGTCACGCTGTCCGCGAACCTGCCGGCCACTCCTGCAGCCGGGACGGCGGTCCCGGCCTCGCCGGGCCCGCCGGCGGTGACCGCTGCGCCGATATCCTCCGACATCGACGTGTACGACTCGCTCGGCACCATGCACACCGTCACACTGAACTGGGTGCAAACCGCGCCAAACAACTGGACGGTGCAGATAAACGTGCCGGACCCGGACCTGACGACCCAAGATGTCGGCGCCGCTGACGTAACATTCGGCACCAATGGCGTGTCCGCTGGAACTGTGGGTCAGCTTGTGGCCAATGGCACCGACCCGGGCACCATCAAGTGTACCCCTTACGTGGCCGGCGGCGGCACCGCGGCGACCCTGAGCTTCACCAGGGACTTCGGCACCGGCTCCGGGCCACAGACGATCACCGTCGATGTTGGCACGTATGGCGGGACCAGCGGCCTGACGCAGTATGCCGGCACGCAGTACAGCCTGCGTGGCCTGACCCAGAACGGCGTGCCGCCCGGCGCGTTCTCGTCCGTTACCACGCAGACCAACGGTGACATCGTGGTGAATTACGACAACGGCCAGTCGCGCACCATCGCGCAGGTGCCGGTGATCACCTTCAACGATCCGAACGGGTTACAGCGCCAGAACGGCCAAGCCTACACCGCGAGCACGCAATCCGGCACGCCATTGGCCGAATCCGCCGGCACCAACGGAGCGGGCACCCTGGTCACTCAGTCGGTCGAAAGTTCCAACGTCGACATTGCCACCGAGTTCTCCAAGCTCATCGTCGCGCAGCAGGCCTATTCGGCCAATACCAAATTGGTGACCACGGCCGACCAGATGGTGCAGCAGACGATCAATATGAAGCAGTAGGAACCACACCGTGACCATCGCCGCCGCATTGTCGATCGCGACCGGTGGGCTGGCCAACATCAACAGCCAGTTGGCGCTGGTATCGCAGAACGTGGCGAATGCCAGCACGCCGGGCTACGCGGCCGAAGTCGCCACGCAGCAAAGCGTTGTTGCCGATGGCGTCGGTCTCGGCGTCCGCAGCGGTCCGGCCACGCGCGACGTCGATGCCGCGTTGCAGGCGGAGGTGTTCAGCCAGAATGCCATTGTCGCGGGATTGCAGACCCGACAGAATGCCTTGCAGGCGATTGACGCCGCGCAGGGCACGCCGGGCCAGAACACCGACATCGCCAGCCTGCTTGGCAATCTGCAAAATCAATTCTCCACGCTGCTGAACGATCCGAGCAGCCAGGCGCAGCAGAGCCAGGTGGTATCGTCGGCAACCACCCTGGCGCAGAATATCAACACGCTGGGCAACGCCTACATCGCGCAACGCCAGACGGCGCAGGACAATATCGTCTCTGAAGTGGCAACGCTGAACGCCACGCTCAGCACGATCGGTGGGCTCAGCGACAAGATCATCAGCCTGCATTCCACCGGCCGGAGCACCGCCGACCTCGAGAACCAACGTGACGCCGCGGTGGCGACGCTGTCGCAACTGGTCGGTGTGAAGGTGCTGCAACAGCCGAATGGCGACGTGCTGATCACCACGCCCGCCGGGCTGCCACTGCCGATCCATGGCGCCGCTGATCCACTGAGCACCGGCGACGTGAACGTGCTGCCAGAGACATCGTATCCAGCCGGCGGCATTCCGCCGATCATGCTGGGTGGCGTTGACGTCACCACGCAGCTGCAGGGCGGCCAGATCGGCGCCAACATCGCGCTGCGCGATGCGACGCTGCCGACCGACCAGGCGGAACTGGACGAGTTCGCGCAGAACCTCGCGAGCCGCTTCGGCGCGCAGGGACTGGATCTGTTCACCGATCCGGTCGGCAATGTGCCCTTGGGCGGCGGCGTGCCGGCGCAGAACGGCTACGTCGGCTTTGCCGGCACGATCCAGGTCAACCCGGCAGTACAGGCCAATCCTTCCCTGGTCCGCGACGGGACGCCAAACAGCAACGCCGGCAATCTCGCCGGCTACACCGGCATCATCGCTGCGGTGTTGAACAATGCGCTGGGCAGCAACCCGCCGCTCAATTCGAATGCCATCGGCCTCGGGCCCGCCGGCAATCTGAACGCCCCCTACGCAGGTCCGACGCCGCCCTACGCGTCATCGTCCACGCTGCAACAACTCGCCACCACCATGCTCGCGGCACAGGCGCAGGACAGCGCCACGACCAGCACGCAGACCGATACCGAGCAGGCGGTGCAGACCTCGCTGGCCAGCAAACTGTCGGCACAGAGCGGCGTGAACATGGATACCGAAATGTCGCACATGATCCAGCTGCAGAACGCCTATGGTGCCAACGCCAAGATCATCTCCGCCGTGCAGGCGATGTGGTCGCAGCTCCTGCAGTCGGTGGCATGAGGCGCATACCATGAGCAGCAGCATCACGATGACCGGCGTCACTGGCGACGCCGCGCTCGTCCGACTGGTTCAGGACAGCACGATAATCCATGGCCGGCTCGACAAGCTGACCAACCAGGCGAGCACCGGCCTGATCGCCGACAACTACGCGGGCCTTGGCACCGGTGCGCCCGTGTCGCTCGATCTGCGGCCGCAGATCGCGAGCCTGCAGACCTGGCAGAACAATGTGGATGCCGCGACAGGGCGGATGTCGGTGGCGCAGTCGGCGCTGACCCAGTTGCAGTCGATTGCCGCCAACTTCTATGCCCAGCTCAACAACGTGCAGAGCGTGAACGCGAGCGAGGTCGACAGCATCGCCGCCTCGGCTCGCGATGCGCTGAGGCAGGTGGCGGGCCTGCTCGATACCCAGGATGGCGGCATCTATGTATTCGCCGGGCAGGATACCGGCAACCCGCCGGTGCCTGCACCCGACAGTATTCTGACATCCGGCTTCTATACCCAGATCAACGCCGCGGTGGGCAACCTGGCCATCAACGGATCGGCGGCGACCGCGACCGCGACGTACGATGTCGCGACCTCCAATGCGCCCGGCACGTCGCCGTTCTCCGCGTGGCTGTCGCAGCCGTCCACAACTTTGCAGGCCAACCCGCCCGTCGTGCAGGTCGGGCAGAACCAGAGCGAACCGGTCGGCATCCCTGCCAGCGCCAACGGGCTGATCCCGGATTCGGTGAGCACTGGGAACGCCATCGTCGGCGGCCCACCCTCCACGACAGGCTCCTACATGCGCGACGTGCTGCGGGCGCTGGCGACGATCGGTTCGCTCAGCAGCTCACAGGCGAACGACCCCGGCTTCGATGACCTAATGCAGGACACACGCATCAGTCTGTCGCAAGCAACGAGCGCCATGGCGCAGGATGCGGGGGTGCTGGGCAACGTGCAGTCGTCGCTCACCGCCACGCAGACCAGGCTCGCGGACACCCAGACTGCACTGACCGGGCAGGTCTCTGCGGCCGAGGATGTCGACATGGCCGCGACGCTGTCGAAGCTGTCGCTGGTGCAGACGCAGATGCAGGCATCCTACCAGCTCATCGCCACACTCGGCGGTATGTCGCTGGTGAAGTTCCTACCGGTCGGAGCATGAAAAGGCGGCCCGCTTCACCGCCCGTTAACTCAGGGCCGTCAGTATGGCCTCACGCCCGCAAAAAGGCGGGGGCATGCGTAACTCTATGGACAGAAGGGTAAGACACCATGTCCCTCAATTCCGTGAATACCAACATGGGCGCGATGATCGCGCTCGAATCGCTGAACAAGACGAACGCCGATCTGGCTACCTCGCAAAAGCGCGTCTCGACCGGCTATCGCGTGGCGGATTCCACCGACGACGGCGCAGCCTATGCAGTGGCGCAGTCGGTCCGTTCAACCGTTGGCGCACTCACCACCGCGAACCAGCAGCTCGGCAACGTGCAGGGACTGCTGGCCACCACACAGTCGGGCCTGAACGACGTCTCCAATACCATGGCCAGCATGCGTGACGTGCTGGTGAGCCTTTCCGACGCCAACGTGTCCGGCAATCAGCGCACCCAATACGTCAACCAGTATACTTCGCTGCTGGCGAACGTGAAGTCGTTCATTCAGGATGCCGGCTACAACGGCAAGACGCTGATCGGCAATATCACCGGATCGAGCGGAACGATGACCAAGGTCAACACCATCCGCAACGAGGCTGGTGCGACCTATGGCCTCCTGACCTACAGCGGCTCTGCATTGTATAACGCGATCACCTTCACGGCAGTTTGGGCCATGGCTGGTGGTACGCAGGCCGCCGCAGTCGCAGCGCTGTTGACCACCGGCACCACCGGCGGCACCTTCATCGTGCAGCAGAACAGTGTCGGAGGGGAACTGAACACGATCGGCAGCAATGTAAACTACGTGAAGAACCAGATCAGCTACAACAGTGACAGGATCGATGCGCTGAACACCGGTCTTGGCTCGCTGGTGGACGCGGATCTGGCCAAGGAGTTGGCGAACCTTGCAGGCGCTGCAGATCCGCCAGCAGCTGGGCACGCAGGCCCTGTCGCTGGCGAACCAGGCACCGCAGACGCTGCTGAGCCTGTTCAAGTAACGCCCTAGGCAACCGGTGCTCCGGCCGGGGCAGAAGGTCCCGCCGGAGCGGTTCCCGATCACGCTGTCGATGGCTGCGCATCGCCCGTCCAGAGCGATGCGACGCCGGGAAGGCACCATGTCGAACCTTGTCTTGGAGTTGCGCCAGGGAGAAGTGATGATCGTCAACGGAGCACCGATCCGTTTTCGCACCAAGTCCCGCATCGAACTCACCGCCAAGGCGCGCTTTCTGTTCGGCAAGCAGATCATGCCGCCGGATCAGGCCGACAGCCCCGCGCGGCGCATCTATTTCGCGCTGCAGTCGGCCTATATCGGTTCCGAGGAGGAGCGCGCCGATGGTCTGGTCGCGGCGCGCGAGCTGATTGCCGCTTTCAAGCAGGCAACGACCTCGGCGCTTGCATGCGAGATTCTCGATCGGGCGCTGAGCGCTGCCGAGGCGGATGACTGCTACCAGGCCCTGAAGCTCACCAAGCGCATCATTCGCCACGAAGATGCGGTGCTGGGCGTGACGCCGGCCACCGCCACGGCGCTTCAATCTTCCAACCCACATCCAAAGGGACCACCGACAGCCATGCAAACCCTAGGTCAGGCATCCCGCGCCTATGCGGCGGCGGCGACCCATCGCAGCCAGCGCGAGCAGGAGGCGGACGTGTTCCGTCGCGCCAGCGGTGCATTGAAGGCGGCGCGTCACGCGAACCCGTTCAGCGCGTGCAGGCGATCGCCGACAATCGTCGTCTCTGGCTTACCGTGGCGGACCTGATGCGTGATCCGCTGAATGCGCTGCCGGAGGACCTGCGCGCTTCGATCGTCTCTGTCGGCATGGCCGTGCAGCGCGAGATGGAACAGGAGTCGCCCGACTTCGATTTCCTGATCGGGATCAACGAGAACATCGCCGCCGGCCTGTCCGGGCAAGTGTGACGCAAGCGGGCCTGCGAAGGCCTGATCCCATCCCGATCGCTGCAATCGGCTCAAAAGGAGCCAGTCATGGAGCAATTCCGGGCAACGGCCGACGTCAGCGCGCTGACGGCGCGCATCCAGGCCCTGCTCGGGGCGAACCGCCCCGCTGCCGCGCGACAACTGCTGTCGGCCGTGCGGCGCCTCGCGCCGCCTTCGCCCGTCATCGCGGAACTCGCGGCTCGCATCGCCGCGCGCGAAGGACACCCGCAACGCGCATTGGATGAGCTGGACGACGCCGTCGCGCAATTCCCGGATCACGCAGGCCTGCGCGATATGCCGTGCCGATCTGCGCCTGCAGACCGACGATGCGATCGGAGCCCTGGCGGATGCGGCGGAGGCGGTCATTCTCGATCGTTCCGACCCGGCGGCAAAGGCGCTGCTCGGCATCGTGCTCCTGCAGCACAGCCGGACCGGCGACGCGGTGGCCTGCCTCGGCGAAGCCGTGGCGAACGATCCGGCCAATCCCGCGTTTCGTCAGGGACTGGCCGCCGCACAGGAAGCGAACGGCGATGCCGATGCCGCGCTGGCCACACTGACCTGCGGCATTGCTGCGGCGCCACGATGGACGGAGCTGCGCAACGCCGCGATCCTCGTCTGCATTCGACGGCGCGACTTCACCGCCGCGCTGCGCTTCGCCGAGGAGGCCCGCGTCGCCGGCATAGCCGATGCCTGCTCGTTCGGCCTGATGGGCCACGCCCTGTCCAGTCTCGGACGCCATGCGGAGGCCGCCGATGCCTATGCCGAGGCGCTGAAGCTCGGGCCGGACGACCCGTATGTCCGCCATCTCGTAACCGCCGCCGGCATCCTGCCGGGCGCACCGCGTGCGCCGGCCGAATATCTGCGGGCCGTGTTCGACGGCTATGCCGAGCGCTTCGAGGCCCATCTCATATCACTCGGCTACCGGATTCCAGGGTTGATCCGTGCCGTGCTCGCGCGGCATCCCGTCATCGCCGCCGGCGGATGCCTCGGTCCCGCGCTGGATCTCGGCTGCGGCACCGGATTTGTCGCGGTGGCACTCTCCGATCTGCAAGTGGCGCCGCTGGTCGGCGTAGACGTGTCGCCGCGGATGCTGGAGGCCGCGGCCAAAAAGCAGCGTTATGCAGAACTGCATGAAGCCGACCTGATAGACTTCCTGGCGGAGGACGAACGGCGCTGGCGGCTGATCCTGGCCGCCGATGTGCTGATCTACTTCGGCGCACTGACCGAGTTGCTGACGGTCGCGCACGCCCGCCTCGAACCGGGCGGCTGGTTCGTTCTCTCGCTCGAGGAGCTGTTGCCGGGCGCGGCTGGATCGGTGCCCGACAATGGCGATTGGGCGCTGCAATGCCAGGGCCGCTACGCGCACAGCATGGACTACGTGGCCGCGTCAGCGCGCAACGCGGGATTTGCGATCCGCACGCTCGAACGGCAGACGGTGCGGTTTGAAGGCGAAGCGCCGGTCGCGGGCTTCCTCGTCGTACTGGAGCGGGGCGCCGCATGACGGTTGCCGCCCTCGAGAGGCTTTATGCCGGCGATCCTGCCGGCGCACTCGCCCTGCTCGGATACCACCGCGCATCCCGACGCGCTCGATGCCGAAGCACTCATGGCACATGGTGTCGTCCAGCTCGCCAACCACCGTCCGGCAATGGCGCTTCCCGCCTCTGCGCACAGCGGTCGCGCTTGGCGAGACCACGCCGGCGACATTGCTCAATCTGGCACTCGCCGAACTGCAGGCCGGCGATGCCGATCGTGCGTACCGTCTGATGGAGGAATTGCAGCGCCGTCTGCCCGAATGGCACGAGCCGCCCTTGCGTCTCGCCGAAGCCTTTCGCGCGGCGGGACGGATGCAGGAAGCCGAACAGGCCTATGGCCGCGTGCTGGAGATCAATCCGCAGTGCGAACCGGCGTTGCTGGGACTGGCCGGGCTGCTGATCATGCGCGGCGATTGCGCGACGGCGCGCGAACTGCTGCTGCGCTGCTGCGGCATCGCGCCGCAGCGTGCCGATGCCTGGGACACGCTTGGTCTTGCATTGCGCGGGACCGCCGAGGCCGCGTTGGCCGAATCCGCCTTCGCCAAGGCGCAGGAGCTGGCACCTCAGGTGCTTGCGTACGCGCTGCATCGCGTCGCGGCCGCGCGCGCCGCCGGGACTGAGGAAGCGCTTGCTGGCCTGGCTGGACGTTGCCACCCACGAGGATCCGCTGGATGCCGTTCTGATCACGGCGCGCGGGATATTGCTGGAGCAGCTTGGCCGTCGCGAGGAGGCGGCCGACGCGCTGGAGGCTGCCGTGGCGCTCGCCCCCGAGGCGCCCTTGCCGGTGTATGTCCTCGGTGAGGTGCTGGCCCGCTCCAACCGGCTGGACGACGCCGAGGCTGCCCTGCGCCGCGCGAGCGAGCTGGACCCGGACAACGCGGAAGTTCGCAATACCCGCGCCACGGTGCTGTTCCGTATGCACCGTCATGCCGAGGCGCGCAGCGAACTTCTCGCGCTGATCGATCGCGACGGCGAGCACGTCAACGCGCTGTGCAATCTCGCCAATGCCACCACGTGCCTCGGGCTGCAGGACGAAGGCGTGGCCGCCGCGCGGCGGGCCATCGCGCTTGCGCCGGATGCATTGCTGCCGCGGCGCGCGCTGTGCAGCACGCTGACCTATCGTGACGGCGTCACCGGCGCGGAACTGCTTGCGGCACTGCAGGATTGCTCCGACCGACTATCGCGCGAACATCCCTCCGGCTTCGCCAATACGCCCGACCCAGATCGTCCGCTCGTTGTCGGCCTGCTGTCGGGTTCGCTGCGGGTCCATCCGGTGGGTTGGCTGACGGTCGCCGGCTTCGAAACGCTGGATCCCGCGCTGTTCACGTATCGTCTGTCTGGCGCAGAACGCTGCCAGCGACTGGATCGCCCGGCGATTCCGCGCGTTGGCGCGGGACTGGCACGACGTCGATGCGCTGAGCGATCCCGCCCTGGCGGCGAAGGCCCGCGCGCTGGGCATCGACATCCTGATCGACCTAGGCGGCTACGGCGATTCGGGCGCATGACGGCCTGCGCCCACCGCATGGCGCCGGTGCAGGTGAAGTGGGTCGGCATGCAGAACCACAGTTCCGGCCTGGCCGAAATGGACTGGATCATCACCGATCGCTGGGAGACGCCGCCCGAGCTCGCACATTTCTATTCCGAACGACTGCTGCGCCTGCCCGACGGTTACGTGTGCTACAGCCCACCGCCATATGCGCCCGATGTGGCGACGCTGCCGGCAGTGGCGAACGGACACATCACCTTCGGCTGCTTCAACAATCTGGCGAAGGTCACACCCCGTGTCATCGCAGTCTGGTGCGGGATCATGCGTCGCCTGCCGGGCTCGCGGCTGGTGATGAAGGCGCATCAGTTCGCCGATGAATCGACGCGGGAACGGATCCTTGCCGGTTTTGCGGTGCACGGCGTCGCAGCTTCGCGCATCGAGCTGCGCGGCCCATCGCGACACCGGACGTTCATCGGTCAGTATAACGACATCGATATCGTGCTCGATCCGTTTCCATATTCCGGCGGGTTGACGACGTGCGAGGCCTTGTGGATGGGCGTGCCGACCGTGACGCTGGCTGGCGAGATTTTCGCTTCCCGCCATTCGGTCAGCCATCTCAGCAATGCCGGCCTCGACGACTGGGTGGCGTCGGACGTGGCGAGCTATGCCGACCTGGCGGTGGCGAAGGCATCGGATATCGCAGCACTTGCGACGCTGCGGTCGGGGCTGCGGGCGCAGGTCAAGGCCAGTCCGCTGTGCGATGCGCGGCGCTTCGGCCGCAATCTGGGCAAGGCATTGCGGACTGCCTGGCGAGATTGGTGCTCTCGGGCAGCGCAGGATGCGGGACTGGAGGTGACGGATGGATCGCTGGTACCCCGATAGGATCATCGCCGGCAGCATCGATGACTATCTGCCGCGTCTGTCCAATCCGGCATATACGACCGGACTGATACAAGTCCTCGGTCAGCTGTTTGCCGGCAGGGACCGGCGTCTCCTGAGATTCGCCGAATTCGGTGTTTGGCAGGGAGCGACCACCGGTCAGCTTGCCAGGTTCCTGGACAACAAAGGCGAGCTCCACCTGTTCGACTACGATGATACGGTTGCGGAACTGAAGGAAAAGCTGGAACAGGCCGAGTTCACCAACGTCACGGCATGGGGCAGCTCGTATCGCTATCTCGATTCGTACAATTGGAACCTCAGGCTGATCCTTGAAAATCACCCACATCTAAGGTTCGACTATATATTCCTGGACGGTGCGCACACCTGGGCGGTCGACGCACTCACCTTCCTGCTGTCCGATCTTCTGCTCAGGGTCGGAGGTTATTTTCACTTCGACGACTACGGCTGGCGGCTGCGTGGATCGTCGCTTGATCCGGAGCGCGTCCCGGCCACCGCGGCGTTGTACACCGATGCCCAGATCGATGATTTCCAGGTCAGGGCGATCGTCGATCTGCTGGTGCGAAGGAGCGGCAGGTACCGGGAGGTCGTCAGGAATTGTCTGTTCCAGAAGATCGCTGGCGCCGATGCGAGCCAGAACCGAATGTCCGGCGGCGCGACCAGCAGGGAGACGACAGCATCGTCGCCGTGCCTCAGCTTGGACCTTGGCGATCCGCATCTGTTCAGCGGCGAGCCTGAGGCGATGAATCGCATCATGCGCGATGGACATCGTCGATATCAGGAGTTCGGCATCGGCGGCAGCACAGTGCTGGCGATCCGGAATGGACTGGAAAGCGTGGTGGCGGTCGATTCGGACCCCAACTGGGTCGATGCGGCGCGTAGGCATCCCGAGATTGCTGAGGCGATCAGTGCAGGGCGCGCGGATATCCGCCACGCCGACATCGGGCCGGTGGCACAATGGGGGCATCCAAGCGATCCCGGCCATATCCGGAGCTGGCCGGCCTATATTGCGACCGCGTGGGACGCATGGGCCCAGCGCAACGAGATGCCGGACCTCATATTTGTCGACGGGCGATTCCGCGTCGCCTGCTGCCTGTCGGTTGCTCTGCTCGCTGCGGCAGACCCGGGCCTGACAGGGGTGATCAGGGTTCTGCTGCACGATGTCGGACCGGAGCGCCCCTATTACGACGAGGTGCTGCAGTTCTTCGATGTCGTGGAATCAGTGAACACGCTTCGCGTCATGAAAATCAAACCTGGCACTTCCCGCAGCCGGGTCATGTCGGTGCTGCTGCGTCGTCAGTTCGACCAACGCTGAGGAGGTGCCATTACGATTTCTCGGGCCGCGTGGTCGAACCACGTTCACGGGGAGGCGCAGGCGTGCTGTCTGCCGCTGCCTGAGCCGGCCGCCTTTCGGTCGGGGATGCGTGCACCGCGGGCTGCACGGAGGCGATCGCAGACGTCTCGTCCCGGCCCATCGGCGTCGGACCGAAATGCGTCACGTCCCACCGCTGGTACGCCGCGATCTGCCGTTCGCTCGGGATCGACGTGGTGACCGCCCCGGAATCGTTGCGGAATTCGATCACCACCAGCCCAAGTGCCGCGTCCAGGCGCAAGGTCGGGTTGATGATGGGCGATGGCGCGGGGACAGGTTCCGCCTGCACGGGCGACTCGCTCGCGGTCGCCACCCTCGGGTCGATGGCGCCGTCGCTGCCGGAACGGGCCACGGCGACGGCTTGGACAGAGATTTCGCTTGGCATGGCGGCATTGACCGCTGAACGCGGCGCCGTTCTGGCGTCCGATACACGACCAGTCTGCACCTGCCACCGTAAAGATGCGGTTAACCGCCCTTCACCAGCACAATCGCCTCCACCTCCACCGAGATGTTGAGCGGCAGGCTCGCCATGCCGACCGCGGACCGCGCCGGCCGCCCGCCTTCGCCCAGCACCTGCACGAACAGATCGGTGCAGCCGTTGATCACCTCGGGATGCCGGGTGAAGTCCGGCACGGCGTTGACCATGCCAAGCACTTTCAGGACCGTATCGACACGCTCCAGCGTGCCGACCGCTGCGATCATGTTGACCAGCAGGTTGAGGCCGCACAGCTTGGCTGCCTCGTAGCCCTGTTCGACCGTGAGGTCGGCGCCGACCTTCCCAGTGATCATCGTCTCGTCCGCGCGGCGCGGGCCGACGCCGGACAGGAACAGCAGGTTGCCGGCGAGCCGGAACGGCACATAGTTGCCGATCGGCTTCGGTGGTGACGGCAGGGTAAGGCCGAGATCGGCCAGGCGTTGGTCGGCGCTCATCAGGCGATCCTCCTGGTTATCACGGAATGTGCTACGCCCGCCCCGACACCCGTCGCCCGATCTCCAGCGCCGCAAACGACGGCACCGGACCGGGCATCAGCCAGCGGAAACCCTGTTCGATCAGGCTCTCCACGTTCTTCGCGTCCACATGCGGATGGCCGCACGGCACGTTGTGCTGCTTGCAGATCGCCAGGACCTCGTTGATCGCCGACGCCACCGTCGGATGCTCGTACTGCCGCGGATAGCCGAGGTCCTGCGACAGATCCCCTTCCCCGATCAGCACCACGCCGATGCCGGGCACCTGCTCCAGCATCTTCGGCAGGTTGGCGATCGCGCGCTTCTCCTCGCACATGATCACCACCAGGACTTCGCCCTGCGGGTTCAGCGGCCAGGTGTCAGCGCGCGGGTAGTATTCCTGCGCGGTCAGCCCCCAATAGCGCGCCGCCGTGGTGGGCGCGTCGCCGCGCTGACCAGGGGGATCGTAGTATTTCGCCTCGCGCGGGCGCGGATAGCGGCAAGCCTGCACCGCGTTGCGTGCATCCTCGACTGTGGATACGTGCGGCCATACGATGCCATAGACGCCGATGTCCAGCACCTGCTTGGCGATCCACTGGCTGTTCTCCCCGCCGTTCGGCGGGATGCGCACGAACGGCGTCACCGCCGGCGCGACCGAGCCCGAGGCGGCAATCTGCCGGCGGTTCAGCATGTACTGCAGGCAGTCGCGCAGCGCCTTGATGTCGTACGGGTTGTGCTCCATCTCAAACACCACGCCGTCATATGGCGCGCCGGAGATGGTCAGCGCGTTGCCGATCTCGCCGCTGGTGAACGGAACGAATGCAGGCTTGCCGGACTCCAGCGCCTTGATCGCGCCGTTGAGGCGGGGAATGTCGGCCATCGTCTCCTCCTTATGTCACGAACAGTTCTTCGACCTTGTAAGCGCGCGGGATCAGTCCCTGTTCCGCAGCATAACGCATCAGCAGCTCTATGGCAGGGCGGTTGGCGTCGATGCCGTACGGCACCGTGTCCTCGGCAAGCCGCTTCGAGGCGACGAACAGACGCATCAGTTCGTCCGCCAGCCACGGATGCTCGGCCAGCAACGCATCCTTCAGCACCACGACGTGGTTGATCGGATACACGCCGGTCTTGAGCGACCACGCGGCGGCGACCGCATCGGCGTCGGGGATCACCGGGCGGACCTGAGCCGGATCGACGCCGGCCAGTGCTACCGCCGCATCGATCTCGCCTGAGAGCAGCATCGCCGGCAAGGACTGGCCGGCCTCGATGCGCTGCACGAAGGGTGGATCGACGAATTCCTGTACGTGCGCGTCCTCCTCGGTGATCCATGTCATTGCATCGGGCGCAACGCCATACTCGTCTCGCATTATGCCGCGTACCCAGACGCCGGTGGTCTGTGACCAGGCGCGGACCCCGATGCGCTTGCCCACAAGATCGGCTGGCCCGCGCAACGGCAAGTCGTGCCGGCAGACCAGCGCAGCATGGTGCAGGCCGCGCAGCAGCACGACAGGCAGGGCGGTGATCGGCTTGCCGTAGGCCCGTGCCTGGGCGTGCGTCGTCAGCGCGATCTCGCACAGATCGAACTCCATGGCGCGCGTCATGCGGCGGAAGGCGCGGGTGACCGGATCGACCTCGACGAAGTCGAAGTCCACGCGATCGGAGGTGACGGTGCCCGCCTTCAGCGCGCGCACCAGCGATGATTTGCCGAGCGCTGTGCGGAGGGTCAGCGCAGTCATGGCAACTGCACCGTCGGATAGATGTCTGCCCCATAGTGCTTGCGGAACTCGGCGATCTGGTCCGCCGGCGGCGGCGCGTAGGTGCAGCGCTTCGAGGTGAACCTTCCGCCCATCAGCCGGTTCAGCTTCACCGCCATCTCGCCCAGCTTCACCAGGTTGGTGATGCCGTTCAGAATTGGCATTCCCGCCGCCTCGTGAATCTCCGCATGCGCCAGCAGCGCCATCACCACACCGCCCGCCGCGATCACCACCTCCGCTCCCGCCTCGGCATTCGCCCGCGCCGCGCGATCGAACTGAGCCACGATCCGCGCGCGCGCTTCCGCATCGTCGAATGCAATACCGAGATCGGTCAGTCGCTCCACCTGCATGCGGTTCACTGCTGCCAGCCGATTGCCCAGCCCATAGCGCCGCACGTTCTCCACGATGCGCGGCGTGAACTTCTGGTTGATGGTCACCAGCGAGAAACTCGCCCCCATCATGCACGCGACATGCAGCGCCAACTCGCACAGGCCCAGCACCGGGATGTCGGCGATCTCGCGAGCCTCCTGCAGGCCCGGGTCGGCGATGTTGCCGATCAGAAACGCATCGAATCCATGACGCACAGCGTGGTGCACATTCTTCAGCACCTCGCCTGTCTCGAGATATTCCAGATACCGGAACTGGTCCCCGGTGCCACCGATCTCGGTGATGCCCGCCACATGGATCTCGGTATCCGGATCGCGCACCTTGTCCAGGATGCCGCGCAACACGCGCGGGTAACCACCCCACTCGGTCTGGCGGGACATGCTCTGATACCAGAGCTTCATACGGACCTCCTGTGTGTCAGGCCGGGCGCCAGTTAAGGCGGCTGGCAAGCCAGCCCCGCAGGTCCTGCAGCACGGGCGCCCCGACGGCGATGACCGAGGTGCTGGCGGTCGCCGTCGGGCCGGTGAGCGGACGCACGTTGACTGTTGCGGCGGTGGCCTGCACGCCCGGGGCGGCAACGGCGTCGGTGCCGGCGCGCCGCCATAGCGAGACCATCGCAGCCGGCGTCAGTTGCGGCAGCACCAGGCCGAAGTCCAATTGTACTGCGGACGCGACGGCACTCCACGCATCGAACAGCCTGCCTCCCGGCCTGCTGCCGGAGCGCATTGCGAACAACTCGGCGAAGTCCGGCACCCCCGGGAAGGTCGGATCGCGCACTGACCGGCCCGCTTCGTCGAACGCGCCAAGCGTGAACAATGGTTGCGCGCCGGAGGCGGCAAGTGCTGCGAACTGCTCGGGCACGCGTTGCCCGCACAGCAGCACCGCATCCACCGCCCCTTGCGCGAACGCGGCTTGCGCCGCGCCAGCTTCGACCAGGCCGAACACCGGTTCCATGCGCGCGCCGAGCAGTTGGATACCGAGCAGCGCGGCCAGATCGAAGCTGGCCGGGCCGGCAGCGGCGGTGCGGGCGCGGCCATCCGGTGCCAGCACCGTCGGTCGTCCGACAACGATTCCGGAAGTGGTGCCGGCCATGACCGGCACCCAATGGGCGACGTCGAACTGCGCACGAGGGTCCCCGACCATCCAGGCGAGCGCCGCCTGGCCCGGCACCAGGAGCACTGTCTGCCCATCCGGCGCTCCGCGCGCCTCGAACTGATTGGCGCCGGTGACGCCATCGGCGCTGCCGACCTCGACGCGCTTGATCGCAGTGTCAGACGGTAGCGCCTGCTCGAGTGCGGGCAACAACGCGTCTGCCCAGCGGTTGAGGGCACCGTCCGCCGGGCCGGCGACGAACAGCCGTGGCATTTCGGCGAACGGTGCGGCCACTGTCGGCGGGGCGGCCAATAGCGTTCCCGCCCGCATCGCGGCGGGCAGGGTAGTCAGCATTGCCAGAAGGTGTCGCCGGCCGGGTCGCGGCCGGGTCATCCTGGTCCCTTACCCATGCGACCTTCCTACCCCGTTACCCAGGGCAAGGCAAAACCGGCCGGGACTGCCGATTATTCGTCGTACGCAACCAGCGCCTCGCACGGCACGTCCAGCCGCTTGCGGCCGTTGAGGAAGGTGAGTTCGATCAGCGCCGCGGCGGCGGGCACCACGGCGCCCACCTGACGCAGCAGTCCGATGCCGGCCGCCATGGTACCGCCGGTGGCGAGCAGATCGTCGACCACCACGACGCGCTGGCCCGGCTCCACTGCATCGGCCTGCACCTCGACGCGGTCGGTGCCGTATTCCAGCGAATAGTTCATCCCCACGGTGACGCCGGGCAGTTTGTTCCTCTTACGCAGCATAATAAAGCCGCAGCCAAGCTTCAGTGCGAGCGGCGCGGCGATCAGGAAGCCGCGGCTCTCGATGCCGGCGAGCAGGTCCGGCTGGTAAGCGCGCACCGCCTTCGCCATGCGTCCCATCGCCACCTGCCAGGCGTCGGCATCCCGCAACAGCGTCGAGATGTCGTAGAACAGGATGCCCGGCTTGGGGAAATCCGGAATCCCCCGGATATGATCCTTCAGGTCCATGCGCCGGCCGCCTTTCACACCAATGATATTGCGGGATGTAGAACGCGGGCGATGTGGCCGCAACGGAACGGATGCGCCATTGACGGCCTATCCCAACCTCGCCACGGTACATGCAAGCAGCAACCAGCCTGCGGACAGGGGCGGAAACGGCCAACGGGGGACTTTTGCATGTTGCGACGCGTAATCCTTTCCAGCATCTACGCAGCGGCAGGATTAGCCGCCATCGCGACACCGGTTTCAGCGGAAGCCTTCAAGTGCCCGCATGTCGGCGGCAACTTCACGTTCGGCCAGGAGGCCAACATCAACAGCCTCGACCAGATGGCTTCCAGTACGATCTCGACGCGCAACATTGCCATGAACATGTTCGAGTCGCTGATGACGCGTGACGAGAACTTCAATCCGATCCTCGAGCTCGCCAATTCCCTGGCAGAGTCTACGGACCATCTGACCTACACGTTCAAGCTGCGTCAGGGCATCCGGTTCCACAACGGCAAGGAGATGACGTCGGCCGATGTGGTCGCCTCGTTCGACCGCTACGCCAGGATCGGCCTATTTCGTAGCACTTTGAGCAATGTCGATCGCTGGGACGCGCCGGACAAGGATACGTTCGTGATCCACCTGAAGAAGGTGCAGCCGACCTTCCTGGAGATCCTCAGCGCGTTCAGCGCGCCGATCGTCATCATTCCGGCTGAGGACAAGGACGATCCGACACTGCAGCTCAGGACGATCGGCACCGGTCCCTGGCAACTGGTGGAATCGGTGCCCGGCGGCTTCGTCAAGATGAAGCGCTACGAAGGTTACCAGCCGAACCCCAACTTCGATCAGAAGACCGGCTTCGGCGGCTACAAGCAGGCTTGCTTCGATACCGTGACCTTTCGCATCGTGACCGAACCGCAGGCGCGCGTCGCCGGCCTCAAGACCGCCGAACTGCAGGGGGTCGAGGACCTGCCGACCAGGTCGCTGGCAGACCTGAAGGCCGACAAGGGCATTACCATCATTCCACTACAGAACTGGTGGATCCAGATGGCGCAGGTGAATACCTCGGTGCCGCCGACCGACAACCTGATGTTCCGCAAGGCGGTCCAGGCGGTGCTGGACATGGACGAGATCATGGATGCGGCGTCGGACGGCAACTACCGGCTCAATGTCGGCTTCCAGTATCCGGGCCAGGCATTCTATTCGGATGCCGGCAAGGAGACCTACAACGTCAAGAACCCCGAGCTGGCAAAGAAGTATCTGGCGCAGTCGGGCTATCAGGGCGAGCCGGTCATCCTGCTCACCGACAAGGACTATCCGGCGATGTACAATTCGGCGCTGGTGATGCAGCAGCAGATGCAGGCAATCGGCATCAATGCGGAGCTCAAGGTGGTGGACTGGCCGACCTCGGCGAACATGGCGCTGAAGCCGGACACCGGCTGGAACCTGTTCTACACCGGCTGGGGCACACAGACGGCACAGGGCGCGCTGGCGACCATGCAGGTGTTCGTCAATCCGGGCGCGATGTTCATGCCGAAGGGTGGCCAGGACGATCCGCAGCTGCTGTCGCTGTGGAATGATATGAACAGCCTGCCGACGCTGGAGGGACGCAAGGACGCGTTCGCCAAGATGCAGCGATACGCTCTCGAACAGGTCTACGCCCTGCCGCTGGGTTCGCTGACCAAGGTGCAGGCGGTGCGTTCCAGCGTGAAGGGCTACGTGCCGTACCGTATTCCCCGCATGTCCAACGTCTGGTTCGACAACTGAGCGGAAGGCATGGCGGGGATCATCATCAGGCGGTTGGGCAGCGGGCTGCCGATCCTGTTCATTGTCTCTCTGATCACCTTCGCGATGATCCATCTGATCCCAGGCGATCCCGCGGTGGTGATTGCCGGACTGTCCGCCACGCCGGAGCAGGTCGCCAATATCCGCCACGATCTCGGCCTCGATCAGCCGCTGCTGACACAGCTCTGGCGCTGGTATGTCGGGCTGCTGCACGGCAATCTCGGCCGTTCGCTGCTGCTGGGCCAGCCGGTGGCGTACGCGACGATGCTGCGCCTGCCGGTGACGCTGGCGCTGTCGGCGTACGCGCTGGCGATCACGCTGCTGATCGGGTTGGGCAGCGGCATCGTCGCGGCCTTGCGGCAGAATAGCTGGGTCGATCAGGCAGCGATGGTGTTCGCGATGCTCGGCATCTCGGTGCCGAATTTCTATCTCGGCCTGCTGATGATCATCGTCTTCGCGGTCGAGCTTCGCTGGCTGCCGACCGGCGGCTACGTCGCGTTCAGCGACGATCCGCTGGGCTGGCTCGCGACGTCGACCATGCCGGCGATCTCGCTGGCGCTGCTGCTCGCTGGGTTCCTCGCCCGCATCACGCGCTCGACCATGCTGGAGGTGTTGCGGCAGGACTATATCCGCACCGCGCGTGCCAAGGGGCTGCCGCGACGGACGGTGGTGGTGAAGCACGCGCTGACCAATGCGCTGATCCCCATCACCACCGTGATCGGCATCATCGCGAGCCTGCTGATTTCCGGTTCGGTGGTGACGGAGACGCTGTTCTCGATTCCCGGCATGGGCCAGTTGCTGACCCAGGCGGTGCTGAACCGCGACTATCCGATGGTTCAGGGCGGCCTCCTGATCACCACCGCATGGCTGGTGCTGGTGAACATCGGCGTGGATGTCTGCTATGCACTGCTGGATCCGCGAGTGCGCTACGATGGCGCCTGACACCGCCACGCTCACGTTGGCGGCTGCGGAGCTGGACGATGAGGTCCCGGTCCGCCGTCACCATCCGGCCTGGGCGACGACGTTGCGGCTGCTGCGTCATCGGCTGTTTGTCACTGGCCTTGCGCTTTTCGCGATCATTGCGGTGGCGGCGATGCTGGCGCCGTGGATCGCGCCGGTCGATCCGAACAAGCTGGCCATGCGCGAGAAATTCCTGCCGCCGTCGCCCGAGCATTTGTTCGGCACCGACAATTTCGGCCGCAGCCTGTGGTCGCGCGTGGTGTGGGGCGCGCAGTTGTCCATGGTCATCGGTTCGGCGGTGGTCGCGATCAATGCGGTGTTCGGCACGCTGATCGGCGCTGCGGCCGGCTACTTCCGCGCGCTCGACAACGCATTGATGCGTGTCAACGACGCGCTGATGGCGTTTCCCGCCGTGCTGCTCGCGATCGGCGTCACCGCGGTGCTGGGACCATCGGTGAACGACGTGATCATTGCGCTGGGTGTTGTCTATACGCCGCGCACCGCGCGGATCGTGCGGTCGTCGGTGATCGTGCTGCGCGAGATGGAGTATGTGCAGGCGGCGGTTGCGGCCGGCGCGGGGCACTGGCGCATCCTGCGGCGGCACATCCTGCCCAACGCGATGGCGCCGCTGATCGTTCAGTTGTCGTTCCTGTTCGCCTACGCGGTGCTAACCGAGGCGACGCTGTCGTTTCTCGGCGTCGGCGCGGTGCCGCCGACGCCGACCTGGGGGAACATCATGGCGGAGGGTCGGCAGTACATGATCGACGCGCCGTGGATCATCACGATCCCAGGGGCGGCGCTGATGATAACTGTGCTGGGGCTGAACCTGCTGGGCGACGGGCTGCGCGATGTGCTGGATCCGCGGTTGAGGGTGCAGCAGTGACGCCTCGGCGAAGTCGTGGATGGCGGGCCTGCGCCCGCCATGACGAGTAGGGGCGGTGCCCCTCCTCGCGGTCACCAATCTCACCACGGCCTTCGCCACCTCGCGCGGCGAGATCACCGCAGTCGAGGACATTTCCTTCACTCTCGATGAAGGCGAGATCCTCGGCATCGTCGGCGAGTCCGGCAGCGGCAAGAGCGTCACCGCCCTCACCATCATGGGCTTGCTCCCGCGGCCACCAGCCCGCATCGCCGCTGGCGAAATTCGTTTCGATGGTGAAGATCTCACCAGGCTCTCCGACGCCCGCATGCAGCGCATCCGAGGCCCTGGCATCTCCATGGTGTTCCAGGAGCCGATGACCTCGCTCAATCCGGTGTTCAGCATCGGCGAGCAGGTCATTGAAACCATCCGCGCCCACGAACGCCTGTCGCAGCGCGCCGCCTACGCCCGCGCTCTGGAGATGCTGGAGAAGGTCGGCATTCCCTCGGCCGCGCGCCGAATGTCGGACTACCCCCACCAGCTCTCCGGCGGCCAGCGTCAGCGGGTGATGCTGGCAATCGCGCTCGCCTGCCGCCCGCGCCTGCTGATCGCCGACGAACCCACCACCGCGCTCGATGTCACCATCCAGGCGCAGATCCTCGACCTGATGATGGACCTGCGCGACGAGTTCGGCATGGCGATCATCATCATCACCCACAACATGGGCGTCGTGGCCGAGACCGCCGACCGCGTGCTGGTGATGTACGCCGGCCGCATCGTCGAGGCGGCGCCGGTCGCGCGCCTGTTCGACCACCCGCTGCATCCCTACACGCGCGGTCTGCTGGAATGCGTGCCCTCGCTCGACCAGGACAATGAACGGCTGGTGGCGATTCAGGGCGCGCTTCCCGATCCCGCGCGCCGCCCCGTGGGCTGTCGCTACGCACCACGGTGCCGCTATGCAGTGCCAGCCTGTGCCGCCGCCCTCCCGCCGTTGGCGACGTTCGATCCCGGCCACACTGCCGCCTGCATCCGCGTCCCGGAGCTGGCGTGACGCCGCTGATCGAGGCCGCCGGCGTGACCAAGCACTTCCCGGTGCGCAGCGGCGGTCTGCTGCATCGCCATACCATCACGCTGCGGGCGGTCGACGATGTCGCGTTGCGCATTGACGCAGGCGAGACACTGGGCCTGGTCGGCGAGTTCAGGTTGCGGCAAGTCCACCCTGGGCCGCCTGCTGATCCGCCTGCTGCCGCCGACCGCGGGCAACATCATCTTCGACGGCGCCGACATCACCCGGCTCAACCCGCGCGAACTGCGCGAGAAGCGGCGCTCGATGCAGATCATCTTCCAGGACCCGTATGGCGCGCTCAATCCGCGCATGGCGGTGGAAGACATCATCATGGAGCCGCTGCTGATCCACGGCGCGCGGCATGATGCCGAGGCTCGTCGCCAGGTGGCGGCGATGCTGGACCTGGTCGGGCTGCCCGCCCGCGTGCGGGATCGCTTCCCGCACGAGTTCTCCGGCGGCCAGCGCCAGCGTATCGGCATCGCCCGCGCCCTGGTGCTGCGGCCGAAGTTCGTGGTGTGCGACGAGCCGGTGTCGGCGCTGGATGTCTCGGTGCAGGCGCAGATCGTCAACCTGCTGCAGGACCTGCAAGGCGAGCTGGGGCTGACCTACCTGTTTATCGCGCACGACCTCGGCGTGGTGAAGCACATCTCAACCCGGGTCGCGGTGATGTATCTCGGCAAGATCGTCGAGCTCGCCGACAAGCGCACGCTGTACGCCAATCCGCTGCACCCTTATACGCAGGCGCTGATCGCCGCCGTGCCGGCCGCGCACCCAGCACGTCGCAGCCGCGGCCGCCGCGAGCGGCTGGCCGATGACATTCCGAGCGCGCTGCATCCACCGTCCGGTTGCCGCTTCCACACCCGCTGTCCGCACGCCATGCCGGTGTGCCGCGAGCAGGAACCGCGCATCACCGAGCCGGCGTCCGGGCACATGGTGGCCTGCCACCTGGTTGTCCCCCCTCTCCCGCGAAGCGGGGGAGGGTAGGGAGGGGGTGCGGAGGGCTTGAGGCCGCCGGCATCTCGGCCCAACAATCGGCCATGCGTATTCTGATCATGGGTGGCGGCGTGGTCGGCGTGACCACGGCGTATCAACTGCTTCAGGACGGCCACCAGGTCGTGCTGCTCGAGCGGCAGGATGCAGTGGCGCGCGAGACCAGCTGCGGCAATGCCGGCATGATCGCGCCAGGACACTCCTTCGTGTGGTCGTCGCCGCGGGCGCCCTGGATCCTGCTGAAGTCGCTGTTCCGCAAGGATCAGGCGCTGCGATTCCGGTTATCGACCGATCCTCGGCTCTATAGCTGGTCGCTGAAGTTCCTGGCCGAGTGCACCGCGGCCAAGGCGTACCGCAACACGCTGCGCAAGCATCGCATCGCGATGTACCCACAGCGCGTGCTGCATGAGGTGATCGCGGCCGAACCGCTCGACTACGACCGCAATGCGCGCGGCGTGCTGTATTTCCATCGTGACCAGGCGGCGCTGGAGGCGGGTGTCGCGCACATGCAGATTCTGGCCGATGACGGGCAGGAGATCCGCGTGCTGGATCGCGCGCAGGTGCAGGAACTGGAGCCGGCGCTGCAAGGGGACATCGCCGGCGGCATCTACTGCCCGACCGACGAAACCGGTGACTCGGAGAAATTCACCCGCGCGCTCGCCGACCGTTGCGTGGCGATGGGCGCGGAGCTGCACACCGACACAACGATCAGCTCGATCGAGACCTCGGGAGACGCGGTAACCTCGGTGCGGGCCAACGGGCAGACGTTTCAGGCGGACGGCTACGTCATGGCGCTGGGCAGCTACAGCCCGATGCTGGCGCGCACGATCGGCGTCGATCTGCCGATCTATCCGATCAAGGGCTACTCGCTGACGATCCCGGTGGGAAACCATCAGGCGCCGCCGACCATCGGTTCGGTGGACGAAACCAACCTGGTGGCGATCTCGCGCTTCGGCGACCGCGTGCGCGTCACCGCGACGGCGGAGTTCGCCGGCTACGACACGAGCCACCGGCCATCCGACTTCGCGTTCATGACATCGGTGGTGCAGACGCTGTATCCCGACGGCGCCGACTATCACCGTGCCGAGATGTGGGCGGGGCTGCGGCCAATGACGCCGGACAATCTGCCGGTGCTGGGCCGCAGGAAGCACCGTAATCTGTGGTTCAATACCGGCCACGGCCATATCGGCTGGACCATGTCGCACGGTACCGCCCGCATCACTGCCGATCTGATCGGCGGGCGCACGCCGGCGATTCCGCTCGACTGAAGGAGGCGCGCATGGATGTCGATCCGGGCTTCACCGATCTCGGCGTGCTGCCCTGCACGCTCGACGCCGGTGTCGCGGCGCGCGCGGCGATCGGTCTGCTGGTGCTGGCGACCGATCAGACGATGGAGCACGAGTTCCGCCACCTGATCCGGCTGCCGGGCGTTGCGGTGTACCAGGCACGGCTGTTCAACGATGCCGACATCACGACCGCGACGCTGCTGGCGATGGGCGAGCGCATCGCGCCCGCGACCGAGCTGATCCTGCCGTCGCTGCATCTCGACGTGGTGGCGTTCGGCTGCACCTCGGCCAGCATGGCATTGGGCGAGGCGGAGGTGTTTCGCCAGATCCGCCGGGTGCGGCCTGACGTTGCCTGCACCACACCGGTCACTGCCGCGTTCGCCGCGTTCAAGGCCTTGGGCGCGCGGCGGATCGGCGTGCTGACCCCATACTCGCCGGAAGTGAACGCCGTGGTGCGGGCCTATCTTGACGCGCGCGGCGTCGAGGTGGCGGCGTTCGCGACCTTCGACAAGCGCGACGATCGGGAGGCGGCGCGAATCTCGGTCGACTCGATCGCTGCGGGGATCGCCGCACTGGCGCGCGGAGCGCGGCTGGATGCAGTGTTCGTGTCGTGCACCAGTCTGCGCCTGGCCGAGAGCGTGGCGGCGATCGAGGCGGAGGTCGGGATTCCGGTCACCTCCAGCGATCACGCACTGGCCTGGCACTGCCTGCGGCTCGCGGGGGTGAACGACACAGTGGCGGGCGCGGGGCGATTGTTCGAGTGCCGGCTGTAATCGTCAGGACCGCCGATCGGCCCGATCTCGTGCCGGTTGTCGCACGGTGGCTGTGGGAGGAATTCTCGCGGCAGAGTGGCCGGCCCCTTGAGCATGTCCATGAGCGTATCGCCGCATCGACCGCCGGGTCCGGGCCACCGCAGACCTTTGTCCTGCTGATCGATGATGAGCCGGTCGGCACGGCAAGTCTGGTCGGCCACGATCTCGATACGCGGCCAGACCTGACGCCGTGGCTGGCCGGCGTGTTCGTCGTGCCGGAGGCACGCGGATGCGGTCATGCCGCGCGCCTGATCAAGACGGTCGAGGCGGCCGGTCGCGCTGCGGCAATCCGATCGTTGTGGCTGTACACGCACGCTGCCGAACGGATCTACGCGCGCGCGAATTGGCATACCGTCGAGTATTTCGATCATCGAGGCAGGATTTGCGCGTTGATGCGGCGAGAGTTGGATGCCGGCTGACACAAACTCTGGCGCTATCCCTTCACCCCGCCGATCGTCAGCCCCGCGACCATGAAGCGGCGCAGCGCGAAATAGATCGCGACCGGCGGCAGCGAGTAGATGATCGCGATCGCCATCATGTAGTTCCACGGCGCCTCGTCGCTGTCGAAGAACTGGTCGATCGCCACCGCGACGGTCATGCTGCGCGTCGATGAGAGCAGCAGGAACTGGTAGATGTACTCGTTCCACGCCAACAGCAGCGCGTAGACCCCGACTGCGACCAGCGCCGGCGCCATCAGCGGCAGGTAGATACGCAGATAGATCTGCCACGGCGACGCGCCGTCGACCTTGGCCGACTCGTCCAACTCCATCGGGATCAGCTTGCCATATTGATGCAGGATCAGGATGGCATAGGGCGTGGCAAAAGCGACCATCGCCGCGATCACCGACCAGAGACTGTCGACCATCCCGTACTGATGCATGATATGGACGAACGGGATGACCAGGAACGCGGTCGGCAGCACATAGGTCAGCAGCGCGAAGTCGGTGATCACCCATCCCCGGCGCAGCCGCATGCGGCCCAGCGCGAAGCTGGTAAGCGAGCCCAGCGCGACCGTCAGCACCATCGTCGCCACGCCCAGGTAGATGCTGTTGCCGAACCGGTGCCAGAAATGCTCCAGCAGCCAATAGTCTTCGTTCCACACCGAAGCGAAGCTGCTGAAGTCGGGATCAGGCGGCCAGATGCTGCCGGTGAACTCGTCGGCGTCGGAATCGAGCGCGATCAGCACCATGTTGTAGACCGGCAGCAGCGTCCAGATCAGCAACCCGACTCCGAGACCGATGCCGCCCGCCTTTGCCCATAGCCGCCGCCGGCGATGGCGCGGCCGGTATGCCGGTGTTCCTCGGGTCAGTGCGATGCTCATAGCTGCACCCCGGTCGCGCGGACGCGCCGCATCAGCAGGATGACCAGTGGGATCATGATGGGCAGCGCAGACATCATCGCCGCGACGCCGAGGTTTGGGTAACCGAAATTGAACGCCTCGTTGAAGCCATAGGTGGCCAGCACATCGGTCAACCGGCCCGGCGCTCCATTGGTGACGAAAAATACCGTGTTGAAGTCGCCCAGCGTCCAGACGGTCGCGAGTAGTGTGGAGATCAGATAGACGTTCGCCAGCAGCGGGAAGGTGACGTAGATCATGCGCTTGTAGCCGCTGGCGCCGTCGATATCGGCCGCATCATAGATGTCCTGCGGGATCGCCATCCGGGCGGCGATGAAGACCAACGTCCAGAACGGCATCCACTTCCAGATGAACGAGACGATGTTCGCTCCTCTGGCAAGCCACTCGTTGACCAGGAACAACGGTCCGTCCTGTCCGGTGACCTCCCGGATCAGGCTGTCGAGCAGTCCCCACTGAGTGACGAGCATGAAATGGATCGCGGTGAAGACGACCATTGCCGGCAACGCCCAAGGGATCAGGTAGATGACCAGCAGCGAGCGCACCCACCAGCTCCGGCTCATGAAGAAGCCTGACAGCAGGAAGGCCAGGAACATTGCCACGTTCACGCCGATGGCGACGAACATCAGTGTGTTCATCGCTGTGGTCAGATACACCGGATCGGAGAACAGCAGACCGTACAACGACGGATCGCGACCCATCCACAACCCGTAGATGACGGGATAGACGACGAAGGCGGCGAACACGGCCACATAGGGGATGACGAACGCGATCGCCCAGCTGGTATCGGAGCCTTGCAGGCGGATGCGCCACGGCGGACGCCGCGACTGGCTGACGACCGCCATGGGCCGTCCGACACCGAGAACCTGCTGCGTACTGCTCATCGTTGCGCTCCCGCGTTGCCGCGGCGGTGGCGCCTACCCCTTGACGCCACCCATGGTCAGACCCGCCGCCATGTAACGACGGAACCCGTAGTACAGGATCAACGGCGGCAGCGCGTAGATGATCGCGGTCGCCATCATGTAGTTCCACGGCGATTCGTCGCTGTTGAGGAACTGTGCCAGCGCGACCGCCACGGTCATGCTTTCCGGCGTGGACAGCATCAGGAAGTTGTACAGATACTCGTTCCATGCCAGCAGCAGCGCATAGGTGCCGACGGCAACCAGCGCCGGTGCCATCAACGGCAGGTAGATCCGGAAATAGATCTGGAACGGGTTGGCGCCATCGATGCGCGCCGACTCGTCGAGCTCCATCGGGATCGACTTGCCATACTGCGAGAAGATGAAGATCGCGTACGGCGTGGCAAAGGTCACGATCGACAGGATCACCGCCCAGAGGCTGTTGGTCAGCCCGTAGATCTGCATGATCCGATACAGCGGGATCGCCAGGAACGACGCCGGGATCACATAGGTCATCAGCGCCGCATTGCTCAGCATCCAGCCATTGCGCAGACGCATCCGGCCGACCGTGAAGCTCGCCAGCGAGCCGATGACCAACGTGAGGAACATCGTCATCAGGCCGACGAAGAAGCTGTTGCCGAACTGATGCCAGAACCGCGCGAGGTACCAGAAGTCCTGGGTCACCACGACGCGGAAGCTCTCCAGCGACGGATTGTCCGGCCAGACCGAGCCGCTGAAAATGTCGTTGTGGCTGTCCAGCGAGATCATCACCATGTTGTAGATCGGCGTGACCGACCAGACGACGAGCACGAAGCCAAGCACCATGCATGCCGCTTCGACCGCATAGCGTCGCAGTCGGTAGTACAGCGGCGAAGCGATGCGGCGGTGGCCGGCGGTAGTGGCGCTCACAACTGGCCCTCCTTAATGCGGAGCTTGCGCATCAGGATGATGACGAGCGGGATCAGCACCGGCAGCGCGGTCATGACTGTCGGCCACGCCGAGGCGAGGCAGCGCCGTGGTGAATGCGTAGCGGATGCCCAGCGTGGCCAGCACCTCGGTGGACATCGCCGGCCCGCCGCCGGAGACGAAGTAGGTCGAGTTGAAGTCGCCGAGGGCAAAGATGGTATCGAGCAGGATGCAGACGAGATACAGGTTCGCCATCAGCGGCAGCGTGACATGCTTGAACCGGCGCAGGCCGGTGGCGCCATCCACCTCGGCGGCCTCGTAGAGTTCCTGCGGGATCGCCATCCGTCCGGCCAGCAGGATTATGGTCCAGAACGGCATGTTCTTCCAGATATAGGCACCGATATTGGAAGCGAGCCCCATCCAGCGGTCGTTCAGATAGACCGGGCCGTCGATGCCGAACAGCAGGTACAGGACGTTGTTGAGCATGCCCCACTGGCCGTTCATCAACCAGTGGATCGAGATGTAGGCAGGCAGCGCCGGCGTGGCCCACGGCAGGATGAACACGACCAGCAGCGCCTTGCTCCACCACCGCTTGCGCATGAAGAAGCCCGACAGCAGGAACGCCAGGGCCATCTTCAGGTTCACGCCGACGCCGACATAGATCAGCGTGTTGACCACGGCGGTCAGATAGCGGGGGTCGTCGAACAGCTGGCGGTAGAGCTCTGACTGGCCGCCCAGCCAGAGCCCATAACAGATCGGGTAGACGACGAAGGCGAAGAATATCAACACGTACGGCACGGCGAAGGCGATCGCCCAGGTCAGTTCGGACCCTTGCAGTCCGGCGTGCCATGCGCGTCGCACCGGACGCGTCGCCGCCAGGCCCCGTCCGACGGCAAGTGTCTGCTGTGTGACGCTCATGTTCGCCTCGCCAGGATTACAGAACGACTCTCGCGAAGATCTCGTTGCAACGCTTGAACGCTTTGTCGACCGCGTCGGCCACCTTCATGCCGTTCTTGATCACGTCGGCGTGGCACTGGCCCCAGAGCTGCTCAGCGTTGGCCTGCCCCCAGGCTGGCGTGTAGCCCTCGAACACGGGCAGGGTCGGATTGAGCACCGCCTCCGTGACATAGGGCGTCACAGGCGGCAGTCCGCTGTTCAGCCACCACGGGTCGTCCTTCACGGCCTGCGGGATCGCCGGCACCCACCGCCCCAGGCCACCCTTCAGGTTCTCGTTCATCACCTTGGGCTGCATGAAGTACTTCATGAAGTCCTTGGCGACCTCAACGCCCTTGGCACCCTTCGGAATGAAGCCGCCGCCGGCGTTGATCTGGGTCTTCATCGGCGTGCCGTCGTTCTTGTTCACCGGCGCCAAGGTCTGCATGTCGTGGAAGAACGCCTGCTTGTCCTTGATCATCGCCAGCTCGGTCGAGAGCGTGCCGTCGAAATCCATCATGAACAGCTTCTCGTGGAAGCCGTTGTTGTCGTCGGCATCGTTCCAGCTCAGCGCCTCCGGCGGCACCACGCCTTCCTTGTAGAGGTTGGTCATGAACTCGACCGACTTGATCGCCGCCTCGCGGATCTTCGGATCGTCGGTGTGCAGCTTGCCGTCCGGCGTGATGATACCCTCACCGCCATTGGCGATCAGGAAATGCGTGAACAGGTTGTTGCCGTCATTCGGTCCGACCGTGGTGATCTGCAGGCCGCAGGCATAGAGTTTCCGCATCCCCTTGGCGCGGAGCGGCGCCTGAGCCTGTTTGAGGTAGGTCCAGATCCCATCCCAATTCTTAGGGATTTCCGACATCTTGAGCCCGGCCTTCTCGACCAGGTCGCCCCAGATATGGAACGGCGTCGCGCCTTGCTTGATCGGGCACAGGTAGTAGCTGCGCTTCTTTTCGGCCTTGTTGTAGAAGGTGGAGCCGAGCTTGGCGGTTTCCGACAGCTGCGATTCGTAGGGAGCGACCACGTCGCTGACGTCAACGATCTTATCGTCCCACGCGTTCTGCGGCAGGATCGATGACGGCGCGTCCTCGAAAAACAGGTCCGGAACGTCGCCGCTGGTGAGCGCGGATATCGTCTTCTGGTTCAGCGCCATGAACGGCATGATGCTGTAGTCGAGCTTGTTGCCGCTCGCCTTCATGTAGTCTTCGCAGACCTTCTTCATGGCCTCATCCTCCTCCGGAATGAAGCCCTGATTGATCCAGCAGACCGCCGTCTTTGCCTGGGCATTGGCAATGTACGGTCGCCCCAGGGTCCCGGCCGCAGCCAGACCCAGAGTTCCCCCAAGCACCGAACGCCGGCCTACCTTCCGCATGTCCGCCCTCCTTCCCTGTTGGCCGCTCGCTCAGGCGGCGGCCGAGTTTGGTTACTTTCGTAAGCGTCTTTGGGCGCCAGCTTATGGCAAACCCCCCGGGGTCCGTCAAATACTCACTGCGCCCGCCATCGGGCGTCACCCTTGCCCGCCGGACCGCGCACGGCCAGACTGCCGGGATGAGCGACGAATCGCTTGACTGCCTGAAATGCCCGGCCTTCTGCTGCCGGACGGCCGGCTATGTCGAGGTCAGCCGCAACGACATCAGGCGTCTGGCGAAGTTCCTCAACCTGACCGTGCGCGAGTTCGAGGCAAGGCACATCGTCGAGCGAAATCGCAAGGGCAGCAAGCGCATCAAGTCCGGCTTCGGCACCTGCCAGTTCCTTGGTGAGAACCGCCGGTGTACCGTCTACGAGGCGCGGCCGCGCGACTGCCGTGGCTATGTCTGCTGGAACCAGGAGGACACCACGGTGTTCGAGTTCGCCCGCTTCTTCCAGTTGCCCGTGGCGGAGGTGCGCAAGAACGATGTGGACGGTAAGCCGCGCTGATACGAGCGAAGGACACACATGCGAACCAACCGCTTCCGCGAACTGCTGAATGCCGGCCAGCCGACCCTCGGCACGCATGTGCTGTCAACCTGGCCCACACTGATCGAACTGGTCGGCCAGACCGGGCGCTACGATTACATCGAGTTCACTGCCGAGTATGCACCTTTCGGCCTGCACGAACTCGACAACCTCGGCCGCGCGCTCGAGCTCGCCAACCTCGCCGGCATGATGAAGATCGAGCAGGCGCAGCGGATGCATCAGACCATGCGCGCGATCGGCTCGGGCTTTCAGAGCGTGCTGTTTGCCGACGTTAGGACGGTGGAGGACGCGACGGCCTGCGTTCGCGCGGTACGCGCCGAGGCCCCGGGATCGGACGGTCTGCACGGTGTCGGCATGCGGCGCGACGTCGGCACGGTGCGAGAGGCCGGCTCGCCCGCTTACGTCAAGGCACTGGACGACGTCGTGGTCGTGCTGATGATCGAGAAGCGGCAATGCGTGGAGGACCTCGATGCGGTCCTCTCGGTCAAGGGCATCGACATGGTACAGTTCGGTCCGGCCGACTATGCGATGAGCATCGGCCTCGCCGGCCAGTGGTCGCACCCCGATGTGATCAATGCCGAGCGTCTCACCATCGAGACCGCGCTGCGGAAGGGCGTTCATCCTCGCGTCGAGATCGACGATCCCGCGCAGGCCACGCGCTACCAGGAGATGGGCGTGCGGCACTTCTGCCTCGGTTGGGATGTCGGTATTCTGCATGACTGGTGGCAGGCGAACGGCGGGCAGATGCGCGAACGCCTGGAAGCACAGGAGACGAAGCAATGAGCGATCCGGAAATCGTTGCCCTGCGTGCGGTGATTGCGAAGCGGCCGCGCTCCGATGACTATGCGCAGCGCCGCCGTGACATCGACGCGCGCGGCCTGGAGAACAAGCTGCCGGCGGATGTCACGGTGGAACCGGTCACCGCAAACGGCGTGAAGTCGGAATGGACGTCGACCCCCGACGCCGACCACAGCAAGGCGGTGCTGTATCTTCACGGTGGCGGCTACGTCATCGGCTCGCTCGACAGCCACCGGCATCTTGCTGCGGAGGTCGGACGCGCAGCGCGGGCACGCACGCTTGCGATCGACTATCGGCTGGCACCGGAGCATCCGTTTCCCGCCGCGGTCGATGACGCGCTCGCTGCCTATCGGTTCCTGCTGGCGAGCGGCGTGCCGTCCGGCGGCATCACCATCGCTGGGGATTCCGCTGGCGGCGGACTAGTTGTCGCGGCGATGCTGGCGATCCGCGATGCGGGACTGCCGCAGCCGGCGTGCGGCTGGACGATCTCGCCCTGGGTCGACATGGAGGCGATCGGCGACAGCATGGTCGGCAAGGCCGCGACGGATCCGACCGTGCAGAAGGCCGGCATCCTCGACATGGCGAAGCAGTATATGAATGGCGCCGATCCGCGCTCGCCGCTGGCTGCGCCGATCTATGCGGATCTGCGTGGTCTGGCGCCGTTGTTGATACAGGTAGGTGCGGCCGAAACTTTGCTCGACGATGCGATTCGCCTGGCACAGGTTGCAGGTGCCGCCGATGTCGCGGTCGATCTGCAGATCTGGCCGGAAATGATTCACGTCTGGCACACCTATTATCGCGAACTTGCGGCCGGGCGACGTGCGATCGCCGCCGGCGGCGAATTCGCGCGCGCAATGACATCGCGTGGATCGCGCAGCGGTTTCTGATCGGCACTATTCTCGGTTTTGCGACGGTTCTCGCATTCTGTGCAAGTTGCTGCGTGGCATGTCACTGTCTCGCGACTGTGATTGACAGCACACGACCTTTCTGTGCCAACTGCGCAACGCAATCGCATTTTGGCTTGGCTTGCTGCGCCTCCGTCTGATCGGGTGCCCTCAAGACGTCCAAAGGGCCGGTTGTCTACCAGCATTGTGCGCTGTTGCACGGTGCGCCTGACAGAGAGTGACGCAGATAATGGCTATCGGTACAGTCAAGTGGTTCAACACGACCAAAGGCTTCGGCTTCATCATGCCGCAAGACGGCGGCAAGGACGTGTTCGTCCACATCACAGCAGTACAGGCGGCTGGACTTCGCGGTCTGAATGAAGGCCAGAAGGTCAGCTACGAGGTTGCCATGGAGCGCGGCAAGGCCGCGGCCACCAACCTCAAGCTCGCCTGAACCAGCCGGCACAGCACCGGCTCGATCTACCCATTCCCCCATAGCGCGACAGGGGACGCGCACCGGAAGGAGTGACAATGATGGCCGCTGGAACCGTCAAGTGGTTCAACGCAACCAAAGGTTATGGATTCATCATGCCGCAGGACGGTGGCAAGGACGTGTTCGTCCATATCACCGCCGTGCAGGCGGCAGGGCTTAACGGCCTGAACGATGGTCAGAAGGTGAACTACGAGGTGGCGATGGAACGCGGCAAGGCCGCGGCCACCAATCTCAAGCTCGCCTGACGGCGGCGCTTTACGACTGACAAAGCGGGCCGTGGCCGGAGCGATCGTTCCGGTAACGGCCCGCTTCCTATTTGGTGATCCGCCATGTTCTCGTTGCCGGAACTGCAAGCCGCCCTGTCGCTCGTGCACGAGAGTTTTCCCGGCACACCGCAATACGCCTGGCCGCTGCTGGCGGAACGGAGCGGTGCCGAAGTGTGGGTGAAGCACGAGAACCACACGCCGACCGGTGCCTTCAAGCTGCGCGGCGGTTTGATCTACGTGGAACGGCTGCGCCGCGAACGGCCGGAGGTTCGCGGCATCGTCTCAGCCACGCGTGGCAATCACGGACAGTCGTTGGCGTGGGCGGGACGGCGTTATGACATTGCCGTGACGGTCGTCGTGCCGCACGGCAACAGTGTGGAGAAGAACGCGGCGATGCGCGCGTTCGGGGCGCACCTGGTCGAGCACGGCGATGATTTCGAGATGGCGCGCGAGGAAGCGGCGCGGCTCGCCGTCGCGGAACGGCTGGAGTTCGCGCCGTCATTCGCGCCCGACCTGGTGAAGGGCGTCGCGACCTATTCGCTTGAGCTGTTCCGCGCAGCGCCGCCGCTCGATGCGCTGTATGTGCCGATCGGTCTCGGCTCCGGTATCTGCGGAGCGATCATGGTACGCGACCTGCTCGGATTGCGGACCGAGATCGTCGGCGTGCAGTCAACCGGCGCGCCGGCCTATGCGCGTTCGCTCGCGGAAGGCCGCGTGGTGGCGCTCAACCGCGCCGAGACGCACGCGGACGGCATGGCCGTGCGGCAGCCGGACGCGGAGGCGTTCGCCATCATCGGTGCTGGCGCCGCGCGCATCGTTACCGTGTCGGATGACGAGATCGCGGATGCGATCCGGGCGTATTGGACCGACACGCACAATCTGGTGGAGGGTGCTGGTGCCGCACCGCTCGCGGCACTGATGCAGGAACGGGCACGAATGGCGGGAAAGCGCGTTGGGGTGGTGATCAGCGGCGGCAACATCGATCTCGCATTGTTTCGGAGCTGGGTGCTGCAATAACGTACGTCACCGCAGCCCGAGCTCGCTCCGAAGATCCGCCGTCTGCTCCGCCTTCGCCGGCTCGATCGGAATCCCCGTAGCGTCGGCGACCCGTGTGATCCCATCGAACCCTGCGATCACCGCCGCCGCATCGACCATCGCCGCATCGCCCAGCGCGGCAACCACACGATCGCGCTGCGCCTCGATCGCATTGCCCGCGATGACCGCATCGGCGAACGCGAGCAGCAGCGCCGCGTGCGGCACGCCGGTCTCGCTCGCGCGGTCGATCACGCCGCGCAGGTCGAAGCTGCGATTGTTATGCTGGCCGCTCGCACGGAGCAGGCTGAGATGGCTGACGGTTCAATAATGGCACCGGTTGAGTGCCGCGACGCGCGCCGCCAGCATCTCCATCTGCGCGTGAGTCACCGCGCGATACTCGTGGCCGAAGTCGCGCATCGTGGGCGAGGTAAGATACATGCACTCGAACATGTCCCACCACTGCATCATCGCGTGCGGCACCAGACTGAGTGAGCGGTGGATGTTGGCGCCATAACGCTCGCGCGGCCCCGGATGTTCGCGATACAGGTCGGGGTCGTCGGCGGTGCGATCCTCCGGTGCCAGCGTCGCCATCCAGGCTATGTCGTGCCGTGCACCGCGCGGCCGGATCCGCGTCGGTGCGCCATCGTGCGGGTGCGGCAAATCCAACGGCGGAACGCCGACCGCCGAGTGGAAGGTATCGACCGCGACGACGATGGCCACGATCGCCACCAGCTCGACGTATTGTTCCTCGCTCAGAACGCCGTCGAGCACCTGGCGATACCACGGCCTGCTCAACCGGCCTGAGTCAGAGCTGACGCGATGGATTGCCTCCACCGCCGCCGCGGGGAGGGCGCCGAGCGAGCTATGATCCCCCACCACCATCGCCGGCGACAGCGCCTCGCGCCGCGCCGCGCACAGCTCACACCGCGCGACATGGCGCGTCTCGGCCGCAATCGCCACCCGGTCGGCACCGCTCCACCAGGTGCCGGGCCGGCCGATCCCGTCCCAGGCATGTTTTTGGGCGGTCTGTATGTCTGCGCGTATCCGCATCGCTCTCCCCGCCGGCATCCTGTCAGCCGGCCGGCGGAGGCGCAATCCGGACTCAGGCCGCGGTAAGCTGGCTCACCGATTCGGACGATACGCCGACGTGGTTCGCCGACGGTTCGCGGATCATGTAGCCCCGCCCCCACACCGTGCCGATCAGATTATCGGCACCGGCCATCGCCAGCTTCTTGCGCAACTTGCAGATGAACACGTCAATGATCTTCATCTCCGGTTCATCCATGCCGCCATAGAGATGGTTGAGAAACGCCTCCTTGGTCAGCACCATCCCCTTGCGCAGCACCAGCAGCTCGAGAATCGCGTATTCCTTGCCGGTCAGGTGCACCGGCTGGCCGCCCACCGCTACCTCGTGACTGTCGAGGTTGAGCAGCAACGGTCCGACGTGCAGCGAAGGCTGGCTGAAGCCCTTGCTGCGCCGCACAATCGCCTGCATCCGTGCCAGCAACTCGGCCTTGTCGAATGGCTTGGTAATGAAGTCGTCTGCACCGAGGCCCAGGCCTTTCACCTTGGCCTGTGGCCGCGACAGTCCAGACAGGATCAGCACCGGGGTGTCGTTGCGGGAAACCCGCATCCGCCGTACTACCTCAAAGCCCTCGATGTCAGGCAGCATCAGGTCGAGCACCACGATGTCGTAGTCGTAGTGGCGGGCCAGTTCGAGACCTTCCTCGCCGGTATCGGCGTGATCGACCACGGCACCGCTGGACTTGAGCATCAATGATATACCGCGTGCTGCGACAAGGTCGTCTTCGATGAGCAGGATTCGCATTGATCTGCTTCCCCTGGTTTTGATGTATTTATTAATACCACCATTGCGTGTGGTTTGCTAGAGTTTTTTCACCATTTACGTGTATATTTCATCTGACAGACGGATCACGTGATGGCTCTAGGCCCAATTATCGCAACATATCCCTAAATGCGGAGCGCCAGCGGTTCAATGAGATGCACAACTCTGATCGACCGTACCGCCGCATGTGCGGCCAAGTTGCGCGACATCGGACTGCCGTGCCTGGAAGGGAGGGTAGCGGGCCTGTCCGGCCTCGCGATCGACATCGATGGGCTGAGCGGGCACGTTTCCGTCGGTGATCGCCTGTTGCTGGCGGCCCGCGACGGACATGGTGTTCCGGCCGAGATCATCGGTTTCCGCAACGGCCTGGCGCAGGCAATGCCATTCGGCGCGTTCGATGGGCTCGGTCCAGGCAGCGCCGCCTCGTTCCATCCCCACCCGGCCGGCGAGCCGAACGGCGGGACCCTGTCGATATCGAGTGGTTGGTTAGGTCGCGTGCTTGATCCGCTGGGTCGGGCGTTGGATGGGCGCGGACCCCTACCATCCGGCCCATGCGTTCGCCGCGTACGCGCCGCGCCGCCCGAAGCGACGCGGCGGGCCCGATTGGGGCCTCGGCTGGATGTCGGCGTGCGCGCACTCAACTGCTTCGCGACCTGTCGTCGGGGACAGCGGCTCGGCCTGTTTTCGGGGTCCGGTATCGGCAAGTCGAGTCTGCTCGCCATGCTGGCGCGCCACACGGCCTGCGATGTCGCGGTACTCGCCCTGGTCGGCGAACGCGGCCGCGAAGTGCGGGAGTTCCTCGAGGATGATCTGGGCGAGGCCGGGCTGGCGCGCTCGGTGGTCGTCGTCGCCACCTCGGATTCGCCCCCGCTGTTGCGTCGCGAGGCGGCGTTTGCCGCGATGACGGTGGCTGAGTACTTCCGCGATCAGGGCAAGTCGGTGCTGCTGCTGATGGACAGCATAACCAGGTTCTGCCTGGCATTGCGGGAGATCGGCCTGTCGTCGGGCGAGCCACCGGCGACACGCGGCTATCCGCCAAGCATGTTCGCCGAGCTGCCGCGTCTGCTGGAGCGCGCCGGCCCGGGGCTGGACCGGGCGGATGGCTCTGTCGGCCATATCACTGCCCTGTTCAGCGTGCTGGTGGAGGGCGATGACCACAACGAGCCGGTCGCCGATGCGGTTCGCGGCATCCTGGACGGCCATATCGTTCTGGACCGGCGGATCGCAGAGGGCGGACGCTATCCCGCAGTCGATGTGTTGCGCTCGCTGTCGCGCGCCGTCCCCGGCTGCAACGCGCCGGAGGAGAACGCTTTGTCCCGCCATGCCCGCGCGCTGCTGGCGCTGCACGCCGACATGGCCGACATGGTCCGTCTCGGCGCCTACCGTGCCGGCAGCGATCCCGCGGTGGATGAAGCGGTGACTTTGGCGCCACGCATAGAGGCGATGCTGCGCCAGGAGCGCGACGAACGCACCGATATCGAAGGCAGCTTCGCGCTACTACGCTCGGCACTGTCGCCGTCATGACGCACGATCCACTGGAAGCGCTGCTGCGGTTGCGTCGGATGGCGGCGGACGAAGCGCGCCGCGGCCTGGCGGAGTGCCTGCGGGTCGAAAGTGAGGCGGCGGCGGCGGTTGCCGCCATCGAGGCTGCTATCGAAGGTGAGACCGAGGCCGCCACCTGCCTCGCTGCCGGCGACGGGGAGGTTGAGGCGTTCGCTGCCTGGCTGCGTCGGATCCGCCCGAAGCAGCAGGCGGCACACGCAGCGGAAGTGGAAGCCGAGGCAGCGACGACGCGCGCGCGCGCGGTGCTCGGCGCGGCGCGCGCATCGGTACGGGCGGTCGAGGAGATGCTGGAGAAGCGCGCCGCGGCGACCCAGGCGGAGGCGGAGCGCCGAGCCCAGAGCGAGATCGACGAAGCGGCGCAGCGGACCGGTGTGATCATGCAAACGTGAACGCCCGCCTGTGTGCTCCATTGCATGGCTGTGCCGGCCGATACGCTAGCGTGTCATCGGATTGGAGCTTGCGATGGCGCGACACCTACTGCTCGGGACTGCCCTGCAGACTGGCCTGACCGCCATCTCGGTACTGGCGACCCTGCCCGCGGCGGCGCAGCCTGCGCCGAACGCGCACCCGACCGGGGGTTCCGTGGTGGCCGGCGCCGCGGCGATCAGCCGGACCTCCGGCAACACCCAGATCACCCAGTCCAGCCAGCGCGCCGCGATCGACTGGAAGAGCTTCGACGTCGGCAGCCAGCAGAGCGTCACCTTCAGCCAGCCGTCCGCCAGCGCGGTGGCGCTGAACCGCGTCACCGGCCCCGACCCGTCGCAGATCGCCGGCCGCATCGACGCCAACGGCCAGATCATCCTGCTGAACCAGTCGGGGGTGAACTTCTACAAAGGTGCCCAGGTCAACGCCGCCGGCGTGATGGTCTCGACCATCGGTGCCAGCAATCAGAGCGTGAGGAGCTTTATAGCGTCGACCAGCGGCAGGCTGGCGCTCGACCAGCCGGGCAATCCGAACGCCAAGGTGGACAACCAGGGCAACATCACCATCAGGCAGGCGGGCCTCGCCGCGCTGGTGGCGCCGCAGGTGGCCAATTCCGGCACCATCACCGCGAAGCTGGGCCACGTGGTGCTGGCGGGGGCGAAGACCGCCACGCTGGACCTGTATGGCGACGGGCTGCTGTCGCTGGATGTCACCAATCAGGTGGCGCAGACGCCGGTCGACAAGACCAACAACAGCGTGACCGCGCTGGTGACCAACACCGGGGTGATCATCGCCGACGGCGGCACGGTGCAGCTCACCGCGCGCGCCGCCGACGGGATCGTGCAGACCCTGGTGCAGGCGGGCGGCACGATCCGCGCCGCGACGGTAGGCGGCCAGAGCGGGACCGTGGCGCTGAACGGCGTCGGCGGGTCGATCGTGGTGGAGGGGCAGCTCGCCGCGCCCGGGACTGTGCCGGGCACCAGCGGCGGGTCGATCGTCGCCAACGCGACCGGCACCGTGACGCTGACGTCGGGTGCGAGGCTGAATGCCTCGGGTCAGGCGGGCGGCGGCACGGTGGCGGTGGGCACCACGCTGGCGCGGGCGAAGGGCGGGCCTGGCGTCACGCCGACGCTGACGGCGGCGAATGTCGTGGTGCAGAAGGGCGCGACGATCGCGGCGAATGCGACCGGCAAGGGCAAGGGCGGGCGGGTCACCGTGCTGTCGGCAGGGACCACCACGCTGGCGGGGTCGATCAGCGCCAAGGGCGGGCCAGCCGGCGGCGACGGCGGATTTGTCGAGACGTCCGGGCACACGCTGACGCTTGGGTCGTCGGCGACGGTCGACACCCGGGCCCCGCAGGGGCTCACCGGCATGTGGCAGCTCGACCCAATCGACTGGAATATCGCCATCACGGGCGGCGACGAGACGCCTGCCCAGGTCGTGGCCGGACTCAAAACCAGCAACGTTACGATCACGGCCGACAACGACCTCACGGTCACCGATCCGATCAATGCCAAGACCGATCCGCTCGCAACCAACAGCCTGATCTTCCAGGCCGGCCGCAGCATCCTGGTCAATGCCAGCATCACGATGAACGGCGGCAGCTTCACCGCGACGGCCAACGACAGTGTCGATCTCGGCACTTCCCTGGTCCGCAGGGCTGGCGCCGGGGCTTTCACGATGGCCGGCGGGGTCACCATTGATACCAGCGTCGCCAGTAAGAGCATTTCGATCGCCGTCGGCCCGTCGGCGGTGAATACCGACGACGGTGCAGACTTCGTGCCCGGGACGATAACACTGGTCAATCTGACGACGGGCGGCGGCGGGGTAACCGTCAGCGGCGGTACCGGGCTGGGGCTGGGCGGCAACATCAACGCGGGAGCCGGGACTGTGACGCTCGCCCCGGCAGGCGCGATCAATCAAAGCGGTGGCACGATCACCGCCGCGACCCTTAATGGCAGCGCCACCGGCGGCGTGCTCCTGATAAGCCAGAACAATATTGCTGCGCTGGGTCCGTTCGATACGGGGAGTCAACTGTTCATCCTGGACGACTCGAACGCCACGTCACTCACAGTTGACAGTTTGACTGCCGGAACCATCGGCCTGACAGCGCCGGTGATCAAGATTCCAGGCGCTATCAACGGCGATAGCGTAGACCTGACGGCGACCGGCGGCGGGATCGACGAGGCCGGCGGCAGCATCACGTCGTCGGAGCTGTCCGGCAGTGCCACAGGAACCGTCGCTCTTACCGGCACAAACAAGATCTCGACGCTGAGCGGATTAACCGCCACTGGCCAGGCTTTCACCTTGTTGGACAACGCAGGGCTGACGGTGTTCGGCGACGTAACGGCGGCAACCGTGAACCTGACAGCGCCGACGATCACCGTCACCACGCCACTCACCGGCACCACCAGCGTGACGCTGACCGCGACATCCGGTGCAATCACCGAGTCGGCGGTCCTCGATAACGTGCTGTTCACTGGCACTATCACCACGCCACTGCTCACCGGCAGTGCCGCCAGCGCGACGCTCGACGGGCCCAATCAGATCACCAACCTGGGAAGCTTCACCACCAGCGGCGACCTTACCGTCGTGAATGCGACATCGCTGACCGTTGTCGGCACGGTCAGCGCCGGCGGCAGCGTGGCACCCGATCCTGCCAATACAGCTACGATCAACCTGACCACATCCGGTGGCGGCCTGACTATCGGCGGGGCTACTCCTGGGATCCTGAACGCGGGTACCGTGGTGCTGAGCGCGTCTGGCGGTTCCATCACTGAGCCGAATGGTTCGATCCGAACGAACAGCCTCGCCGCCGACGCCACGAGCGAGGGCGGAGCCGACGTCATACTTGCCAGCACCAGCAACGCGATTGCCGCCAGTACGGGGATCACCGCTGATGGCAACGTGGCGTTGGTGGACGATCCGACTCTGCTGCTGACCGGCATCTACAGCGGCAACAACCTGTTCTTCGAGGTCACGCAGCAGCCTGGCGGCAGCCTGCAATTGGGAGATGCAAAAACGCCGGCCACACTGACGGTGCCAGGCGGTTTCGGTCTCATCTCACTGGTCGCCGACAACATGAGTGTCGGCAACGCGACCAGCTCGATCACCAGTCGTGGCGGCACGCTGGAACTGGCGCCGTTTTCGCCGATCCATGAAAGCGTCGCCGGTTCGAGCAGTACCGGGCAGCTGTTGGTCGACGCGACCCTTCTGTCGATCATCGGTACTGGTGGCAACGCGCTGGACTCGCTGGTCATTGGAGGCTTCACCAACCAGCCCGCCAACACCCCGCTCGCCGCCTCAGCCACAGGCGTCACGCTCGATGGCCCGATCAATCTGACAATTCAGGCCTTCACGCTCAATCTGCTGGCGAACGGCCCGATAAGCGAGCCTGGCGGCCCGCTCACGGTGTCGAACGTCATCGGCAGTTCGATTGGCATATTCTCCCTGGCGAACCCAGGTAATGTGATCGCAGCAAGCTCCGGTATTACCGCGACCAATGGGGACGTGGTCGTGGTGGACAATTCGAACCTCCAGTTGTTCGGTACGCAAAGCGGTAACAATCTGTTCTTCGAGGTCGCGGCGTCCGGCGGCACCCTGGCACTGCAAGACTTACAAGACTTAAGGGGCCATTTTTCCACCGCGCCGTTGCTGACCGCGGCGACAAATGGACGTATCTCGCTAGTTGCCGACAACTACGCGGTGGCAGCCGACAGCAGCATCATCGCGCCCGCAGGTACGTTGGAGCTGGCGCCATTCAGTTCAAATGTCAACGTGGACACGAGCCGGCTATTGAACCCGCCTGGTCCGCTGTCCGCGTCAATCATCAACGCTGGCACCACCGAACTGAACACCTTGGTGATCGGCGGCTTTACCGACCTGCCACATGGCGGCACGGCGTCCATCTCGGCGGCGAGTATCACAATCGATGCCGCACTCGATCTCACCAACATCGCTACCACACTTGCTCTGGAGGCGGCAGTGACGGCGGCGACGACGGGCAGTGTCACTCAAACGGCACCGATCATCAACGTCGGCACCCTGATCGGCACGGCTGGCAACACCGATCTCAGCACCAACGCCAACACAGTTGCCTCGATCGGCAAGTTCACTGTCACCGGTGCCGGGAACAGCTTCAAGTTCGCGAATGCTGCGAACGCCAGTCTCGGCGTGCTCGGCCCGTTGAGCGCCACGCAGGACGTCGTGCTGAGCACGTCGGGGACTGCCGCGATCAGTGCCACCGGTAATATTGGCGCCGGGCGCACGCTGTCGGCGGTGTCGGGAAGCGGCGGCATTTCAATCGCCACCGGTGCCGTGCTGACCGCGCCGACAATCGACCTGAATGGGAGTTCCGGCGGCATCACACTGCGCGATAACGCGTCGGTGGGGCAGGCCGGCGGGGTGGTCGATCTGACGGCGACCGGCGTCGGCGTGAGCGAAGCCGGCACCAGCACGATCATCGCAGGCATACTGCAAAGCAGCGGCAATGTGGCTGGGCCGGTCACGCTGACCAACGGCAACGCGGTCGCTTCGATTGGCGGCTTCATGGTCACCGGCGCCGGCAACAGCTTCAAGCTGGTGGATGCCGCCGACGTCAATCTCGGCGTGGCCGGCCCGTTGAGCGCAGCAGAGGACGTCGCACTGAGCACATCGGGGTCAGGTGCGATCACTGCCACAGGGAGCATCGGTGCCGGCCGCACGTTATCCGTGGCGTCAGGGAGCGGCGGGATTTCACTCGGCAACGGCGCCGCGCTGACCGGCCCGACAATCAATCTGAACGGCGCCGCCGGCGGCATCGCGCTGAGCGGGAATGCATCGGTAGGGCAGACCGGCGGGTTGGTCGATCTCACCACGACCGGCGGCGGTGTAACCGAGGCCGCCACAGCGAGAGTCACCGCCGAAACCCTGCAAAGCAGCGGGGGTATCACCGGCAACGTCGCGCTGGCCGGCGCCGGCAATGCGATTGCCGCTCTTGGTTCGCTGTCGGTCAGTGGCGGCACGTTCAGTCTGGCCGACACCGGCAATCTCAACGTCGCGGGCAAGCTGACAGCGAGCGACATCACGATTGGGGACGCCGGCGTGCTGACGGTTTCGAACAGCCTGATCGCCGCAGGTACCGCGAACCTGACCGCCACCAGTATCGATATACCCGGCCTGGTCAGTGGCGGATCGGTCGCGTTGTCCGGGACCGCTGGTTCGATCAACGAAACAGGATCGCTGGCTGCCGGTACGTTGAGCGGCAGCACGATCGGCGCCGCGAATCTGACAGGCGTCAATCAGGTGCGTGCACTCGGCAATTTCAGCGCCGACAGCTTCACGTTGAACGACAGCACGGATTTGCTGCTCGAGGGTACGCTGAATGCGGCACGTATTGCGATACTCGACCCGAGCAGCCGGATCTCGCTCGGCGACGGCGCGACCATCGTCACTGGTGGCACGTCCCGGCCGCCTGGCCCGATCCAGCCCTCGTTGGAGCCGGTCGATGGCGCGCCCGGTGCATTGCTGGAGTCGGCCAGCTTTACCCAGATCGGCAGCAGCACGGTGTCCGGCCAGGGCGGCGGCCCCGCAACGCTGCAGATCTCGACCGTAGGCCGCGACCAGTTCGATCCCCCACTTGGCCTCCAGGCAACCGGGACCTGGCTGATTCTTGATCTCGCCAATGGAACGGCGGCCGGCGACGTGTTCGTCAACGCCCTCGACGTCACCTACACAGCTCCTGGCGGAACCGATTTGTTCGGCACGATCGGCGGCGTCGTCGGCGGCCGCGCTGCATCCTTGGGCTTCATCCGGCCAGCGATCAATACCAACTACCTGTTCAACGGCTGCGTGATCGCGGCCGCGGTATGCACGACCACATCGCTCAACACCGGCCTGACCGCGACACTCGGCGCCATCTATCCACTGATATCGATCACGCCACCTGCGCTCACCAATCTGCCGGATCTCGTGCTCGTTGCGTTGCCGATGCTGCAGCCCCAGCCACCGCAATTGACGGATCCGGACGTCGTGCCGCCCAACATCACCTATCAGGATTACTAGCAGATGCGCTCCTGGCTTGTGCCACTGGCAATGCTCTGGCTGTCGGGTTGCGCCCAGCCGCAATCGTCCTCTTACGTGGGCGGCGTCCCGGCGTCAGGTACTGAAGGCGTCAATCTGGGCAAGAACGCCAGCGGCGAGAGCTGCAACCAATTGCCGGGCAGTGCACCGGACACTGTGGCGATATTCTGCGGCACGTGGCAGCAGCCGGCGGCCACTATCCGCGCTGACGGTGCGTCCGGCGACGCAACGCCGATGAGCGTCGCGACATCGGGCCCTTGGCGCGACAGCATCGACCTGCGTTTCGCATGCGACACTCCGGTTGCAACGTCGATCCTCGGCGACGCGCAGGCAGCGGTGCTGCAATGCCGACGCCGCATCGGTGGCTGGCCACAGGTGGCGCTGGTTGCCGCGGTCGGCGGCAAGCTTTACCAGGCCGATGGAATCCTGCCGACGCTTGCGGTGATGCAACGCTCGATCGGCGTGTCGTCGGGCCGGACCACGGCGGCGACCGTCGCGCTGCCGCCATCGGCCGCGGATGCGCTGCTCGCATCGCAACTGGCGGCGCGCGCGTTCAGTGCCGGCGACGTTGGCGAATACCAACGGCTGATGTCACTCGGCGCGCGCGCCAACCTCGCCGAGGATTTCGCTACCGCGGAGACCGCGTACCGCGCCGCGTTCGCCTTGCAGCAAAAGGCGCTCGGCCGCGACCATCCAGACACTGTCACCGCGCTGATGCACCTCGCGTTGCAGGTGTCCGATCAGGATCGCTTCGCCGAGGCCGATACCCTGTTCAAGCAGGCGGACGCTCTGGCGCCGCGAGCGAGCGACAAGGCGGCAGTCGCACGTCTGAGGCACTACCAGGCGCTGCACGCGCTCAATCAAGGACACAAGGACCAGGCGTTGACCCTGCTGCGCCAGGCGGAGGCCGGCTACACGGCGCTGGTACCGCGCGACAGTCTGCAGGCCGTAGCGCCAACGCCGACTGTGCAACTGGCGTCCGCCAGTTCGCTGCCGGAGTTGCCGAACCAGCGCCTGACGATCGACCCGACCGCCCAATCCGCGCTGATTGGCCTGATCGAGGTCCGACGTTACCAGGCGATCGTGCTGCGGCAACTCGGCAGACAAGCCGAGAGTGCGGCGGCGATCGCATCGGCCGAGGCGCTGGCCAGGGCGAATCAGATGGGGGTGCCGCTGGTATCCGCCCGCCTGACACGTACGTCGGCGACCACCGACGATGTGCAGGGCAATGAGCTTGCCGCGGATTCCGGTCTGTCGGCGTCGCGTCAGAATTTCACCCAGGTGGTGCCGCGCACGCGCCCGGTCGCGGAGACGGCGCTGCTGCAGGCCGGCGTGGCGGCAAAGCAGGGCGATACGGCGCGGGGCGTTGAGCTGTGTCGAATCGGCACGGAACTGTTGCGCGAACTGCGTTCGGGCACCAACCCGGCGCTGCTGGAACCCTGCCTGGCAGCGTTTGCCGGCGAAGCCGGGCGGCGGCCAGGCGAACGCCAAACGCTGCTGGCCGAGATGTTCGAGACGGCGGAGCTGGCGCAGGACACCGTCACCAGCCAGGAAATCGCCGAGGCGGCAGCGCGGCTGGCGGCCAGCGCGCGTGATCCACGAGTGGCGGAGGCGATCCGGCGGCGCCAGGACGCGGAGGACAAGCTCGCCGATCTATATCGCCAGCGCGATCTTCTGAGCGGTAAGGCACCGCCTGGAAGCATGCCGCTCGGCGCCCCGGCAAGCTCCGCAGATTTGGACAAGCAGATCACCGACGCACAGGCGGATTTCGCCGACGCCGATGCGGCGCTGCAGGCTGCGGCACCCAATTACGGGCAGCTTGTCCAGCAGGTGGTACCGGCCGCAGATGTGCTTGCGGCACTGCGTCCGGACGAGGCCCTCGCCGCCATCACGCTCACGCCGCACGGCGGCTGGAGCTTCCTGCTGCACGCGGGCGCGATCGATGCGGCTCCGGTGAAGGGCGACACGGCGGCGATCACTGCGATGGTCAAGCGATTGCGGGCCAGCATCGAAGCGCCGGCAACCGGAATACCACCGAAATTCGATACCACGACGGCGCAGGCGTTGTACGACGCGACGCTTGCGCCGGTGGGCGGGCGGCTCAGCGGGGTGACTGCGCTGGTGGTCGCGCCATCGGGCGCCCTGCTGTCGCTGCCATTCCCTCTACTGCTGACCGGACCGGGCGATCCCAACAACCTCGCCGAAGCCCCGTGGCTGATCCGCAACATGACGGTCGCCCATGTCCCATCCGCTGCGAACTTCGTTGCCCTGCGCAAGGCGGGAGGTTCGCACGCCGCCCATCCGTGGTTTGGTTTCGGCGGCTTCCGTCCCGTGACGCTCGCGCAGGCTGAGGCGACCTTCGCCGGCGCTGCCTGTGCGGACAGCGCCCGCCTGTTTGCTGCGCTGCCGATCTTGGCGTCAGCTCAACGCGAGCTGGACGCGGCGCGCGAGATACTTCGCGCGCGACCATCCGACGAACTGCTGAACGCCGCGTTCACCGCGGATGCGGTGCGGAACACCACGCTGAAAGACTTCCGCATCCTGCATTTCGCCACGCATGCATTGCTGCCGGAGGATTTGCGCTGCCAGAACGAGCCCGCGATCGTCACGTCGGCTCCCCCGAATGCGCGCGACGCCTCGGGCACGCTGCTGACCGCGAGCGAAGTCGCCGACCTCGATCTTGACGCCAACATCGTGATCCTCTCCGCCTGCAACACCAGGGGGGCGGGGAACAGCACCGGCGGCGAAAGCCTGTCCGCGCTTGCGCGCGCCTTCTTCTTTGCCGGCGCCCGCTCGATGCTGGTGACGCACTGGGCGATCAACGACCAGACATCGGCGGTTCTGGTGTCGGAGACGCTTGAGCGGCTGGTGGCCAACCAGGATGGCGGGCTGGCGAGCGCCCTGCGCGCGTCCCAGCTCGAAATGATCGGAGGGGCCGGCAAGAGCCTGCCTGCCTATGTGGCGCATCCGTTCTATTGGGCCCCGTTCGCCCTGATCGGCGAAGGTGGGGTCGGATATCGGGCGGTGGGGAGCTGACCGAAGCGCACCCGACACTGGAAGCTTATCGGCGGGCCGTGCTTTATCCGCGCCTTATCTGCGCAAGGAACCGCATACATGCGTATTGCGATGATCGGCGGCGGCTATGTGGGCCTGGTGTCCGCAGCCTGTTTCGCCGAGTTCGGCACCGACGTCACGGTGATGGAGGTGGATGGGGAGAAACTCGCCGCCCTGCAGGAAGGCCGCATACCGATCTTCGAGCCTGGCCTCGACAAGCTGGTGGCGGAGAATGTCGCCGCGGGTCGCCTGGCGTTCACCGGCGACCTCGCCACCGCGGTGCACGACGCGGAGGCGGTCTTCATTGCGGTTGGCACACCGACCCGCCGCGGCGACGGCCATGCGGACCTCTCCTACGTCTATGCCGCCGCCGAGCAGGTCGCTCGCGCGCTCACCGGCTATGCCGTCATCGTCACCAAATCCACCGTTCCAGTCGGAACCAGCCGTCGGATCGCGGAGATTGTCCGCGCCACGCGCCCGGACCTCGACTTCGACGTTGCCTCCAACCCGGAATTCCTGCGTGAGGGGAACGCGATCGGCGACTTCATGCGCCCGGACCGCGTGGTGATCGGCACCGAAAGCGATCGCGCCCGCGACGTGCTGCGGCAACTGTATCGCCCACTCTACCTGATCGAGGCGCCGATCGTGTTCACCGGCATAGAGACGGCGGAGCTGACGAAATATGCCGCCAACGCATTCCTCGCGATCAAGGTCACGTTCATCAACGAGATGGCGGACCTGTGCGAACGGGTCGGCGCCGATGTCCACGACGTGGCGCGCGGCATCGGGCTCGACGGCCGCATCGGGCGCAAGTTCCTGCATCCTGGGCCGGGCTATGGCGGTTCCTGCTTCCCCAAGGACACGCTCGCGCTGATGCGCACCGCGCAGGACTACGGCGCACCATCGCGTCTGGTGGAAGCCACCGTCGCGGTAAACGACGCGCGCAAGGCACACATGGCGATGCGGGTGATCGCGGCGTGCGGTGGTTCGGTGCGCGGCAAGACCATCGCGGTGCTTGGTCTTACCTTCAAGCCGGAGACCGACGACATGCGCGACGCGCCGTCGCTGTCGATCGTGGCGCGCCTGATCGGCGACGGCGCCGCGATCCGCGCGTTCGATCCTGAGGGCATGCAGCAGGCAAAGCCGCTGCTTCCCGGCGGGGTGACCTACTGCCGGAACGCGTTCGACGCGGTGCAGGGGGCGGATGCCCTGGTGCTGATTACTGAGTGGAACGAGTTCCGCGCGCTCAGCCCGACCCGTCTGCGCGACGCGATGCGCGGGAATGTGCTGGTCGATCTGCGGAATGTCTATGACCCGCTCGCCATGCGGCAGGCGGGGTTTGAGTACCATTGTGTAGGACGGCCGGAGCCGACGTGAGGGGAGGCGGGAAGTCTTGCGATGCCTCAGGCCGGCCGCTCTTTTCGCAGCATCCGGGCGTAACAGGCCGAGAGTATCAGACCGATCGCCATCAGTACCGACCGCGACCGCGGCGCCGCGGCCGAACTGAAACTCGGAAAACACCAGATGGTAGATGTACAGCGCCACCACCTCGGTCGCGCGTCCTGGCCCGCCGCCGGTGAGCGGTAGCACCATGTCGAAGGTGTTCAATGTGGCGATGGTGATCAGCACCAGGTTGATCAGCAGAATGCTGCGCAACGACGGCAGCGTGATATAGCGGAACTTCTGTAGCGCTCCCGCGCCATCGACCGTTGCCGCCTCGTACAGCTCCGGCGGCACGGTCTTCATGCCGGCATATTGCATGATCATGCTGAACGCGGTGCCACGCCAGATGTTCGCCATCGTTACCCAGAACAGCGCCGGCAGCGGGGCGGACAGGAAGGTCGGATTGCGCGCGCCCAGCAGCGATGCGGCATACATCATGATACCGGCACCTGACTCGTCCAGCAGCAGCTTCCAGATGATGCCGATGACGACACCTGGCAGCACCCAGCCTACCAGCACGATGGCGCGGACGAGCGCGGCACCTGGAAGCCGACGGCGTTCGCCTTCACAGACCAGGGCGGCGATCAGCAGGCCGAACACCAACTGGCCGGCAACGCTGGCGGCGACGAAGATGGCGGTCACGCGCGTCATCGCCAGGAACTCGGACGATCGGAGCAGGCTGCGATAGCTGGCGAACGTGTAGTGCGCCGGCGTCGCGGCGTCGGTCGCATCGGTGAGGCTCAGTCGCGTCACATCGACCAGCGGATAGAGGTAGAGCGCGGCCAGCAGCAGGAACAGCGGCGCCAGCCAGACGAACGGGCGGTCCTCGATCGGCGGCCGTTGCGCGGCGGTCAAGGTGCCAACTTGTGCCACGCCTGGTCGAGCGCGGCCTCGGGCGTTTGCTGTCCGGTGATCACGTCCGACATTGCGACCTGCAGCTCAGTGGAGATGCTGGGATAGATGGCGGCACCCGGACGCGCCCGCGCATAGCGCAGCAGGGCCAGGAAGTCATGCACCGTTGGATCCTTGACGTAGGCGGAGTCGCCTTGTGCCACGCTCATGCGCGTCGGCAGATTGCCGATCGCCGCGGTGGAAGCCGTCATCGCGGCGGGGCCGGCGACCAGACTGTTGATGAGGTCGAGGATGATGTCCTGTTTCTTCGCATCCGGCGTGAACACGGCATAGGTCCAGCCACCCGCCGCGGTGACCGGATCGCCCGGCGCCATCAGCGGAATCGGCGCGACGCCCCAATCATTCCTGTCGCCAAGTTCGCGCAACTGCTTGGCCATCCAGTTGCCACCGAGGAACATCGCGACCTTGCCTTGCAGGATCTCGGGATACAGATCGGCCTCGAACTTGTAGTTCACCACGCGGTTGGGGCTGGCGCCTGTGTCGATGGTGCGCTTGAGGAACGCGAGCAGGTTCAGCATGGCGGTGCGGTTCTTGCCATCGCCGAACGCTGGCTTGCCGGCGGCATCGACCAGTTCGCCCCCCTGCGCCCAGAACATCGACAGGTGCTCCATCACGGCGCCTTCGCCGCGGCCACCGGGATACAGGTAGCCTGTCAGTCCGCGCTTCGACAGCTCGGACGCCTGCGCGATCAGTTCGTCCCATATCTTCGGCGGGTTCGAAACGAGGTCCTTGCGATAATACAGCACGCGCACATCGGTATTGACCCACAGCGCCTTCAGCTTCCCGTCCGGTCCCCGCATCCCGTTGCGGGCGAAGGCGACGAAGTCGTTCACCTGGTCGGGACCATAAAAGCGATCGAGCGGTTGGAGGAACTGGTAGAACCGGCTGAGAAAGAACGAATCGAGCATCGCGAAATCGGGCGCGCGACCGGCGGTGGCCTGTTCCTGCATCCGCGTCATGCTTGCATTGATGTCGGTGCTGTTGAAGGTGACATCGAGCATGACATCGGGATGCGCCTTGACCCATGCTTCGATGTGCGACTGGTAATAGTCTTTCACGCTGGGCACCGAAGACTTCGGCGACTGCGTCGGCTGCATCTGCCAGGTGATGTGGATCGGCGCACTGTCGGAGCCGTATTGATCGGCGCGGGCGATGTGGATCGGCGCGCACGCGATAACGCCGAGTACAGCGAACACAATTCGCCGCCTGTCCATCGTTCCCTCCTGCCGTGCGTATTCGGCAATTGCAGTTGTCACCATCGCTGGGCTGAACGACCTTGACAAGGCGTTGACCGAACTCATCGACCGGCCGAGTCTGAGCGATCGCGAGGGAGGGGTTGATGAGCGGGCAGCAGAACACCGATCGGATCATGACCACGCATGTCGGCAGTCTGCCGCGGCCGCACGACCTGCTCGACATGATGAAGGCGCGGCTGGACGGCGGCGACCACGACGAGGCTGCGTATCAGGCACGGGTGCGCGACGCGGTGACGGAGTGCGTGCGCCGGCAGGGCGAAACCGGCATCGATATTGTGTGCGACGGCGAACAGTCGAAGTCCGGCTTCTTCACCTATGCGCGTGAGCGGCTGGATGGGTTCGAGCCGCGACCCGAACGGCCTCGCACCACGTTCGCCGCGGAGGTCGCGGCATTCCCGGAATACTACAAGCAATATTTCCGCACCGCGATGACGGGCGGCGCCGTCGCACCGGTGGTGCCGTTGGTGTGCACCGGACCGATCCGCTATCGCGGCGAGGCGGCGCTGCAACGCGATATCGACAACTTTGCTGCCGCGCTCGTGCACGTGCCACATGTCGCGGCGTTCATGCCCGCGGTGGCGCCGAGCGGCGTGGGCGAGAATGAATACTACAATACCGACGAGGCGTTCTTTCACGCTGTCGGTGCGGCGCTGCACGCGGAGTACAAAGCAATCGTCGACGCCGGATTCATTTTGCAGATCGACGATCCGTTCCTCTCGGACCTGTTCGGCGATCCGTCGTTCGACGCCGCGCAGCGGCAGGCACGTGCCGAGATCTATGTCGCGGCGCTGAACGCCAGCCTACAGGGCATACCGCCGGAACGGGTGCGCTATCACACCTGCTACGGCATCAACCACGGGCCGCGGATCCATGAGGCGGCGCTGGCCGATGTCGCGGGCTACATGCTGCGGGTGAACGCCGGCGCTTTCAGCTTCGAGGCGGCCAACGTGCGGCACGAGCATGAGTATCACCTGTGGGAGACGGTGAAGCTGCCCGCGGGCAAGGTACTGATCCCAGGCGTGATCACGCACTCCTCCAACATCGTCGAACATCCCGAATGGATCGCCGAGCGCCTGGTGCGGTTCGCGCGTCTGGTTGGCCGCGAGAACGTGGTGGCAGGCGCCGACTGCGGGTTCTCCTCCCAGGCGACCTATCGGCCGGAGGTGCATCCGACGGTGATCTGGGCGAAGTTCGAGGCGTTGCGGGACGGAGCGCGGATTGCCAGCAGCCAGCTCTGGTCGTGAGCGGCCGGCGCTGGCCGGCCGCTCAGCGACGCCAGGCGGTCAGGCTGGGGCCGTCTCCACCAACGGCACGTTCACTTCCGCCGCCGTGCCCTCGAGACACACGCACCGCCACGTCGTCGGACGATGCGGGATGCTGTTCGGACCGGTGAACTTCTCGAACACGCCGATTGTCGTCACGGGCGCGCTTTGCCCGAGTGTCAGTTGCACCGCCGGCAGGAAGAAGCCGAAACGCGTGCCGCCCGTATCGACCGTTAGTGCCAGCGCCACCGAGACCAGCGTGCCGAGCCCGGATTGATCGGTGGTGATCTGTGCTGGAGTGAAGTTCTTGGTGGTGCCGTCTTCCGTGAAGGTCAATGCGGTGAAGCCGGGATTGCCACCGATGGTGTACTCCACCTCGATGCCATCCCCGTGCAATACATACCTGTTGGCCATGGGCTGTCCTCCGTGTTGTCGTGATTCCGGCGGCATGCCGCGCCGGCAGCCGCTACATTAAGAGAAGTGTGCCAACGTGCACTGTGAGTGGGCTCACACGTGGCGGCTGTGCCACGCACTGCTCATTCGGATGTGAACAGCTCGCGCTCTGCCTGAACGCGCGGTGGGTGCCGCTACCGCACCATCGCCGCGAGCAGCGCATCGAGGCGCAGCCGACCGGCGGGCGTGCACGCCAGCGACGTGCCGTGCCAGGCGAGGTAGTCCTCATCGATGGCCTGGCGCAGGACCGACGGCTCCAAGGCTTCGTCGAGCGACACGCCGGCGCGGGCTGCGAAGCGGTTGCGATCGATCCCTTCGGTCAAGCGCAGTCCCATCAGCAGCATTTCCCGGGCGCGCTCGGTCGGCTGCAAGGGGAATTCCCCAACTGTTCCATGACCATCGCGTTCGACGCGTTCCGCCCAGGGCTCTGGGGCGCGATGGCGACGGGTGGCGAACAGCGTTCCTCCCTTGGAAGGGAGTGTGATCCGGCCATGTGCCCCGGGTCCGATGCCGGCGTAATCGCGATAGCGCCAATAGGCGAGGTTGTGCCGGCTCTCCCCGCCCGGCGCCGCATAATTCGATACCTCATAGGCGGCGAGGCCGAAGCGGCCGGCCTCCTCCGCCGTTGCCTCATACAGCGCGGCCGCGGTGTCCGGCTCGGGCAGCGCGATCTCGCCACGACGATGCATCGCCTCGAACCTGGTGCCGGGCTCGATGGTGAGCTGATAGAGCGACAGGTGATCGGCCGCCAGCGCCAGCGCCTGACGCAGCTCTGCCCGCCAAGTGTCGAGCGTCTGGCCCGGCCGTGCATAGATCAGATCGAACGAGATGCGCGGAAAGACCGCCCGCGCCGTCTCCAGCGCGGCGATCGCCTGCGCCGCCGTGTGCTCCCGTCCGAGCATCTGTAGCGCCGCCGGATCGAGGCTCTGCACACCGATCGACACGCGGTTGACCCCGGCTGCGCGAAACGCCGTGAACCGTTCCGCTTCGACGCTGGTCGGGTTGGCTTCCAGCGTGATCTCGATGTCGTCGTCCGGTGCGAACAGGCCGCGGGCATCCTCGATCATGACTGCCACGGTGTCCGGGTCCATCAGGCTGGGCGTGCCGCCGCCGAAGAAGATCGAGCTCAGCCTGCGGCGTCCGAGCCGTTCCGCCTCCCACGCCAGTTCGCGGCGCAGTGCGGCGCGGAAGCGGGCCTGGGGGATGCGGTCACGCACGTGCGAGTTGAAGTCGCAGTAGGGGCACTTGGCCAGACAGAACGGCCAGTGGATATAGAGCGCCAGAGGTTCCATTGCAGGAGATATAGGATGTCCGCCAGCGAAACCGGTGGTTCGGTGGGGCGCGTGCGCGCAGCGCTGCTGGCAGCGGGTCACCCGGACACTATCACCCAATTCCCGGCCGGCACCCGGACCGCCGCGGATGCCGCGGCGGCGGTGGGCTGCACCGTGGCGCAGATCGCCAAGTCAATCGTGTTCCGTTGCGGCATGCGGGCGGCGGTGGTGATCACCTCTGGCGCCAATCGGGTCGATCAGGCGAAGGCAGAGGCCGCACTCGGGGTGAAACTCGGGCGCGCCGACGGCGATTGGGTGCGGCAGACGACCGGCTTCGCGATCGGCGGCGTGGCGCCGGTGGGGCACCTGAGCCTGCCGATGCTGCTGCTGGACGAGGACCTGCTGGCGCTGGATCCGATCTGGGCGGCGGCGGGCTCACCGCGCGATGTGTTCCGCACGACAGCGGCTGAGCTGCTGCGCATCACCGGGGCAAAGGTGGCCGCGGTGCGGAGCTGAGCGAATCAACATCGCTGCCGAGAGCCGCACAGCGCGCCGTGACGGGTTGCGGTGAAACAGGCCACCAGCACTTGCGCAAAGGCGCGCGCACGGTGGCTGAGCGCGTGCTTCTCGGCCGCCACCAACTCACCGAATGTCGCCGTGCAGCCGAGCGGCACGAACATCGGGTCGTAGCCGAAGCCCTTGTCGCCACGCGGCGGCCAGGTCGTCATTCCGCCGACGCGTCCGACGAAGGTCTCGGCGTGGCGGTCTGGCCAGGCAAGACATAATGCGGCGACAAACCAGGCGTGCCGATCCGCGGCCTCGCCCATTTGGCGGTGCACCCGCGCCATCGCGGTGGTAAAATCCTTGTCCGGACCTGCCCAGCGAGCCGAATAAACGCCGGGCGCGCCGTTCAACGCGGCGACGCAGAATCCGGAGTCATCCGCCAGCGCCGGCAGTCCGCTCGCCCGTGCGGCCGCCAGAGCCTTGATGCGCGCGTTGCCGACGAAGTCCGGCGCGTCCTCCGTCGGCTCCGGCAGGCCGAGAGCACCTGCCGAAATCACCTCGATGGCGTGGGGCAGCAGCAGATGGGCGAGTTCCACGAGCTTGCCGGGGTTGTGGCTGGCCAGGACGAGCCGTGCGCCGGCGGCGAGCCTACGCGCCATCGACCGCCGCGCGCTGCGCATCGAACAGTGCCGCGACACCCTGGCGGGCGAGGCCAAGCATGCCGAGGAACTGCGCCTCGCTGAACGCGCTGCGTTCGGCGGTGCCCTGGATCTCGACGATGCCGCCGCTGTCGGTCAGCACGAAATTGGCATCGGCGTCGGCCGAGGAATCCTCCGCGTAGTCCAGATCGAGCACCGGCTCGCCGGCGGTTATGCCGCAGGAGACCGCGGCGACCTGGCCGGTCAGCGGCAGGGTCTTGATCACGTTCATCCGCAGCATGTGACGGAAGGCGAGGCTGAGCGCCACCCACGCGCCGGTGATCGCCGCACAGCGCGTGCCGCCATCGGCATTCAGCACATCGCAATCCAGCGTAACGGTGACCTCGCCCATCTTCGATCGGTCCACCACCGCGCGCAGGGCACGGCCGATCAGGCGCTGGATCTCCTGCGTGCGGCCCGATTGCTTGCCGCGCGCGGCCTCGCGGTCGCCGCGGGTATGAGTGGCGCGCGGCAGCATGCCGTACTCGGCGGTGACCCAGCCCTGGCCGGAATTGCGCATGAACGGCGGCACTCGGCCTTCCACGCTGGCGGCACACAGCACCTCGGTGTTGCCCATGCGGATCAGGCAGGAACCTTCGGCGTGACGCGAGAAGCCAGGCGTCAGCGAGATCGCGCGCAACGCATCGTAGGTTCGACCGGATGGGCGCATGCGGGGTTCCTCTCAATGTGCAAACGCCACGAAACATACAGGTCGGACGGATCACCGGCCAATCGGCCGTTCGCGGGCCACCGCTACGGCAGCCAGGCAGCCCAGCCGTCGCGCACCGGATGATCCAACGGCAGCGGCAATTCGACGGCAGTGTTGGTGGCGGAGCTGTAATAGATCGCCGAGATCAGTTCGAGCGAGCGATACGCGTCCCGCACGGTCAGCGGCCAGGGCGCGGTGCCGTCCAATGCCGGATGCAACGCTTCGAACAGGCCGGAGAAGCTTTCCAGCCGCGGCGTGAAACCCAGCAAGGCCGCGTCGATATCCGCCTGCCGGCGTGTCCCGCGCGGGACGAAGCGCCAGTCGCCTTCGGCCGGGCGATACGGGGGTACGCCAGGGCTCCCCGCCGTCAGGTCGGCAAAGCAGAGGCGGAACCTGGTCAACTCCTCCGCCGCGCCAAGTGTCACCGATGACGTGACCAGCGCGCCCGATGCCATTTCCAGGCAGATCGCGGCGCAGTCCTCGGTTTCGATCGCATTGACCCTGGTGGCCAGCCTGGCGAACACGCGGCGAACCGGCCCCAGCGTGAAGGTCAGCAGGTCGTGCGCATGGATGGCGTGGCCGATGATCGCCCCGCCCAGTTCGGTCGCCTTCCGGCCGCGCCACGGCACCTCGTAGTAGTCCGGCGCTCGGTTCCAGTGGGTCTCGATGCTGGCGACCAGCGGCTTGCCGGTGACCCCGGTTTCGATCAGTCGGCGCAGCCGCGCCAGACCGTTGCCATAGCGGTACTGGTACACCGGTACCACGGTACGGCCGGCAGCCTCGGCGGCACGCTGGATACGCTCCACATCGCGCAACGAACCGACCAGCGGCTTCTCGCACATCACGTGCCGGCCGGATTGCAGCGCCTGTTCGATCGTATGGAGGTGCAAGGTTGGCGGCAGACAGATATCGATCAGATCGATGTCGTCGCGTGCAAGCACCGCGTCGTACGAGGTTTCCACCGCGGCGCCCACCGTGGCTGCGACCTTGCTTGCGCGGGCAGCGTCGAGATCGCAGACCACCGCCACCCGATACAATGCGCCATTCGCGCAATAGGCTTCGACATGGGCCGCGCCGATGCCGGCGCCGACCACGGCGACACGGAACTGCCGGCTCACCGCAGGTTGCCCAGCCGAGTGGCCATGGCCTCGGCCTTCAACGCCAGCTCCATGACCTTGAAGCAATGGGCCTGCGCCATTGCGCGCTCGGTTCGGTCGAGCACATCGGCGATCAGGCTCGCGGTATAGGGCAGGCCGGCATTGCTGCAGTCGATGTAACGGGTCTCCTTGTTGTCGACCAGGAACAGATGGTCGCTGCCGGGCCGACCGGCGATGTCGACGTACTTGCGCAGCTCGATATAGCCGTCGGTGCCGAGGATGGTGAGACGCCCGTCGCCCCAAGTGGCCAGGCCGTCAGGCGTATACCAATCGACACGGATATAGCCCTGGCCACGATCGCTGCGCAGCAGCATCTCGCCGAAATCCTCCAGCTCCGGATCGGACGGATTGGCGAAGTTGCCGACCGACGAGGCGACGATCTCGGCATCGGCCGAGCCGGTGAAGGTTAGGAGCTGCTCGACCTGGTGGCTGGCGATGTCGCACAGCACGCCGCCATACTGTTCGCGCTGGAAGAACCAGGCCGGCCGCAGATGCCGGTTAAGCCGATGCGGCCCCAGCCCGACGGTCTGCACGACCCGACCGATCGCGCCGGCGTTGACAAGTTCGATCGCACGGGTCGCCGCGGGGACCTCGAAGCGTTCGGAGTAGTTGACCGACCAGATGCGACCGGTCTCGGCCACCGTGCGTTGCAGGTCCGCGAGCTGTTCGGCGGTGGTGCAACCCGGCTTGTCGCTCATCACGTCCTTGCCGTGGCGCATCGCCTCGATCGCGATCGCGGCACGGTCGCAGTTGATCGCGGCGGTGAGGACCAGCTTTACCGCAGGATCTTCCAGCAGTCGTCGTTTGTGGGCGACACGCGGTATGTGCGGATAGCGTTTGACGAAACCATCCAGCGGCTGCGGCTCGCCGTCGGTCCAGTAGCCGACGCATTCGCAGCCGTGTTCAAGCAGGCGCCCGGCCATTTCGTACATGTGACGATGATCGAGGCCGATCGCGGCGAACTTGAAGTTGCGTGAAACGGTTGCGGCCATCGCTACGCGCCGGCCGTCGCGAACCGCGCTGCGTGGCGTTTGACCTGCTCGTTGTAGTTGGCGCGGTAGCGGTCGCTGACCGTTTGATGCACTGCGAGTGCGGTGGAATTGCGTTCGGCCGTCGGGGGATCGATCAGGTCGAAGTGGCCATAGCGGTCCTCGCCACGCACCAGCATCGCGCAGCAGCGGACGGGTCCATCCGCACGGACATGGGTCGGGATGTAGTTCAGTCCGATGCCGATCCTCCGATGCGACGCGTTGTTGGGCGCCGAGCGATGCACCGCCAGCTCGTGATGCAGCGAGAACGAGCCGGCGGGCAGCGCCATGGCGACGGGGTGAGACTGGTCGAAGTCCTCCATGATCGTCTGGCCGGCACGGTTGATGCTGTTGGCGAGACCCAGAGCGGCGTGGTGATACTGGCGCGGAGCGCCTCGGCTGGAGAGTTGCTCCATGCAGCCGGCCTCGCGGCTGGCATCGGTCAGCGCAACCCAGGCGCAGACCTGCTCCTGCGGCTCGAGGCCGAAATAGGCGCCGTCCTGGTGCCAGGCGGCGAAGGTAGGCGAGTGTGGCTCCTTGATGAAGAAGGTGCTGGTCCAGACCAGGATGTTGGGGCCGATCACGTCCTCGATCGCATCGAGGATGCGGGGGTGGCGGATCAGGCCATTGAACCAGGGCGAGTGGGCGTAGGCGTGGGAGCGCCATTTCACGTCGGCATCGGCAACGGGCGAGCCCAGGTCTGTTTCAAGACGTTGCAACCCGGCGAGGCAGGCCGTGACTTCGTCTGGCGTGAGGGCAGGGATGGGAAACAGAAAGCCGTTGTGGCGGAAAGAGTCCACCTGCGACCGGGTCAGCGCTTTCATTGTGCCCCTCCGTTGTCCAATCAGAGCATCACGTTACCACGTGACTGGCAACGGTAATTGAGGATAACTGGGGGCAAGGTGGTGGCATCATGACGGACACAGACTATCTCGCGGCTGCCCGGCGGCTGGAGCCGATGGTCGTGGAATTGCGCGACCAATTCGACCACGACCGCCAGCTTCCACGCCGGCTGGTCGATGAACTGCACGGGGCGAACCTGTTCCGCATGTGGCTGCCGCGCGCGCTCGGTGGCGCGGAGCTGCCGCCGCTGGCGTTCCTCGCGGTGATCGAGGAGCTGTCGCGCCAGGATGGCTCGCTCGGCTGGTGCACCGTGATTCCCGCCGGCTACGGCCGATTGTCCGGCGCGCTGGAGGAGGATGTGGCGCGGACCATCTTCGGCACCGGCATGGGTGTACTCGTCGGCACGCTGAACCCGACCGGCAAGGCGGTGGCCGTGCCCGGCGGCTACCGGGTGACCGGGCGCTGGAGCTACGGCAGTTTCATCGGCTACGGCGACTGGGTGCAGGGCAACTGCATCACGACGGACAGCACCGGCCCGCGTCACGCCGCGGATGGTGGTCCCGAATTCCGCCTGTGCCTGTTCCCGCGCGCCGATGTCGAGGTGTTCGACATCTGGCACGTCGGCGGCCTGCGCGCGACCGGCAGCAACGACTTCCAGGTGACCGAGCTGTTCGTTCCCGAGCAGCATACGATCCCGCTGGTGGATTTCCAGCCGCCGCCGCGCCGGCCTGGACCGCTCTACGCTGTGCCGATGACGAGTACGTTCGTCAGTTGCATCGCGACGGTCGCACTGGGTATCGCGCGGGCCGCGATCGAAGCGGTGATCGAGATCGGCGCGGAGAAGAAGACGGCGGGCTCATCGACCGTACTGCGCGACAAGCCGCTGGCGCAGGCGGAACTGGCGCGTGCCGAGGCGATGCTGGGTGCGGGGCGGGCGTATCTGTTCAGCGAGTTGGGGACGATGTGGGAGGATGCGGTGGCGGGCCGACCGATCTCGCTGCGCGCACGGGCGGCGGTACGGCTGGCGGCGTGCCATGCCACGCAGTGCGCGATCCAAACGGTGGATCTGATGTATCAGACGGCAGGTGGGGCGGCGCTGTTCCAAAGCGGCCGGCTGGAACGGTGCCTGCGCGACGTCCATGCGGCGGGGCAGCATGTCGCGGTGAACATGCAGGCCAATCTGGAGCCGGTCGGGCGCGTGCTGTTCGGGTTGCCGCCGGGGATGGCGCGGTTCTGAGTTCAAGCCAGGGTAAGGTCCGCCACCATCGGTTTCCCCTTGGTCTCCGGGCTGCACAGCAGGGCGACGATGAAGCTGACCAGGCCGACCCAGGTGCCGATGAGCATTGGAATGGCGAACCCCAACTGCCACGAGGTCGCGGCATAGGCGATGATCGGCCCCATCAACCCGCCGAAGATCGCACCCTGGTGATAGCAGAAGCCGCTCGCCGTCGCCCGCACCTCGGTCGGGAAGCGCTCGGTCATATAACTCGCGTTCTGGCCGTAGATGCCACCGGCGCCGAAACATCCCTGCAGCGCGAAGAACATCACGATCATGGTGTAGTCGTTGGTCAGCAAATAGAGCGGCGTTACCGGGATCGCGAGCAGCGCCGGCAGGATCATCGCCCAGCGGCGGCCGATCCGGTCAGCCACCCACCCCCAACAGCAGCATGACAGGAAGAACAGCAGATTCTGCAGCATGATCGGCAGTGCGACCAGGCCGGCGCTGAGGCCGAGATCCTTCTGCAGGTGGGTCGCGAACAACGTGCCGATCGAATAGCCGACGACAAAGCTGCTCGCCATCCACCAGCATGCGGTCAATGTGTTGCCGAGCAGATCGCGCTTGAAGATGGCCATCAGCGGCTGGCGAACCTCGCGCCGCTGCGTACGTTGCTGCCGTCGGTTTTCTACCCAGATGGCGGGCTCATTGACGTACTTCCGCACATAGAGGATCGCCAGAGCAGGCAGGATGCCGATCCACAGCAGGCCTCGCCAGCCGATCGAGTTGTAAAACAGTCCGTACGCGGCAGCCGACAGCAGGCCGCCCAGGCCCCACGACCCCTGCATAACGCCTGCCATGAATCCACGCGAGCGGATCGGCCAGGATTCCATCGCCAGTGAAGCGCCTACCGGCCATTCCGCTCCCATACCGATGCCCAGCAGTGCACGGAAGAAGAATAGAAACGCAAAGGTGGGAGAAAACCCGGCGATGAAATTGCAGATGGAGAACCATGCAATCGAGATCATCAGCGGCTTCTTGCGTCCGATGCGATCGGCAAGCCAGCCCGAGCCGGTGGCTCCGGCAAGTCGCAACCATAATGTCAAAGTAAAGACCGCAGTCACCGCGGTCAGCGGGACATGGAACTCCTGCGAGATCGGCAGCATGATAAAGACAAAGATCGTGAAATCGAAGGAGTCGAGGGTCCACCCAAGCCATGCCGCAACCCAGGCATGCCACTGGTCCCTGGTGGGCTCCCGCCACCACGCAATCCGCCGGTCGTCATGAATCGATGTTGCCATCGCTCATACCTCCCTGGTCAGCGCGGTCCCTTCGGATGGGGACTTTGGCTCACCATACATCCGCGATTGCCGGGCGCCCGTTCACGATTCGCGGCGTATCACGAGCCAGCCTTGTCATGCCTGCTCCCGGCAAGGCGTGTCCTCGCGGCGTTTCGTCGCCTCGCGATACGGATGAGGGCGTATCCGATCGGCATCGTGTCGATGACGTTGGGATCGTAGTCGTCGAGCCATTCCGTGGCTTCGGCATGGTTCGGATGGTGGGGATCGGCGATGGCATCGAGCAACTCATAGAACCCCGGCATGCCGCCGCAATCCTCCGGCGGTGCATTCCGTTCGCCGGCGACCAACCGTGGGTATAAGCCGCCAGCCTCGCCGGCACGGATATCGGTGACGGTGAGCCGAAGCTCCCAGGAGTCGCCGAAGTCATAGAGGTAGTCGATGGTCGTCTTGCGCTGCTTCAGCACGTCACGCAGGCGCGTCTTGGTGGCTTCGATGCGTGGCTCGGTGCCCCAATCCTCGTCCATCGGCAGTCCGTACCTGCGCCCGGCGATGGAGAACTCCCAGAGGTGGTAGTCGAACCATCCCATGACGATCTGAATGACATCGTGCAGCACCTTGAGGGTGATCGATGTCGGCACCTCGACCTGGCGCCAGATCAGAGGATCGCTGTCCTTCAGCTCGATGCGGACCGAAGCTATCTCGTTGAAGCTGTCGGTCGCGGCAGTTTTCCTGGTTGGGCTCATGGCGACGGTTCCGGAGGATGATGGCCGTAGCTACCCTATGGGTCGGGAGCGCGTGACGTCGAGCGTGGCATCGACGGCCGCATGGTCACGAACAACGTCGGACCCTCATAAGGCCGTCAATCGGCGACACGTGCGACGATCCCGCTTGATGAGCCCACCGATGCTTGGCAACTTGTCGCGAGCAGGGGAGGCAGACGGATGCCGCAGCTCGACTGGGCGATCGACATAATCCCATCTCCGTCGGGCGGCGGGGCGGCGTTTCAGCCCAAGCTGGTACCGCCTGCGCAGCCGGGCGCTCCGCTGAACGCACAGCCTGACGATATCGTCTCCTGGGGGAATCGCACCACCGAGACGCATCAACCGTGGCCCACTGTCGGCAATGCTCCGGGCGGCGATCCGGTACCGCTGCCGGCAACCGGCAATCCGCCGGGTTTCCTGTGCGATCCGATTCCTCCCGACGCATCGTCGCAGCCACAGTTCGTGGTGACGGGAACCGTGGGGACGCAAATCAACTATTGCTGTCGCTTTCATCCGACCGAGCGCGGCCAGATCCTCGTCGTAGCCTTTTAGTCGCGCCGGGCCCGACAGTGGAACCGGACATCCGGCGATGCTGGCCAGACAATAATCGCGTGCAGCGCGTGTCGGCGACTGCATGCAGGGGGAAAACCGATATGATGTTTGATCACGTCATCGGCTGCGCCTGGTTGCCGGTCGGGTGGCTGCGCCACAGGCGCCTGGCGGCCGCACTGGGAGTCATCGCGGCGCTGCTGATGCACGCGGTGCCCGCGTATGCCCAGCTCATCGATTGCCCGCCGCAGGTCGACCTGGCGAAACAGAAACTGCCCGAGATCGTCTCGGCCAACGGCCGCCTGCGCGGCCTTGTTGTGCTGTCCGATACGCAGGAAAGCTTTCAGATCGGAACCGGCAAGTGTGTTCCGCAGTTGCTGCGCTTCTTCCAGAACCATGAGCCCACACCGCCGGATCCCAACAAGGCGATGGCTCCCTTGCCCGGACCCACGCTGCGCGCGAAGCTCGGCGATATCGTCGAACTGACCTTTCTCAATCAGATCGATCCACTCGACTACGGCAACTCGATCGATCGCTGGGAAAACCTGAAGGGCGATCCCAGTCAGCCCGGTGCCGGCTGCGATTCCAGCACGGCGGGATATCCGCAGCTTACCGCCGGACCGCCGCCGCTCATCGACTCCATGCCCGACTGCTTCCATGGATCGAGCACCGGCAACATGCATTTCCACGGCACCCATGTCAGCCCGACCTCGACCGGCGACAATGTCTTCGTGATGGTGCGACCGTCGCCGCGGAAGGACGGTCAACCGACAGTGAACGAGGCCAGCGTTCAGCACGACTTCGACACGTTCTTTGCCGAGTGCGAGAAGGCACTGCGGAAGGACAACCTGGCGCAATGGCCGAAGGTCTGGGCTGATCTGCCGTCGGATTATACCGCCGGCCAGGAGGCAATGCTGAAGGCCTATGACCAGGGCAGGCCGCCGGAGATGCAGCTTTGGCCGGTCAATGCCGCGCAGATCGCCGCCGGGGAGTGGCCGCAGTATTATATCGGCGCGCTGCCCTATTGCTACGTGCTGCCGAAATATCCCGGCGTCGTGCCGGTGTATCCGGGCATGGCGATGCAGATGCACATGGGCCAGGCACCCGGCACCCATTGGTACCACGCCCACAAGCACGGCTCGACCGCCCTCAACGTTTCGAACGGCATGGCGGGGGCATTCATCATCGAAGGCGACGAGTACGACGGCAAGCTGAACGCCTTCTACAATCAATACCGAATCGACAAGTCGACGGAGTGGACCCGTCAACAGCCGACCGTGGTGGTCAATCAGCTCGGCACCACGCCCGGTCTCGAGCGCAACCGCTCCTCCGGCCCGCCGGCGTTTTCGGTCAATGGCCAGCAACAGCCGCAATTGACGATGTACCCGGGCGAGGTGCAGCTCTGGCGGATCGTCAACGCGTCCTCGATCAGCGGCTTCTACCTGGCCAGCCTGCCGGCGGGCTTCACCTGGCGGCAGACCGCGCAGGACGGCGTGCAGTTCGACGACCAGAACTACGAGGAACGCGCACAGCGACCGGTGTTCGTGGCACCCGGCAATCGGATCGACCTGTTGGTCCGGGCGCCGACCACGCCGTCGAACGTTCCGTTCCCGGTGAATGTCGTGCAGGGAGTGTCTGTCAGTCAGGCACAGATCAGCACAACAAGCGTTGTCCTGTTTTCCGTCGTGCTGTCCGGCTCCGGACCGGTCATGCAGCTGATGCCGCATGCACCAAAGCGTCCGGGCTTCCTGAACGACATCACATCCGCGGAGGTCGCCGGCCACACCCGCACCGTCGTGTTTGAGTCGACCGGCAAGGGTGGGGAACGGCAGCACACGATCGATGGCGTGAAGTTCCAGGAGGGCAAGCCACTGGAAATCAAGCCGCTGAATACCGCTGAGGAATGGACGGTGCAGAATCGGACCGTCAAGCCACTGGTCGATCATCCGTTCCATATCCACGTGAACCCGTTCCAGATCACCGAAGTGTTCGATCCGAACGCTCCGCTGCTGGACAGTCACGGAATTGCCGTCAAGGACAGCGCCGGAAATCCGGTGCCGCACTATGTGGTGAGCACCACGCAGCCGCAGCTCAAGACAGGACAATGCTGGGTGAATCCGAATGATCAGGCCACCTGGCAGCCATGCAAGACGTCACCGCAGCCGACACATCCAACCACGATGACGAACATCTGGTGGGACGTGTTCCCGATTCCGGCGGGCGTCGCGGCGACCGCCAGCTCCGGGCCGGTTGTCATCCCGGGTTTCTTCAAGATGCGCAGCCGATTCGTCGACTATGCCGGTTCCTATGTCCTGCACTGCCACATTCTGGCGCACGAGGATCGCGGCATGATGCTGCAGGTCGATCTTGCGGTGAACGAGAAAGTCCCGATGGCACACCATTAGCGACCGGCGCCAGCGATGTCGGTCTACGACACGGTTGCGCCAAATTTCGACCGGCTGCGTGGTGTCCCTGACGGTGTTGCGGCCGCCATTCGCCGCGCTGTCCTCGGCGCGATCCGGTGCGCCGAGCCGCCGCTCATGCTCGATCTGGGCGCCGGGTCGGGTCGGATCGGTGCGGCGTTCGCGGCGGCAGGAGACCGCTACATCGGCGTCGATCGGTCATTCGGCATGCTGCGCGTGTTCGCGGCGCGACACGATCTGCCTTGCACGCATGCCGTACTGCTTGCACAGGCCGACGGCGAAAGGCTGCCGTTCCGCGACGCGACCTTCGATGCGGTACTGCTGATGCAGGTCCTGAATTCGGCGAACGATTGGCGCCTACTGGCCGCGGAGGCCAGGCGGGTAGTCGCTCCAACCGGCGCGCTGATCGTCGGTCGCACCGTGGCGCCGGAGGACGGCATCGACGCTCGGATGAAGCTGCGCCTTGCCGGTCTTCTCGATGCGATGGGTGTCGAGGCCCGCCGCAAGCAACCGTCCGACGCGGCAACGCGCTGGCTCGAGCGGAATGGCCACGAGACCTGCATCGCGACGGCCGCCGCATGGACGGCGCACCGAACGCCTCGTGGCTTTCTTGAGCGGCACGCCACAGGCGCGCGGTTTTCCGTTCTGCCGCCGTCGATCAAGGAAGTTGCGATGTCGCGGCTGCGCGACTGGACGGTTGCGACCTTCGGTTCGCTCGATGCGGTGTGTGTCGAAGCCTTCCGCTACGATCTGATGATCTGCCGCCTTCACCCAGGGATGCCGCACTGAATGCCCGAGTCGATACAGAACGCCATGCTGACCGAACTTGGGCAACGCCTGGTCAGCGGATCGCTCAGCGACGCCGCGCTGCAGCGCGCCACCGATGCGACGCCCGACCTGGCGATCCTCCCGTGGGTGAACGTGGTGAAGATCGGCGGTCAGAGCATCATGGATCGCGGGCGCAGCGCCGTATGGCCGTTGGTGGACGAAATCGTCGCGAACCTGAACCGCCATAAGATGATCCTGGGTACCGGTGCCGGCACGCGCGCGCGCCACATCTACAGCCTCGCCATCGATCTTGGCCTGCCGGTCGGCGTGCTGACGGTGCTGGGCACCGCGGTCGCCTGGCAGAATGCGCAGATGCTGCAATACCTCCTGGCCCGCCACGGCATCGCTTTTCTCGAGCCGGAGGGCTTCGCCTCGCTGCCGCATTATCTGATGGAACGCGGCGCGGTGATCTGCCAGGGCATGCCGCCATACAAGCTCTGGGAGGCGAATCCCGAATTGGGTCGGATCCCGCCGCAACGCACCGACACCGGTTGCTTCCTGATTGCCGAAGTGTTCGGCGCGCGGAAGATGATCTACGTCAAGGACGAGGACGGACTGTTTACCGCCGATCCGAAGAAGGATCGAAATGCCCGCTTCATTGCGCGCATCAGCGTCCAGGAGCTGCTTCAACTGGACCTGAACGACTTGGTGGTCGAGCGCGCGGTGCTCGAGCTCATGCTGACCGCGCGTCATATCGGCGAGATCCAGTTCGTCAACGGCCTCAAGCCTGGCCAGTTGACCGCCGCGCTGGATGGCGAGCCGGTGGGAACCGTTGTCTACAACGCCGAAATGCGGCGGGGAGACGCAGCTTGAACACGCCGCCCGGCGCCCAGCATGTCGCGTCACCGCTGATGCGCGAGTCGCTGGTGGACAAGCAGGTCATCGCCGGCACCGAAGCGCCGGTCCGCCCGATCCTGCCGACGCTGAACGTGATCCAGATCGGTGGCCTGTCGATTATGGATCGTGGCCAGTCGGCGGTACTGCCGCTGCTCGAGGAGATCGTGGCGAACCAGGCCGGATACACCCAGGTCATCGGCGTCGGGCCGGGCGTGCGGGCGCGGCACATTCTGTCGGTGGGTCTCGATCTCGGCTTGCCGACCGGCGCGCTGGCGACACTGGCCGCCAAGTCATCGGCGCAGAACGCCTACATGGTATCCTGCCTGCTCGCGGCCCACGGCTTCGTCTATCTGGAGGCGCCGTTCATCGTGCAATTGCTGCCGGCGATGCTGGCGGCGGCGCGCGGCGCGGTGTTCAACGGTATCCCGCCTTATGATCTGTGGGAGCACCCGCCGGCGGTGGGCAAGATCCCGCCGCATGGCAGCGACGCCGGGTCGTATCTCGTCGGCGAGGTGTTCGGTGCGCGCAGCGTGATTCTGCTGAAGGATGTCGATGGCGTTTACACCGCCGACCCGAAGACCAACCCGGACGCCAGGTTCATCCCGGAGATCACAGCAGGGGAATTGATCCGGATGCGGCTTCCGACCTTGCCGGTCGAACCGGTCGTGCTCGATCTGCTGACACGCGCGAAGCTGGCGAAGAGCGTGCGCGTGGTGAACGGACTTGTTCCGGGCAACCTCACGCGTGCGCTTGCCGGGGAAGCGGTTGGCACATTGGTTCGGGCATGACCGCCGGCGCGGATGTCAAACCAAGATGACGGTATCGCTGTAGCGCGCCACTCGGACATTATGCGTGAGCAGGCGGAGCGGCACGGTCAATGCCTGGGCGACCAACATGCGATCGAAAGGATCGCCGTGCAGCAAGGGCAGTCCTTCAATCGCCACTGTGTGGGCGTGCGTGATGTTCAGCAGCGCGTAGCCGGCACCGAGAAGGTAATCGAGCGCCTCCTGTGCGGAGATAGGCATGTCGTTCGGCTTGCCTCGGGCGAGCGCATGCTTGATCGCGATCTCCCAGAGGCTTGCGACACTGACGAACACATCGTTTGCCGGATCGGCGATCAGGTCGGCCGCCTTGGCAGGTAGTCGGTGATCATCCGCCATTGCCCAGAGTGCGATGTGCGTGTCGAGCAGCAGCCTCACTCGGCGCTTCCGGTGAACAGCGCGGTGATCGCAGCTTCATCGGCGTCGATCGTATCGGGTACGACGAACTTTCCTTTGGCGATCCCGATCCGCTTGCCGGTGTGGGGCGGTCTGATCGCCACCAGTTTGGCGGCTGGCCGACCGTTCCGGGCGATGATGATCTCGGTCTCGGCACCAGTTTCCACCGCCTCGACGAGGCGGGATAGGTTGGATTTGGCTTCAAGCATGTTGACAGTGGGCATGGTCGCGGCCTGGCTAGACCAGACCAACCTAATATTTCATGTTGGTACGTTCAAGACCGCGGATAATCCAGCTTTGTTGGACGGTCACGTCCAAGATGCTTATCCTTCCCACTGGTAAAACGCCCCGGATTCACCCCCACATGTCCCTCATCGAACCAGGCGGCATCGACTGCGACATCCACCCCGCGGTGCCCAACCTTCGCGCCCTGCACCCCTACCTCTCCGACCACTGGCGCGACGTCGTCATCCAGCGCGGCGTGCATGAGCTGGAGTCGATCGCCTACCCCGCCAATTCCCCGCTCACGTCGCGCCCGGACTGGCGGCTGCCCAACGGCAAGCCCGGCTCCGATCTCGATGCGCTGCGCGCCCACGCGCTCACGCCGTTCGGCACCAGCATCGCGATCTGCAACTGCCTCTACGGCGTGCAGCTGCTGTTCAGCGAGGACATGGGCGCGGGCTTCGCTTGTGCGGTGAATGACTGGATCGCCGCCGAGTGGCTGGACAAGGAGCCACGCCTGCGCGCCTCCATCGTGGTGCCGATGCAGAATGCCGAACTGGCGGTCGAGGAGATCAACCGCGTCGCCCCCGACCGCCGTTTCGTGCAGATCCTGCTGCTGGTGATGCACGACCATCCGCTGGGAAAGCGCCACTACTGGCCGATCTACGCCGCTGCCGAGAAGCACGGCCTGCCGGTCGGCATCCACGCCGGCTCCGCCTACCGCCACCCGGTCACGCCGCTCGGCTGGCCGACCTACTACACCGAGGACTACGCCGCGCAGGCCGCCGCCTTCCAGGCCGCGCTGTCATCCCTGGTCTGCGAGGGCGTGTTCACCAAGTTTCCAGACCTGAAGGTCGTGCTGCTGGAATCCGGCTTCACCTGGCTGCCCGCGCATCTCTGGCGGCTGACGAAATTCTGGCGCGGGTTGCGGATGGAGGTGCCCTGGGTTGACCGCGCACCCACCGACATCGTGCGCAGCAACGTGCGTCTCACCACCCAGCCCTGCGACGCGCCGCCAAGCCCGGAGATGTTCGAGCGGCTGATGGACCACATGGGATCGGACGAGATGCTGCTGTTCTCCACCGACTACCCGCACTGGCAGTTCGACGGCGATGCCGTGCTGCCCGAGGGTCTGTCGCGCGAGCTGGTGCGCAAGATCATGATCGACAATCCGCGGGACACGTATTCGCGGCTGGCTGAGACCACTTCATAGGTTGCCGGAGGACGCCGGAATGGGAGGAGACGATGCCGGGAGTACCCGACTGGCTTGGTGATGCAGCTACGTGGGCAGGCGCCGTCGCGGTAATTCTGGGCCTAGGTTTCACCGGCTGCCAAATAAGGCTGGCCAGAGAAACGCAACAGGCCACAATAATCTACAGTTCTGAAAAAGACTTCCATGATCTCTTCGTAAAGACTGCTGGGGAGACGTTCAAGAAATGCTTTGGGCCTTCGCTGCTTCCACCAGCTTGTACCTCCGATGATGCAAGATCGTTGTATTTCGACCTGCTGAGCTACTACCAGATGCTTCTCGATCTGGAGCAGTTGAATTCGATCGGATCCGATTACGTGGACGCGAAAATCGACCGGTTTTGCCTGTTCGTGAAGTCACCGGGCGGCGTGGCAGCTATCAGGGATTTCAAGGGACAGAGCGAACTGCTGGAACGACGCCTGGTGTCCAGATTGGCAAGCAGATGCCAGGTGACGCTATGAAACTTTGGCGCGCGGTTTTCGCGGGACTCTCTGCCTTGCCTTCTCCGTCGCACAGACCGAAGGACAGCTACGACCTCAAGCCTATGGACTCAATGCCGCGCTGGAATACTTGAACAGTCTTTCCAAGGCGTATTTCCAGACAGTCGCCGCGCCGCCGAATGGACGATCCTTCGAGCCGCCTCCCGAAGGGTATCTGGAACTCAAAAGCTATCTGGGCATGATGATCGATTGGTTTGCGACGGCCAACAAGGCCGACGACGAGAGGCCGCTGAAGGTTGAAGATTGTCGCCCGAGAACGAGGCGCTGTTCCAGTCCGCGCTGGCTTGCTTTCACTGTGCCAAACCCGCACCCGGTGCTGTGCGCAACGAGCCGCCAGCCACGGTGGGTCAATTGAAGCATCTGCTGGCCGCCCGGGCGAAGATGATCGTCACGCTCATTCCCGATTCCGGCACGCTCCGCAAAAACGACGTCATACAAGTGGAGACGCAGATGCAGTACATGAGGACCCTGGTGCTGAGCTACCTCGGGCAGCAACCAAGCAACTCGTGAACTCCGAGCCGCCAGACTCAGTTTCCGAGATTCGGCTGACGAGGCTTGCCGCGCATGCTCCTCGGCACGATGATAGCGGCTCGCACTCTCACCCTTCCCTCCGTCGCCCGGAGACCGTCGCATGAACGTCCAGGTCACCAGCCCTCCCGCCGTCCAGCGCGCCGCCACCTCGAAGCTGGCGATCGCCGATGGCGACATCCATCCGCAGCGCAACTCCTACAAGGACCTGTTCCCCTACATGGAGGCCCGCTGGGTCGAGATGGCGAAGACCTTCGGCTCGCGCCCGCGTCAGGCGTATCAGGCCGGCCCAGCCTATCCGAAGGGCCAGCCCAACGCCTCGCGCCGCGACGCCTGGCCGCCGGGCGGACGGCCCGGCAGCAGTCTGCCCTTCATGCAGAAGCAGTTGCTGGACGAGAACAACATCCAACTCGGTATCCTGAACCCTACCGGCGACAATGGCTCCAGCTTCCAGAACCGGGAGTTCGGCAATGGCGTCGCCAGTGCGATGAACCGGTGGGTCGAGGCCGAGTGGCTGATCGAGCCGCGCCTGAAGGGCTCCATCGTCGTTCCCTACGAGGATGCCGATGCCGCGGTGGCCGAGATCGAGCGCTGGGCCGGCGATCCGCGCTTCGTCCAGGTTCTGATGGTCACCCGCACCGCCAACCCGCCCGGCCAGAAGCGGTACTGGAAGATCTACGAGGCCGCCGCGGCGGCGAACCTGCCGATCGGCGTGCACGCGTTCGGCTTCGGCGGCTATCCGGTCACCGGGAGCGGCTGGCCATCGTTCTATATCGAGGACATGGTCGGTCACGCGCAGTCATCGCAGTCCTTCCTCACCAGCCTGGTAATCGAGGGCGTGTTCGAGCGGGTGAAGAACTTCAAGCTGGTGCTGATCGAGTCAGGCTTTGCCTGGCTACCGCCGCTGGCCTGGCGGCTCGACAAGCTGTGGCACCGGCTGAAGCAGGAAACGCCGCACCTGAAGCGGGCGCCGTCCGAGTACATCCGTGAGAGCGTGTGGCTGACCACCCAGCCGATGGAGGAGCCGTTGCCGCGCGAGCACGTGCTCGACGCGATCGACTGGATCGGCTGGGACCGGCTGCTGTTCGCCACCGACTACCCGCACTGGGACTACGATGACCCGACCCAGGTGCTGCCGATGCCGCTGCCCGAGCAGCAGCGGCGGGACTTCTTCTTCAACAACGCGATGAAGCTGTACCGGCAGGGCTGAGCACGCCACCGGATCGGCCCGACTGCTACACCGATCTCACGGCCGGCCTGTTCCCAGACCTTCTCCGCGGTGATCGCTGGCAGCTTTTCCCTGGCCGCCAAGGCCAGGCAGATGCGATCACCCAGTGAGAGGCCAAATCGCTTCACGACCGGTGCCATGGCGCCGGCCCCCAACGCGAGGCCGACATCAAGGTCGAAGACGGTAATAGGTAGGCTCATGATCGCGTGCCGGGCGTCGGTAAGGGTGGTGCCGCCGCGAGTTCAGAATGGTCATGATCTCCGCGATATTGGCCGTGCTGATGCCTGCCACCGCCGCCAAGGCCGCGTCGAGGTCACCCCAGCAGCCTTCAACAAAGGGCCGATTTTTGCCCGTCCATGACCGCCTTCACGGTTCTAATGCGCAGCTCGCCGTTTTGCCACTTTGGAGACCACAAGGCCGCCTTTTTCCGGGCCTAGCTGAGGCGCCCGTTGGCTGCCATTTTGATTGGCTGGCTATGCAGCGACTTAGTTACTATTGACAAGGCTGCCATGGACAAACCCCTCAATCAGTCCATCTTTCCCACCCGTGTCGCTCTGCCGCCCGGGCTCGACGCCCGTTCGGCCGCGGTCCTGCGCGAAATCGTCGAGCAATACGTGGAGACCGGCGAGCCAGTCGGCAGCCGCACCCTGTCGCGTCGGCTACCGATGAACCTGTCGCCCGCCACCATCCGTAACGTGATGGCCGATCTGACCGATGCCGGCCTGCTGTTCGCCCCCCACACGTCTGCCGGCCGCCTGCCGACCGACCAGGGGCTACGCCTGTTCGTCGACGGCCTGCTGCACTTCGGCGAACTGGCCGAGGACGAGCGCGAGGCGATCACCGCCGCGTTGGCCGCCTCGGGGCGGAGCCTGGAGGACACGCTGGCCGAGGCCAGTTCCATGCTCTCCGGACTGTCTCAGGCCGCCGGTCTCGTGCTCGCACCGAAATCCGAGGGAGCGATTCGCCATATCGAGTTCGTCCCGCTCGGTCCCGGCCGTGCACTGGTCGTGCTGGTGAACGCCGACGGTCATGTCGAGAACCGCGTGGTCGAGACTCCACCGGGCCTGCCTCCATCGGCGCTCCAGCAAGCCGGCAATTATCTGAATGCGCGTCTCTCCGGGCGATCGCTCACCGAACTCCGCCGCATTGTCGGCGAGGAAATGGCCGCCAACAGGACAGAACTCGACGCATTGTCAGCGCTGGTGGTGGCGGCGGGTCTTGCCACCTGGACCGGCGAGGGTCGCGCCGGCAGTCTGATCGTCCGCGGCCAGGCCCGTCTGCTGTCCGATGTAACCCAGATCGAACGACTGGCCGCCATCCAGGTGCTGTTCGAGCGGCTGGAAACACAGGAGACCATGCTGCGCCTGCTGGAACTGGCGGAGCAATCGGAGGGTGTGCGCATCTTCATTGGCGCCGAGAGCGGGCTGTTCGGCACTTCGGGGGTGTCGATGGTGGTGGCACCGGCCCGCAGCGACGGCGGCCGTATCGTCGGGGCAATCGGCGTGATTGGTCCGACACGGATCAACTACGGCCGGATCATCCCGGTGGTGGACTACACGGCGCGGGTCATCGGCCGGTTGCTGGGCTGACGCAAGTCCATCGGTTGCTTGCCAGTTGAAGGCCGCATCGTCTGCGACGCCTTTTATCCGGAGTTGGCAATCAGGGGAGGGTCGGCATTGGCCAGCAACGGTGCCGCGTCGTGCCGCGCCTTGGTCTCGTCGTTGTGCCGGCCGAGCTTCGGTAAACCGGAGCTTCACCATTCGCCGCTATACTCGGCGCGCGCCGCCGTTGGCTGCACACGACTGCTTGTCGATCACGCGTTCTGACCCTAACTGATCGCGACATGAGCAACGCAACCGAACCGATGAACCCTGACTCCCCGGCCAACAACAACGCCTCGCCCGATCTGCCGCAGTCGCCGGAGCAGGTAATGCAGGCCGCTACCGCCCGCATCGCCGAACTGGAGGCGGAGCTGGCGGAGATGAAGGAGCGCTGGGTGCGCGCCGAGGCCGAGACCGCCAACGTCCGCGCCCGTTCGCATCGGGAGGTGAACGAGACGCGTCAGTATGCGGTGCAGAAGTTCGCGCAGGATGTGGTGGAGGCGGCCGACAACCTGCACCGCGGCCTCGAGAGCCTGCCGCCGGCTGCCGAAGGCGAACCGGAGATCGTCGCCCGCCTGCGCGAGGGACTGGACGGGATCGAGCGCAACTTCCTCAACATCCTGGAGCGCAACGGCATCAAGCGGGAGGACCCCACCGGCACCCCGTTCGATCCCAATCTGCACCAGGCGATGGCGGAGCAGGAGAGTGCCGCCCACGTACCGGGAAGCGTAATGCACGCGTGGACGCCAGCCTGGATGCTGCACGGAAGGCTGCTGCGCCCGGCCATGGTGGTGGTCGCCAAGGCGCCGCCCGGCGAAATCACCGCGGCAGCCAAGCTGAACACTACCGCCTGATGCCCGCGCGAGAATCCCAACCCCGGCCTCTTGCCCGGCCGGCCTCACCCCCATACATCATTGTCATACTGACCCGTAGGGACGCTTGCGGTGCTTCGGGCCGCGCGTGTCCGCTGAAAGGAGCGAAATAATGAGCAAAGTCATCGGCATTGACCTCGGTACGACGAACTCCTGCGTCGCCATTATGGAAGGCAAGGATGTTCGCGTGATCGAGAACACCGAAGGTGCGCGCACCACGCCGTCCATGGTCGCCTTCGCCGACAACGGCGAGCGTCTGGTCGGCCAGTCGGCAAAGCGCCAGGCGGTCACCAACCCGTCCAACACGCTCTACGCCATCAAACGTCTGATCGGGCGCCGCTACGACGACCCGATGGTCGCCAAAGACAAGGACTTGGTGCCGTACGCGATCGTACGCGGCGACAACGGCGACGGCTGGGTCGAGGCGAAGGGCGAGAAGTACTCGCCGAGCCAGATCAGCGCCTTCATCCTCGGCAAGATGAAGGAGACCGCCGAGGCGTATCTCGGCGAGCCGGTAAGCCAGGCGGTGATCACCGTTCCGGCCTATTTCAACGACAGCCAGCGCCAGGCGACCAAGGACGCCGGCCGCATCGCCGGTCTCGATGTGCTGCGCATCATCAACGAGCCGACCGCGGCAGCGCTCGCCTACGGCATGGACAAGAAGCACACCGGCACGATCGCGGTCTATGACCTCGGTGGCGGCACCTTCGACATCTCCATCCTCGAGATCGGCGACGGCGTGTTCGAGGTGAAGTCCACCAACGGCGACACCTTCCTGGGCGGCGAGGACTTCGATGCCCGGGTGATCGACTACCTGGCCGAGGAGTTCCGCAAGGAGCAGGGGATCGACCTGCGCCGCGACAAGCTGGCGCTGCAGCGGCTGAAGGAAGCCGCCGAGAAGGCAAAGATCGAGCTGTCGTCCTCCAAGGAGACCGAGATCAACCTGCCGTTCATCACCGCCGATGCCTCGGGACCGAAGCACCTGGTGATGAAGCTGACCCGGGCGAAGCTCGAGAGCCTGGTCGACGACCTGATCTCGCGCACGCTGGATCCGTGCCGCGCCGCGCTGAAGGACGCCGGCGTCACAGCGGGCGAGATTTCCGAGGTGATCCTGGTCGGCGGCATGACCCGCATGCCGAAGGTCATCGACACGGTGAAGACCTTCTTCGGCAAGGAGCCGGCGCGCAACGTCAATCCCGATGAGGTCGTGGCGATCGGCGCCGCGGTGCAGGGCGCGGTGCTGGCCGGCGACGTGAAGGACGTGCTGCTGCTCGACGTCACTCCGCTGTCACTCGGCATCGAGACGCTGGGCGGCGTGTTCACCCGGTTGATCGAGCGCAACACCACGATCCCGACCAAGAAGAGCCAGGTGTTCTCCACCGCCGACGACAACCAGGGCGCGGTCACCATCAAGGTCTATCAGGGCGAACGCGAGATGGCGGCCGACAACAAGCTGCTCGGCAACTTCGACCTCACGGGCATTCCGCCCGCTCCGCGTGGCGTGCCGCAGATCGAGGTGACGTTCGACATCGACGCCAACGGCATCGTCTCGGTGCAGGCGCGCGACAAGGCCACCGGCAAGGAGCAGCAGATCCGCATCCAGGCCAGTGGCGGGCTGTCCGAGGCCGACATCCAGCGCATGGTGAAGGAGGCGGAGGCGAATGCCGAAGCCGACAAGCAGCGCCGTGAGCATGTCGAGGCGCGGAATCAGGCAGAAGGACTGATCCATCAGGTTGAAAAGAACCTGAAGGAGCACGGCGACAAGCTGCCGGCGCAGGAAAAGGGTGAGGCCGAGGCGGCGGTCACCGCAGCGCGCTCTGCCATGGAAGGCACCGACCCGGCCGCGCTGAAGCAGGCCACCGAGCGCCTCAGCCAGTCGGCGATGAAGCTCGGCGAGGCGATGTACAAGGCCCAGCAGGCTGCAGAGGCAGCCGAGGCAACCGCGCAGGCCGGCGGCGCTCAGCCAGGCGGCGGGGCCAAGCCCGACGAGAAGGTGGTGGACGCCGAATTCGAGGAAGTTGACGAAAAGAAAAAGAAGTCGGCCTGATTATCCGAGGCCGACCGGCATGAGGAGTCGCGCCCGCGCTTCGTCGAAGGCGGGCGCGACTGCGTTCAGCGCCAGCGAGAAGGGCTGAGATGGCGAAGCAGGACTATTACGCCACCCTGGGAGTGGCGCGGGAGGCGGGCGCGGAGGACCTCAAGAAGGCCTATCGCAAGCTCGCCATGCAATTCCACCCCGACCGCAATCCCGGCGACAAGCAGGCCGAGGGGAAGTTCAAGGAGATCAACGAGGCCTACGACATCCTGAAGGATGACCAGAAGCGCGCCGCTTACGACCGCTACGGACATGCGGCGTTCGAGCATGGCAGCGGGCCTGGCGGATTCAGTGCCGGTTTCGACTTCGCTGCTGGCGGCGGCCTTGGCGATATCTTCGACCAGATGTTCGGCGACTTCATGGGCGGCCGTCGTGGCGGCGCTGCCGGTCGTACGCGTGCCGGCAACGACATCCGCCAAGCGGTCGAGATCGAGCTGACGGAAGCCTTCACCGGCACCAAGACGAACCTGCGCGTGCCGACGCGCGCGGTCTGCGATGCCTGCACCGGCACCGGCTCCGAGGACAAGGCGCGCACCGCGGATACCTGCACGACCTGCCGCGGTGCCGGCAAGGTTCGCTCGCAGCAAGGGTTCTTCCTGGTCGAACGCACCTGCCCCACCTGCAACGGCCAGGGTCGGGTGATCCGCAATCCGTGCAAGGTCTGCCATGGTGCCGGCACGGTGCAGCGCGAGCGCACACTACAGGTGGCTATCCCGCCGGGCGTGGAGGACGGCACCCGCATTCGCCTCGCCGGCGAGGGCGAGGCTGCCGGGCAGGGTGCGCCACCTGGCGACCTCTACGTGCACGTCGCGATCCGGGCGCATCCGATCTTCCAGCGTGACGGTGCCAACATCTTCATGCGCGTGCCGCTGCGCATGACGCAGGCGGCGCTGGGCGGCGATGTCGAGGTGCCGGCGATCGACGGCAGCAAGGCCAAGGTGAAGATCCCGCCCGGGACTCAGACCGGCGATCAGTTCCGGTTGCGCAGCAAGGGCTTCTCGGTGCTGCGTAGCGCGGTGCGCGGCGACATGTACATCCAGGTATCGGTGGAGACGCCGCAGAACCTGTCGCGTCGCCAACGCGAACTGCTCGAGGAGTTCGAGGCGGAGGCGCAAGGCCACGGCAAAGGCAGCCCGGAGAGCGAGGGATTCTTCTCCAAGGTGAAGGAATTCTTCGAGGGTAGCCGCGGGTAAGGCTTCATCGATCAACCCGCAACCAAGCCAGGTAATCGCGCATCGTCTGCACCCGTGCAGCCGCGCCGGCCACCGGCCAGAAATGCACCAGCCCGCAGCGCGGACCGTGATGTGCATCGTCGCTGGCAAAGCGAACGAAGCGCGATAACAGCCCGGTGTCGAAGTGAGCCATGCGATAGGACACGTAGTTCGCGATCTCCTGGTCGACGTAGGGGAGCGCCATCCGGCCATGCAAGGTGCTGTGGTTCATGATGATCCTGCGGATCAGCCGCAGCGTCTCGGCGTGTGCGCGGATGTTGGGGATGCCCAGCGTGCCGGTATTGAAACCGGCCATGAAGCCGGGCGAGCAGAGATCGCGCTGAAACAGCGTGGCACCCGACGCGGGGCTGCCCGACAGTGTCGATAGCAGCTCGATCGGTGCCGCTATGTGGTCCGATCTGGCGATGGCGTGCAGCATCGGTGTCACGTCCCGATCGAACACGATGTCGGTATCGACATAGAGCAGCGGCTGGAATCGTCTTGCATCCGGCCAGTCCAGTATAAGGTATCGCGCCGCCATGAAGCCCGGCCGATCGCTCGGCTTGAATTGCAGCAGCGCGATGCGCGCGAGGTCTTCCGCCGCGACGAAGTTGGCCAGGGCTTCGGGCGTCTGGTCGGTCAACACGACAATCGGTCCCTGATAGTGTCCGAACTCAATCAATGAACGGACGCTGATCGCGAACTGTTCGAGGATCTCCGGGCTGCCGAATGCGGCATAATAGATCAGCGGGCGATACAGGCAGATCTGGTCGAATCGCCAGCCATCGCGCAACAGCGTCAGTCGCTCCGGCCAGTTCGCGAGGTCGAACGGCAGTTGGAAGCGAAGATCGGCCGACAGGTCGCCGACGTGCAGGTGGAACAGTTCGCCGGTCGTCGGGTGCTCCGTCAGTACCCCCGACGATCGGGTCAGCCACGACGACGTCACGATGCTGCGCAGGGCGTCGAGATCGGCCGGCGACACAGGCAGAAACGTCTGCCAGCCGCCCGGTGGGGCGTTGAACATGCTCACCCGGTCACCGCCCGGATCGGCGGACAGGAATGCGTCTTCGTGTTGCAGAAATATGGTCCGCTGATCACCCGCCCACTGCAGCCGAAACCGCTGCAGTTCGCCCGGTGCATTCGGCGGCAGCTCCGGCAGCAGCTCGCGCAGATGATGGCCAAAAGTGAGTTGCAGCTGCTCGGTGGGCAGGTCGAGCACAACCGGCTCGACATCGTCGGAAGTCGGCGACAGCGGGCGATGCACCAGGGCGCCGCTTGGGCGATGCTTGCACAGCAAGGTGCCGTGCCAGGTGAGCAAGAAGGCCATGCCGCAACCTGAATTGCTTCCGTCGCTGGACGCAAGCAGGATTGCGGCAGCGAACCGGGGAGGAACGACATGGCAGTCCGAATTGGCATCGCTGGCGTCACTGGACGGATGGGCCACCTGCTGGTCGAGGAGGTGCGCGCCGCCGGGGCCGAACTTGTCGGCGGCCTGGGACGCCCCGGCTCGGCCAAGGCGACACCGGATGGCGTGGTGCTGCGGCCCGATATCGGAGGTCTTGCCGCTGCATCCGATGTGGTGATCGATTTCACCAACGCCGCCACCGCTCGGCCGTACGCGGCGGCAATGGGCGCTTCGGGCATGGCCTGGGTCCTCGGCACCTCCGGTTTATCGGAGACCGACGAAGCAGCCGTGGCGGCGGCGGCCAGGAGCGTCCCGGTGGTGTACGCGTCCAACTTCTCGGCCGGCGTCAACCTGGTGCTGGCACTGGCGGAGCGGATGGGCGCCGCGCTGCCGGCCGATGCCTACGACGCCGAGATCATGGAGATGCACCATCGCCAGAAGGTGGACGCGCCCTCGGGCACGGCGGTCGGCATCGGCCGCGCGGTCGCCAAGGGCCGCGGCGTGGCACTGTCGGACGTGATGGAGAGCGGCCGGCACGGCCACACCGGCGCGCGCAAGACCGGCGGCATCGGCTTTGCCGCGCTGCGCGGCGGCCAGGTGGTGGGCGAGCACACGCTGATCTTCGCCGCCGCCACCGAGCACATCGCGCTGACCCATCGCGCGTTCGATCGCCGTGCCTTTGCCACCGGCGCGGTGCGAGCGGCGCTGTGGGTGGCCGGCAAGCCGCCGGGCCTGTATTCGATGATGGACGTGCTGGGAATGGCTTGAGCGTCGGAGCGGCGCGGCTCGCCGCCCGGTATCCGCGCGTCTGGCACGTCATCGAGGCGGACGGTGCCGGCCCGTGGCTGACGGAAACCGGGCTGCTGCCAGCCGCCAACCTGCGTTGCTGCGGCATTAACCGGGACCGGTTCGACCGTGTCGATCTGGGGGGTGGCCGAACCGCGGTGCTGCGGCCGCAGCAGATGCCGGATCGTCACCTGCTGCCCACCCTCGCCGGCGCGTTTGCCGGGCATCCCGAGCTCTGGCGCCTGCATGTCGACCGCCACGTGTTCTTCTGGACCGAAACCAGGCGACGCGACGCCTTCATCCGCGCCTGCGTTCGATTGCGCGGAGCGGGCGGGCCGCCGCCAGTGACGCTCGCGTTCGACACCGCCGCGCTGCTGGAGCGGCATGGCGAGCTCGCGTTCTTCGCCACCATCAACACCGGATCGACCGTGCGCGGCGGTGCGCGCGTCCGACGCGATGAGAACACGCTGCGGCCGGTGGCGGAATACCAAAGCGGTGCAATCGCCGAACTGGCGATCCGCGGGCGGGTCGAGCTTGCCTGTATCGCTCAGTGCACAGCCGAGGGACGCGGACGCGGGCCACTCAGCATCCGGCGCGCATCGTCCGGGCGATCCGCGCCAAGATAGGCCTGCAACAGCGTGAACCGCACCAGGTCGAGCTGCGCGTGGCTGCCGCCGATGCGTTCGAGTTGGTCGGCGAGCGGTTCCAGCGCATCGATCGCGGCGGCGAAATCCCGCCGTTCGAACGCGGCAAAGCCGTGCGACACTGCCGGAACGAAAGGGCCGGATGGATAACGATCCTCACGCGTGAGCTCGTCGATCTGCCGCGCGCGCGCCTCCAGCGCCGTGTCATCGCCCGCCACGACCAACGCGAGTGCGATGTGCATGTCGGAAAAGGCCGCGCCCGCGCGCGGAAACGCGCGGTTCGCGAAGTCGTGCATCATGCGCCATGAGTCGGTGTCACGCGGGTGCCCGGCAAGTTCCCAGCGCCAGAGAAACGACACCGCATCGTTCAGTTTCCCGCGCGGCGGACCGCTGTGCACATCGGGTGCGAACGCTTCCCGGAACAGCCGGGAGGCCGCCGCCGCATCGCCGGCTTCGAGGTCGCCGAGCGCCTGATGCCATCGCAGATGGCTATAGAGCGGGGCGTTGCGCGGATAGCTGGGCAGCCAGGACTCCAGGAAGGCGCGGGCCGCGTTCGGATCGCCCTCCTCGTAGCAAAGATGTGCGCGGGCGTGCGCCGCCCACGGGTTGTTCGGGTTTTGCGCGAGGGAGCGATCGATCTTCGGGCGGGCGGCGGCGTGCCGCCCGTTCTCCGAGAGCGCCATGCCATGATGAGCCGTGAACCACCAGTCGTCGCCATAGCTCGGAGCAAGCCGATCCAGGAGGTGCAGCAGCATGCGCTTCTGCCCGGCGCGGCCGGAACTGCCGATCAGGCCGTTGGTGAACGCGGTGGTGCCGAGGACCACGGCGTCGCGCGGCCAGGCGTCGAGGTGCGCGGGCAACGCGGCGAGGGCGGCTTCGGCGCTGCCGGCCACGAGCAGGCCGAAGAACGCGACATGGCTGGCTTCACGTGCGGACATACCGGCGCCGAGGGATTTCGCCGCCGCCATCGACTCACGCGCCGCCGCCGCGTCTCCGCGTTCCAGCAGCGCGTGCGCGCGGACGGCGTGGGCGAGGGCAAAGCCCGGATCGGCGGCGATGGCTCGATCGAATGCCTCGATCGCGCCGGGGTACATGGTCAGCTTCGCGTCACAGCCCTGTACGTAGGCATCGCACGCGCCGGTCGAGGCGGTGGCAAGGGGGAGGCCGTAGCGGTCCGTCAGCATGGCAGGATCACTCCGCAGCAATGTCGATCAGCACGAACCCTTCCTTCCGCATCGCATCGGCAAGGCGCTCGTCCAGCGTGACCACCTGTAACGATACGGGACGGCGTTCCGCAGCGATGTACGCGGCGGCGAGTTGCAATGCATCGGCCGCCCGCAGCGGATGCACGCGCAGGAATGGTACCGCGTTCTCGCGGACCAGTTCGCTCGGTTCGATCTCATGCCAGGCATCGGCGATCTGAGTCAGCCGCCGGAACGCAAGCTCAGCGGCCTTCGCGTCGAGCGCCGCATCGCGTTCGAGGCGGGATAGCGCAGAGGCGCACTCCACCGCCGATCCCCACCATGCCAGCATATCGGGATCGCGTTGCGCGATCGCTTGCAGCTGCGCTGTCGTCGTCTCGGTGATCAGCAGCGGCACGATCGCCGAGGCGTCCCAGAACTTCACCGTCCTTGCCGGCGTTCCCTGGTCAGCGCATCGACCCCCGACGCCCCGGCGCGAACGCGCGGCGGCTCGCTGCTGAACAGCGCCAGCGGCGGATCGCCGCGACGCGGCCGTACGACGCCGTCGCGGAGCAGCCGCGACAGCCTGCCGTCGTGCGCGTCTTCCGCGCTGCCGGTCACAGGCTCAAGCCGCGCGACGGGGCGTCCTCGATCGACGATGAGCACCGGGGAGCCGGCCTTGAGGCTGTCGATCAGGGCGCTCAGGCTGTTCTTGGCCTCGGTGATGCTGGCGATCTTCATCGGGCTATATTAGGCTGTTGCAACGGGCCATTCAAGCTGATTGATCCCCACTTTCAGCAACGCGCGGATGTTGTGCGGCGCTCGGCGCGCGCTTGACCACTTGAGTATCGGCCGGAAGGGTAAATCCAGCTGATGCTTCCGGGCAGCTCGGCGGAACGCCTGTTGCGCTACGGTTAGAAAAGACACCGCGCAGCCTACAGAGCGTCCGCCACTGCGTCGCGATACGCCTTCAACGCAGCGAGGTGATCCACCGGCTTCGACCCCTTGATGCGATAATGATGCCGCCGATTGAACGTCGTGGTCAGTGCGATATGCGACGCACCGGCGGACTTCCAGAACGTCACCTCCTTGCGCCAATCATCCGGCGTGCCGGAACCGCACGACGTCCACACCTCGATGCCGACAGCCTTCGGATCGCGCCCCGCATCCCGCGTCAACGCCCGCAGCTTCTCGAACACGTCGAGCGCGCTCTGGTCCGGCGGATAAGCATTCGGCATCCAGCCGTCGCCCCACTTGGCAATGCGCGGCAGGGTCGCGTCATGATGGCCGCCGAACCACACCGGCACACGCCCCGATGCCGGGCGCGGATTGATCCCGGCATCGTCGATCGTGTGATAGCGGCCTTTGAAGGTGACATGATCCTGCACCCAGAGTGCCTGCATCACCTGCACCTGCTCCTCAGACCGTCGGCCACGATTACGGAAGTTCTCGTTCAGGCCGAGAAACTCCACTTCGTTCCAGCCGACGCCGACACCGAGTCGGAACCGCCCGCCGCATAGCATGTCGAGCGACGCAGCCTGCTTCGCCACCAGCGCAGCCTGCCGTTGTGGCAGGATCAGCACGCCGGTCGAGAAACCAAGTCTGCTGGTGCAACCGGCAAGAAAGCCGAACAGCACGAACGGATCGTGGAACAGGTCCTTCGAGGTGTTGCGGCTCATATCCCAGTCCGGCCGCGACGCGGCGTTCACCCCCAGGACATGGTCGGGCGCCTCGAGGAAGTCGTAGCCCATTGCCTCCACCGCCTGCGCATAGTCCCGCACTACAGTGGGATCGCCACCGATGTCGCCTAGTGGAATCAGCGCGCCGAGTTCCATTTGCCCGCTCCTCACTTGTCAGCGTCCAGCACTGCCTTCAGCTTGTCCGGCGGCACCGCGATCTTGTCGATCCCTGCGCGTTCTTGCTGCAGCAACATGCCGACGCGGCTATCGCGGCTGCCCCAGCCGCGGCCCAGGGCCTCGGTCAATTCAAGCTGGGCAAGATTGGTGAGACGCATCGGCACACCTACGTCGCGCGCCAGCTGACACGCGAGCGAAACATCCTTGTGCAGCAGCCGCAGCGCGAAATCCGCCGGCTCGTAGCTGCCCGTGAGGAAATGATCGGCCATGCGATCGAACAGGCGGCTGCGTCCGCCGGCGCCCTGCCGGATCGCCTCCCATAGCGGCAGCGGATCGACACCGGCCTTCACGCCCATGGTGAACACCTCGGCCAGAGCGATGTTCGCCGCGGCGCCGGCGGCGTTGTGCACCAGCTTGGCGATCGAGCCGGCGCCGATCGGGCCGATGTAGCGCGCGGCGTCGCCCATCGCGTCGAGCACGGATTGGTATTTTTCGAACACCGCCTTGTCGCCGCCGACCCAGATCGCCAGGCGCCCGCTGTTGGCGCCGCGCGGGCCGCCACTGACCGGTGCATCGAGGAACTCAACGCCGTGCTCCGCCAACTGCGCATGCAGCGCACGCACGACGCTGACCGCGTTGGTGGAAAGGTCGAACCACGCGGCGCCCTTGCGAAAGCCGGACAGCAATCCGTCCTCGCCGGTACCGACCTTCTCCACATCGGCCGGCGTCGGCAGCGAGGTGAATACCAGGTCCACCGCCTCGGCCACCGCGCGCGCGCTCTCGGCCCAGGTGGCGCCATTGGTCAGGTGACGCGAGGCCGCCTGGCGCGACAGGTCGTGCACGACCAGCTGGTGCCCAGCCTTCTGCAGGTTGCTCGCCATCCCGGCGCCCATCATGCCGAGACCGATGAATCCTATCTGCACCGCCGCCTCCCTTGCGAATTGTCGAGCCAAGTCTGATCCCCGCGGCGCATCGGCTCAAGCCGCTGATCCGAAATCGCACAGACGCTTGCCGCTGTTGTCGAGTTCGATGCCATGGTGGGCAACCCTGACGCGGATCAGCGAAACCGGCTGCGCCTGCAATGCATCGAGCCGGATGAAGAAACCATGGCTGCCCTGGCCGATCCCGGCATCCAGGAGGTCTTGTCTGAATGCCTCGGCGGCCAGATGGGTTACCACGCGATCGTCAACCAACACCTCCAGCATGACCGGCTCGGTTGATTGGCTGAGACGACACCAACCGTAGAGATGCTCACCCCGGACGCCTTCGATGACGCCTTCGTAGCGCCGCCGGGCATGGGCGACGTAGCGCTGTCGATTCGGTTCGATCAGGGCGATCAGCCGTCCGCGCAACTCGGCGGTTTGCGGCAGGTCGCAGAACCGCGTGATGGTGGCGATGAAATCCTGCGGAAATGTCAGAGCCTTCTCGTAGCTCAGTAGCAGGTTCGGGCAGGCGAGCCGGTCGACGAACGCCAACATCGCAGTCTGGTCAGCAGCCACCTCGCGCAGGCTCTGCATCGGGTCCCGGTATTCCGACAACGCAGTACGGACTGCCATCGCGATAGGATCGCGAAACGTGACTATCAGCCGCGGCTTGTCGAACAGACTCAGTTGGTCCGGATCAAGCACCGCACACAGCATCGGGTACTTGAAGCCCCAGCGTGAATGTTGCGCGTCACGTTCGGCAATGATCCTGCGCAATGTCGCGGTATCGCATGCAGCGAGAGCGTTGGCGATCACCTCATCCTCGAACACGATGTCGTTGACGTTGCTGCCGATGAACAGACCGGCCTGCTGCAGGATGGACGCGACGAGGCTGGTGCCAGACCGATGCAACCCGGTGACGATGAAGGTACGGCCCCTCTCGGCACACAGACGATTGAGGACGAAGCCCTTGTTCTCAACGGCGACGTCAACTGCCATGATTCACGCCAGACGGTGCTCCTCGACCACGAAGTGCGCAGCGTCTCCGTCGTCGCCCGCCAGTGCGCATTCCAGATCGACCAGGCTGGCGAATGACAGTTCGGCAAGTCCGGCCGTGCTCACTGGCAAATGGGCGATGGTGCTGTTCGGTGCCGGTCCCTGCTGCAGCACGCGATACAGCACGACGCCGGCAATCCGAGGCAGGCTCCGCACCCGGGATGCATAACGCTCCAAGGCTGCGTCATCCGCAGTCTGGCCCGGCAGCACCGCAATCAGCTTGATGCGTCCCGCTTCATCTGCCTGCGGCAAGACGATACGCGGCTCACAGATCACCCGCGAAACCGCACCGATGAAGGATCGCGAGTCCACATTGCATTCCGCCATCTCCGGCGACTGATGGGCACGCAGCCGGTCAGCGTCATCGTCGAACCACAGGATCGGAAAGCCATCGATACACATCTCGCGCGCCTTCGCATTCATCGCCGGCAATGTAATGACATGGTCCTGAACATAGCGGCGCAGCGCCGGGAACTCGCACACCAATGGACCGTGTACGTCGAGCCAGTGCCGGCGGAACGTAGCCAGGCCTATATCCGATCGTCTTTGCATCAGGCTGAAGGCCGCTATCATTCTTCGCCTCGGCATTTGGTGAAATGGTAGCACGCGCAACAAGTTGCGGCCAGCCGCCGGCGAAGAAGCGCCGGACAGGAAGATATCGAGCCGACCGCAGTGTGAACCATTTCACACTCGTCCGCGCGCTCATATGGTTGAATAACGCTTCCGCCCGCCGGGAGACCCGTGATGAGCAATGTCGCATTGCTGTTCCTCTGCCTGGCAGCCGGCGTTGCACTACGTGCCTCGGGCAGGGTCCCCGACAACGCCCACCTGACGATCAATGGTTTCATTATCAACATATCGCTGCCGGCGCTCACGCTGCTGCAGATTCACGGCATCCAACTCCACCGCGAGCTGTTCTTCCCGATCCTGATGCCGTGGCTGATGTTCGTCGGCGTAGCCGCGTCGGTCTGGCTGATCGGTCGGCAATTGCACCTCGCCGCGGCGACGATCGGAGCACTGATTCTCACCGCCGGCCTCGCCAATACATCCTTCGTCGGCGTGCCGATGATCGAGTCGTTCTACGGCGCCCGCTATATGGCGATCGGGCTGCTGATCGACCAGCTCGGGACCTATCTCGTGCTCAGCACGCTGGGCATCGCGATCGCCTGCTTCTGTTCGCGCGGCAGTGCATCGATGAGCGAGGTGGCACGCCGCATCGCGACATTCCCACCATTGATTGCGCTGGTTCTGGCGCTGGTGCTCACACCGATCGCCTATCCGCCTGTCGTCAGTGAGATCCTGGCGCGCCTTGGCGGAACGCTGGCACCGCTTGCACTGGTGTCCGTCGGACTGCAACTCCGGCTTGGCGTGCTGCGCGGTCGATATACCCCGGTGGCGTGCGGCCTCGGGGTCAAGCTGCTGCTGGCACCCCTCATACTGGCCTTGATCTACCTGAAGGTGCTGGGAGCGACCGGCACCATGGCGCACGTTACCCTGTTCGAATCCGCAATGGGCCCGCAGATCGGCGGCGCCATCGTGGCGACGCAATACGGGCTCGATCCACCGCTGGTCACCCTGATGGTCGGGATCGGCAGCGTCATCGCGTTCCTGACATTGCCGATCTGGTGGTACGCGCTCCAGGCCACATAGGTCAGCGCAGTGAATTGACGATCTGTCGGAACGCCTCCTCCGGGAAGGCCTTCAGCGACGTGGTGCGCACGTTGCCGAGCTTGCCCAGCATCAGCGTGAAGCGTGCCGCGACCGCATCGTCCGGCGCGTCGTAGATCATGATCAGGTCGTACATGCCCATCGTCATGTAGACCGAGCGGAACTGCCCGCCCATCTCCTCCAGAGTCTTCTTCGCCGTATCAACGCGCTTCGGGCTGTCACCGATCGACCGCATACCTTGTTCGGTCCAGTTGGCGAGCATGACATAGGTCGGCATGGCCATTCCCTCCTACTCAGTCCTCGGAACCCGGCCTAAGCTGACGACCGATCAGAGAGGGAAGCAAGCGATGATTGTCCCGGAAGGTGCCAGGAACATCGAATTTGTCGGCCATACCGACCAGGGCGGCCGCGGCGACGGCGTCCAGGTGATGGTGGCGCGTGGCCACGCATACATTGGTACCCGAGTGCGCCGCGGCGTCATGGTCACCGACGTGCGCGACCCGCGCAATCCGAGACCGGTGAACTTCGTGCCGATGCATCCGAATTCTGTCAGCATGCACTTGCAGTCGGCCGAAGACCTGCTGCTGTGCATCCAGGAAGCCGATCAGCGCGCGTTGCTGACGCAGCAGGAGTATTACGGTGGCTCCGGCAAGGTGGACAGCAGTCGGTTCGGCAAGCGCGGCGAGGACTATGCCGCCGGCATGCGCGTCTATGACATCTCCGATCCGGCCAATCCGCGCTCGATCGGCGCCATGGAGGTGCAAGGTCTCGGCCTGCACCGCATCTGGTGGACCGGTGGCCGCTATGCCTATGCCTCGGCTTTGCTCGACGGTTTCACCGACCACATCCTGATGGTCATCGACATGGCGGACCCGACGCGTCCGCAGGAGGTGGGACGCTGGTGGATGCCCGGCCAGAACGCCGCCGCCGGCGAGACACCGACCTGGCGCAACCGCTTGGCCTTGCATCACGCCGTGGTGGCGGACGACATCGCCTACGGCTCCTGGCGCGACGGCGGGCTGACGATCCTGGACGTGAAGGACAAGTCGGCGCCGAAGCTGATCGCCCACCGCAACTGGTGTCCGCCCTATGGCGGCGGCACCCACAACGCGCTGCCGCTGCATGACCGCGATCTGCTGGTGGTGGCGGACGAGGCAGTGTTGAATATCGACGCCGAGGGCCAGCACAAGCGCACCTGGGTGTTCGACATTCGCGAGAAAAGCAATCCGGTGAGCATCGCGACGATGCCGACGCCGTCGGATCAGGACTACGTCAAGATGGGCGGCCAGTTCGGCCCGCACAATCTGCACGAGAACCGGCCCGGCTCGTTCCAGAGTTCGACCACGATCTTCGCCACCTGGCAGAGCGCGGGCGTGCGCGTGTTCGACATCTCCGATGCCTACCGGCCGGAGGAAGTCGGCTATTTCGTGCCGCCGCAGCCGACGCAGTGGGCGGAGCCGATGCGCGGCCGCGCCAAGGTGCGGCATACGGCGGACGTGTTCGTGGCACAGGACGGATTGATCTATGTCACTGACTACGACGCCGGTCTCTATATCCTGCAGTGGAAAGGCAATTGAGGAACAGCGTGAGCGTCTCCTCGCCTTCGCTGTGAGGTGCCCTCCATGTTCGAAACCGTCGTCATCGTCTGGGTCCTGATCCTGATCGTCGTCGTCGTCACTTTGTTTGCCGGCGTGAAGACGGTGCCTCAGGGCTTCATCTGGACGGTGGAACGCTTCGGGGCCTACACGCGCATGCTGCAGCCCGGCCTCAACTTCGTCATGCCCTATATCGATCGGGTCGGCCGCAGACTGAACGTGCAAGAGCAGGTGGTCGACATTCCGGAGCAGAGCGTCATTACCCGCGACAACGCAACTGTGGCAGTCGATGGCATCATCTACTACCGCGTGATGGAGCCGGAGAAGGCGGCGTATCAGGTTGCCAACCTGACTGTCGCGCTGACCACACTGGCGATGACCAATATCCGCTCCGTGGTCGGCGAGATGGAACTTGATGCGACGCTCTCCTCACGCGAGCGCATCAACTCGTCGCTGCTGACCATCCTCGACGGCGCCACCATGCCGTGGGGCGTGAAGGTGAGCCGCGTCGAGATTCGCAAGATCGAGCCCCCGGAGAACCTGATCCGGGCGATGAACCTTCAGATGACCGCCGAACGTGAGCGCCGCGCCGTGGTGGCACGTGCCGACGGCGAACGCGAGGCCGCGATCAAGCGCGCCGAGGGCGAAAAGCAGGCGCTTATTCTGCAAGCCGAAGGCCGGCAGGAGGCGGCCATCCGCGACGCCGCGGCACGGGTTCAACTCGCCACGGCGGAGGGCGAGGCGACCCGCCTGGTGTCGGAGGCGGCGACACGTTACGGCCAGTCCGGCCTGCGCTACTTCATCGCCGACCGCTATGTGCGGGCGTTCCAGGCGCTGGCATCGGCGCCGAACACGCGTCTCGTCGTGGTGCCGATGGAGTCCTCGGCACTCGCCGGCGGGATCGTGCAAGCGATGCAGTTGTTCCGCGGCGACGATGGTAGCCCGGGTGCCGCGCCACCGGGCATGCCGCCGCCGCACGAACCGCCATCACCGCCACCGCCGCCGCCGATCGTGCCGTCTCCGATGCCGCCCGGCGGCATCCTGCCGGCCGCGTCGCCGTGGGGGACCGGAACGCCTGGATGAGCGACTGGATCATCTGGATGGCCGGCGGCCTGATATTGCTGGCGGTCGAAATCCACGCGCCCGGCGCCTTCATGATGTGGCTGGGCCTGGCGGCGTGCGGCACCGGACTGGTTGTTCTGGCAAGCGGCATCGGCTTCGCGATGCAGGTGGTGACCTGCGCGGTGCTGGCGGCGATCTCGCTGTCGGTCGGGTTGCGTTTCCGCCGCCGTCCGGTAAGGCTCAACACGCAGCAGGCAGGGCTCGCCGGCCGCTCCGCGACGGCCTTGGCGTTTCATGGCCGGGAGGGACGAGTGCGCGTGGGCGACAGCGACTGGGCGGCACGCGTGCCGCCGGACGTCGCGGAACCCGCTTCCGGCTCGCGGCTGCGGGTGGAGGGGGTCGATGGGACGGTACTGATCGTCCGTCCGGAAGGGTGAGCCGATGAACTGGGATGACGCGAAACGGCTGGTGCAGGCGGTGGAGGATGCGTTCGGCGCCGCCGATCTGGCGGCAATCGAGCAGGGTTTCACCGAAGACGCCGTCGCACACTTTGCGGACTTCCCGGAGATGCACGGGCGCGAGGCGATCATGCGCTTCCTGCGCGCCCGCTTCGCCCGCACCCAGGACTACCGGCTCCGGAAGACCCCGCACTGCCTGATGGGCGACACGCTGGCGAACACCTGGGACGCAAGCTGGCAGGACGCGCAGACCGGCAAGTCGATGCTGGGCCGCGGCACGGAAATATGGGTCGTGCGCGACGGCCGCATCGCACGCTGGGATGCGACGTTCAACGTGTGGGAGAAGGGGGGCCCGCCTGCGACCCCGGTGGTGTAATCGGGGCTGCGGATCAGGCCCAGCCAAGTTCCTTCATCGCCCAACCGGCGTTCCAGATCTTCGTCATGTGCCGGATCTTGTCGCCGGCGAATTCCATGACATAGACATAGTCGGTCGTCGTGCTCTTGCCGGTCGGCGGACACGGACCGCCCTCTCCGGTATGCGTGGCGGAGAACACGCCGTAGGCACAGACGCTGTTGCGTTCGTCATCGGTGGCAAACGATTTCGCCACGTAGCGACCGTCGGGCATGAAGGTCAGCAGCCCCTTCATCCAATCGCAGTACTCGCGCAGAGTCCTGACATCGGCCAGCGGCTCGGACTGCGCCGCGAAGCTTGCGTCAGGCGTGCAACAGGCGCGGCATACCTCCCAGCCGCGACCGGCCTCGCATGCCTCGAAGAACTGCCTGGCAACCGTGGTGATGTTGGACATGATGCGCTCCCTGCTGCATTGGCGGCCCAACCATAGCATATCGATGCACCGGCGAGGGATCGTATCGTCCGGTCGACGGCCGTCAGCGCTTGCCCCGCTGCGAGTCGACGAAAGCGCGCAGCACCGCATTCATTCGCGTCTGATAGCCGGGGCCACGATCGCGGAACCAGGCCAGGATGTCCTGGTCGATGCGTAGCGAGATCGCCTGTTTGGGTTGCGGCCAGGCAACCTTCAGGTCGGTCCAATCCGACTTGCGCTTCGCCGCCGGCTTGCCCGGCTTCGCCTTCGACCGCGTGGGCGACTTGCTGGCGGCGCGGGCCATAATGCCTCCGAAGTTGGCGATCGCTTTGTCACTACAAGCGTATCGGCCAGCGGGCAAGGCTCGAAGCCTTCGCAGGGGTAACGTGGCGGACCGACAACTGAGATCGAAAGTAGCTAATTCCCGCCGAGCGCCGCCTCCACTGCCCGCACCGCCTGTAGCGGCACCGACGCCCTTCCTACCACCTGGCCGCCGACGCAGGCGAGCCACCCCGCCCCGTCCGGCGGTCCGCCGGGCCGTAGCTCGATCACCTTGGCCTCGTCGTCCAGTGCCACCGCGCGGTAGGTGCGCCAGCCGGACCATACCGGCCCCAGAATGCGAACGACGCGGGCGATGGCCTCGCCCGCGTCGTTGTGTCCGATCCATTCGAGGGTCCGGTGGACGCCGGGCCCCTCCTCCTGCCGGCCCCGCATCCAGTGGAGGCGGGAGGTGCGCACTAGGCTGCCTCCATTATGCAGCCCTCAAGATCATGCGCTCTTGGCCATGATCTCGTCCGCGATCGCCCGCGGCACCGGATCGTAGTGGTGGAACTGCATGGTGAACGACGCCCGTCCCTTGGTCATGCTTCTCAGATCTGAAATATAGCCGAACATCTCCTTCAGGGGAACATGCGCCCGGACGATCACCGTGGACCCGGTGCTCTCCTGGTTCTGGATCATGCCGCGGCGCCGGTTCAGGTCGCCCACCACGTCGCCCACATGGTCCGCCGGCGTGGTGACCTCCACGTCCATCACCGGCTCCAGGATGATCGGTGCGGCCTTCTTCATGCCGTCGCGGAAGCAGGACTTTGCCGCGATTTCGAACGCCAGCGCGGACGAGTCGACGTCGTGGTACTTGCCGTCCAGCAGCGTGTACTTGAAGTCCACCGTCGGGAAGCCGGCCAGCACGCCGGTCTCGGCCTGCTGCTTGATGCCCTTCTCCACCGCCGGGATGTATTCCTTCGGCACCGTGCCGCCGACCACCTTGTTCTCGAACAGCACGCCCTCGTTGCGGGCGAGCGGTTCGAACGCGATCTTCACCTCGGCGTACTGGCCGGAACCGCCGGTCTGCTTCTTGTGGGTGTAGGTCTCGGTGTGCGGGCGGCTGATGGTCTCGCGATACGCCACCTGCGGCGCGCCGATATTCGCCTCGACGCCGTACTCGCGGCGCAGGCGGTCGATGATGATCTCCAGATGCAGCTCGCCCATCCCCGACAGGATGGTTTGCCCGGTCTCCTGGTCGGTCCGCAGCCGTAGCGACGGGTCCTCGGCCGCCAGCTTTTGCAGGCCGAGCGACATCTTCTCCACCGCCTCCTTGGTGCGCGGCTCGACTGAGATGTCGATCACCGGCACCGGGAAGGCCATCCGCTCCAGCACGACCGGGTCCTGCTGCGAGGCCAACGTGTCGCCCGTGCCAGTGTCCTTCAGCCCGACGAAGGCGGCGATGTCGCCGGCATGCACCTCCTTGATCTCAGCCCGCTTGTCGGCGTGCATCTGGAACATCCGCCCGATGCGCTCGCGATGGCTCTTGGTGGTGTTCATCACCGTGTCACCGGACTTCAGCGTGCCGGCATAGACGCGCACGAAGGTCAGCGTGCCGTACTTGTCGTTGATGATCTTGAACGCGAGACCGGCGAACGGCGCGCTAGGGTCGGCCTTGATACGGCGGCGGCCGGAGTGCTCGCCATCCTCCTCGCCCTCACCCGCGGCGACGCTGATGCCCGGCACGTCGACCGGCGACGGCAGGTAGTCGACCACCGCGTCGAGCAGCGGCTGCACGCCCTTGTTCTTGAACGCGGTGCCGCACAGCACCGGACGGAACGCGCCGGAGATCGTGCCCGCCTTGATGCAGCGCTTCAGCGTGGCGACCTCGACATCGCCCTTGTCGAAGTACTCCTCCATCGCTGCGTCATCGACCGACAGCGCGGTGTCCAGCAGGAGCTGGCGGTATTCCTTGGCCTGATCGGCAAGGTCGGCGGGGATCGGTTCGTCGTGGTACTTGGCACCCAGTTCGCCGCCTTCCCAGATGATCGCCTTCATCTCCACCAGGTCGACGACGCCGGCGAACTTGTCCTCGATGCCGATCGGCAGCTGCAATGGCAGCGCCACGATGTCGAGCTTCTCCTTCAGCGTGGCGAACGCGCGGAAGAAGTCGGCGCCGGTGCGGTCCAGCTTGTTGATGAAGATGACGCGCGGCACGTTGTAGCGGTCGGCGAGACGCCAGTTGGTCTCCGACTGCGGCTGCACGCCGGCGACGCCCTCGATGATGAAGATCGCGCCGTCCAGCACGCGCAGGCTGCGGTTCACCTCGATGTTGAAATCGATGTGGCCCGGCGTGTCGATGATATTGATCCGGTGGTCTTTCCACTCGCACGTCACCGCGGCCGAGGTGATGGTGATTCCCCGCTCCCGCTCCTGCTCCATGTAGTCGGTCGTGGTGTTGCCGTCGTGCACCTCGCCGATCTTGTATGACACCCCGGTGTAATACAGGATCCGCTCGGTCGTGGTGGTCTTGCCCGCGTCGATGTGAGCGGTGATGCCGATATTGCGGATCCTGTCGAGTGGCGTGCCCGGCACGGTGAACCTCCATACCACGACGGGCGCCCCGGAACCCCTGTTCCGCGCGCCCGTATGTCGCACCATCAGATGCTGCACCGCGGCGCGATTTGCAAGGATTATCGCGCAGAGCGTGTAGCAACTCCAGTGTGTGCCGGCGGGTGTAGGCGGCTCGCCACCCTTTGTCACTGTCGGACACGGCGTTCGGCACCAGGCCTGGGCTGCCAAATCCGCCTTCTTCTGCCGCCGGATTGGCCACGCTGCGCGAGGATCGGCAGAACCGTCCGGCGCCGGGCCGGTCGCGCAGCCGGGCGCCGTTCCGGCAGGACGCGACGGAGCAGTTGGCACACGCGCTGACCACTCAGCAGCCCTTTCGTGAACGACTGGTCTGGTTCTGGACCAACCACTGCACGGTCTCGTTGCGTCGCGGCCAGCGTGCGGCGCTGGCGGGTTCCGCCCGTTCGCGCAACAAGCCGGGCGAATAGATCGTGATGGGGCGGCGCTTTCCGCCAGGCGAGGAAGGTCACGGCGCTGCCGCATTGCATTTCCTGGCGACCCATCCGGCGACATATCGTTTCTTGGCGACCGAGCTGGTCAGGCACTTCGTTGTGGACGATCCGCCGGTGGACACGCTGCGACACATTGTCGGGGTGTTGCACGACAGCAGCGGCAACCCGGGCGCGGCTGCCGTGGCTCTGATCACACTGGCGCCGACGCGGCAGCCGCAGACCAAGCTGCGCGCTCCGCTGGACTACATGGTTGCCACCTTGTGCGCACTCGACGCTTCGCCGCAGCCCGGTCGGCCCGCTCGCCGGTCTCGGCCAGCCGATGTAGACCGCACCGCAGCCGAATGGCTGGCCGGATCGCGTCACGGACTTGGCTGGCCGGAGGCATTGGTACGCTGGATCGTCTAGGTCTACGCGGTCGCCGTTCCGCCCCGCTTGGTCTCGCATCAGCCTTCGCGCTGGGCCGTGTTTCGCTGGGGTTGCGGATGCGCCGACCGACAAGCGCCTTGCCGTCGTCATCCTGCGCGGCCGGCGGCGTCGGCCGATTGCGTCTGTCCGCTATTTCCGGTAATGGTTTCCGGAAAAGATGGTATCACGATGGCCGGTAAGGCAAAATCCCCTGTTGCAACTCACCGCGCGCGCAAGCAGCGCCAGGGTTTCGTGCGGGTCGAGGTCAATGTCCGCAAAGAAGACGCCAGCCTGGTTCGCGATGTCGCCTCAGCCTTGTCCGATCCCTCGCGTCAGGTCGCGGCACGCAAGCTGCTGCGACAACGCTTTGCCGAGCCGCCCAGAGTGAGTCTGAAGGCGCTGCTGGCATCGGCGCCGCTCGAAGGGATTGAGCTCGATCGCGGCCGCGATCTGGGGCGTGAAGTCGATCTGTGAGTTACCTGATCGATACCAACATCATTTCCGAAGTCCGGAAGGGCGCGCGTTGCGACGCACACGTGTCCGCCTGGTATGCGTCGATCGCCGATGACGATCTCTATCTGAGCACCCTCGTCCTTGCCGAGATCCGAAAGGGCGTTGAACTCGCGCGTCCGCGGGATGCCGGCAAGGCAGTGGCGCTCGAACGCTGGCTGCGGGAAATCGAGGTCGCATTCGATGGACGCGTGCTTGGGATCGACCACGCCGTCTCCGATCAATGGGGTCGGATGAGCGCCATCAGACCCATTCCGGTCATCGACGGCCTGCTCGCGGCGACTGCATCGGTCAATGGCCTGACGCTGGTAACGCGCAACGATCGCGATGTGGCTGGCCTCGGCGCAAGTGTGCTCAACCCATTCAGGGGCGCCGAGGCCTCCTCGACGGGATTGGGTGGTCGGGCAACGTAGCGCGGCGCGTTCGCTGAGTTGCGCCACCGGGTCATCGCCGAGCATGAGAAGTTCCAGCCTCATGGCCGCTTGTATCCCATCCCTTGGCACCAACGGCCATTGGTTGCATTGACCGTGTGGCGGCAGGAGGGCGCGGATGGACCAGGCAGCAGCGGCAGTCAGCGAGCAGCGGCAATGGGACCGGCTGATGGCGATGGCCAGGATCGGCGCCATCCCAGGCGACGGCGTCAACCGCGCCTGCCTGACCGAGCTTGATCGCCAGGCGCGCCGGCTGCTGATCGGCTGGGCGAAGGAGATCGGCGCCAGCATATCGGTCGATGCTGCCGCCAACCTCTGGCTGCGCCGCGAAGGCAACGATCCGCACGCCGCCGCCGTAGTGACCGGCAGCCACATGGACACCCAGCCAAACGGTGGCCGGTTCGACGGCATCTATGGCGTGATCGCCGGACTGGAGGCGCTGACCGCGCTGCACGACGCCAACGCAACGTTGCGCCGCCCGGTCGAGGTGGTGGCATGGACCAACGAGGAGGGCGGCCGCTTCGCCCCTGGCTGCATGGGCAGCATGGCGTGGAGTGGCTGCCGCCGCATCGACGAGTTCGCCGATGTGGCCGATCCCGACCATGTCCGCTTTGCCGACGCGCTGGCCGCGCACCATAGCGCCGAGGCGGACCTGCCGCGCCGCCCGCTCGGCAGCCAGCCGCACGCCTATGTCGAGGCGCATATCGAGCAGGGGCCGCGACTGGAGGCCGAGGGACACGACATCGGAGTCGTCACCGGCATCCAGGGCAGTCGCTGGTTCACCGTGACGCTCACCGGCGAGACCGCGCACGCCGGCACCACGCCGCTCGTGCTGCGACACGACGCGGTACAGGACATGGTCCGGGCCATCGCGGCACTGAACGCGCTGATGCACGACCCACACGACGTATTGCGCTTCACCGTCGGGCGCATCGTGGTGGAGCCGAACACGTCGAACTCGGTCGCGAGCCGTGCCAGCTTCACCATCGATTTCCGCCATCCCGACAAGGACGTCCTGCTGGCGCGCGGCGATGCGGTGGCCGGCGTGGTGCAGGCGGCGGTGCGCAACGCCGGCGTGACAGTGCAGGAGACGTTCCACGCGCTGCCGGTCGCGTTTGCGCCGGCCGTGATCGAGACAGTGGAACACGCGGCTTCGCAGCAGGGATATCGCCACATGCGCTTGCCGTCAGGCGCGTTTCACGACGCGCAATTCGTGATGCCGGTGTGTCCGACCGGGATGATCTTCGTGCCGTGCCACAAGGGTATCAGCCACAATCCGGCCGAGTATGCTACGCCGGCGCAACTGGCGGCGGGTACCCGCGTGCTGACGCTGGCAGTGGCCAAGCTGGCGGAAACCGCATGACGCTTGCACACTCGTAATCTATACGTAATAATATCTCGACGGATCTGTCGGCTGGGAACCGGGTCGTTGCACGATCTGCAAGCGGTAATGCGCCTGATACTGATCGGGGCACTGGTCTTAGCCGCGAAGTCCGTGTACAGGCCGGCTGCGACAACGCAGCGCTGCACGCCGGCATCGCAACGCTGCGGCCGCATCGGGCGAGCACCCTGTTCGCGCCGCCGAAAATCCGGCGATGCAGGCCGCGATGAACCAAGGCGAGCGGGAGTTGTCGCATCAGGAGCTGTTCGGTGTGACGTCGCCCGAGGCGGTTGGCGCCCTGCTGCACGATGTTTTCGCCGGCGCAGCGTCCGCGCTGGTCATCTTCCGCCACGGCACCTTCGTCCTGACAGACGCAGCACTTGATGACGCCGCCGCGCAGGCGCGTGCGACCATCGCAGAGGACGGACCTGCAGTGGCTGGCGGACCGCACGGCGATTTCGGAACCCATCAACTGACCGACGGCCGCGGTTACCTGGTGACTGCACACAACGAGCGGATGTTCACCTACATCGCGCCACGTCAATTATCCTCGGCGGATCCCAATCCATTGTCGGTCGGCTTGTTCGGCAGGAATATGCGTCACCAGGACAGCCAGGAGCTCGCGATCATGCGGGTCGTCCCGCTTCGGTGACGGCGCGCAGACACCTGCCGGCGACTGTCCACAACCAGCTACGCCCGCGACGTTGGCTGCTTCGCGCGCTTGCCCTCGTCCGATGCGCGCCACAGGTACCACGCCGCGATCGAACGATGCGGCGCCCACGCCAGCTCCGATCTCCGCCAACGCCTTCGGTTTCGGCTGCGCGTCCAGGCCATACAGCACCCGATAGCCGTCGCGCACGCCGAAATCGTCCACCGGCAGCACGTCGGGGCGGCCGAGGGTGAAGATCAGCAGCATCTCCACCGTCCAACGTCCGACGCCACGGATCGAGGTCAGCCGCTCGATCAGCGCCTCGTCGGACAGGCGCGCCGCGCCGCGCCGCGTCGGCACCGTGCCATCCAGCGTCGCGGCGCAAATCGCCCGCATGGCGGTGATCTTCGCACCGGAGAAGCCGCATGTCCGCAATTCGGCCTCGGGACTGGCCAGCACCAGGTCCGGTGGTGGGAAAGCACCGGCCGGATACAGCGCCTCGAACCGCGCCAGGATCGCCAGTGCCGCCCGTCCATGCAGTTGCTGGTGCGCGATCGCGCGCATCAGCGCCTCGTATGGGCTCGATTTGCGCTGGACCCCCAGCCGCGGCGGACCCACCCGCCGGATCAGGGCGGCAAATGTCCGGTCGCGTCGGAGATGGCGCAGCGCTTCCTCGCTCATAGCCGGGCTTATCGCCGCGTCATTAGCACACCGCAACCGTGACTTGCGTCCGACCCCCTGCCGCGCGGTAAGATGTGGCCATGCAGCAGGAACGTCCCTGGCAGATCGATGAGGACGACGAGGCCGCCGAACGCCAGACGGCCAGCCTGGCGGGTGTGGCCGTCACGCTGCTGCTGCTGGTGGTCGGTCTGTTTTTGGTGCGCGAACTGCACGCCAAGTCGGCGGTCGAGGACTGCCTGATGGCCGGCCGCATCCAGTGCGACTGGCTCGTGCAAGGCCATATGTAGCAGCCCGATTGACGCCCGCCCCGTCTCTGTTCAGCGTGCCGGCCCTTGCAGCTTGGGGACCGACATGCGAATTGCGGACATGGACTGGCGCATGGTGGAGGATTGGGTCCGTCACGACGATCGCTGTGCGTTGCCCCTCGGCAGCACCGAGCAACATGCCGGACTGTCGCTGGCGACCGACGCGATCCTCGCCGAACGCGTCGCGGTCGAGGCTGCCGAACCGCTCGGCGTGCCGGTGTTCCCTGTCCTGCCCTACGGCCTGACGCCGTATTTCACCGCCTTTCCCGGCACCGTCACGCTGCGCGTCGCGACCTATGCCGCGGTGCTGCGCGATGTGCTGGACAGCCTGATGCAGGCCGGCTTCCGCCGTGTGCTGATCGTCAATGGCCATGGCGGCAATGCGCCCGCCGGATCGGTCGCGCAGGAATGGATGATGGACAACCCCGAGGCGCATGTCCGCTTCCACGACTGGTGGCGCGCACCGCTCACCGCCGCGGCGGTGCGGGCGATCGATCCGGTCGCCAGCCACGCGAGCTGGATGGAGAACTTCCCCTGGACGCGCCTGCCGAACCGTCCGCCGCAGGAAGGCATCAAGCGCATGGTCGATACCGACCGCCTGCGCACGCTGCCGCCGTTCGAAGTGCGCACGCTGATCGATGACGGCAATTTCGGCGGCCGCTATCAGCGCGACGATTCCGAGATGCTGGAGATCTGGGACGTCGCGGTGCAGGAAACGCGCGCGCTGCTGGAGACGCTGGTGATGCCCGAGCGGATCCTGATCTGGGGTGCCGGCGCGATCGGCGGTTCGGTCGGTGCGTGGCTGAAGCGTGCCGGCCATGACATCAGCTTCGTCGACGTGGTGCCGGAGCATGTCGCGGCGATCCGCGGCACTGGCCTGCGCATCACCGGGCCGGTCGAGGAATTCACCGTCACCGCGCCGGCGTTCACGCCGGAGGAACTGACCGGCACCTGGCGGCACATCTTCCTGGCGGTGAAGGCGCAGCACACCGAGGCCGCGACCCGCGCGCTGACGCCATATCTGGCGCAGGACGGCTACGTGCTGTCGCTGCAGAACGGCCTCAACGAGCTGATCATCCAGCGCATCGTCGGCCGCGACCGCACGATCGGCGCCTTCATCAATTTCGGCGCCGACTGGATGGCGCCGGGCGAGATCCTGTTCGGCAATCGCGGCGCCGTCGTGCTGGGCGAACTCGACGGCGCGATGACGCCGCGTCTCGAAGCGCTGCACGCGGTGATGCGCGACTTCGAGCCGGACGCGATCACCACGCCCGACATCTGGTCGTATCTCTGGGGCAAGCTCGGCTATGGCGCGATGCTGTTCGCCCAGGCGCTCGGCCAGAAGGGCATCGCCGACTGCCTGGCGCGGCCGGAACTGCTTGGCCTGTGGCGCCGCCTCGGCGAGGAGGCGATCGTCGTGGCGCAGGCCGAGGGCGTCGAGCCGCGCGGCTTCAACGGCTACGACATCGAGGCGTTCAAGCCCGGCGCCAGCGAGGACGCCGCGCAAGCAGAGCGTCGCCGCGATGGTGGCGTTCAACCGCACCAGCGCGAAGACACATTCCGGCGTGTGGCGCGACCTTGCCGTCCGCAAGCGCCGCACCGAGGTGGATGTGCAGATCGCCCCGATCGCCGAGATCGGCGCGCGCCACGGCATCGACTGCCGCGCCACGCGCAAGCTGGTCGCGATGATCCACGAGGTGGAGGAGGGCCGCCGCCCGATGACCGACGACAACCTGCTGGAACTGGCGCGGGTGCAACTAGGAAGCCATGATCTCCGTCGAGGAAGCCCGCGAACCGCATCCTGGCCGACCTTCAGCCGACGCCGGCGGAGATCGTCGCGCTGGCCGACGCCTGGGGCCGCGTCACCGCCACACCGGTGATCGCACGCCTGACGCAGCCGCCGGCCGATGTCTCGGCCATGGACGGCTACGCACTGCGCGCCGCTGACGGCACGCTCGGCGCCATGCTGCACGTGATCGGCAGCGCACCGGCCGGCCATCCGTTCGACGGCACGCGTCGGCACCTGGCCAGGCAGTGCGCCTGTTCACCGGCAGCGTCGTCCCGCAGGGCGCCGACGCCATCCTGCTGCAGGAGGACGCCACCGCCTCCGGCACCGAGGTCCGGGTGAACGAGGCCGTCGTCGCCGGGCGCCATATCCGCCGCGCCGGCCAGGATTTCGCCGCCGGCGACACCGTGGTTCCCGCCGGCCGCCGCCTGACCGCGCGCGACATCGGACTGGCCGCCGCCGCCAACCACCCCTGGCTGACCGTGCATCGCCGTCCGCGCGTCGCGATCCTCGCCACCGGCGACGAGATCGCCATGCCGGGCGAGCCGATCCCGTCCGGCGGCATCGTCAGTTCCAACTCGCATGCGCTGGCCGCCCTGGTGCGCGCCGCCGGCGGCGAGCCGGTCGTTCTGCCGGTCGCCGCCGACACCCGCGAGGCGGTCGCCGCGGTGGCCGATGCGGTGCACGGCATGGACATGCTGGTCACCACGGGCGGCGCCTCGGTGGGCGACCACGACCTCGTCATCGAAAGCCTGAAGACGCGCGGCCTGGAGCTGGATTTCTGGCAGATCGCCATGCGGCCCGGAAAACCGCTGCTGTTCGGCACGGCTCGGCCCGGTGACGGTGCTCGGGCTGCCCGGCAATCCGGTTTCGGCACTGGTCTGCTCGATCCTGTTCCTGCTGCCGGCGCTCAGCCGGCTCTCCGGCCTGCCTGCCGCGACCGCCGCCGACCGTGCAGGCGATCGCCGGCGCCGCGCTGCGCGCCAACGACCATCGCGCCGACCACCTGCGCGCCACTGTGGCGACCGATTCGCAGGGTCGGATCGTGGTCACGCCATTCCCGGTCCAGGATTCGGCGATGCTGCGCCGGCTCGCCCTCGCGGACGCCCTGATTCTGCGCGCGCCGAACGCGCCGGCGTCGCCGGAGGGCAGCGAGGTCACGGTGATTCGCCTCGATTCGCTCGGCCTTTGACGCGGTTTTTTCGCGTCACGGTTCAGGAAATCTTGACGACGCGGTGCGAACCTATCTAGAACACCGTCCAGTTGCCGATTTGTTCCATCACGAGCACTCGGCGCCTGAGGGGAAAGATCGCGCGCCATGCTGACACAAAAAGCAGTACGAACTGCTGCTGTACATCGACCATCATCTCAAGCAGACCGGCTTCTCGCCGAGCTTCGAGGAGATGAAGGACGCGCTCAAGCTGAAGTCGAAGTCCGGCATTCACCGGTTGATCTCGGCGCTGGAGGAGCGCGGTTTCCTCGGCCGTCGCCGTCACCGCGCCCGGGCGCTGGAAGTGCTGCGGCTGCCGGAAAACCTTGCCGCGCGCGGCAGCGATGAGCATCCCGCCGAGGACACCAGCCCGCCGTTCTCGCCCACCGTGATCCGCGGCGACTTCACACCGAAGATCGCCGGGCGTGCGCGCAGCCAACGACGCGGCGGCGATCCAGTTGCCGCTGTATGGCCGCATCGCCGCCGGCCTGCCGATCGAGGCGTTGCAGGATCCCACCAGCTACGTGGACATACCGATGCACATGCTGGGCAGCGGCGAACACTATGCCCTGGAGGTCGCCGGCGACTCGATGGTCGAGGCCGGCATCCTCGACGGTGACACTGTCGTCATTCGCAAGAGCGACGCCGCGGAGACCGGTCAGATCGTCGTTGCGCTGGTGGACGATGCCGAGGTCACGCTGAAACGGCTGCGCCGCCGCGGCAACTCGATCGCGCTCGAACCGTGCAACGTCCGGCACGAGACACGCATCTTCCCGGCCGACCGGGTGAAGGTGCAAGGCAAGCTGGTGGCGCTGCTGCGGCGATACTGAGCACCCCTCGCGCCGCACATCAGAACGTCAACCTGATGCCGCCGAAGCCGCCGGTCGGCGCGGCGAGACTGTAGCTGCGCGGGTTGGTGGCCCCGGGAGCCTGCGCGAGAAACACCGAACTGGTCGGCGAGAAGGTGCCGAACGTATAGTAGCGCGCGTTGGTGACATTCTCGACCCAGGCAAACAACTGGACATTCTTGGTCAACTGATAATTGGTACTGAGGTTCATGGTGAAATAGCCGGGCAGTGGCTTGGTAAGGTTGGCCTCGTCGCCGAACAGATAGGCGCTGCTTGCCAGAATGGCCGTGACTCCGATGGTCCACTTGTCCGTCGCGTTGTAGTAGACGCCGAATTTGAGCTGGTTTGCCGGAATGCCGGGCAACCGATTACCCGGCTGGATCGTGATATTGCCATTCGCATCCGCTGCCGGATTGCTGCCGGACCCTTCAACAAATCCGCTCTGAAATGTCGCGTCGATGTGGGTGTAGGCGATATAGGCGAGCCACCGGTCGGTCTTCAACTGCGCACCGACATCGAACCCCTGACGGCGCGTCTCGCCGATGTTGGCAAAGAAGGCGCGCCCCTGGGTCACGCTGTTGATGAATGCGATGTCGTTGTCGAGGGTACTGCGGAACAGCGCTAGGTTGTAACTTAGCTTTGCTCCATCGAACGGCGCGAAGCTGCCACGCACGCCGGCCTCCACCGTGTGCGACACCACCTGCTGAAGATCGGGGTCGCCGACGAAAAAGTTGGCCAGGCTGCACGAGTTCGTGGGCCCGGCACACGAGAGCTCGGCCGGCGTGGGTGCGCGGTTCGCTACCGCATAACCGGCGTAGGCGGTGAGCCAGGGGCTGAACTGATAGCTGATTCCTGCGGCCGGATTGAAATGGTTGTAGCTGTGATTGCCGGTCAGGTCGCCGCCGTTCTGATCGCTCAGGTCGATCATCGCCGCATTGAACCGTCCGGAGAGTGTCACCGCAAGCTGCGGCGTCAGGTTCAGCGTGTCGGTGATATACAACCCGTATGTGGCATTGGAAATTGCCACGCGGACCGGCGAGTTCGTGCCAGGCTCGTCGATCACCACGCCTGGCCCGCCGAACACGCGGTCAAGCGGTGTCAGCCCACCGATAAACGAGACGGCGCTGAACATGGTCTGCGCCCCGTCATAGCTGAACCCCGCGATGAAGTGATTCTTCAGCCCGAACAGATCGTCGGTATTCGTGATCTGGACCGATGTGCCATAGGCGTTGGTGTTGGTGGTCTGGTTGTCCAGCTCGGAATACTGACCGCCATTCAGGAAGTCCGGAATGAATGCGCCGCCCAGCGTGGTACTGAAGCCTCCGTCGAAGCACAGTAGCCCAGAGCCGTCGGTGCAGGGCGTATCGTTCGGCGCGTTGCCGTTGGTGACGCGCTGCAGGAGATAGCGGTAATACGCCACGGCCTGCACCGAGGAGGTGTCGCTCAGATCGACGTTGCCGTTGAGGCTGACCGAGGCGTACTGGTTGCTGATCGAATTCGGTGCGGTGAATTGCGCGGCCGGGTCCGCGGCCAGCAGCTCGACCGGCGCAGTGCCGGGACCGTTGAGCTCGGAGTGCGCCGCCGTGATATTGAGGTGCAGCTCGGCGCGATCGCTGCGCCAGCCGACATCGGCGAAAATATTCTGCAGGTCGGTCGACTGCAGATCACGCCAGCCGCCCTGGTGCAGCACCGTGCCGGCGACATAGGTCGATTCGTTGCCGATCTGCTTGCCGTACTGGAACTCGCCCTCAACCTGGCCGAAGGAACCGCCTGATGCATCACCCTCGAAGCCCTGCCAGGTGAACCCGTTCTTGAGCTGGACGTTCACCGCGCCGCCGAGCGCATTGAGGCCGAACACGGGATTGGAACCCACGAGGTTGATCTTGTCGATGGCGATATCGGGGATGAGATCCCAGTCCACCGTGTCGCCGAATGGCTGATTGAATCGCATGCCGTTGACATAGACGGCGAGGCCTTGCGGGGTTCCTTGCAGTCCCGACGCGGCGAAGCCGTGATAGAACAGCGTCGGCTGATAGGGATTGCCCGAAGCGGAATCCAGGCTGACGCCGCTCACCTCGCGGTTCAGCGAATTGACCAACTCGGAGGTTCCCTGTCGCCTGAGGTCGCCGCTGTCCAACACGTGGGTTTCCGCCGGGACCGTGTTCCGATCGATACCCGAGCCGATGAGCGGAGAGGCGCCCACCACCTCGACCTGCGGCAATTCGGTGACCGCCGGTGCCGCCGGCGGCGCGGTTTGCGCGGCCGCGCTGCCGCTCAGCAGGATCGCGATCGCCGCAATGATCGGGCCGCCTCGCATGCCGGAACACCTCCCCTGGTCGCTGAGCACGCAATTAGGGCTTCAGAGGTGCCGGCTGGCTATGGCGCAAGTTCCCGATATTCGGGAGAATAATTCCCAAAATCGCTGCCCGGAGTGCGCTGGGCACGCAATGCCGTGAGGAGGAAACGGATGCCGCTTCGGGTGCGGCTCACTGCGCTGGTCGGGTTGGTGCTGCTGCTCAGTCTCGCCGGCGGAGGCGTGTTGGTTGCCTGGCATGCCGCTGGTCGAGTGCAGAACGAACTTCGCGCTGCGGTCGCCGTAGGGGCAAATACGATCCGGAACGGATTCGATGATCTGGCGGGAGCGCCCGATCGCGCGCGGGAATTGCGCCATCTGGTGGGCACCTTTAACGGCAACCGCCATGTGCGCGCGACGCTGCTTGATGCGCAGCAGCAGCCGATCGCCACGTCCGCGCTGCTGGTTCCGACCCAACCGGCTCCGGATTGGTTCCTCCGGCTGATCCGAGGTCAGCCGCCGCCTGTCGTCCGACTGCCGGTCCTACCGGCCGGCGCGGGCGGCAACGTCATCCTTTTGCAAGCCGATCCGACCAACGAGACAGCCGAGGTTTGGGAAGGGTCATGCGATGCCATGCTGGTGCTGACAGGATTCGCCGCGCTGAACGCGTTGCTGATTTCCCTCATCGTCGGCCGCGCTTTGCGGTCACTTGCCGAGTTGTCGGCCGCTTTCGAGCATGTTGGCAATGGCAACTATCACAGCTTGTTGCCGGTACACGGCCCGCCCGAACTCAGGCGCCTGGCGAACGGCTATAATCTCATGACACAGCGGCTCGCCGCGTCCGCGGCACAGAACCACCGGCTCAACGAGCGGCTGCTGACGTTGCAGGCGGAAGAGCGCGCCGACCTTGCGCGGGACCTGCATGATGAAATCGGCCCGCTGCTGTTCGCGGTAGACATGACCGCCGCAACCATCGAACGTCTTGTTGACAGCGGCCGGACAGGCGGCATTCCCGCACACGCGCGCTCAATCCACGATGCCGTTGGTCACATGCAGCGGCGCGTGCGGGCAATTCTCGAACGTCTGCGACCGCTAGGGACAATCGGATTGGCGACCACCATCAATCGATTGGTGGCATTCTGGCAAGACCGCCGTCCTGACATCGAGTTCATCGTCACGGTCACGATCGACGAAGATCAGATTGGCGACGATATGAAGGAGACGATCTATCGCGTGATCCAGGAAGGCGTAAGCAACGCGATCCGCCACGGTCGGCCCGCGCGGGTGGAGATTGCCATCGCGCATGATGGAATCGATAGTGTTCGTGTCGAATTGATCGACGATGGGATCGGTATACCGGCGGATGTTTCCTTCGACCGTGGGCCAACCCGATTCGGTTTGATTGGCATGCGCGAGCGCGTGATGGCCATGGCCGGATCGCTGTCCATTCGCAGTGGTCACAATGACAAGGGCCTGACGCTTGTCGCATGTCTGCCGTGTATGAATTCAGCGCAGTCTTATGACCAGGACGCACTGGAATGAAGGTCCTCCTGGTGGATGATCATTCGGTCGTGCGCTCTGGTCTTCGCGCGCTTCTGACGTCGGTGGCAGACGTCCAGATCTCGGAGGCGGCGAACGGCCGAGACGCTCTGTCGCGACTGCGCCAGGATCGGCCTGACCTCGTGCTGCTTGATCTGAACCTGCCAGGCATCGGTGGGTTGGAGCTGCTGCGCCGGATGCTGTTGGAGGACAAGAGTGCGCGGATCCTGGTGTTGAGCATGCATGCGGAGCCGCTGTACGCCGCACGCGCAATGGAGCTCGGTGCGCGCGGCTACCTCAGCAAGCATGCGTCGGCGGAGGAACTGTTGACCGCGGTGCGTCGCACGGCGGAGGGTGGGCGTTACATCGAGAACGACATCGCGCAGGAGCTGGCGTTGCGCACGGTCTCGCCCGGTCACGACCTGCGAGACCTCACGGAGCGTGATCTGGAGATCATGCGGTTGCTCGCCGAAGGCATGGGCCTGGCCGAGATCGCCGATGCGCTCGGGATCGGCTACAAGACGGTCGCCAACGCATGCAGCCACATCAAGGCCAAGCTCGGCGTAACGCGGACCAACGATCTGGTTCGCCTGGCGATGACGCTCGGCATCGCCTGACTCCGGTCAAGGACGACCTGGTCGATCCACACGCAGTCAATCGGTCAGGCGAAAGCGCACGGGCACCTCGGCCACGGCCGCAACCGGCGTGCCGCCCCTGCTGGCGGGTGCGAACCGCCACCGCTGCACCGCGGCCAGCGCCGCGGCATCGAGGCTTGCATAGCCGCTGCTCTCCGCAACCGTCACCGCGACGGGCATCCCCTCGGCGGAAACGCTCACCTGCAGCACGACGCGGCCTTGCTGACCGCGTCGGCGCGCGGTCTCCGGATAAGCCGGCGGGCGGTCGGATTCCATTCCTGCCACAGGATGTGCAGGTATCAGAGGCGCAATGGAGACTGCGGCAGGTGTCGCCAGCGGCGCGGTTGCGGGCCGCGTCGCCTGCGCCGGCGAATGCGCCGCGGCCACACGGCGTGGCGGCGGATGCGCCGTCGGCGCGGGTTGCGAAAGCGCGGGCACCTCGAGCTTCGGTTCTGGCTGCGGAATTGTCGGCGCGACTTCCTGGGTCGCCGGTTCCGGAGGCGGAATTGCCGACGCGGGCTCCTCCGCCATTGGTTCCGGCGGAGCGGGCGAAGGCGCTGCCTTCTCCACCGGCGGTGGTTCGGCGACCGAAGGTGCCGCCGGAGCTTCCGGAGCAGGTGTCGCATCCACGGGCGTCGACACCGGCTCGAACACCAACGCGATGCTGGTTTCCGTCGGCGGTGTCGGCAAGACCACGCTTCGCATCAGGTAAATGAGTGTCAGTAGCGTCAGGCCATGCGCGAGCAGCGACGCGGCAAGCGCAGTGTGCCGTCGTCGGATCATTCGATCCGAGGCAGATAGCGCCAGACGTTCTAAACTCTGCCGCGTGCGCCTTTCCTCCCGCGCTTGGCATACCCTCGTATCAACCGCGCAGGAAGTCCTGGCTATTCCGTCGGTGCCGGCGGCAATGATGGTGACGCACGTTCGCGTGGTACCGGCACCGGCGGAACCCAGGGCCGGTCACCGCGAAAGGCGCGGTCGGTCAGGATGCGGGCGCGCCGTCCATCCAGCCAGATCGCGGCTGCACCATTGCGCCACACGGTGAAGCGATCGACCAGCGCCGGCCATGGACGCTGGCACAGGCCCCGCGCTGGCTCCGCTGACACGATGACGGAGATCTCCTGGCAGCCGTCGGGATGGACGGCGCCACGCACCAGCAATGCGGCCTTCGCCTGCGGTACCGGCCGCAGCAGGCATGCATCCTTCTGACACACGATCGCGCCGTCAGCCTGCTCGCCGTCTTTCGGCATCGCACGTGCGCTGCTTGCCGCCCAGAATTGCAGCCAGGCATCGCGGGTGAACTTCGACGCACCAGAGACCGACTGCAGATACACCGTGTCCTGCACCCGCACGCCGATCAGCCGGGCATCGGCCGACACCATCAGGTCGGGTGGCCGAACCAGCAGCGGCGAGACCAGGCCGAGTGCGATTACCGGCACACCGATCAACCTCAGCCTGCTCCGCCACAGGCCGAGCCAGGCGATGCCGAACCCGGTCGCCGCCAAGCCCCATGCCGGCATGTGCGGCACGTCGATCGTCGCCGCAGGCAACGCCGCGGTGGTACGCGCCACAAACAGGATCGCCTCGGCGCCCCATCCCATCGGCACGAACGCGAGCCAGTCGAGGCCGAACGGCAGCAGCATCAGCGCGATCAGCCCAGCGGGCATCACCCAGAGCGCCGCCAGCGGCACCGCGATCATGTTCGCCACCACGAAATAGATCTGGATGTGGCCGAAATGATATGCTGCGAACGGCGCCGAGGCGGTGCCGGCCAATGCACTGGTCAGCGCCAGCGCCGCCAGGTAGCCGGCGAAGCGCCGGGAGCGCGAGCCGCTGCCATGCAGCGTGCGCAATGCAGGCCGCAACAGCTCGTAACCGGAGATCAGCGCCAACACGGCGGAAAAGCTCATCTGGAACGAGACGCCGGGCACCTCGTGCGGCTCGAGCAGCATCAGCACCGTCGCCGCCAGGGCGAGGCCACGCAGCGAGATCGCGCGCCGTCCCGCGAGCACCGCGACGGTATACAGGCACGCCATGGCGAAACTGCGTACGATCGGCAAGTGCATGCCGGTCAGCACCATGTAGCCGCCGCCGGCCAAAAGCGCGGCAAGCGCCGCCAGCTTCTTGGTCGGCCAGTGCAGGCTGGCGTGCTCGGACACCGCGAAGGCGAGTCGTGCGAACGCCAGCGTCCAGCCCATGACGATGCCGATATGCAGTCCCGCGACCGCCAGCAGGTGTGCGAGGCCGGAAGCGCGGAACGCGTCGTGGTCCGGTGGCGGAATGCCGGTGTTGATGCCGGTCAGCAGCGTGATCGACACCGCGCCGGCCGCGCCCGGCACCACCGCCGAGATGTGCTGCGCGATCACCTCCCGGAACCGCTGCACCATACGCAGCGGACCAGTGGGAGCCGTTTCGGCGATGCGTTCCACCGGCCCGAGCGCGTAGCCGGAACCGCCCTGGCCGCTGTACCAGGCGTCGCGCTGGAGGTCCCATGCGCCCGGATAGGCGGGCGGCATCGGCGGCCGCACCAGTGCGCGGAGCCGGACCGTGTCGCCGGTGCCGATCTCCTGCGCATCGCCATTTCTCAGCCGCACCCGCAGCCAGCGTTGCAGCGGATCGCCACCGTCGAGTTGCACGGATTCCAGCGCGATCCGCCGGCCGTCGGGCAGTGCCTCCACCGAACGGACGGTGCCGGTCAGGATTGTCGCGCGGGTCGGCAGCAGCGACAGCGGCGGTGCCCGGACAGTGGCAATCTGTGACGCCGTGAAACCGATGGCGGCGGCGGCCACCGCCATTCCGAACGCGCGTGGCAGGACGTGGCACTTCAGCAGCAGTGCAGTGCATATCGCCGGTGTCGCCACCGCCATCCCGAGCCACAGCGGCGGCTCGCTGCGCAGCGCGAAGTAGCAGAGCGCGCCGGTGCCCATGAACACCGGCAGCCACGGCGCGAAGCGGCCCCGCTCGGCCACCTGCCATGTCTCGAGCCAGTCGGCGATCAATCGCTGCACGCACGGGAGGTTAACGCAGGCACCTCTACAGCCGGTGAACGCGCATGCTACAGCGTGGGCGCATCCGGTCAGGGTGCATCGACGAGAGATGGGTTTCGCTGCGCTCTACCCATCCTACGTATCGAGTGGTTACCGCTCCACGGCGTAGGATGGGTTGAACGAAGAGAAACCTATCGATGCCAGACCCCACATCGACCCTTGGAACACCGCTCATGACGGTTCGCGCCCGCATCGCCCCCAGTCCGACCGGCCTGCTGCACATCGGCACCGCCCGGACGGCCCTGTTCAACTACCTGTTCGCCCGTCACCACGGCGGCGAATTCCTGATCCGCATCGAAGACACCGATCGCGAGCGCAGCACCGAGACGGCGACCAAGGTGATCTTCGAGGCCCTGGAATGGCTGGGGCTGACGCCGGATCAGCCGCCGGTGTTCCAGTCAACGCGGATGGCCCGGCACGCCGAGGTGGCGCGGCAGATGCTGGCCGCCGGCCACGCCTACCATTGCTATTGCACGGCCGATGAACTGCGGCAGATGCGCGAGCAGGCGCTCGCGGAAGGACGGTCGCCGCGCTACGACGGGCGCTGGCGCGATCGCGACCCGGCCGATGCACCGCCGGGCGTGGCGCCTTCGATCCGGTTGAAGGCGCCCCGTGATGGCGACACCGTGGTGGAGGACCTCGTGCAGGGCGCCGTGCGCGTCGCCAATGCCGAGCTGGATGACATGATCATCCTGCGCAGCGACGGCACGCCGACCTACAACCACTCGGTGGTGGTGGACGACCACGACATGGACATCACCCATGTCATCCGTGGCGACGACCACCTCACCAACACGTTCCGCCAGGTGCAGATCTATCAGGCGATGGGATGGAGCCTGCCGCGCTTCGCGCATGTCCCGCTGATCCACGGCGCGGACGGCGCCAAGCTGTCGAAGCGACATGGCTCGGTGTCGGTATTGGAATTCCGCGAGCAGGGCTATCTGCCCGAGGCGCTGTGCAACTACCTGCTGCGTCTCGGCTGGGGACACGGCGACGCCGAAGTGGTTGATCGCGACCAGGCGATCCGGCTGTTCGACCTCGACGGGGTCGGGCGGGCGCCGAGCCGGATGGATTACGCCAGGCTCACCAACCTGAATGGACACTATATCCGCCACGCCGACGACGAGCGGCTGACCCGCGATGTGTTGGAGCGGTTGGCGCATCGCACCGACCTGGCGCTTGGCGCGCGGGCGGCTGAGCGTATCCGGGCGCTGATGCCGGCGCTGAAGGAGCGCGCCAAGACTCTGGTGGAACTGGCCGATGCCGCAGCTTTCCTGGCGCGTCCGCTGCCACTGCCGATGGAGCCGAAGGCGGTCGCCCTGCTGACGCCCGAGGCGCGGTTGATGCTGCGCGATGTCGCCAACGCGCTGGCTGCGACGGATTTTTCCGTGTCTGCGATCGACGCGACCTTACGCGGGTTCGCGGAGTCGAGTGGCCGAAAGCTTGGTCAGGTGGCGCAGCCGCTGCGCGCGGCGCTGACCGGCAGCACGGCCAGCCCCGGGATCGATGCGACGCTGGTGGCGCTGGGCAAGGAGGAGGCTCTGGCGAGGCTCGCCGCCGTCGCTTGATGCGAGGCGAAAAAAGTCTGGTACTTTGATCTGGATCAATGCCGCCTGAGGTCGCGCGCGGCATATTTCCGCCCGTGAGGTCGGCGGGTTTCGACCCGCTCTCACCTCTCTCTTGGACTCCTCCCCATACCCTCGGCGGCACCAATGGTGCCGCCATTTTTTTGTTTAGATACGGATAATTACGAATAGTTCTAGCGGTCGGACTTTACCAAAAATGAACCCCCACCGGCGATAGTCGGTTGCCAGATAGAGGCAGCCTCAATGGCCAGCAGGTGAGATTCCGGCAATGCGGGTAAACGACAGCAATACCACTGGTGTGGGCAGCGTTATCCTCGGCATCGCGGCGATTGCGCTGGCAGGGATGGTCGGCACCATCGGTCTGATCCACGCGGTCGGCGAACTCGGCCCGAAGGTAGGCGACATCGTCGCATTCGATCCGCTCGATTCGATCTCCCGCGACATGCACGCGCGGCTGACCGCCATGTCGGCCGGAGATCGGACCGGCGCCGCCTGTGTCCTGGACGTCCGGACTATGCACGCCAACGGCGGCAGCTTGATCATCGAGGCGCGCGAGCCCCGCACCGGCACCAGCTTCGGCTACCGCGTGCACTGGGCCGGGGCGCACAGCAGCGATGAAGGCAGCGATTGCGGCTCGTCCGCCGACCTGCTGGTGAACCTGGAAGACGTCGAGGTCCTGGCGATGGCGGCCGGCGGCTACGGTGTGTCGGCCAACAAACAGCTCGGTGCCGTCTGGCGCTCTGCCGCCGCCGCACAGTGACGATCGTCCCCATCGACTGCGGAGAGATTGGCGGCTCGCGCCGGGTCTGCGACCGGGAGTCGTGTCCCATCAATCCGCGGTCGGCATCGGACGAATCAGCACGGCGGGACCGGCCACCGCTGGCCCCGTGCATGATGCCGTGATCGTCACGCGGTAGCTTCAGGGCGGCCCGGTGCCGTCTGGCGCGTCAAGCCGCAACGCGGCTGGCTTGGCTGCGGGCAGGAGCCGGGGAGACAGGGGAAATGCCCGGTCGAGAATGTCCGACACAAGGCGGGCAAGGTTGCCGCCGTGTATGATGATGGCCCGCTGCACCTCCCGCCACAGCGGATGGCTCCCCGTGATGCCGAGGTCGCGGCAGATGTCGGCGATGACGGCGCCGATCGGCTTGCGGCGGACCTCGGCCGCGATCTGCCCCGGGGTGGGCAGGTGCGCGAGACCCGGATCGGCCTCGGCGGCCACGCGAGGGGCGGTTGGTGCCCGGGGTGCCGATCGAGCCCTGCCTTGCGCCGGTCCGGCGTCGAGCTGGGCAGCGCTGCGGAGCACACGCGCTTCGAGCGCGTTGGCGAGTTGCAGGCCGCGGGCGATGCGGGCGAATAACAGCGCCAGATCGGTGGTGCCGAAGCGGGCTTTGGCGAAGATGGGGTCGGCGGCGGTGCGCTGACGAATGGTGGCGGCGAGTTCGCGGCCGTACTCGATCAGCTTGCGGACCAGGTCGAGCAGACGGAAGCTGCGGCTGGGCTCGGTGGTCGGGGCTGGGGTTTCGGCCGCGGCAGACATGAACGTAACAAGAACACGAAGTCGCCGGGATGTCAAGGAAAATATTCCGCCGCTCCGCTGGGTGATGGCTCGGCACCGTTGACGCTCCCTGGAAACCCGTTGCCGTAGCCAACACATTGACGCTGGTGCCGGCTTTCTGCGACCTAGGGTCGTGTCGTACCGGCAAAAGCACCTGCTGGCGATCGAGGGCCTGTATCCGCCCGAGATCGGCCATCTGCTCGACCTGGCGGAGAGCTACGTGCTGCTCAATCGGTCGGGCAAGACCCAGCGCGACCTGCTGCGCGGGCGGACATTGATCAACCTGTTCTTCGAAGACTCTACGCGCACGCGCACCAGTTTCGAGCTGGCCGGCAAACGGCTCGGCGCTGACGTGATCAACATGTCGGTCTCCAGTTCCTCGGTGAACAAGGGCGAGACGCTGCTGGACACCGCGGGGACGTTGAACGCCATGCACTGCGACCTGCTGGTGGTGCGGCACGACCAGTCGGGGGCACCCAACCTGCTGGCGCAGAAGGTCGACGCGGCGGTGATCAATGCCGGCGACGGGACGCACGAGCATCCGACCCAGGCGCTGCTGGATGCGCTGACCATTCGCCGCCGCAAGGGGCGGCTCGAGGGGCTGACGGTGGCGATCTGCGGCGACGTACTGCACTCGCGTGTGGCGCGTTCGAACATTCACCTGTTGACCACGATGGGCAGCCGGGTGCGCGTGGTGGGGCCGCCGACGCTGATGCCGGCCGAGGCGGAGCGGCTGGGTGTCGAGGTGTTTCACGACATGGAGCGTGGCCTGGACGGCGCCGACATCGTGATGATGCTGCGGTTGCAGCGCGAGCGGATGCAGCGCGGCCTGGTGCCGAGTGCGCGGGAGTATTTCCGCTTCTTCGGGCTGGATGCGGCGAAGCTGGCGTTCGCCAGGCCGGACGCGCTGGTGATGCATCCGGGGCCGATGAACCGCGGCGTGGAGATCGACAGCGCGGTCGCGGACGATCCGCAGCGCAGCGTGATCCGCGAGCAGGTTGAGATGGGCGTCGCAGTCCGCATGGCGGTGCTGGATACGCTGTCGCGCGGGCACGGTCGGAATGAGCTCTGACACCCTGTTCAAGGATGTCCGCCTGCTGGACCCTGCCTCAGGGCTTGACCAGCGTGGCGACCTGCTGGTCCGCGACGGTCTGATCGCCGACTTTGGCCCGGGCCTGGGCCGGCCGGACGCTGCTGTGCTGGTCGCTGAAGACGGCGCCGTCCTGTGCCCTGGTCTGGTCGATATGCGAGCGGCACTTGGCGAGCCAGGCTATGAGTACCGCGAGACCATAGCGTCGGCTGCGGAAGCAGCGGCAGCCGGCGGTATCACCACGCTCGCCGCTTTGCCCGACACGCTGCCCGCGATCGACGATCCGGCTTTGGTGCGCCTGCTGCGCGCCCGCGGCGAGGAAACCGGCAGCCTGACGATCCTGCCCTATGGCGCGGTCACCACTGGCTGCCGCGGCGAGGAACTTGCCGAGCTTGGGCTGCTGGCCGAGGCGGGGGCGGTCGCCTTCACGGACGGCGGGCGCGCGCTCAGGTCGGCACGCCTGATGCGCACGGCACTTTCCTATGCCCACGGCTTCGGCGGTCTCATCGTCCAGCATCCCGAGGATCCGTCGCTTGCCGAAGGTGGCGCCGCGACCGAAGGCGAACTGGCCACCCGCCTTGGGCTGCCCGGTATCCCGGCCGCCGCCGAGGCGATCTTCGTGGCGCGCGACATCCGGCTCGCTGTGTTGACCGGCGGAGCAGTGCATTTTGCCCACATATCGACGGCTGAGGCGCTGCGGCTGATAAGGGAGGCCAAGACCAACGGCGTCGCGGTGACCTGCGACACCGCGCCACCCTATTTCGACCTCAACGAAACGGCGATCGGTGACTTCCGCACCTATGCCAAGCTGTCGCCGCCGCTGCGCAAGGAAGCGGACCGGCTGGCGGTGGCAGCGGCACTCGCCGACGGCACGATCGACGCCATCGCCTCCGACCACCAGCCGCGCGACGCCGACGACAAGCGTCAGCCGTTTGCGCAGGCCACGCCAGGCGGCACCGGACTAGCCACACTGCTTGGGGTGACGCTGGCGCAGGTCCATAGCGGCGCGCTGACATTGGCCCAGGCGATCGAACTGCTGACGGCTCGGCCGGCGGCGCTGCTGCGCATCGATGCCGGCCGCCTGGCGAAGGGCCGGCCCGCGGATCTCTGCCTGTTCCACCCCGAACGTGTCTGGCGAGTGGAAGCCGGGCGCCTCCCCGGCAAAGCACAGAACACGCCGTTCGACGGCCGCGCCCTGGAAGGGGTGGTGCTGGGGACGTGGAAGGCGGGACGCCGGGTGTTCGGATAGACGAACACAAACCTATCATATAGATTACAGCCTCAGTTCTATACATGCAGAGGCGACCATGGCTCTGAGCCTCAAGGACCCTGAGACCGACCGCCTTGCCCGCGAGGTCGCGAAGCTCACCGGCGAAAGTCTGACGGAGGCGGTGCGCAATGCTCTGGCGGATCGCTTGATCAGGGAGCGTTTGCGCCGCGGACAACATTCCGAGGGACTCGCTGAAATGCTTGACGCATTGGCCCTGGAATGCGCCGCCCTTCCCGACCTCGACACCCGTTCCGCAGACGAGATCATCGGATATGACGAGGACGGCATGTGGCGCTGATGATGATTGATAGCTCCGCCATCATCGCAATCCTGCTTGATGAGCCAGAGCGGGCCGCCTTCGATCATGCCATCGCGATGGATCCGCTCCGCCTGATATCCGCGGTGAACCGGGTCGAAGCCGGAATGGTGATCGAGTCGCGAAAGGGGGCAGCCGGACGCAGTCTGCTGGACGCGTTCCTGCGGATGGCCGGCGCGGATGTCGTTGCAGTAACATCGGAGCAGGCCGAGTTGGCACTGGAGGCATTCCGACGCTTTGGCAAGGGCCGCCACCGAGCGGCGCTCAATATCGGCGACTGCTTCGCTTACGCGGCAGCGAGAGCGACCGGCCAGCGGCTGCTTTTCAAGGGCGACGACTTCGTCCACACCGATGTGCCGCCCGCAGTGCCGATCTGACTTCCACTGATGCAGCCTCTTGCCTACGCACTCCTCGGCTATCTGTTCGGCTCGATCCCGTTCGGCCTGATCCTCACCCGTTTCGCCGGGCTGGGTGACATCCGCCGCATCGGCTCCGGCAACATCGGCGCGACCAACGTGCTGCGCACTGGGAACAGGGGCCTCGCCGCGGCGACTCTGCTGTTGGATGGCGGAAAGGGCGCCGCCGCTGTCCTGGTCGCCGCCTGGCTTGGCGGCCACGACGCCGTGCTCTGGGCCGGCGGCGGGGCGGTGCTGGGGCATGCCTTCCCGGTCTGGCTCGGATTCAAGGGCGGCAAAGCGGTAGCAACCTCGTATGGCGTGTTGATCGCCGCCGCCTGGCCGGTGGGGCTGTGCGCCGGCGCGATCTGGCTGGCGATGGCGGCGATGGGGCGCATCTCATCGCTCGCTGCGCTCGTGTCGTTTGCGCTCGCACCGCTCCTCGCCGCTGCACTGGCCGACGCTACCGTCGTTAAGCTTGCGTTGGTGATCGCTGTGTTGGTGTTTGCCCGTCATCATACCAACATCCGACGCCTGCTCGCAGGCACCGAGCCGCGCATTGGTCAGAAAGCATGAACCACCGGATCAGACGCCAGCCGATGCGGTAGACCGGCTGCGGCTCGCGCGCACCGAAGGTGTCGGCCCAGTGGCCTATCGCCGGCTGCTCGCGCGTTACGGGTCAGCCGCCGAAGCGCTTGCTGCCTTGCCCGGCCTCGCCCGCACCGGCGGCCGTTCCACACCACCCGCTGTCCCGTCCCCGGACGTTGTCACGCACGAGCTGCATGCTCTCGGCAGGCTCGGCGGCCGGATGATCTTCGCCGGGGAACCCGACTACCCGCCGCTGCTGGCCCTGTTGGACGATGCGCCCGCCGCCATCGCCGTCCTGGGCGACGCCGCGTTGCTGGCGGAACGCGCCGTTGCCCTGGTCGGCGGCCGCAACGCCTCGGCGAACGGCCAGCGCATGGCGGAGAACCTTGCGGCGGACCTCGCGCGCTCGCTGACGGTGATCTCCGGACTCGCGCGCGGGGTCGATGCCGCCGCCCACAATGGCGCATTGCAGACCGGACGTACCATCGCGGCGGTGGCCGGCGGCCTCGACGTCCCCTATCCGCCCGAGCATGCCGATCTGCAACGCCGCATCGCGGAGTCGGGCGCCGTGCTTGCCGAGGCGCCCCTCGGCACCGCGCCACAGGCACGCCATTTCCCGCGCCGCAATCGGATCATCGCGGGCCTCGCTCTCGGCGTCGTGGTGGTGGAGGCGGCGCTGCGCTCTGGCAGCCTGATCACCGCCCGCCTCGCCCAGGAGGCCGGCCGCGAGCTGTTCGCCGTTCCGGGCTCGCCGCTCGATCCGCGCTCGCGAGGCGGCAACGACCTGATCCGCCAGGGCGCGCATCTCACCGAGACCGCGCAGGACGTGCTGGACAACCTGCCCGACCACCCCTCCCGCGAGGGGCTCGCCCGCGTCCCGTTGTTCGTGCACGACCCTCCGTCAGGCCTCGCGGAGCCACCCGCGGCCTGGCGAGAACCCGTGGAAAGTGCCGCCGACCTCGCTCGGGCGCGACGGCAAGTCATTGATCTCCTTGGAACTTCTCCAACAGCCGTTGACGAGGTCGTACGGCGCTGCCAGTTCTCTGCGGCGGCAGTCATGGCGGTGATGCTGGAATTGGAGCTCGCCGGCCGCATCGAGACGCTACCGGGGAGCCGGGTCGCCCTGCTGCCGGAGACCGGATTTTAGGCTACGCCAAGGATCGCCCAAGGAACGCAATGTCAGACGTCGTCGTCGTCGAGTCCCCCGCCAAGGCCAAGACCATCAACCGCTATCTCGGCGGCGGGTACACCGTGCTGGCCAGCCTGGGCCACGTGCGCGACCTGCCGCCGAAGGACGGTTCGGTGCGGCCGGAGCAGGACTTCGCCATGGATTGGCAGTCCGACCAGCGCGGCGAGAAACAGGTCGGCGCCATCGCCAAGGCGCTGAAGGGCGCGAGCACGCTGTATCTCGCCACCGACCCCGACCGTGAGGGAGAGGCGATCTCCTGGCACGTCAAGGCGATGCTGGCCGATAAGAAGGCGCTGAAGGGCATCAAAGTCCGCCGCATCACCTTCAACGAGATCACCCGCAGCGCGGTTCGCGCCGCGATGGCGGCGCCGCGCGATCTCGACCAGCCGCTGATCGAGGCCTACCTGGCCCGCCGCGCGCTCGACTATCTGGTGGGGTTCACCCTGTCGCCGGTGCTGTGGCGCAAGCTGCCAGGCAGCCGCTCGGCCGGTCGCGTGCAGTCGGTCGCGCTGCGGCTGATCTGTGAGCGCGAGGCCGAGATCGAGGCATTCCGCGCCCGCGAATACTGGACCGTCGAGGCGGACTTCACCACGCCGGCCGGCGCGCCATTCACCGCGAAGCTGACCCACCTCGAGGGCAAGAAGCTCGACCAGTTCGATCTGCCCAACGAGCAGACGGCGATGCGAGCGAAGCATCGCGTCGAGACCGGCCGCTTCCACGTCGGCTCAGTCGAGAAGCGGCGCGTCAAGCGCAACCCCTATGCGCCGTTCACCACCTCGACGCTACAGCAGGAGGCTTCGCGCAAACTCGGCTTCGGCGCGCAGCAGACCATGCGTCTGGCGCAGCAGCTCTACGAAGGAGTCGATATCGGCGGCGAGACCACCGGCCTGATCACCTACATGCGGACCGACGGCGTGCAGATGGCGCGCGAGGCGATCGCCGCGATCCGCGACCACGTCGCCGGCAGCTACGGTGCCAATTATCTCCCGTCGGCACCGCGCGAGTACCAGAGCAAGATCAAGAACGCCCAGGAGGCGCACGAGGCGATCCGCCCGACCGACGTCGCGCGCACCCCCGACGATGTCGCGCGCTTTCTCTCGAACGATCAGCGCCGACTCTACGAACTGATCTGGAAGCGGGCGGTGGCGTCGCAGATGCAGTCGGCCGAACTGGATCAGGTCAGCGTCGACGTGACCGACGGCCGCGGCACCACGTTGCGCGCCACCGGCTCGGTCATCGCGTTCGACGGGTTCCTCAAGCTGTATCGCGAGGACACCGACGATGCGGCCGAGGAGGACGAGGGCCGGATGCTGCCGCCGATGGCGGAGCGCGATCCGCTGCGCCTCGGCGAAGTGGCCGCGACGCAGCACTTCACCCAGCCACCGCCGCGCTATTCCGAGGCCAGCCTGGTCAAGCGAATGGAGGAGCTCGGCATCGGCCGGCCTTCCACCTACGCCTCGATCCTGTCGGTGCTGCAGGACCGCAAATACGTCCGGCTGGAAAAGCGGCGCTTCATTCCGGAGGATCGCGGCCGGCTGGTCACCGCCTTCCTGGTGAGCTTCTTCGAGCACTACGTCGATACCGGCTTCACCGCCTCGATGGAGGAGAAGCTCGATGACATCGCCGACGGCAACGCCGAGTGGCGGGCGATGCTGCACACCTTCTGGGACGAGTTCTCCCACGCGGTCGACCAGACCAAGGACCTCAAGATCAGCGACGTAATCGCGGCGCTGGACGAAGACCTTGGGCCGCATTTCTTCCCGCCGCGGGAGGACGGCACGGATCCGCGCGCCTGCCAGGCCTGCGGCACCGGCCGGCTTGGTCTGAAGCTCGGCCGCTACGGCAGCTTCATCGGCTGTTCGAATTATCCGAACTGCCAGTACACCCGGCGCCTGGCGATCGAGAACGGCGAGGACCAGGGCGAAACGCTGAAGGAGGGCATGCGCGTCCTCGGCCAGCATCCGGACACCGGCGAGGAGATCACCGTCCGCCGCGGTCCGTACGGTTTGTATGTGCAGCAGGGCGAGAACGGCGAGGACAAGAAGGTGAAGCCGCGCCGCACCTCGTTGCCGCGCGGCATGGACGGCGAGCAGATCACGCTGGAGCAGGCGCTCGGCCTGCTGTCGCTGCCGCGCGTCATCGGCACGCACCCGGAAACCCACGAGACGATCGAGGCCGGCATTGGCCGCTTCGGCCCGTATGTGCGGATGGGCGCGGTGTTCGGCTCGCTCGATCGCGACGACGATGTGCTGGCGATCGGCATCAACCGCGCGGTGGACCTGATCGCGCGCAAGATGGCGAGCGTGCGCACTCTCGGGGCGCATCCGGGGGACAAGGAACTGATCGCGGTGCGCAAGGGGCGCTTCGGTCCCTACGTGCAGCACGGCAAGACGGTGGCCAATCTGCCGCGCGGCGTGATGATGGAGGAGATCACGCTGGACCAGGCGGTCGCGCTGCTGGCGGAGAAGGGCAAGCAGTTGCGCCCGCGCGGGGCGGCCGGGCGGCGCGGGCGAGGGGTACCTGCGAAAAAGCCGTCGATTGACGCTGCTCCGGCCGCCGGAGAGGTACGTGCGGCGGCTGCCAAGCGGAAGGCAAAGCCGGCGAAGCGGCGCGCCGCAAAGGCCAAACGTGCTGCACCGAAGCCGCCGGCGAAACGAGTGGCTGCTGCCAAGGCGCCGGCCAAGAAGAAGGCCGCTGCGCGTGGCAAAAAGGCTGCAACCGGTGCGACGACACGGCGGAAAGCAGCACGATAGCGCCGTTTGGATCTGCCGCGAAATAACTGCGTCGATTGCCGGCAAGGCCGCCATTTCCCCCGTCATCCCCGCGCAAGCGGGGACCCAGTTGCCGCCTGGGTCCCCGCTTGCGCGGGGATGACGACTTTGGAGTACTGGCTCTGCTAAGCCTGGATCGTTTAATTCGCGGCAGGCCCTTAGATAGTTGGCCTCTGCGCACCGGCCGGCTGCTGGCGGCCTCGATCCTCGCGGCTATTGGACCGTGTAGGCGTTGTTCAGCGCCCCGGTCGTGCTGTCGACGAAATCATAGCCGTCGCCTGACGCGCGGATTGTATTGCACTCAGTGCCACTCATCTTGGAATGAAAGCACAGAACGTTCCCAGTTAAGTCCCACGTAAGCGCGTCCTGAGTCGATCCTCGGTAGACAAACACGCCAGTTCCACCTGGGTTCAGGTGCATAGTGTAGGGAACGCCGCGATGCGATTTGCTTGCGAGCGTCTTGCCAACCAGAGCCTGCTGCACCTCAGGACCGCTCAGAATAGTGGCGGGTACGGCCAAGGCTGGCGCAAGTAGCGTAAGGATAAGAACGGAAGTAGCAATCTTTTCGGGCACAGCGAGCCTCCCATTATCGAGTTCAGAACGTATACGTTACATTAGCCGCGGTGACAACCGCGAGGGAACCGCCCCCAGCGGCTCGGCCGGTCGCCGGCGGGCCATTGCCGTGCCCGCCCGTAAGTGACGAGTGTGCGGGTCTCGCAACCGGCAGTACGAACGCGCATATGCTCACGGCGTGAACCCACCCATCGCTCCACCCAAATCCCGCACCCGCCCGGCAAACCCTCGCCTGCCGGAGACCGCCATCGTCGTCGTCACCGGCACCGACCCGGATGGCGACGCCATCGCCCGGCCGGCCGATTGGGACGCCGCCGACGGCCCGCCGCCGGTCATCTTCATGGCGGCCGAACCGCGCGGCCAGCCGGCGCTGGCACCCGGCGAACGCGTGCTGGCCCGCCTGAAGCCGCGCGGTCCGGGCCGCTACGAAGGCCGCACCATCCGCCGGCTGGCCGAGACGCCAGGCCGCGTCCTCGGCGTCTACCGGGACGGGCGCATCATCCCCACCGATCGCCGCGCCAAGGCGGAATGGATGGTGCCGCCCGGCGCAGGACGGCGGCGCCGAACCGGACGAGATCGTGCTCGCCGAACCGCTGCCGCACCACCGGCTCGGCCTGAAGCCCGCCCGCATCATCGAGCGGCTCGGCGCCATGGGCGATGCCCGATCGGTCAGCCTGATCGTCATCCACACCCACGACATCCCGCAGGAATTTCCCGCCGCCGCGCTGGACGAGGCCGAGCGCGCCCGCGCGACACCGCTCGGCCGGCGCACCGACCTGCGCGACATCCCGCTGGTCACCATCGACGGCGAGGACGCGCGCGACTTCGACGATGCGGTGTTCGCCGAACCCGACGGGTCGCGGCTTTCGCCTGATCGTCGCCATCGCCGATGTCGCGCACTATGTCCGCCCCGGATCGCCGCTCGACCATCGCGGCGCGCACCCGCGGCAACAGCGTCTATTTCCCCGACCGCGTCGTGCCGATGCTGCCGGAGGCACTGTCCAACGGCTGGTGCAGCCTGCGCCCGGACGAGGATCGCGGCTGCCTGTTCGTCGAACTCCACATCGACGCCAACGGCCGCAAGACCACGCATCGCTTCGGCCGCGGCCTGATGCGCAGCGCGGCACGCCTCACCTACGAAGGCGTGCAGCGAGCGCACGATGCGGGCGATGCCACGCACGCGCATCTGTACGCGGCGTTCCGCGCCTTGCTCGCCGCCCGCACCGCGCGCGGCACGCTCGACCTCGACCTGCCGGAACGCCGCGTGGTGCTCGACGACGCCGGCATCGTGCGCAGCGTCGCGCCGCGGCCGCGTCTCGACAGCCATCGGCTGATCGAGGAGTTCATGGTGCTCGCCAACGTCGCCGCCGCCGAGGAACTGGAGCGCCTGCACCAGCCGGTGATGTATCGCATCCACGCCCCGCCGTCGGACGACAAGCTCGCATCGTTGCGCGACTTCCTGCACGGGCTCGGCATCTCGCTGCCGCCCGGCGATCAGGTGCATCCGCGCGATCTCGACCGCGTGCTGCGCCGCGTCGCCGGCACGCCGGAAGCGCCGCTGGTCAACGAGGTGATGCTGCGCTGCCAGTCGCAGGCGGAATACAGCCCCGACAACATCGGTCATTTCGGCCTCGCGTTGCCGCGCTATGCCCATTTCACCAGTCCGATCCGCCGCTACGCCGACCTGCTGGTGCATCGCGCGCTGATCCGCGGCCTGAAACTTGGCGACGGCGCGCTTGCGCCAGATGAGGCCGCGCGCTTCCCCGACACTGCGTTGCACATCACCGCCACCGAACGCCGCGCCCAACTGGCCGAACGCGACGCCATCGACCGTTACCTTGCTGCATACATGGCGGACAAAGTTGGCGCGAATTTCGCTGCACGAATTTCCGGTGTGACGCGGTTCGGACTTTTCGTCACAGTCGCGGATAGCGGCGCGAGCGGTCTCGTGCCGGTGCGCTCGCTGCCGGACGATTTCTGGCAGCACGATGAACGGGAGCAAACGCTGACCGGACGTCGGACCCGCCTGGCATTTCGTCTGGCGCAGGAGGTTGAGGTGCGGCTTGCGGAAGCAAGCCCTGTCACCGGCGGCCTGGTATTCCACATCCTGCAGGGCGCACCCGATCGGCGTCGCGACCGGCAGCGCAAGGGGGAGCGAGTCAGAACCAGGTGATCCGCGTCGGCGCCCTGTTGGTCCTGCTGTTCATCGTACCCGCGCACGCTCAGATCGTCGCTGCCCCATCTGGCTTCGACCCGCATCTCATCACCAACGTCTATGCCACCGCGCTCGCCTTCATGGCACCGCGCACGTTGGAGCCTGTCGCGGTTTCGCAACTCACGGTGTGGGGACTGCGTGGACTGACCGCGCTGGATCCCGAGCTGACGACCGAACTGCGCGATGGCACGCTGCGCCTCGCGTCCCGGGAGCGTGAGCTCGCTGCACTGCCGCAGCCCGCCGAGGGCGATGTCAGCGGCTGGGCTGGCGCCGCCACCGACCTTGCGCTGACCGCGGCGGGCACGTCCGTGCCGGTGCGCCGGGCCGGAACGCAAGGCGTGGTACAGAGCTTCTTCGACGAGCTGTTCAACCATCTCGATCCGTATTCCCGCTATGTGCCGCCGCGCGATGCCGGTGAGGATCGCGAGCGCCGCGTCGGTCAGGCCGGCGCGGGGCTGCACGTCGCCCGGCGCGGATCGGTCATTGTGGTGGTTGAGGCCATCGCCGACGGGCCGGGTGCGCTCGCCGGAATCCGGCCGGGCGACACGATCGTGTCGGTGGATGGCCAGTCGACCCGCGGTAAGGATCCCGCTACCGTGATGGGCTGGATCGCGGGACCGGAAGAGACCGGATTCACGGTCGTCTGGCGTGGTCGCGACGGACATCCGCGCTCGGCTGACCTGGAGCGCGCCGTGGTGCCGCCGGAGACGGTCTTCGCACAGCGCTCCGGCGACGTGCTGGTGATCCAGGTGACCGCCTTCAACCGCAGCACCGACAGCCACCTCGCACAGGCAATCGATCAGGGATTGGCTGGCCCTCACCCGCCCGAGGGCATCGTGCTCGACCTGCGCGGCAATCGCGGCGGGCTGTTGCGGCAGGCGGTCACCGCAGCCGACACGTTGCTGCCGGCCGGCGTCGTGGCGATCACCGCCGGACGCGATCCCGACGCGACGCGGGTCTGGCGCTCGAACTCTGGTGAGCTCGCGGCCGATGTCCCGGTCGTCGTCATGGTGGACGGTCGCTCCGCCAGCGCCGCGGAGATCCTGGCCGCGGCACTGGCAGACCGCGGTCGTGGCGTGGTGATCGGCAGCTCGACGCTCGGCAAGGGGCTGGTGCAGACAATCGCGCCGCTGCCGGACGGCGGGGAGCTGTTCGTCACCTGGAGCCGTGTGCTGGCGCCGAGAGGGTGGCCGATCCAGGGTCTCGGCGTGCTGCCGCAGGTTTGCACCAGCCTCGGGCAGGATACGCTGAGCTGGCAGCTTGCGGCATTGGCACAGGGGCAGCAGACGATGGCGAAGGCGCTGGAAACCCACCGCGCCGCCAGGGCACCGCTTCAGCCGGCGCAGATCCTGGCAATCCGCAATGCCTGTCCTGCCGCCGAGGGTCGCGAGGCGGACCTCGACACGGCGCGGCTGTTGATCCACGACCCCGCTGCCTACGCCGCCGCGCTGCTGCCGCCGTTCGGGAGCAGCGGCCAGGTTTCAACCGTCAACACGCAGGCCACCACACGCTGATCCGGTGCTTGACCGCGAGCCGATGGAACCGCATGTTCTGCTGATCGTGAGGACCTAGCCATGGCGAAGACCAACACCATCCAGATCAAGCTCGTCTCCAGCGCCGACACGGGCTTCTTCTACGTTACCAAGAAGAATGCGCGCACCCAGACCGGCAAGCTGGAGCTGAAGAAGTACGATCCGGTCGTGCGCAAGCACGTGCCGTTCCGGGAAGCCAAGATCAGGTAGGCTGGGCTAACCCGAGGGCGCTGCGGCGGCGATCTCGATCCGATTGCGCCCCGCCCGCTTGGCCTCGTAGAGCGCGACGTCGGCGGCATGCAGCAGCGCTTCCGGGGTACCGGGAGCCTGCGCCGCTGCAGGCGACGCCGATGCTGATAGTCAGCCGAGAGCGGCTTCCGGAAGCCCATGTAAAGGACGCGCCTTCGACCGCCGAGCGCAGCCGCTCGGCCGCGAGCGAGGCGTCATCGACGCCGGTACCCGGCATCACCACGACGAACTCCTCGCCGCCGTAGCGAGCGAGCGAATCGAACACCCGCGTGTTGCCCCGCAGCACATCGGCGATGGCGCGCAGCACCTTGTCTCCTGTGACGTGGCCATACTCGTCATTGACGGATTTGAAGTGATCGACGTCGATCATCAGCACGGCGAGTTCGCGGTTCTGCCCGCTCTCCAGCAGGCCGTGCAGATGGCGCATCAGGTAGCGCTGGTTGTACAGCCCGGTCAGCGGATCGATCAGCGCCATCTCGAGCGCCGTGCCGAAGTCGGTGCGCAGCCGGTCCTGATAGACCTTTGCGTCGGATCTGGTTGCGTGCCCGGGCGCGCAGCTCGTTCTCGTCGAGCGGCAGCACCAGCCAGTCGTTCGCACCGAGATCGAAGCCGCGCAGGATGCTGTCGCGCTCCTCCGGTTCGGCGATCAACAGCATCGGGACCTCATGGGTCGCGTCGGCGGCGCGCAGGGACGCGGCGAGCTTCAGCGGATCCTCCTCGATCAGCGACAGGCTCAGCACGATCAGGTCGAACGGGATGGCCACCGAAAGCTCCATCGCCTCGGCACTGGTACGGGCACGGCCGGCCACGATGCCGTCCCGCGCCAGCGCCTCCTGGATGGTCTGGGCGCCGAGGTCCCAGTCATCGACCACCAATGCTCGCGCTCCGGCGACCGATGGGGGTGCCACGCTCTCGTTGGTCAGGCCGAGCGCACGGGCGGTCTCGCCGCGCGCGCGCCATTCGTCGAGCAGCCGCTTGAGCCGGACCAGACTTCGCACCCTGGCCATCAGCGTCTCGTACTCGACCGGTTTGGTCAGAAAGTCATCGGCGCCCGACTCCAGTCCGCGCAGCCGTTCGGCGGGTTCGCCAAGTGCGGTGATCATGACCACGGGAATGTGCAACGTCGTGGGGTCGTTCTTCAGCCGGCGGCAACATTCGAAACCGTCCATTCCCGGCATCATGACGTCGAGCAGGATGAGATCCGGCTGCCAATCGTGCGCCATGCTGAGCGCCTCGAACCCATCCTTGGCACTGGCGACCTGAAAATACTCGGCCGAAAGCTTGGCTTCCAGCAGGCGGGTGTTCGCCGGCACATCGTCGACAATCAGGATCCTGGCGGTCATCGCTGGCGGGTTCGCCCTCACTGCGCGCTTGTGGCGTCAATGGCCACTGAAGATAGCAGATCAGTTTAACCAACAGTTGCACGCTGAGGAAGCTAGCCAACCGCTGAGCAACCCGGCAAGCGCCACTACCGCTGACTGATGGCTTTCTGTAAACCTCGCTGCGAAACTCAAGTAGAAGATGAAGTAAAAGTGTCAAATCTATGACAAATACCATGAGTGCAGGCAGTGACGGCGTAGCGACACCGGATCAACGCGTCAGGCGTGGCGTCGCCAACCCAGCATTGTTCTTTCGCCGTTGGCTGGTGAATCCGCTGCAGATGGGCTCGGTTATCCCATCTTCGGCCGCGCTTTGCCGGCGGATCGTGCGCCATACGAGGCGTGCCGCGGACGAGGCTGTACTGGAGTTGGGGGCGGGGACCGGGGTGGTCTCGCGGGCGCTGCTCGATGGTGGTGTGCCACCGGAACGGCTGATCGTGGTCGAGATAGTGCCGGAGATGGCAAATCACCTGCGCGACGTGCTGCCGGGAGTCCTGGTGATCGAGGGCGACGCGCGTGAACTGCCCAACCTGCTGGCGCGGCACTGGCATGGCCGGATCGGCAGCGTGGTCTGCGGCATTCCGCTCGTGTTGCTGCCGTTGGCCGAGCAGCGGCGGTTCATCACCGCTATCGAGGCGGTGGCTCCCGGTCGCGGCTTCCTTCACTACAGCTACTGCCCCACCTCGCCGCTGCCGTGGCGCAAGCATGCCCTGGTGCCGCGTCGGGAGGCCTGGACACCGCTCAACTTCCCGCCAGCGAGCGTGTGGCGCTACATTCCCGGTTCGTAGTGGACGGGTGATCGGTGCCCGATTGGTGTTACTGACCCCGAATGCCTCGCTTCGCGCCGTTTGGCTTTGTTCTGCTATGGGCCTCCTCGTTCATTGCGTCTCGGGTGGGGCTGCGATTTCTATCGCCGCTGCTGTTCGTGACGGTGCGGCTGATGCTTGCCGCCACCGTCCTGGTGGTTGTGATGGCGGCGCTGCGACGGCCATGGCACCCGCTGGCGGGGCGGTGGCGACACCTGGCGGTGGCCGGCGTGTTGACCAACAGCGTGCTGCTGCTGACCGCCCATTACGCCATGGTGCACGTCGGCGCCGCACAGATCGCCCTGGTCCAGACCCTCAACCCGCTGCTCACGGCACTGCTGGCCTGGCCGTTGCTGGGCGAACGTCTGCGGTTGCTGCAATGGCTGGGGCTGTTCCTGGGCGCCGCCGGCGTCGTCCTGGTCGTCGGCCTGGCGGCGATGCGGAGCCCGGTCGAGGTGGACGGCCTGTTGTTGACCGCCGGCGGCGTGGTTGGGCTGTGCGCCGGCACTCTGTATTTCGGACGCTTTTGCCGCGGCGTGCCGATCCTGGAGGGGACGACGGTCCAACTGCTGTCAGCAGCGGCAGCCTGTGCCGTGGCGACCGCGGCACTTGAGACCCCGCACGCGGAGTGGGTGTGGCCGGCGCTCGCTGCCGTCGTATGGAACGCCGGGGCGGTGTCGCTGGGCGGTATGGGGCTCTATTACCTGATGCTGGCGCATGGCACCGCGGCGCGCGCCACGGCGAACTTCTATCTGGTACCTGGCACGGCGGCACTGCTGGCCTGGGCGCTGTTGGGCGAACGCCTGTCGCCGCTGACGGTGACGGGACTGGTCGTATCGTCGCTGGGATGCTGGCTGGTGCGTCGCCGAGAGCGTGCGCTGTGACGGCGGACCGCCAGCTTCACCGCACAGCGAACTGGGTCTTGCCGAACATGACCTCCCGTTCGGCGTCGCTCATCTGCCCCTTGCGCTTCTTGTCCGCCAGCACCGCCACGCCGCGCTGCACCGCCGGCCTCTCGGCTATCGCATCGTGCCAGCGCTTCACGTTCGGATACTCGTTCAGCTTGACGTTGCGCAGATCGGGATTGCGGATCCAGGGAAAGGTGATGATGTCGGCCATGCTGTATTCGTCGCCGGCGAGCCAAGCCGCCTCGGCCAGACGCTTATCCAGCACACGGTGCAGCCGTGCCACCTCGTTGGTGTAGCGCTCGATCGCGTAAGGGATCTTCTCGACCGCGTAGTTGGCGAAGTGGTTGTACTGGCCGAACATCGGGCCGATGCCGCCCATCTGGAACATCATCCACTCCAGGCACTTGTAGCGGCCTACCGGATCCTGCGGGATCAGCTTTCCGCCGGTCTTCTCGGACAGGTAGATCATGATCGCGGCCGACTCGAACAGCGCGAGCGGCTTGCCGCCGGGGCCGTCGGGATCGACGATCGCCGGGATGCGGTGGTTCGGCGTGATCGCCAGGAATTGCGACTTGAACTGGTCGCCCTTGCCGATGTTGATCGGGATCACCTTGTAGGGCAGCCCGAGTTCCTCCAGCGCGATGTGCACCTTGTGGCCGTTCGGCGTCGGCCAGGTCCAGACTTCGATCATTGGTTCCTCCCAGATGCCTGCTGCGAGGACGATAAGCGTAACTGCGTTCGTCGGGCCAGGGGTGCTGGTTGCGCGGGGAAGGCCGTGCCCCGATGGATGTCCGCAAGCGGGACGGGAAAGTCGGTCCGCCGACAGCTTCGCGCAACGACCGACCACTGCCGCGCAATCAGGGGATGAAGCGTCGCAGCCCGTCCTTCAATAAGACATTGCTGAAATTTATCAGCAGGGCGACCTTGCAGCCACTCAGTCGGAGGTACGTGAGCGTCTGTGCTTCGTGCACGGGCAGGATGCGCTCAACGGACTTCAGTTCGAGGAGCGCAGTTCGCGCTACGATGATGTCTGCAACATAGCCGCAATTCAGGCGAGTATTTTCGTAGATGACCGCGAGTGGGACCTCGGCTTGGAATTCGAGATTATCGTGCTTGAGTTCCCAGCATAGGCAATGGTTGTAGACAAACTCGAGCAGACCGGGGCCGAGGGTGCGGTGCACCTTGATGGCAAGGCGAATTATCCGGTCGGTCAGAGCGGGCGCCGGGCTCGGGAACGCGCATGGTCTGGATGTAGGATGAACGTGGTTGCTGAAGGATTAATGGCTCGGGTTTGGGGGCAGTAATCTGAGTTTTTAACACAGAGCTCGCAGAGAATAAATTCATGCGCTTCGCGCTTGGCGGTTGGCAGCGATAGCGCTTCATCGACCTCGGCTCTGCGAGCTCCGCGCGCGCTCTGCGGCCTCTGCGTTGGAATCGACTGTCGCGGTTCGCGCCGGCGATGCGAGGCCGCTCGGGGATCGCTGTCGCGATCGGCGTCTTGGCGTGTGGTTGGATCAACCGCGCCGGCCGCGCTCCATCACGCGTTTCCTGCCAGGTAGTCGATCGCTGCCTGCGCGCCGCCCGGCTTGTGTGGCACCCCTGCGACCCGCAGCCCCATTTCCACACCGCCCAGCGTGCCGATCAATTGCAGGTCGCCGAAGTCGCCGAGATGGCCGATGCGGAACACCCGGTCCTTCAGCATGCCGAGCCCGTTGCCCAGGCTCATGTTGTACTTCTCGAGGATGGCGGCGCGCAGCGCATCGGCGCTGGCGCCTTCCGGCACGCGCACCGCGGTCAGCGACGAGGAATAGTGCCGCGGATCGACGCACTGCACTTCCAGTCCCCAGGTGCGCACCGCGCGACGCGTCGCCTCGGCGTGGCGGTCGTGGCGGGCGAACACGTTCGGCAGCCCTTCCTCCAGCAACATCGCCACCGCCTCGTTGAGACCGAACAGCAGGTTGGTGCCGGGCGTGTACGGGAAGTAGCCGGTCTTGTTGGCCTCCAGCATCGGCCGCCAGTCCCAGTAGCTGCGAGGCAGGCGGGCGGTCTCGGTCGCCTTCAGCGCCTTGTCGCTGATCGCATTGAACGACAGGCCCGGCGGCAGCATCAGACCCTTCTGCGAGCCGGCCACCGTGACGTCGACCCCCCACTCGTCGTGCCGGTAGTCGATCGAGGCGAGCGAGGAGATCGTGTCGACCATCAGCAGTGCCGGGTGGTGCGCGGCGTCCATCGCGCGGCGAACCTCGTCGATGCGCGAGGTGCAGCCGGTCGAGGTCTCGTTGTGCACCACGCAGACCGCCTTGATGCGGTGCGCCTTGTCCTCGGCAAGCGCCGCCCCGATCGCCGCCACGTCGGCGCCACGTCGCCAGTCGGTGTCGATCAGGACCGGCTCGAGGCCGAGCCGCTGTGCCATCTCGTTCCACAGCGTAGCGAACCAGCCGGTCCGACACATCAGCACGGTGTCGCCGGGTGACAGGGTGTTGGTCAGCGCCGCCTCCCATGCGCCGGTGCCGGAGGCGGGGTAGATCACGACCGGGCCGGCGGTCTGGAAGATCGCCCGCAGGTTGCCAAGGATCTCCAGGCCCAGCCGGCCGAAGGCGGGGCCGCGATGGTCGATCGTGGCGTTGTCGATTGCTCGCAGCACGCGGTCTGGCACGTTGGTAGGGCCCGGGATCTGCAGGAAGTGCCGGCCGGCGAGATGGGACTGGGACATGGCTTACTTCCCTGAGTAGGTCTAACCGTACGACGGCGTCGTGGGTGCTTGTAATCGAGCATATCCATTGGCGAGATGCGCGGCCATACCACGTGCTCCTTGACGCCACCCATGCAGTGCCGGCCGGTATCATTATCATTGCACCGTCCCGGGTTCGGGCAGTAACATAGTGGCGACGGCGCGGTTAGACGGGCGCGGGACACTCTGAGAACCAAGGCATGGATGATGGATGGGCCGCGCAGCAACAACGAACGCCTTGAAGACAGTGTACCGGAGTACTATTCCAAGAACACGGCAGCGCGCTGGTTGTTCCGTAGGCGCCTGACTACGGCGGCTTCATTGGTTGCGCAAACCAACTGCCAGAGGCTGATCGATCTAGGGTGTGGAGACGGCTTGCTGGTTCAATACGTCCTGGACAGTGGACTTGCGATAACCGATTTCGAGGCAGTCGATATCCACCCCGATGTCACGCGGCTCAATGGTTCGTTCGACGGTGTGAGGTTTTCCTGCCAGAACCTCGGCAGCACGACCTTTGCCGATGGTCAGTTCGACACGGCCACCTGTCTTGACGTGCTAGAGCATTTTGAAGATCTGCGCGTACCAATTCGCGAAATCAACCGCATATTGCGATCGGGCGGTCACCTGATCACCTCCGAGCCCACAGAGACCGGCTTGTACAAATTGCTGCGCTTCGTATTGAAAGGATATTTCTCGAAGCAGGATGAGAAAAGCATAGACTATCATTATCAAAATGCGGCTTCGGTTGAAAAGGCACTCGTAGACGGTGGCTTCGTCCCCATCGTCAGACGACACCTGCCACTAAGGTTTCCGTTCGACCTGTTTCATATTATGATGTTTGAGAAGCGGGGCTGACGACCGCGCATGGCAATGCCAGTGTCGATCGACACGACCGTTATCCGCGTATTTGCTCTAGCTTCTCGCCGGGATCGAGAACTCTGAATGGTGAGCCGTGCGCTCGTCACTGGCGCCTCAGGCTTTATTGGGCAAGCCCTTGTCAAGGGTCTGGTGGCGGCCGGCTGGACAGTCACTAGTGCCGGGCGCCATCCAAGCAGCGTCGGTTCAGAGGTAACGCACATCGATTGGTCTTTGGGACGCGCTCTGGCTGCGAATCTTGCCGACATCGACACCCTTTTCCATTGTGCCTGCGCGACGATATCGGCATCGTCAGACGTTGAAGTGGCTATGAAGCTCGACGTGTCTGGCACCGAACTGTTGGTCAAGCAATGCCGCGTTGTGTCCCAAAGACGTTCGAAGCCGCTGCAATTCGTCTTTATGTCAAGTCAGTCTTCGACGCCCCGGGCCATAAACACTTATGGTCGTTCAAAATACGCGATCGAACAATCTCTAACGGGGCCGGATGAGATAATCGTCCGTCCGGGCCTCGTCTATGATGCCACAAAAACCGGGGTTTATGGTACGGCAGTCCGGCTGATCGAATCGATGAGGGTCGTTCCGAAGTTCGCGACCGCGCCGTGCATTCAGCCAATCCATGTCGAGGACTTGGTAAACTGCCTGAGACGTGTCGGGAAACTCCGCCCAAGTGGGGCACTATGCCTCGGGGCAGAGGCCCCGCTCGACTTCGTGGCATTCTGCCGCCGGGTTGCTGCGCGTGAGAGTATTCCCACACCTTTATTTGTGCCGGGAATCGGCTCGATAATCCAATATCTCCTGGACTTCGCCGCGCGCGCGCACCTGTGCTCCAATCTCAATGAGAGGGTCAAGGGATTGACCGCGCTGCAGCCGATGGAAACGAGCGCGAAGTCTGGCTATGCTGGGTGTGCGGCTGCGGGATTTCTGAAGCCTTGGTATTCACGTGGACGATCGAGTCGGGACATCGCTAAATGTTGGCTGAGTTCGACACGCTGGTCGTGGGCGCAGGGCCGGCTGCCGCGGCCGCACTGCTCGGGCTAGGTCAGCCGGGACGACTGGCTGTCATAACGGGAGCGACACCCAGCGTCGGGTTAGACAGCAAAGACATTCACGCAAAAATCCTTGCAGCTGCCCAGGAACGGCAGGAATTGCCGGGCGTCACCGAGCCGATCTCGATCGCTGGCTGGCCTCGTCCCGCCTTCAGGTACAGCCGCTGTTGGAGGTCTTGCCTGCTACTGGGGCCAACAGTTTGTCCGCTACACTTCTGCCGATCCATGGCCTCGTGCGATATTCGACCGGTATGATGATTACGAAGCCTGCTGCACCAGGATCGAAAGCGAGTTTCGGTTCGACGAGACAAATGGACCACGCGGTCCGAACGAAACCGCTGTTGGGCACTACAGAGCCTACAGCCCAAAACTACTCGTCGGTACCAACGAGAACCCCGCAGCAGGTCTGCTCTCTATGCGGCAACTGATTGAGCGGAAGTTGACGGAGCGAAAGGCAGCGACGATAGAAGCGCGGGTCGATTCGCTCGCGGCCGGCGATGGATGCTGGGAAGCCAGACTGTCGAACGGGAGTACGGTGTCGTCCAAGCGCATCATCCTCGCGGCCGGCGTCCTGGGCACGGCGTCCATCATGATGCGGTCATTTCCAGAAATTAAATCGCTTCGATTAAGCGATCATGCGCCCTGGATGCTTTACACCTATGGGATGGAGCGGCTTGTCAGAACGACCCGAAAAGGTCCAGTCCGGCACTTCAACGTCCAGACATTAACGCGTGATACTGACGACCGTACGGTTCTGTATGCAACGGTCTATAACATGCGATACGAAGCGATTAATCTAATCCTGACGGTGCTGACCGGCAAAAGTATGCCGGCCCTCACAGGCATGACCGCACCTTGGCCGGCCAACTGGATCAAGCCCGTGCAGGTCTGGACCGCCTCAACAATAGCGACAGTAGAGATCATCAGGGACATAGACATTGCTACAACTCTCGTTCGACCGCAGATGGAACGCGATGCAGAGCTGGCCTCGTTCATAAGCACGCTCCGTGCACACGGCGTCATCGTGCTGAAAATGAGTCAGACACCGCCATTACGGGGGTTCCACTATCACGGTCTGGAGGTGTCGCTCGACTGCCGTAATTATGGTCCGGTCCAGCACTATCTCGCTCGGCGCAGCTCAGGGATGGTGCTCTGTGTCGACGCTTCGGTGCTACAGGACATTGGGTGTAGACCAAACACCGCAACGGCGATGGCTGCAGCCCTCAAGATGGCTTCCTGTGTGCCGCCACCATCTTGACCCAGCTTACGGCCCGGGAGCACTTGGAAGGAGCGTTCTATGATTCTCACAGCGAAGCGGTTCCCGGCATCCAAGGCCGAACCACTTGCCGTCATTGCCCTGGTGCTCCTGGCTGTGTCGATGGTTGTCTATTTCTGGGTCGCATATCTCGGCTCTGACGATCAGGTCTACGCGACCGCCGCGCTGGACTGGTTGCGCCATTTTCCAGCGTTGGGCAAAGACGTTTGGGAGCTGCGCTACGTGCCGGTACTGCCTATCGCCGTGACCTTTGGTCTGCTGGGGCCATCCACCTTCGCGCTGGCGCTGCCAAATGTCATTGTGTTTGGTGCCTTTTTGCTCGCACAATATGCCTTTCTTCGGTCTGAGTTCGGTTGGCGAGCTGCGGCAATCGGTTGCCTGGTGCTGATCACGCTGCCCGCATTTTTTGAATTATCGACCTACGCCAATCCCGATATGCCGGAAGCAGCGGCTGTCGTTGTCTCCTTTTGGGTTTTCACGCGTCTTGAACGCACCGGTCGTCCGGTCTTGCTGGCGGTTGTCGCTGGCGTCCTCGCCGGGTTTGCATTTCTCGCGCGCGAGACGATGCTGGCACTGTTGATGACCTATCTGGCGCTGTTTCTTTTTCGACCGCTGGTACCACGCAGCCGTTATATCCTGATGGGCCTTGGCTTCTTCCTGGTTGTGGCGCCGCAGGTCGTTTACCTCACCGCGCGCACCGGCAATCCACTATACCGGCAAGCCATCTCCGCCCAGGTCCAAACCGCAACGGTGGACCGCGCGGGCAATGTCGTGGAGGCGCAGTCACAGGGCAATGCCTTCGACGCGGAAGGTGTCCTGGCGGTGAACCCGATGATTGCGCCGTTCGCCGCGGTGCTGGCCAGTCCAAAATTCGGTTTGCTGTTCCTCTTGGGTATTCCTGCGGCGATCTGGCTGATCCGCGGCGGCGGTGGGCTGGAGGCGCGGCAGCGCCGCGCCGCGACGTTGTTTGCCCTGCTTGCGCTGATCTGCTTCCTGTTCATCGCCCTGAACGCGCGCGTGCTGTTGCTGGTGCCGCGTTACTTTATCACCTCAGCGGTGGCGCTATCGGTGCCGTTGGCCGTCGCGGCGGACCGGTTGTTCGTGCTCCGGCCGCGTCTTGCCTGGCTGGGGGCGGCCGCGTATCTGGGCAGTTGCCTGGCGTTGCTCGCCCTGCTCAATCGTGCGCCGCTCTGGCCGGAGCAGACCTTGGTGGCGTTGGCAGCCCGGCCTGGCGAGTTCGTCTTCACCGACCCGCGCACCGCCGACCGCGCCGGCTTCCTGCTGCTATTGCGCGGCCTGGAGGCAGAGGTGAAGGACACGCCACCGCCTCCAGGTGCGCTGTTCCTGGCGCGGGAGGATGTTGTAGACTTCTGCCTGCGCCGGCCGCTGTGCAAATGGAAGGATCGCGCCGAGGCCTATCGGGTGCAGCCAACCTGGCAGGTATTGGAACGCTTTCCCGCACCCCGGCGGATGGCCGGGGACGTCGTGCATCTCGCCGGATTGGACAGCCACCTGCCGCCCGACGTGGTGCGCAAGCTGGGCAACCCGAGCGACGACATCGCGCTGTACCGCTTGCCGCGATGAGCGAACAAGACTGTTAGAGAATCTGTTGGGCGCTGGCCTGATTCGGCCGGTACCACTTGGTGTTGGTCGCTGGTGGGTTGGTCTCCGCCCTATGCGTAACCCTGCTTGCGCGACAAGGCCCATCCCGTATTCGCCGCGTACGCCGCCCGGATCGCCGCCACCATCGTCGTCTTGCACGCCGTTCCGTCCGCCAACCAGGTCGGCATCACCGAGCGCTTGCTTGCCGCCTGGATCGCCAGCGCCACCGCCGCGTAGAGGCCCCCCAGGTAGTCCGGCGAGCAGTTCTTCGTCATGTCGCCAGGAACGGTGCAGACCTTTCCGGCAAGCGCCCCGCCAGGCGCCGTCTCGCCGGCCCACATCGCCGCCCAACTCGCGTAGAGTGCGTTCGCCGATGTGCCGTAGCCTTGCTTGTAATAAACCGGCCACGAGTTGCACCAGCCGCTGGTGCCGTTCAGCCGGGCAATCGGATTGACTATCAGCCAATCCAGCACAGATCCCCACTGTGTGTCTGGATACGCCATCGCGCACCATGCCACCGCTTGGTGGATATAGTCTTCGTGCCACCACGCTTCGTCGTTCACAGCGTGCATGTCATACATCGTGTGGAACACAGCGGGCGCCGACGGGTGCGCCGTCCGCCACGCCATGCCACGCATGATTGCGTCGGTCGTCTTCTGGAACGACGCCCGCGACACCAGCCACGACGGCGCATTGGCGGGCGTTGCCTGCGCGGCCTGCATCACATCGCGCAGCGTCCATGCGCTGCCGCGTCCATTGCCATGATAGCCGTTGCCATCGGCGGGAAATGCAGGATTGCATTGCGCGTAGCCGGCATTGACCGCAAGCCCATGCAAACCAGTGAGGTAGTAGGGGTCGCCGGTCACCAGGAAGGGCACATAAGAGAATGGCGGGTTGTGTGAGGAATCGTTGCCGGTGCCCGAGCCTCGCGTGAGCGAATTCGCCACATAGCTAGCGGACAAGCCAGGATATGTTACGTGCGTCCCGTTGTTGTCGGTGTAAACGCTCGGGGTGCCGGTCGGCTCTTTCGCGTATCGCATGACGACAGTGACGATCATCGACCCGTTAGCCGGAACGACGATTGGTGGGTTGTTCGGCCTTAATTGGTCATTGCCGATAACGTAGGTCTGGCCGCCAGAGTCGGACACGTATGAGGCAGCACTATTGTTTCCGTTTGGCACGGTGATCGGGGCGCTCGTGCTGTTGTTCAGCAGCACATCCATGAGCGTCCAGTAGAGCGGTTCACTTCCGCCGTTTACGCCCGGATTGAACGCAGGTGTGGTCCAGAAATCCACCAGGGCTTCGGTCTGGAGATCGCGGAGCATCATCGGGAAGTTGTGGCCACTATCGGCCACGGCCATCATGGAGGCGAGGTCGGATGCAGAACTCTGTTTCGCAGTAGCTGCCGTGGACGCCCTGCATCATACCTGCTAACGCGTCACCAGTTCCTGTAACACCGGGGCCATAGCTCATGCCGAGGATGTAGTTCGGCGGTTGTGCCGGTGGATAGGTGAAGCTGGCAGGGCCACCACCGCTGGACTGCGGGACGGCTTTGAGGCTCATCACCGGCAGCAAATTGGCTGCGACCAGACTTGCGATGGAGCGCCGGTAGGGCCACGCGCCATAGGTCCAGCGCCATCCACTGCACCATCCGTGCGCGCAGGGAGCGTTCAGTCCTGCGCAGCCGTTCGAGGTCAGATTATAGGTCGCCAGCGTGCCATTGGCGTCCGTGATCGCGATGGTATAGCGATTGAGGTTCAGCGGGATCGGTTGCCCGCTGCGGTCGTTGACACCCAGCCCAGTGCCGCGCCAATCGCCCAGCTCGAACTCGACGCTTCGCCACGGCTGCGCACCACTCGCCTTGTCGGTGACCTGGCAGAAATAGACACGCAGCAGGCATCCTGGGACACGGCGGGCCACGCGGGACATTGTGAAGCGTCCATCAGCATCGACCCACGGCTGCAAGCGGGTGCCGGTGGCCTCGTCGAACACGTACGTCCCGGCCGCCTGCTGGAGCACGCCGCGGCGGGTGTATGAGTCCGGAATCGTGATGGTGGCACGAAGCGCGCCTTGAGGCGCCCGCGACGCGGTGTGAGGAGGCGTCGAAGGCGTCGTCGGATTGGACTGCGTATAGGCGCGCGCCGGCGAGCAAGCGCTCTGTAGCGCCGCCAACGCGCCAGCAACTCCAGTCCAGACAGCCCGCCTTGTCGGACCGGTCGCCTTTTGATCCAGGTCGTGATCGTGCATCCTCTTCATCTTTTGCTGGTACGTGGGTTTGGAGCCCACGATCAAGTTAATCAATTGCCACATCATACGCCATTATCGCCATTATCCCTTGCAGAGCCCCGTGCAGAACCGATTGAGCCGCTGTCCTGCGTGGCAACGGCTCCGGCGGCATGTTACCCACGTCGTTCGCGTGGCAACATGGCGGACTGCTGAATGAGGCGAGACCTGTGAGTGGTACCACCGTCGCGCCAGGCGATGACCGCCTGGCGGATCGACTGCGAAGCGAGATCCGCGGCCAAGTGCTGTTCAGTCGCGCCGATCGCGGCCGCTACGCCACCGACGCGTCGATCTACCAGGTCGAACCGCTGGGCGTCATCGTGCCAGAAGAAATCGGCGATGTCGCCGCGGCGCTGGCGATCGCGCGCGAGGAAGGCATCCCCGTGCTGCCACGCGGCGGCGGCACCAGCCAGTGTGGCCAGACCGTGAACCGTGCGCTGGTGATCGACTGTTCCAAGCACCTGCGTCGCATCCTGCATATCGATGCCGACGGGCGCACGGCTCTGGTGGAGCCTGGGCTGGTACTCGGTCATCTGAATGCCGCGTTGCGCACGCACGGGCTGTTCTTTCCGGTCGATCCATCGACGCATGCGCGATGCACAATCGGTGGCATGGCCGGCAACAACTCGTGCGGCTCGAAGTCGATCCGCTACGGGCTGATGGCGGACAATGTAAGCGCGATCGATGCCATTCTGGCCGACGGCACGCAGCACAAATTCGGCCTGCTGCCTGACAACATCGGCGCCGATGTGCCGACCGGCATTGCGGACCTGATCCAGCGGCTGCGCGCGCTCGGTGCGGCGGAAGCCGAGGAGATCGCCGCGCGCTTTCCCGCGCAGCTCCGTCGCGTCGGTGGCTATAACATCGACGTGCTGACCCCGGTGGCGCGGCTCGCCGGCCAGGAGAACCTGGCGCGGCTGCTGGTGGGTTCTGAGGGCACCCTCGCCTTCTCCGCCGCGATCGAACTCGCGCTGCATCCTATCAAGCCGCGGAAACTGCTCGGCATCTGCCAATTTCCGACCTTCCGCAGCGCGATGGCGGCCGCACAGCACATCGTGCAGCTCGACCCCGAGGCTGTGGAGCTGGTGGATCGCACGATGATCGACCTGGGCCGCGGCATCCCGATCTTCCGCGCCACGATCGACCGAATGCTGATCGGCGAACCGGACTCGCTGCTCATCGTCGAGTTCCACGGGCACGAGGACGCGCCGCTCGCGGCGAAGCTCGAGCATCTCGAAGAGCTGATGGGCGAACTCGGCTATCCCAACTCCGTGGTGCGCGCGAGCGATGCAGCTTTCCAGGCCGACATCGCCGCGGTGCGCGAAGCCGGCCTCAACATCATGATGTCGATGAAGGGCGACGGGAAGCCGGTGTCGTTCATCGAGGACTGCGCGGTCGACCTCGAGGACCTTGCCGACTACACCGAACGTTTGAACGACGTGTTCGAAAAGCACGGCACCAAGGGCACCTGGTACGCGCACGCCTCGGTTGGCTGCCTGCACGTCCGCCCAGTACTGAACATGAAGGACCCCGACGACGTCGCCACCATGCGCGTCGTGGCAGAAGAGTGCTTCGCCCTGGTGCGCGAGTACAAAGGCTCGCACAGCGGCGAGCACGGCGACGGCCTGGTGCGCAGCGAATTCCACGCAACCATGTTCGGCCAGCGCATCGTGCGCGCGTTCGAGACGGTGAAGGACGCGTTCGATCCGCACAACATGCTGAACCCTGGCCGCATTGTCCGGCCGCCACGCATGGATGACCGCACGCTGTTCCGTTACGCGCCGGGCTATGGGCCGGTGCCCGACTTCACGCCGAAGCTCGACTGGTCGGAGCATCCAGGACCGCTCGGCGGCATGCTCGGCGCGGTCGAGATGTGCAACAACAACGGCACCTGCCGCGCATTCGACGCCGGCGTGATGTGCCCGTCCTATCGCGTGACGCGCGACGAAACCCACCTGACGCGCGGGCGCGCCAACACGCTGCGCCTTGCCTTGACCGGCCAGCTTGGCGCCGATGCGATCGCGTCCGACGCTGTGGCCGATGCGATGTCGCTGTGCGTGTCCTGCAAGGCGTGCAGGCGCGAATGCCCGACCGGCGTCGACATGGCGAAGATGAAAATCGAGGTGCTGGCTGCGCGCTTCGACCGCAACGGCCTGACGCGGCGCGACTGGCTGGTCGCCGAGCTGCCACGCTACGCACAAATCGTTGCGCGGTTCGCACCGCTTGCCAATCTTCGCAACAGGATCCCGGCGCTGCGGCGGCTCGGCGAGGGTGTCGCCGGCTTTGCCGCGGCGCGTCCACTCCCCGCCTGGCGACGCGACGCGTTCCGCGACCGGGAGGCCGCCGCGTTCTCGCCTGATCACCCACGAGGCGACGTCATCCTGTTCGCCGACACGTTCAACCGCTGGTTCGAACCGGAAAACCTGCGCGCCGCCCTGCGCGTGCTGACCGCCGCCGGCTACCGCGTGCGCGTGCCCGAGTATCGAGGCCATCCGCTCTGCTGCGGCCGCAGCTACCTCTCGGTCGGCATGGTGGACAAGGCACGCAACGAGGCGCGCCGCACGCTCGAAATGTTTGCTGGCGACCTGCCGGTGATCGGACTGGAGCCGTCCTGCCTGCTCACGCTGCGCGATGAGTACCGGTCGCTGCTGCCGGGTGTCGCGACCGATGCCTTGGCCGGCCGTGCCTTCCTGCTCAGCGAATTCCTGGCGCGCGAAAAACCTGCGTTGCCTCTGAAGCCTATGGCCTCCACCGTGCATGTGCACGGCCATTGCCATCAAAAATCGTTCGGTGCCTTCCCGTCTGCGCTGGATGTACTGAAGCTGGTTCCCGACCTCGCGGTGAAGCCGATCGCGTCGTCGTGCTGCGGCATGGCCGGCTCGTTCGGTTATCAGGCGGAAACGCAGGCGGAATCGCGCGCGATGGCCGAGGCCGGACTGCTGCCGGCGGTGCGCAACGCGGCGGCAGACGATATCGTGGTGGCCGACGGCACCTCCTGTCGCCACCAAATCCGCGATCTGGCCGGACGCGAGGCGATCCATTCGGTTCGGTTGCTCGAACAGGCGCTGGTATGATGACGCACGCCGACGTGCTGGACTTCTGGTTCTCCGGCGACCCTGGCACGCACCGCAAGGTGTGGTTCGAGAAGAACCAGGATTTTGACGCCACGTGCTCTCGCTTCGCGGACGCGCTGTGCGATGCCAGGGCAGGTGTGTTCGACCACTGGACCGAAACGCCGCGCGGCACGCTGGCACTGATCATCCTGCTGGACCAGTTCTCTCGCAATCTGCATCGCGGTTCGTCCGAAGCCTTCGCCGCCGATCCCAAAGCTCGCGAGATCGCACGTACCGCGGTCGCCCGGGGCTTCGATCGGATGCTCGGGCCGGTCGAGCGGATGTTCGTCTATCTGCCCTACGAGCACTCGGAAGGACTCGCAGACCAGGACGAAGGCATCCAACTGTTCGCAACGCTGCGCGACGCGTTGGGCGACGATACGATCCGCCACACCGAGCAGCACCGCGATGTGATCCGCCGCTTCGGCCGCTTCCCGCACCGCAACGCTGCACTGGCGCGCGCCAGTACGCCCGAGGAGCTCGAGTATCTGGCGCATCCGGGCGCTGGGTTCTGATGGACGCATCCGACCTGAAGGCGTTCGAAGCGGTGGCGCGTCGCGGCAGCATCAGCGGGGCGGCGCAGGAGCTGAACGGCGACTGCTGCCCTACGCGATCGAGGTGAAGGACCTGCTGCAACGCGCGCGACGGCTGTTCATTCGCCGCGCCGACGGCGAGGTCACCAGCGCGCTCTCCCCGTTCATCGACATGGTCCGCAACAGCTTCCTGCGCACTTTGGAGACGGCGGCCGGATAGACGCTATTGCCCGGTGTATTTCAGGCTTTCGACGGTATAAGGCGCGCCGATCGGACTGGGGTGCGCTCCAAGAGTCGCCTTCTCGAAGTGCATGTAGTCGATCTCATGCCACAGGCCGCCCCAGAGCCATCCGTGGCGGGCAAACACCTCGAATACCTTTGAATGCAAGAGGATCTTGCCAGGGTCGATCTGCTCGCGACTTGCCGCTGACTCCGAGCCCGCCGGCCACCACCTGCCGCCGCTCTCCAGCGATGGATTGCGCATCGGATTGATGTCCACGGCGTAGCCGTAGCTGTGCATGCCGAATGCCTTCGGATCAGTGTCGCTCGGTCGGCAATAAAATCCCACGGTCGCATCGTTCTCGCCAAACTTGCCGATGCCGAAATCCTCGTATGGCTCCATCCGGTCGATGGGAAATTGCATGTCGTACAGTTGGTGGAAGATCTCTATGGTCTCGCGCACAAGGTTTCGATGAATGACCAGCGAGCCGAGATGGGGCCGACTATCGAAGCCCCAATAGTTCATGCGAATGACGGCGAGATCGGCAGCATCGACGGGACAACCGGGGTTCCAGGAAACGCCCGTCATCTTTGCACGGGTCTCCGCCGAGATCGGTGCAACGCGCGCCTGAAAGGCCGGCGCCGCCCTCACCACAGCCGTCGGGTAGACCGCAACCGCTGTCGCGACAACGCAGCCAGTCAGTACGCAACGAAAGCAACTCGCCTTGGTCACCCGGGAGACGCCTTATGCCCAACCGACGCAATAAGGCTGCGGCTGCATGTCCTCAGGCGGCGCAACAGCGTCGGGCGAGGGGTATTTGTTGCGAAAGTCGAAGGCGTGCGGCGAAGCACCGTTACGGTCCAGCCAGCGCAAGCGCTGCAGACCCTGCTCGACCGTCGGGATGGTACCGGCCGCCACCCACCACAGCACCTGGTAGGCGTCGGCCGGCCGTGTGAACCAGTTCCGCCGCTTCGCCATCACATCGCGATGCGACGTGCGGTAGACGAACTCGAACAACGCCTCCACGCTCCGCCACACCGACATGTTGACGATGAACAGCGGATCGTCGCTGACCTTGATGTCGGTAGCATTGCCCTGGTCCGACTGCAGTCGCCAGACGAACCCAGGCGCGGCGTCGGCCATCGCGTTCACCTGGTCCAGCGCGCCCATGAATTCCGCGATGCGTGGGTCATCCGTTGGATGCAGCAGCGTTCCGACATTCATCTGAGCGATATGCCAAAGCGACATCTCGAACCTCCTGGGACGGGGATGACGGACCACCTGGCGAAGTCGTAAAAGAACCCGGCGTCCGAGCCAACCATGGAGGCTGCGATGCCATTCGATGAAACGTCCCGTCAACCCGGGCGCCGCCCGTCACGCAACGTGCTGGGCGGCATCCTCGACATCTGCTCCACCAGACCGATGACCGGCTTCTTCCGCAACGGCTGCTGTGACACCAGCGCCGAGGATTTCGGCAGTCACACGGTGTGCGTGGTGATGACCGCCGAATTCCTTGCCTTCAGCAAGGCCGCGGGCAACGATCTTTCGACGCCTCACCCCCAATTCGGCTTCCCAGGCCTGCAGCCCGGTGACCGCTGGTGCCTGTGCGCGCCTCGCTGGCAAGAGGCGCTGGACGCTGGTGCCGCGCCCCGCGTCGTGCTGCGCGCCACCCAGGAGGGCGCGCTGGAACACTGCGCACTGGCGGACCTCAAGAAGTACGCCGTCGATCTGGCCTGAGGAGTGGCCAACGAACTTCCCGCCGAATTCGCGCTGATCGCGCGGCATTTCCGGTCACTGGCCGGACCGGGCGCGCTCGATCTGCAGGACGATGCCGCGGTGCTGATGCCACCGCCCGGACGCGAGTTGGTGCTGACCTGCGACGCCATGGTCGCCGGGGTTCACTTCCTGTCCGACGATCCGCCCGATCTGGTCGGCCGCAAGCTGCTGCGCGTTAACCTGTCGGACCTCGCCGCCAAGGGGGCGACGCCTCTTGGCTACCTGATGACGGTCTCGACGCCGCGTGACACGCCCGATGCATGGTTTGCGGGTTTCTCGGCCGGACTCAAACAGGACCAGCAACAGTACAGCGTCACGCTGCTGGGGGGCGACACCACCTCGACGCCCGGCCCGATCTCGCTGTCGCTGACCATCCTGGGCCACGTCGCGCCCGGTCAGGCCGTGCGTCGTGCCGGCGCCGCAGCGGGTGATGGCATCTGGGTCACCGGCACGATCGGCGACGGTGCGCTCGGCCTCGCCGTGGCGCGCGGCCGGCTTGACGATCCGACCGGTCACCTGCTTTCCCGTTATCGCCTGCCGCGACCCCGGGTGGGTCTGGCGATTGCCGGCATCGCCTCCGCCGGCATGGATGTTTCCGATGGGCTGGTGCAGGACCTCGAGCATCTCTGTCGCGCCGGCAGCATCACCGCCGATATCGACGCCAGCCTGGTGCCGTTGTCCGACCCGGCGCGGGCGGCCGGACCGGACTGGCTCGCCACTTGCCTGACCGGTGGCGACGACTACGAGTTGCTGTTGGCCGTCCCGCCGGAGGGGGAGCCCCTATTGTGGCAGGCCGCGCTGGCGGCCGGCGTGGCTGTCACGCGCATCGGTGGCTTCCGCTCCGGCCCACCGGAGGTAATCGTGCGCGGGCTCGATGGGACGCCGCTGAACTTCGGCCGAGGTGGCTGGAGCCATTTCTGATCGGCGGTGCCACCAGGAAGCGCGGCCATCGCTGCCCCCTGTATGGAATCGCGATGGGATGATGGGTTTCGCTGCGCTCTACCCATCCTACGAATCGGAGCGCATGGGTTGCCGTAGGATGGGTAGAGCGCAGCGAAACCCATCGAACCAGGTGATCGCGTGAGTTCCCGGTCAGGCCGGAAGTGCCCTACCTTGCGTCGATCAACCCTTGATCCCGGTCAACGCCATATTCTCGATGATCCTTCGCCGCAGTAGCAGGAACACGACCAGCATCGGCAACGTGCTCAGCGTCGAGCCCGCCATCAGCTTCCCGTAATCGGTGCTGAAGCGGAACTGAAACGCCGTCAGGCCGACCTCCGTGTTGAACAGCAACTGGTTGTTGACCACCAGCAACGGCCAGATGAACGCGGCCCAGGCCTGGATGAAGGCAAAGATCCCCACCGCGCTGATCGCGTTCCCGGACAGCGGCACCAGCACGCGCCGGAACGTCCACCACTCAGAGGCGCCATCGACGCGCGCGGCCTCCATCAATTCGTCCGGAATCGCCGAGGCGACGTGCTGGCGCACCAGGAAGATGCCGAAACTCATCACCAGTGTCGGCAGGATGATCGCCTGATAGGTGTTGATCCAGTGGATCCGCACCAGCTCGATATAAAGCGGGATCATGTAGGCCTCGAACGGCACGATCGCCGTTGCCAGCACCAGCGTGAACAGCACGGTGCGTCCGGGAAACCGGTATTTCGCGAACACCGCTCCGGCGATCATCGAGGTAATCACGCAACTGACGGTCGATGCCACCGAGATGAACACGCTGTTGACGAAGAAGCGCACGAACGGCGCGGCCTCGAACAGACCGCTGTAGTTGGATAGCGTGGGTTGAACGGGGAACAACCGAGGCGGCCAGGCGGCGATCTCGCCAGGCAGCTTGAACGACGTCGCCAGCATCCAGATCATCGGCAGCAGCATGAACACCGCACCGAGGCTCAGCACGCCATGGATCAGCACCGCCGTCACGCGCGAGCGCAGCCGCCGTCGGCGTCGTGCGGGACTCATGTCGGTCTCCTGCTCGCGAAACGAGCGGAACTGGATCAGTGTGAAGCCGAGCACGATCAGGGTCAGCGTCACCGCCTCCGCGGACGCGTAGCCCATCCGGAAATACTGAAATGCATTCTGGTAGATGTCATAGACCAGCACGCGCACTGCCTGCCCCGGCGCGGCCTGCGATCCGAGCGTCATGACATAGACCTGGGTGAACACGTTGAACGCGTTGATGGTCGACGTGACCAGCACAAACAGCACGATCGGCCGCAGCAGCGGCAACGTCACCCGCCAGAACTTCTGCAACTCGGACGCGCCATCCAGGCTGGCAGCTTCCAGATAGGAGGCCGGGATGTTGCGGATGCCGACCAGGAAGATCACCAGATTGTAGCCCAGTACCTTCCACACACCCATGATGACCAGGGCCCAGAGCGCGATATGCGCATCCGTCAGCCAGGCGACCGGCGGAATACCGACCAGGGACAGAGCATAGTTCAGGATCCCGTAATTATAGTCGTAGATCCACTTCCAGGCGATCGACATCGGCACCAGCGGCGTGATGACCGGCAGGAAGTAGATCGTCTGATACACGGCGGAAGCGCGGCCGGGGCGCGCCATCAGCACGGCGAGCGGCAGCGCGATGACAGTGCTCAGCAGCACGGTCGACAGCGAATAGACCGTCGTGTTCCAGATCGCGATATGGAAGTTGTCGTCGCCCAGCATGCGCACGTAATTGTCGAACCCGACGTACGGCCGCACGCGTGCGATCAGCTTCCAGTCGAACAGGCTAAGCTCAACGCTGCGGCCGATCGGGACGATCCGCACATAGGCATAGATCGCCATCACCGGCAGCAGCATGGCATAGCACCAGACCCAAAGTCTGGCGCGCCGGCCGAGACGCGTCATCGTGGCTCAGCCGTAGAGATTCGCGTCCTTCAGGATCTTGTCGGTCTGCTGCGCCATGTCGTGGATGCGCGCGGCGATTGCCTGCGGATTTCCCTTCAGTGACGGATCGACATAGGACGCGGTCAGCCGATCCGCGAGCCTGCTCTCCACCTCGTCGAACGCGGTCAGCACCGGCTCGACATAGTACTTGATGTCGGCCGGTGGCGAGACGAACACCTCGAACTGCGGCGTCTTGGCCAGCAGTGGCTTCCAGTCGATGTCCGTGCGCGGCGACAGCCAGCCGGTCACCTCGGTCAGCCGCATCCCGTTCTGCGCATTGGTGAGGAACTTCACGAAGTCCCAGGCCGCCGCCTTGTTCTGGCTCTGTCCGTTTACATAGACGCCCTCGGGCTGCAACAGCATCATGTGCGGCATGCCGGCCTTCCACGCCGGGATCGGAGCCACGCCATAGTCCAGCTTCGGGTTCTTCGACTGGATCTCCCCGATCACCCAGGACTTGCGGAACAGCATCGCGGTGGCACCGGAGGCGAAGGCGTCCGCGTCGTGCGGCACCTTGGGGTCGTCGATGCGCCAGGTCTGGACCGCGTCGACATAGAAGCCGAGTGCGTCCTGCCCGGCCTGGTTGTCGTATCCATTGTGCCATTTGCCGGGGGCGGTGCGCTCGATCAATGAGCCGCCGGCCGCCTCCAGGAGATAGCGGAACTTCTCGCCGATCCCACTGCCCTGTCCCGAGAGACGCAGGCTGATGCCGCTTCGCGTCATCCGGCCCTGGCTGTCGAACTGCACCAGCTTCTTCGCCGCCTCGATCAGTTCCGGGAAGGTTGCCGGGGGTCCGGAAAGGCCGGCCTGCTGGAAATAAGCCTTGTTCCAGTACATCGAGGCGCGGCTGCCCTCGAGGAACGGCAGGCCATAGCTCTTGCCGTCCAGGGACAGAAATTCGACTGTGAACTTGTCCCACACGCCGGACTTCAGATGGGCATCGATATCGGGCGGATTGGGATCGATCAGCCCGTTGTCGATGAAGTTCACGCTGATATCGATGCCGATATCAAAAACGTCCGGTCCCGTGCCGGTCGGGACCGCCGCGGTCAATTTCTGCTCCGCCTCGCGGAGCGAGGTGCTGAAGAAGTCGAAGCTGACTCCCGGATGGGTCTTGGCATATTCGGCAGCTACCGCCTGGTACACCGGCTGTATTTCCGGAAAGCCGGTCCAAATCGTGAGCTTGGTATCGGCGCGCGCCGGCCGGGCTGTTGCCAATGCGGCAGCGCCGGCCAAAGCAAGCGCCTCACGCCGACGCAGCAAACCTGAACTCGATTCTGATGGTGTCCCCACCGATCCCCTCCGCCCTGTCGATTTTCATCGAGCCTCGCACGCGCTGGCGCGTTGTGTCCAGAACCGTGCCGATGTGAGCGGTTCACGCTGACTTTGGCAGCGGTGAGCGGCGCAGATTCCTCGATCGGCTACTTTTTTTCTACCGCCGGGGATGGCGGGCAGCGCTCGATTGCTCCCGACGACTTCATCGGTGCGTCGCTGCGACTCAGCGAGTAGGAATTCGCACCGAGAAAATTGACGTACACCCGAGTAGGGCTCGGTGTGCCGGAATTCGGTTCCGCCAGCACAAGCGTGTCCGGCGTCGCGGATATGACGTCGAAGTCCAGGTTCGTGACGGTTTTCGAGCCATCCTGGTATGGTTTCGCATACTGTACCGAGAGTTTTTTGCGGTCGGATGCCACAACAACCGTCTGAGGATTTTCCGTGCACGATTGCAGAAAATCAGCGCGCCAGCCCCACACGCCCTCGACCGCCTTCAGCACATCAAGGTTCAGTCTCGGTTTTGCGGTAAGTCGCGCCACGGCCGACGCCTGCATATTCCGATCAACGGAAAATGTTGCGGCCGTGGCGGCGCAAAGCATGACCACACCCGAAACCAACGCGGTACGCGTCCAGCGGGGCTTGCGGGCTCCGATGACCTCCTTGGCAACCGCAATTTCGTCGCCGGGGTTCTGCGTTTGCAGCTCGGACGGGACATGCCTTTTCACGACGTTGGTCAGATTGACCGCCTCAAGCCGCTCCGCCGCAGCAATAACCAGGCTATCCGTCCGCAACCGCCACAATTTGGCAACAGCAATAACTGTACCGGCGGCGGCTGCCAGCGCGATCGCGATCGCCACAGCGGCCCAAATACCCCACGCAACCGAGAAATCAAGCAAGAAAGTTCACCGTGAGCACGTTTCGCAGCGTACCCCACGATAAAGACAACATGCTTGATCCGCAACAAGGACTACCGTGCCATCGCGTTGACGGCGGCTTACGTCATGGTGCCTTCTCCGTGCCGAATACCGTCCGGGGAATACATCTCATGAGGATCACCGCCGTTCGCGCCCATCCGCTGTCGGTACCCTACGAGCAACCGCGCTGGACTGCCCATGAACGGATGGAACGAGACCAGCTTGTGCTGATCGAAGTCCGCACCGACCAGGGACCGGTCGGCTTCGGCGAAATCGCCGGCGGACCGCAAAAGCTGATCTGCGACCTGGTCCACACCTTCGCGACCGTGGTCATCGGCATGGACCCGCTAGGCCACACCGAGATCTGGCAGAAGCTGTTTTCGCTGACCTCGCCGCGACCAGGCGGTATCGGCGGGTGGGACGGCATGCCCGCGCCGTTGCCGCGCCTCCATCGGCCGCAGATCATGGCGGCGATTGGCGGCATCGACATCGCGCTGTGGGACCTCAAGGGCAAGGCGGTGGGTCTGCCCGTGTTCCGGCTGCTCGGCGGCACGCGCACAGAGGTGTTCACCTACGCGACCGGCGGCTACTACCGCGAGGGCGAGCCGCTCGAACGCTGCGCCGACGAATTCGCGCGCTTCGTTGCCGACGGCTACCGTGCCGTGAAGCTCAAGACCGGGGCCTTGTCGCTGGCAGATGAGGTCGCGCGCATCCGTGCCGTACGCGCGGCGATCGGACCCGACGTCAAGCTGTTGCTGGACATGAACGCGCCGTACGATGTCGCCGGCTGCATCCGTTTTGCCGAGGCGGTCGCGCCCTACGATATCTTCTGGCTCGAAGAGCCGTTGCACTGGTATCTACAGCCGGCCGACTACGTGCGCCTCGCCGCCGCGTCGTCAATTCCGTTGGCGCACGGTGAGCGCGAATGGCACCGGTACACTGTCCGCGACTTCATCGATTCCGGTGCGATCCGTTTCGTGCAGTTCGATTCCACTCGCGCTGCCGGCTTCACCGAGTCGCTGCGTATCGCGCACTATGCGGAGCAGCGCGGCGTGGTGATCGCGCCGCATTCGGCGCTGCACGTTCACGCGCATCTGGTCTCGGCATTCGGTGACGCGGCGTTCGGCGCCGAATCGATTGGCGATTCCGGTCGTCATCCGATCCACCACGGCATCCATCGTGGCGGTGCCGAGGTGAGGGACGGGATGGCGCATCTGACCGAGGCGCCGGGATTCGGAATGGAGATCGACTGGGCATATGTCGAGAAGTGCCGCGTGGCAGGGTAGCGCCAGTTGTCATCGCAAGGACACTTGAGTCCGCATGCTGCTTCTGTCGTTCGGCCTGCTGCTGGTCACCGCCGTGTTGGGCAGCCTGCTGGCCGCGTTGCATCTGCGGAGCAGAAACACGTCGGCGGGATGGATACCCGGCGCGCTGCATGGAGTCTGCGGGGTAATCGGGCTCATCGCGCTGTTGTTTGCCCTGCGCGGACCGCCGCGCTCTTGCTTACGATTAGGCCAGGCGCGGGTTTGCGATTCTGGTTCTGCGTCTACGTCGCCACCCAATGACGAGCCTGATCATCGGAATCCACGCCACCATCGCCATCCTCGCCGCATATCGCTGGTGGGATGATAGTGCCTCCGGTGTGGGCTGCGTCGCGATCCGAAGGTGCCTTCACATACCCCGGTTCGCCGGCGTGCTGCCGGAGACCAGAAACCGCAGCGACTTCCCGATGCGGCGAAGCGGGCCGTCAGCCGCCACGATCGCGACGACCTTAGCGATGTGAGTTCCTGCTCCAGTGCGGCGAAGGTCCTTGCCTTGCCGCACCTCCGCCAGGGATATCCACATCGAACCGAACGAACGTCGCATCGGCGTCGATCGACCGCCCGGGTGGCACCGGATGAAGCTGATCCCAGAACTCTTTGACCAGGGCTACGTCGGGATCCAGGTGGATCGGATACCCCGGCCACCGCCCTCGCGCCGGGTCACTTGCAGCGTTCGATCGCTCCTGTCGTCTGAAACGGCTGGCTGCTGCTGGTCGCGATATAGGTATCCGCGTCGAGGAACTTGATGGTTACCGACGGTGGGCGTGCGGTGGAGATCGGCCCCTTCAGCACCAGCACGTCGGGCTGCGTGGACACGACATCGTAGTCGAAATTACGCAACGATGGCGCCGCGGAAGAGATCGGTTTGGCGTAGTGGACCGACAGCGTTGCGCGATCGGCCGATACCGAAATCACCTGGGGGTTTTCGGTGCACGACCGCAAGAAGTCGGACCGCCATCCCCAGACGCCCTGAATCGCTGCGAGAGCATCGCCGCTCGGCAGAGACCTGGCCGCGACCCGGGCCAGGCTTGCGGCGTGCAGGTTCCGGTGGACGAAAAAAGCCGCAGCACCGGCGGAACATACCACGAGCACGGCAGATACGATGGCCCATCGCTTCCACCTGGGCAGCCTGGCATCGATGATCTGCTTGGCAAGCAGCAGTTCCTCGGACCGGCGGTGCGAACGTAGCCGCCGCGGAACGTATCGGCGCACGACATGGCTCAGGTTGACCGTCGCAAGCGTCTCGGCAGCCTCGACGACGAGATAGTCGCGGCGCAATCGCGACAGCGACCAGATTGAGAATGCGGCGCCGGCCACTCCCAGGAGCATCAGCGCGAACGACATGCCGGCGAGACCACTCAGTGCAGCAGCGACAACAGGCAAGCCAATTCACCGTCGATAGGACGCCACGCAGCCATAGAGCGAACGTGCTCCACCTGCAACGGATAAGCCACGCCCGCCACCTTGCACATTCCCTCACATCCCACTATGTCTTGGTCCACAAATCAATCTTCCGCAGAGTTACGGAGGGTGGCCCTGACCGGCCGCCTTTTTTGTTTTGGACGCAGCTGAACCAACCCTCACCAGCCTCGAAGCCCGGCTGGCCGCGATCGTGGCACCCGCGCTGGAAGGCATGGGCTACGAACTCGTGCGAGTCGCCGTGCTGGGCCGCGAGCGCCCCACCGTCCAGGTGATGGCCGATCGCGCCGACGGCAGCCAGATCACCGTCGCCGACTGCGAGGCGATCAGCCACGCGATCGGCGCTGTGCTGGACGTGGCGGACCCGATCCCCGGCGCCTGGTCGCTGGAAGTCAGCTCTGCCGGCATCGACCGCCCGCTGACGCGCGCCAAGGACTGGAACCGCTACGCCGGCCACCTCGCCCGCGCCGAGACAATCGCGCCGATCGGTGGCCGCAGGCGCTTCTCGGGAATCGCGCTGGGCGCCGATGACACGTCTGCCCGCCTCCGGCTCGACGACGGCTCCGAAGTCACGCTTCCCCTCGACGCCATCAGACGTGCCAAACTGCTGCTCACCGACGCGTTGATCGCCGCCACCGCAACCCCGCCTCGTCCCAACTAGAAACAGAGGTCCAAATGGACACCGCCATTGCCCGCCCCGAACTGCTGCTGGTCGCCGACGCCGTCGCGCGGGAAAAGAACATCGACCGTGAGGAAGTCCTGGAAGCCATGGAGCAGGCGATCCAGAAGGCCGGCCGCGCCAAGTACGGCCACGAGAAGGACATCCGCGCCACGATCGATCGGAAGACCGGCGACGTTCGCCTGTCGCGCTGGACCGAGGCGGTGGAGACGGTAGAGAACGAGGAGACCCAGATCCCGGTCCACATCGCCAAGAAGTTCCAGCCGGAGATCAAGCTGGGCGAGCACCTGGTCGATCCGCTGCCGCCGATCGATTTCGGCCGCATCGCGGCGCAGACCGCCAAGCAGGTGATCGTGCAACGGGTGCGCGAATATGAGCGCAAGCGGCAGTACGAGGAGTTCAAGGACCGCGTCGGCGAGGTCATCAACGGCGTGGTGAAGCGCACCGAGTACGGCAACCTGATGGTGGAGCTCGGCCGGGCCGAGGCGTTGCTCCGCCGCGACGAACTGATCCCCCGCGAGAGCTTCCGCAACGGCGACCGCGTGCGCGCCTACATCTACGACGTGCGCGACGAACCGCGCGGTCCGCAGATCTTCCTGTCCCGCACACATCCCGGCTTCCTCGCCAAGCTGTTCGCCCAGGAGGTGCCGGAGATCTATGACGGCATCATCGAGATCAAGGCGGTGGCGCGCGATCCCGGCAGCCGCGCCAAGATGGCGGTGATCAGCCGCAACTCCTCGATCGATCCGGTCGGTGCCTGCGTCGGCATGCGTGGCTCACGCGTGCAGGCGGTGGTGCAGGAGTTGCAAGGTGAGAAGATCGACATCATCCCCTGGTCGCCGCAGTCCGCGACCTTCGTGGTGAACGCGCTTGCGCCGGCGGAAGTCACCAAGGTGGTGATGGACGAGGAGGCCGGGCGCGTCGAAGTCGTGGTGCCGGACGAACAGCTTTCGCTCGCCATCGGCCGGCGCGGCCAGAACGTGCGGCTGGCGAGCCAGCTCACGCGCTGGGACATCGACATTCTGACCGAGGCGGAAGAAAGCGAGCGGCGCCAGGAGGAATTCCGCCGGCGCAGCGGGTTGTTCGTCGAGGCGCTCGACGTGGACGACGTGATCGCGGGCCTGCTGGTCACCGAGGGTTTTACCAGCGTCGAGGAACTGGCCTTCACGCCCGAGGACGAGGTTGCCGCGATCGAGGGCTTCGACGAATCGATCGCCGCCGAACTGATCCGCCGCGCAGAGGCCTTCATCACCCGCCGCGACACCGAGCTGACTGAGAAGCGCGTCGAACTGGGGGTGAGTGATGACATCGCGGCCATCGAGGTGCTGACCCCCGCGATGCTGGTGGCGCTCGGCGAAAAGGAGGTAAAGACGCTGGATGATCTTGCGGACCTCGCCTCGGACGAGCTGATTGAGATCGTCGGCGCCGAGGCGATGGACGAGGCCACCGCCAACGACGTGATAATGGCGGCGCGCGCCCATTGGTTCTCCGATGACCCCGTATCCCCGGGTCAAGTCCAGGGACTGTCCGCGGAAGGCGAGCCAGCTCCGCAGGAGGCGCAACACGACTGAGGCAGCAGCACAGGCGGTCGAGGATGAGCCGGAAACCGGCCCGCTCCGCCGCTGCATCGTCTCACGCGAGCGGCTGCCGAAGGAGCGGATGATACGCTTCGTCGTGGCGCCTGACCGCAAGCTGGTACCGGACCTGGCCGCAACCCTGCCCGGTCGGGGAATCTGGTTGAGCGCGTCCGGGGATGTGCTAGAAACCGCTCGCGCCCAGGGAGGACTGGGGCGTGCCTTCGCCAGGGCCGCGCGCGGCCCTGTCATCGTACCCCCCGATCTTCCTGCCGTGCTTGAGGCGGCGCTGGTCCGGCGGATCGGCGAGTTGGTTGGACTCGCTCGCCGCGCCGGGCAGGCGGTCGCGGGGTTCGACAAGGCGCGGGAGTGGCTGCGGACGGGTCGAGGCAGACTGATCCTGCAGGCGTCGGACGGGAGCGTGGCGGAACGTGCACGATTTCTTTCCGGCGCCGGCGAGTCGGTCACCGTCGTGGACCCTCTCCCGGCGGCAGCGCTTGGCCGCGTGTTCGGTCGTGACCATGTGGTGCATGTCGCGATCGCGTCCGGCCGACTGGGGGAGCGGCTCGCCATCGAGGCGGAGCGGCTCAGGGGGTTGCGACGGAGTGCCGCCGGCGGCAAGACCGGAAACGAGCGAACAGACATGGACGGGGCCAGCGGGTAGTCGATGAGCGAAACCAACGATCAGGATACCGCCAAGGGGCGGCTCTCGCTGCGGCCGGCGGGCCGCCTGGAGCTCGGCCGAACGGTCGATGCCGGCGCCGTGCGGCAGAGCTTCAGCCATGGTCGCTCCAAGCTGGTGCAGGTCGAGGTGCGCAAGAAGCGCGCCCCGGTCGGCGCGCCTGGCACTCCCGCCGCCGGCGCTCCCAACGCCGGAACAGCGGCACCGACCGCGCGCGCCGGCGCGGCGCCGGGTGAACGTCCGGCGGTCACCGCCGTTCCTCGTGCCCTGACCGCGACCGAACAGGCAGCGCGGCAGCGCGCATTGGTCGAGCAGCAGCGCGAATCCGCGCGGCGGGAGGCTGAACGGCGGGAACAGGAAAAGATTTCCATCCTATCGGCCGCCGAAGAGGCGCGCAGGCGTGAGGAAGAGGCGCGCAAGGCGGCAGAGGAGGAGGCCCGCCAAGGGGTCCTGGATGCAGCGCGTCGGGAGGCCGAGGAGGCCGCGCGAAAGGCCGCCGAGGCCACGGCGGAAGCTCAGGTCACCGCGCCGGTGGCGGATGGTTCCGAAGCAGCCCGCGCGCAACCCGCACCCAATCTCGCTCCGGCCGCCGCGCCTGCGGCGCCGACCGAGACACTGCGCCTACGCCCTGGCACACGGGCGCTGGAGGAAGAGGACGAAGCGCGCCCGATCCGCCGCCCAGGCGGCTTGGTGTTGCCACGCAAGCCACAGACCGTCGTCGCAAAGAAGGGCACCGATGCCGGGCGCCGCGCCGGCCGTATCGATGTGCAGGCAGCGATCGAGGGCGAGGACGAACGCGTCCGCTCGCTCGCCTCGGTGCGCCGCCAGCGCGAGCGCGAGCGCCGGCAGGCGGAACTGGAACGGCTGCGGTCAGACCAGGTGAAGGTGGTGCGCGACGTGATCCTGCCTGACAACATCACAGTGCAGGAACTCGCCAACCGTATGGCCGCCCGCGCCGGCGAGGTGGTCAAGGCGCTGATGAAACTCGGCGTGATGGCGACCATCACGCAGACGCTGGATGCCGACACCGCCGAACTGGTGGTGCAGGAATTCGGCCACCGCGCCCGCCGCGTCTCGGAGTCCGATGTCGAGATGGGCCTGGAGGGTGCCGCCGACACCGACGCGGAGCTCGAGTTGCGCCCGCCGGTGGTCACCGTGATGGGCCACGTGGACCACGGCAAGACCTCGCTGCTCGATGCGCTGCGTTCGACCGATGTCGCGGCAGGCGAGGCCGGCGGCATCACCCAGCATATCGGTGCATACCAGGTGGAGATGCCGGACGGCGCGAGGATCACCTTCATCGATACGCCGGGTCACGAGGCGTTCACCGCGATGCGCGCCCGCGGCGCGTCGGTCACCGACATCGTGGTGCTGGTGGTGGCGGCGGACGACGGCGTGATGCCGCAAACGATCGAGGCGATTCGCCACGCGAAGGCTGCCAGCGCGCCGCTTATCATCGCCATCAACAAGATGGACAAGGAGGACGCCAATCCGGCGCGTGTCCGCCAGGAACTGCTCAGCTACGAGGTCGTGGTCGAGGAGATGGGGGGTGAGACCCAGGACGTGGAGGTGTCCGCGATCAAGCGGACCGGCCTCGATAAGCTGACCGAGGCGATCTCGCTGCAGGCCGAAATTCTCGACCTGAAGGCGAACCCCGAGCGTGCCGCCGAAGGTACGGTGATCGAAAGCCGGCTGGATCGCGGCCGAGGTCCGGTGGCGACGGTGCTGGTGCAGAAGGGCACGCTGCGGCAGGGCGACATCGTGGTCGCCGGTGCCGAGTGGGGCCGGGTGCGCGCCATGCTCGACGACAAGGCCCGCGCCATCACTGAGGCGGGGCCGTCGGCGCCGGTGGAAATCCTCGGCCTCGCCGGGGTACCGTCGGCCGGCGAGCCGTTCGTCGCGGTGGAGAATGAGAGCCGTGCCCGCGAGATTGCAGAATTCCGTACTCGCAAGCTGCGTGAGAAGGCGGCCGGCGCGACCGCCGGCGCGCGCGGCACGCTCGACCAGATGCTGGCCCGCATCCAGGCGGGCGAGCAGAAAGAGGTCGCGGTGTTGATCAAGGCCGATGTGCAGGGCAGCGCCGAGGCGATCCAGGCCACCGTGCTGAAGCTGGCACACGAGGAAGTGAAGGTCCGCGTGCTGCACGCCGCGGTGGGCCAGATCACCGAAAGCGACATCCAGCTCGCCAAGGCGTCGGACGCCTACGTGCTGGCGTTCAACGTGCGCGCGACCGCGCAGGCGCGCGACCTGGCCACACGGGACGGCGTCGATATCCGCTACTACTCGATTATCTACGAGGTGGCGGACGACATCGAAAAACTGGTGCAGGGCAAGGTCGCGCCGAAGGAGCGCGAGCGCTTCCTGGGCTACGCCGAGGTCCGCAAGGTGTTCAACATCACCCGCACCGGCAAGGTCGCCGGTTGCATGGTGACAGACGGCGTGGTGAGGCGCGGCGCCGGCGTCCGCGTGCTGCGCGACAACGTGGTGATCCACAACGGCGAGCTGTCGCAGTTGAAGCGCTTCAAGGACGATGTGCGCGAGGTGGCGCGTGGCTACGAATGCGGCCTGTCGTTCGCCAACTTCCACGATCTGCAGGAAGGCGACGTGATCGAGTGCTTCGAGACCGAGCTGGTCCCGGCTTGAGGAAGCCGGCTGCCGGTCCGTCGCAACGGCAGTTGCGCGTGGCGGAGGAGATTCGCCACGTGCTCGCCGGCCTGTTCGAACGGCGGGATTTCCGCGATCCGGAGCTGGCCGAGGCGCAGGTTACGGTTACCGAGGTGCGAATCGGGCCCGATCTGAAGCATGCGATCGCCTACGTGGCACGACTGGGCCGCGCCGATATCGATGCGCTGCTACCGGCGCTGAAGCGCGCGGCGCCGTTCCTGCGTGGTCAGGTGGCGCATGCGGTGCGGTTGAAGTTCGTGCCGGAGCTGTCGTTCCAACCGGACCATGCGCTGGAGTATGCGACCAAGATCGACCAGCTGCTGCACCAGCCGGAGGTCGCACGGGACTTGGAGTGACGATCACGGCCTGACTCGGTTCCCCGTTGCCCTCGGCGAATGGCTGTGGCGACAGCGATGCCATGATCGATCGAACGCCGCGGCCGCACGTCGCCTTGTTGAAGCCGGCCGATGTCATACCGGACATGGAACGAATTCAACGCGTCGGCAGGAAGCCGCCGAGGAACGCCGTCAAATTGTCGCCCAGCTTCTCGACGATGTAGCCGCCCTCCTGCACCAGCAGGGTCGGCAGACCCAGGTTGCCGATATGCTGACCGATGGCACGGAACCCCTCGCCTGTGACGGCAAGGTTGGCAGTCGGATCGCCGACATGCGCGTCGAAGCCGAGTGAAATTATCAGTGCCGAGGCACCGAATTTCCTGATCGCAGAAAGCCCCGCATCCACCGCCTCGACATAGCCGGCATTCTCCGTGTCCGGTGCCAGCGACAGATTCAGGTTGCAGCCGAACCCTTTCCCCGCCCCGGTCTCATCGTCGTAGCCAGCGTACCATGGGTACAACCAGCGCGGATCGCCGTGCACCGAACAGAAGAACACATCATCCCGCTGATACAGGATGCTCTGTGTGCCGTTGCCATGGTGCACGTCGACATCCAGCACGGCCGGCTTCGCTCCACCGTCCACCAGCACCTGCGCGGCGATCGCGGCGTTGTTGAGGTAGCAGAACCCGCCGGCCAGATCGGCATGGACGTGATGGCCGGACGGGCGGCAAAGCGCATAGACCTCGCGCGCACCGCCGAGGATGCGCCTGGCGCCTTCCACGGCGACATGCGCCGAGGTCTTCGCTGCCTGCCAGGTGCCTTGCAGCACCGGTACGGTCTCGCCGCTCATATAGTATCCCGCCTGCCCGATGATCGCGTCCGGCGGACGCTGCATGTGTCGCACCGCGTAGCCGAACGTCCGCACCGCTGGCCCGGCCAGAGGGGTTGCCTGCCAGCGCTCGAACGCGGTCTCCAGAAAGCGCAGGTAACCGGCATCATGCACCGCGGCGATCGGCGCCATACCATGGTCGGGTGCCGGTGTGGTCGGGAGGCCAAGCCGGTGCACCGCACCGAGCAACTGGTCCACGCGCGCCGCACGGTCATAGAATGGCCGGCCGCTCGGCGACGGCGCCATGGTGTCGGGGTCATGCGCGGCATGCGCATCGGTGGTGATGACGATCATGCAGGTGTCCGGGGGTTCGACATGAAGCGTGCTGTCCTCGTGATCCTCGACGGGTTGCGGCGCGACTTCGTCGATGCTGCGCGAACGCCGCACCTCGCCGATCTCGCCACGCGCGCCGAGTGGTTCCCTGAGTATCGTACCGCCTTTCCGTCGGCCACCCGCGTGGTCACCGCGACCCTTGCGACCGGTTGCCATCCCGCGCGTCACACGCTGCAGGGCAACGCGATGGCGCTGTTGGAAGATGGCGTGCTGGTCCCGCACGACGCCGGCCTGCCGGACTTCCTGCAACACAAACGCGCGGTCACCGGGCATTCACTCGCGGTGCCGACGCTCGCCGAACGACTGGCGCCGTACGGCGGTGCGGTCATCTACAACAACGTCTCGCCCGGTGCCGCCTATGCGCACGATCCGGATGGCCACGGACACGTCTATCACCGCGCCGGCTCGTTCGCGCCCGGCCGCGTTCCGCTCGCTCCGTTGAACATCTCGCTGGACACGGCTGGCGATCGCGCGCTGACCGAGCGGTTCATCGCCGATGCATTGGGCCAGCGCCAACCGGCGTTTGCCGTGCTGTGGCTGGGCGAGCCTGATCACATCCAGCATAACACCGCCCTTGGTTCAGCGGAGCATCTCGCAGTGCTGCGCGAGGCGGATCGCCATGCCGGCATGGCCATTGCCGCGGTAGAGCGCCGATGCGCCGATGGCGACGAAACTCTGCTGATCGTCGGATCGGATCACGGCCACGAAACGGTTTCCGGTGTGGTGGACATCGAGGCCGAACTGATCGCTGCCGGCCTGAAGTCGGCTCCCAACTCGAATGACATTGTTGCCGTGTCCAGCGGTACCTCGAGCCTGATCTATTTGCATCCGGATGCCGACCGCCTGCGTGACCGCCTCGCCGACTTCCTGACATCGCGACCTTGGGCTGGCCGTGTGATCGACAAAGCGAACCTCGGCACGATAGGGCAGGCGCCACACAATGGCCTCGCCTTCGCGGTGTCGCTCAAGGCCGATGCATCGGAGAACGAATTCGGGATTCCCGGTCGATCGCTCGCCGCCAAGCCACGTTGGGGCAAGCCGGACCGGCTAGGTTGCGGTCAGCATGGCGGGCTCGGTCAGTTCGAGCAGTCGCCCGTGCTGATGATCGATGGTCCTGGATTCGCCGCCGGCGCTGTGCGCCATACGGCTGCCCATGTCACCGACCTAGCGCCGAGCATCATGCGGCATCTCGGCATTCCGGCGCCCGGAATGGACGGCATGCCGCTGCAGCCAGCGCCTTAGCGACGCGCGCTATCACCGGCGTCCAGTCGCCGCTTCGCCGCTGGCGGAAGATGCGGAGCGATGGATACCAAGGGCTGTCCTCGCGCCCACTCAGCCAACGCCAGCAATTGTCGTAGCGATCAAGCATGAATACCGGCTTGCCCAGTGCACCGGCGAGATGCACGACCGAGGTGTCGACACTGATAACCAGATCCAGATTGGCGACGATGGCAGCCGTGTCCGCAAAGTCGTGCACCTCATCCATCATATCGAGCAGACCGAAGCCTGCCGCGCACGCCTCCGCTGCCGCCGGTCCCTTCTGCAGACTAACGAACCGCACCGCGGGAACGGCGGCGAGTGGCGTGAGGGTCGCCAGGCTGGTACTGCGCCGGCGATCGAGTCCGACAAACCCCGTCAGCCACGGACGCGCCTGTCCGGCCCAGCACAGCCCGACCCGCAACGTGTCGCCAGCCGGCAGCCGCTCGGCCCATTGGCGCGCCAGCGCCGGATCGGCCATCAGGTACGGTACGTCACAGGGAATGGTCTCCAGAGTGATCTCGAAGGCGCGCGGCAGGCCGTTGAACGAGCAATGAAAGTCGTGCCGCGGCACCTGCGCGTCGCCGTCCGGCACGTCGGTCACGCCGGGCACCGTGCGCATCAGCCGTGTCAGTGTCGGTGGCACCACAACGACAACGCGCGCACCGCGCTGCGCCAGCAGCGGGATGAAGCGCACGAACTGCAGCGTGTCGCCGAGGCCTTCCTCCTGCACCACCAGCACCGTGCGTCCCGTCATATCAGGTAGGCGGGACAGCGGCGGTAACAACTGCTCGGCGGGCAGTATGCTGCGGCCCGGCTCGGCCAGAACCCAATCTTCGTCCTGCCAGGCCTCCGCGAATCGTCCGGCATGCAGGCGCGTCACGGCACGGTTCACCCTGATCTGCCGATTGCCCGGTGCGCGCGCCAGCGCCGCGTCGTAGGCATCCAGCGCCGCGTCGAACTGTCCTTCGACCTTCAGCATCATGCCGAGATTGGCCCAGAACGTCGCCTGTGCAGGATCGCTGGCGATGGATTGGCGGAATTGCCGTATCGCGTCGGCAAAACGCCCGGCCTCGGCAAGAGCGAGGCCCATCTGATCGTGCGCCTCCGCGCTGTCGGGGTGCGCCCGCAGGACCGGCGCGAGCACGCTCACCGCCTCCGCTGCTTCGCCGGTTTCGCGGAGGAACCCAGCAAACGCGTAGCACAGCCGCAAATCGTCGGGCGCGAGCCCGAGGCAGGCCCGATATTGTGGGGCGACGAGCGACATGCTGTCGTGCGCAAGCAGCATCCGCGCCAGGTCGGCGCAAGGATGCCCGAACCCGGGTCGAGCCCGCGCGACCCGGTTCAACAACACCGCGGCCGCAGCGGTGCGCCCCTGCATGCCAACGGCGAGGCCGAGTAGCAACGATGCTTCGACATCGTCGCGGTCGCGCTTGACGAGGCAACGGCAGATCCGCTCGGACCGCCGGTGCCGGCCGTCTTCCAGCAACGCAAGGGCGGCGTTCAGGCTGCGCAAACGTTCTGCGGCGTCCACCCTCCAGCCTCCGGCTCCCCGATGGAACCGGTAGTATCCGTCGCGGCGGATTAAGGGCCGGTTTATGCCGCGGTCGACTTGCCGCCTCGCTTCAGGTCCCCTCGCGCCGCCACGCCAGCACCATCAGCCCCAGCATCAGCGGCAGCGCGATCCACGCCGGCAACAGCACCAGCGAGGCGATCCCGGTCACCACGTGATCGTGCCGCCGCTCCAGCCCGATCCATGAACTGCCGGCCGCCGACCGGTCGGGTTCGGTGCGACGGAGGTCGGGTACGTCGGGCGGCGCCCCTGGCGCACCGGTGCCGATGAAATGTATCCCGCCGCCCGATGCGCGCACCAGCTTGCGCAGCAGCGTCGCGGTGGCGCGCAGATCGGCGAGTTCCGGCGGATTGGCGGCGCCCGCCGCAGCGTAAGCGGTACGCGCGCCATCGCCGACCTGCCAGACCCCCGGCGTGGTCGCCGGCAGCGAGGCAGTGCCCTTGCCGGGGCTGGCCGCCGTCAGGTCCAATGTCTGCGACTTGCCGTCCGGATCGGTCACCGTCACCTGACCGGGCGGCGCCGGATCGGTCGAGCGGCGCTCGATTGAGAGCCGCCCATCGGCAACGCGTGCGGTCAGCGCGTTCTCTTCCAGATCCGGCTCCTGCATCAGCCAATGTGCGACCCGGCGCAGCAACTCGGCCTGCGGTCCGCCTCCCTGATGGCCGCGCGACCACAGCCAAATCTGATCCGACAGCAGCAACGCGACGCGGCCTTTGCCGACGCGGTCCAACAGCAGCAGCGGCTGGCTGTCGCGCGTACCCAGCAGCACCTCGCCGCGCACATCGGCCGGCTGGATGCGCCGGTACCACGATCCCCATCCCGCGACCGCATCGGGATTGCCGGCCGGGTTGGCGCCCGTCAGGCCCTCGGTGACCGGATGGCGCTGGCCGAGATCAGTGACGCGGGGGCGGAACTGCTCCTCGACCACGGCATTCATCGACGCGGGAACACCGGGCAGTACCTGTCCGATAGGCGTCGCGGCGAGACTGCTCGCGCCGGAGAACTCCGGACCCACGCTCAGGAGCAATGCGCCGCCGTCGCGTACGTGCTCCGCGATATTGGCGATGTACGGCATCGGCAACAGGCCGCGGTTCTGGAAGCGATCCAGGATGATCAGGTCGAATTCGTTGATCTTGTCGAGGAACAGTTCGCGCACCGGGAATGCGATCAACGCCAGCTCGTTCAGTGGTGTGAGGTCGTCCTTTTCGGGTGGGCGCAGGATGGTGAAGTGCACCAGGTCAACCGATGGATCCGCTTTCAACAGCCGCCGCCAGGTGCGCTCGCCCGGATGCGGTTCGCCGGAGATCAGCAGCACGCGGAGCCGGTCACGGACGCCGTTGATCTCGACCACCGCGCGGTTGTTGATGGTGGAGACTTCACCGGCGAGTGGCGACGCAGACAGCTCCACCACGGTGGGACCGGCGCGGGTGATCGGCAGCTCGATCCGCTGCTCGACGCCGATTGGCACATTCTCGACCCGCGGCGGCTCGCCGTCGCGACGGATCGTCAGATTGGCGGACGGACCGGGGTGCACCACGCCAAGGTCCTCGATGGCGACCCGCATCGTGACGGACTTGCCGACAATGCCGTAGCTCGGTGCCTCGATCACACGGAGACGGCGGTCGGTCTCCTCACCATTTGCCGGGATCAGCACATTGAGCGGCGCGCCACCGGGAGGGCTTTCGGGGATGTCGTGCACCTGACCGTCGGTGATGGCGATCGTGCCGGCCAGCCGCGAGCGAGGAATGTCCGCCAGCGCCCGGTCGATGGCACCGAACAGCCGTGTGCCGGCATCGCCGCCCTCTGGCACGGTGATGGTGCGAAGTTCGAGATCGGGCAGCTTCGTCGCCTGCTGGGTGATCGCGGCGCGCGTGGCTTCGGCGAGGCGCGTACGCTCACCGACCTGCATCGAGGCGGTCTGGTCGACCACCAGCAGGCCGATGTCGGGGAGGTTGTCGCGGCTCTCCTGCACCAGCCGGGGACCGGCCAGCCAGAGCAGCAGCACGGCGAAGCCGGCGAGCCGCCACAGCGTGCCGCGCGCCCGCCGGAACGCGGCGAGCGCCACCATCAGCAGCGCGAGCGCGCCAAGTGCCGCAATCAACCACAGCGGCAACAGCGGCTCGAAACGCAGCGCGGCGATGACTTCTTCCGGACGCATTCAGATCACCATCGTCATCGTCGATATTTTCCAGACCATTGGCGCTGGGCGCGTCGACTCAGACAATGCAGCATCAGCGTCGCGTCCTGTGTCATTCCCGCTTGTGCGGAAATGACGTGATTTGCAGCGCTGGCGAATCATACGATTGTATCGGAGCACTTGTTCACTGCTGCGGCTCCGTTATTGCCCCAACCGCTGCAATATCGCTGGCACATGCACCTGGTCGCCCTTGTAGTTGCCAGTCAGCGCATACATCACGAGGTTCACCCCGAACCGATACGCCAGCGTCCGCTGCCGGGAGCCACCTGGGATCACCGCGTAGGGATTGCGTCCACCCTCATCCACCGCCCACGCCTCTGCCCAGTCGTTGCCGCCGATGATCACCGGGCTGACACTGTCGTTCGTGCGATCCTGGTCACGCTGCACCCATACAGAATCGCCGGTGTACCGCCCAGGAAAGTCCTGCAACAGGTAAAAGGCGCGCGCCAGCACGTGTTCCGTGGTCAGCGGCGCCAGCGGTGGGATCACCAGGCCCTGCGCGACCCGTTGCAACGCCGATCCGGTTCCGGGCGCGAAGCCGGCGCCTGAACCAGAATCGCGCGTATCCACCAGGACGATACCGCCGCGGCTCATGTAGTCATTCAGCGCCGCAGACTGTTCCGTCGACAGCGGCTGCGCATCGGCGCTGATCGGCCAATAGAGCAGCGGATAAAAGCTGAGATCAGTCCTGCCAGGTTCTACAGCGTCCGGTTCCGCCAGCAGCGCGGCGGTGCGGCGATTGACGTATTCCGAGAGTCCCTCCAGCCCGGCGCGCGAGATCGCGTCCAATTGAGCGTCGCCGGTGACGATATAGCCAAGCCGCGTCTCCAGCGCGGGGTTGGGATTGCTGTCCAGCGCGTGCGCCGCCGGTGCAGCCAGAAGCCCGAGCAGCAGCGCTGCCGCTATCCGGCTTGGCCGCAGCAGCCCACGCAGCCCGAGCGCGATCAGCAGGTCCAGCGCCAGCAACACCACCGCGACAGCCAGAAACGCCGGCCCCAGCGCGCGCTCCGGCGCGGTCGCGGCGTAGTCCTCGATGCGAGCGCCCGGCACTGGTGGAGCAGCCTCCGGTGCCGGCAGATTGGCGCCGAGATTCAGCGCGCGGCGCCCGTTCTCCGGCCCATACAAACCCGGCGGGTGGCGCGGCGAGGCTACGGTGCGGGCGATCTCGTCGGCGGGCAGGCCGGTCGCTGCCTGCGGTGGCATGGACAGCAAGCCGAAGCCGTCCAGCGTTTCGGCGGGCGCCAGCACGGTGCTGTCCGAGGTCGGAGCGACACCCGCGGACAGAGCCACCAGCCGGCGCAGCATGTCCACGAACAGGCCGGACAATGGCAGATTGGACCAGTCCGCGTTGGCAGTGACGTGGAACAACACCACGCGGCCCGCGCCACGCGTGGCCTGCGTCACCAGCGGCGTGCCATCGGCCAGTGCCGCCCAGGTGTGCCCGGTCAGGTCCGTCGAAGGTTCAGCCAGCACCTGCCGGTTGACCTTGACCTCGTCTGGCACGGCAAGACCCGCGAACGGCGAACCGGCGGAGAATTGCGCGACGCCTGCGGGTTCCGACCAGGACAACGCGCCACCAAGCTGGCGATCGCCGCCGAGCAATTTCACCGGCATCAGCGAATCGGTCTCGCCGATCGGCTGTTCGGCGGTGCGCGGGCCAGCGAAGCGGATCAGCAGCCCGCCCTGTTCCACCCACTTCGTCAGCGCATCGCGTTCGGCGCCGGCCGGCAGCGGCCGGTCCGCGAGGATCAACACCGACACCTCGCGTTGCAGCAGTGTCGCGAAATCAGCCTCGCGCACCTCGGTGAACGGCGACAGGGCACGGCCCAGGTAGTACAGCGAACCCGCGAACGGCGTGTCGGCCGAGGCAAGGTCGCCTGCCAGGATCCCCACCGGCCGCCGCCGCCAGCGCTCGTCCAGCAGAACCACCGAGGCGGCACTCGGCGGCCCTTCCAGCACTAGCCGGCTCAGGCGGTTGCGCAACTCCGGCGGCAGCACCATCGCCGTCGCGCCTTCGCTGGCGCCGGCAGGCAAATCAAGTGTCGCGCGTGCCAACGTGCGGCCGTCACCGCTCTGCGCGAGCACCACCGCCTGCCCGGCGAGCGGTTGTGGCGGCTGGGCGACCCGCGCAATCAGGCGGTCAGCCTCGTTCTGCGGCGGCAGCAGCAGCCTTGCCGGTGCAGCCTGGCTGCGCAGCTCGGTCACCGGCCCCGTCGCACCCAGTGCCTGGGCAAACGAGGTGAAGTTGGCACCATGCGTCAGCCCGTCGCCCAGATAGACCACCGCAGCGCCGGGCTGATGCCAGGCCCTCAGCCCCGTCGCGGCGGCGCCGCGGTCAGGCGGCCAGGGCTCGGGATGCAGCGCCGCCACCTTGGCGCGCAGATCGGCGACCGGCAGCGGTGCGGTGACCTCAGGCGCGGAGCCTGCACCGTCCGCCGCGGTGGCGAGCAGCGCCACCTGTCGCCCGGCACGTTCGGCGCGATCCAGCACGGTATTCGCGGCCTGCATCCGACGCAGCCAATCGCGGGCCGAGGCCCAGCCGTTATCCACGACCAGCAGTACCGGTCCCGAACCGGCCAGGATCGAGCCGGCATCCAGCACCGGACGCGCCAATGCCAGGATCACCAGTGTGGCGGCGACCATGCGCAGCAGCAGCAGCCACCACGGCGTGCGCGCCGGTGTCTCTTCGCGGGCATGCAGCCCCATCAGCAGCCGGATCGCCGGAAACGACTCGCTGCGCGGCGCTGGCGGAGTCACCCGCAGCAGCCACCACAACAGCGGCAGGGCAGGCAGCGCGAGCAGTACCCAGGGCGCGGCAAAGATCATCGTGCGGTCAGCGCCGCGTAGAGGCCGAGCAATGCGGCCTCGGGGGAGTGGTCGGTGCGATGCACGGCAAAGCCGAAGTCGGCGGCGGCACAGATCGCCGCCAAACCTTCCTGCTGCGCCTTCATCCGACGGCAATATTCGTCGCGCACACCCTCCACACGGGGGATCAGGGTGTCGCCCTCACGCTCCAGCCCGCGAAACCGGATGCGTCCGCTGTACGGCAGGTCGGCCTCGGCAGGGTCGAGCACCTGCATCAGATAGCCGCTCACCGGCGTCGCCGCCAGCCGGCCGATCGAGGCCTGAATTTCCTCAAGCGGCGAGAGGAAGTCGCCGAACAGCACCACACGGGCATGCCGCGGCAACGGCATGCGCGGCGGCAGCCCCGCATCACCGTCCGTGCTGCCCATCAACCCCTCGGCCAACCGGTCCAGACCGGCGCGGCCGGATATCGGCCGTGCGTCGGGCGCGATCATCGTGACGCGCTCGCCGCCACGCAGCAGCAACGAGGCCAGTGCCAGCAACAGCAGGTTGGCGCGCTCGTGCTTCTCGACCTGGGCGCCGCGCGAGCGCCAGTGCATCGACGCCGAGGTGTCGCGCCACACGCAGATGGTCTGCGCCGCCTCCCATTCGGTCTCGCGGATGAACCAGCCATCCGGCACCGGACGCCCCGACTTTGCCGACTGCCGCCAGTCGATGCGTGCGATCGGATCGCCGGCGACGAAGTGGCGGAACTGCCAGAAGCTGTCGCCCTGGCCGACCCTGCGCCGGCCGTGCACGCCCTGCGCGACTGTGGCCGCCACGCGTTCGGCGGCAACCAGCAGTGGCGGTAAGCGTGCGCCAAGCGCCTCAGCTCGCCGTGCGTCTGCCGCGGCCCGAACGGATCCGCTAGGCAAGTCGCTCGACCAGCCGGTCGATCACCTCGGCGAGCACCACACCGTCGGCCCGAGCGGAAAAGTTCAGCGCCATGCGATGCCGCAGCACAGGCCGGGCGAGCGCCACGACGTCATCGATGCTGGGCGCCAGCCGGCCTTCCAGCAGCGCTCGCGCCCGCGACGCCAGCATCAGCGCCTGCGCCGCGCGCGGGCCAGGACCCCAGGCGACATGACGCCGCACCGTCTCGTCGTCGGCCGACTCCGGGCGGCCGCCGCGCACCAGCGACAGGATCGCGTCCACCACCTTTTCGCCCACCGGCACGCGGCGGATCAGCGCCTGTGCCGCGCGCAACTCGTCGCTGGTCATCGTTGGCTCCGGCGGCGCCTCCGTGGTGCCGGTGGTGGCAAGCAGCATGGTCCGCTCCGCTTCCAGCGCCGGATAGCTGACATCCACCTCGAGCAGGAAACGATCGAGCTGTGCCTCGGGCAGCGGGTAGGTGCCTTCCTGCTCGATCGGGTTCTGCGTCGCCAGAACGTGGAACGGGCGCGGCAGCACATGTTCGACACCCGCCACCGCAACGCGCTGTTCCTGCATCGCCTGCAGCAGCGCCGACTGAGTGCGGGGGCTGGCGCGGTTGATCTCGTCGGCCATGAGCAACTGGCAGAACACCGGGCCGGGCACGAAGCGGAAGCTACGCCGGCCCTCCGCCTCGTCCAGCACCTCGCTGCCGATGATGTCGGCCGGCATCAGGTCGGGGGTGAACTGCACCCGCTTGGTGGCGAGCCCGAGCACGATGCCGAGCGTCTCGACCAGCCGGCTCTTGCCCAGTCCGGGCACACCGACCAGCAGCACATGGCCACCCGACAGCAGCGTGATCAGCGCCTGATCCACCACCTCGTCCTGGCCGAAGATCACGCGCCCGATCGCGGCGCGAACCCGGCCGATGCGCGCGCCCAGCGCTTCCACCTCCGCGAGGATCGTGCTGGCATCGATTGTCCCTTGTGGCGTGACAGCCATACTGACCGACATACGGGCATACACCTCTGACAAAACTTACCGAGCCGTCATATAGGCACTTTCACGCGCGGGGGGATGCTACCTATATCGCGACCGAGGATTAAAGATCGGCAGGGATGGAGACGGAGACGTGAACCAGGCCAGCTCTCCAACGCCGGTTGCCAGCGCCCTGAACTCATGGGTCGAGCGCGCGGGCGGTTGTCGCGGCGTTTGCCGAGCCCGATCCTGCGATTTCGTGCCGCCAGTCTCGCCCTCGCCGTGCGCCGGCGGAATGCGGCGACCTCCCCTTCCTGATTCGGCGTGACGGCGCGTGGCTGTATCGCGGCAGCCCGATCAACCGGAAGGAATTGGTATGTCTGTTCGCCAGCGTGCTGAAGCGCGAGGCGGACGGCTCGTTCTGGCTGGAGACGCCCGCCGAACGTGGCCGCATCGACGTGGAGGACGCGCCGTTCATCGCGGTAGAGCTCGATTGGGTCGGCGATGGCCGCCAGCAGGCCCTGTCGTTTCGTACCAATGTCGATGAGGTAGTGACCGCGGGACCGGATCACCCGATCCGCGTCGCACACGATCTGCTGACCTGCGAACCAACGCCCTACATCCTGGTACGTCCCGGCGCGGGCGAGCGCGGCGTCGAGGCGCGGATCAACCGCGCGGTCTACTACGAGCTGGTCGCGCTGGCCGTCCCGGAGTGGGTTGGTTGCCGGCGTATGCTCGGTGTCTGGAGCTGCGGCCGGTTCTTCCCGCTGGGCGAACTGCCTCCCGGCGACGAGTGATTCCACCACGATGAGGGCTGCCGAGCTGCGGGCGCGGCTCACCGCGATTGCTGCCGAGCCACTGCCCGGCGAAGTCGCACATGGCGATGATGTGCTGGAGATCCTGGACCGGCCACCGATACCGGCCGCGGTGCTGGTTCCCGTCATACTGGGCTCTGCGCCGGGGATCCTGCTGACCAAGCGGAACGCGCATCTGAACAAGCACGGCGGGCAGGTCAGCTTCCCCGGCGGACGGATCGACGCACACGACGACGATGCCGAAGCGGCGGCGCTGCGCGAGGCCGAAGAGGAGATCGCGCTCGACCGCACACAGGTCGAGGTCCTTGGCCGGATGGCCGACTACGTGACCGGTACCGGCTATCGCATCACTCCGATACTCGGCCTGCTGCCGCCGGGCCTGGCCCTGCGGCCGGCGCCCGAGGAAGTCGAGGCGGTGTTCGAGTTGCCGATCGAGGTGCTGCTCGATCCCGACGCGCCGAAGCGCCAGCGCCACCACGTGCGTGGGGTGTGGCGGGAGTATTGGGTGTGGCCGCATCCCGATCACTATATCTGGGGCGCCACAGCGGCGATCCTGGTGCATTTGGCGCAAAAGCTGCGGGCAGTGGGGCCGCATGCTTCGGCTGGCTGAACTGGCGCTGTTCCTTACGCCATTTGTCGTGTTTGCCGTGTGGCGCTTCTCTGCCGTGGAAGGCGGACCGTCGGTCCGACTCGTGGTCGGTGCCGCCTGCCTGCTGGCAGTGCTGGCCGGCATCCTGGTCTGGCTGAGCCACGATGATGCGCTGCAACCGGGTGTCAGCTACCAACCCGCCAGGCTGCAGGACGGCAAGGTGATCTCGGGCCACGGCGCGCCGTGACGAGCGACACACCTGCTCTGCGCATCGTGCCACCGCCGTTCCTGTCGCACCCGGCGCTGGCCGCGGTGATGGCGGCGCTGCCGGAGGCACGGGTGGTCGGTGGCGCAGTGCGCGACACACTGGCGGACCGCGAGGTCGGCGAGATCGATCTGGCAACCCCCCGCCCGCCGGAGCAGGTGACCGAAACGCTGAAGGCGGCCGGAATCCGGGCCGTACCGACCGGCCTGGAGCACGGCACGGTGACGGCAGTGGCGGACGGCCACGGCTTCGAGGTCACCACGCTGCGCCGCGATGTCGCAACCGACGGGCGCCACGCCGTGGTGGCGTTCACCGGCGATTGGCGGTCGGATGCGGCGCGGCGCGATTTCACGATCAATGCGATGTCGCTGACGCGCGCCGGTGAGGTGTTCGACTATTTCGGCGGCATCGCCGATCTGGGCGCTGGAATCGTGCGCTTTGTCGGTGATCCGGCAACCCGCATTGCCGAAGATTATCTGCGGATTCTCCGGTATTTTCGGTTTTTTGCGCGCTTTGGCGGGCGGACTGGCGATCCCGCCGCGCTCGCGGCGATCCGCGCCGGCGTGCCCGGCATCGCCAGGTTGTCGGTCGAGCGCGTGTGGAACGAGTTGGCCCGCATCCTGTCCGCGCCTGATCCGCGAGCCGCGATCGGATTGATGGCCGAGCTTGGCGTGCTGGCGGTGGTGGTACCGGAAGGTGCCGACCCGATACGGCTCGCACGCCTGGTCGTGGCGGACGCCCCGATTGATCCGCTGCTGCGCCTGGCGGCGTTGCTCACCGGCGATCCGGCCGCGCTGGCAGCACGGCTGCGGCTGTCGGCGATCGACCGCGATCGGCTGGCGGCGTTGCGCGCCGACCCGGTGCCGCGGCCGGATGACGATGACGCGACGTTGCGCCGGCTGCTGGCCGACGAATCGCAGGCGGTGCTGCTCGACCGGACCTGGCTGGCCGGTGCCAACTCGCCGGAATGGGCGGCGTTGCGGGCGCGGCTCGCCGCAATGCCGCGTCCGGTGTTTCCGCTGGAGGGGCGCGACCTGTTAGCGCTCGGCGAGCCGGAGGGTCCGCGCGTGGGAGCCCTGCTGCACGCGGTGCGGCAGTGGTGGCTGGAAGGGGGTTGTGTCGCCGACAAGGACGCCTGCCTCGCTGAACTCGGGCGGCGGAGGCAGCGGTGAGGCCAAGCGTGAGGGCTTGCCGCGGATGTGGCAACTGGGTCCCGCTTTGGCGGGGATGACAACGAAAGTGGCGGCCAAAGCCGCAACCGACGCAGTTGTTTCGTGGCAAATCCTCAGCACCTCTCCCGCCAGCGGGAGCGGTGCTCTACAAGTTCCGTTGGCCTATCCACTCGCCGGGGCAATCGCGTGAACGGCTCGAAGAACCTGGTCATCGGCTACTGCGCGAGGCAGTCATTCGCCCAACTGGCGCCGTTCATCGCGTCGCTGCGACGCACGACATTCGCCGGCGATATCTGCCTGGTGATCGAGGATTTGTCCGGGCAGACCGTCGATCGCCTTCGCGCCCAGGGTGTCATCATCGAGCGGGCCGGACCGTCAGCGCAACAAAGCATGGCCGCCATGTCGAGCCGCTACTTCAGCTACCTCGATTTCCTGGTCCGCCGCGGCGACGGCTATGCAAACGTGATGTTGGCCGACCCCGCCACGGGTATCGTTCAGGCCGATCCGTTCGGCGTGCCGCTGCCCGCAGACATCGTCTACACCGGCGAGCGTCGCACGATCGAAGCAACCCCAGCAGTGCACGATGCCGTTGTGCAGACCTACGGCGAGGCAGTCGCGCGCAATATCCGCAACTGCGTGGTGTCGAACTCCTCGGTCACGCTCGGCACGTTGGCAGGCATGCTTCGCTATCTCACCGCGATGACCCACCAATTTGCCGGGCGGACCACGCCGATCACCGGCGCGGCTGATCAGGGCGTGCACAACTATGTCGTCCACATGCATCCGCTGGGGGGTGCCTGGCTCGATCCGACCGACCGGATCGCCGTCGCACTGCTCACAGTGCCGGATGACGCGGTGGAGATAGCAGAGCAGGGCGTGCTGATCGGCGGCAGGCTGGTGCCGGTGCTGTCGCGCTCGGACGCCAGTGCGAAGGTAAGGCAGTATGCCGCGACGTCACCACAATTCCACCTCGACGATCCGGTGGCGCCGCCGGTTCCCGAGCAGGCGCCGGCTTCGCGCGACGCGGTGGTTGCGTTCTACCAGCGACAGCGCGACGCGGGTTGGCTGGAGTTGTTCCTTGGCAGTCTGCGTTGCGTCAGCGACGCGGTCGATGTGCACTGCGTAGGCGAATTCGCTCCGGACGAAATGGAGATTCTGACGCGGTTCCAATGCACGGCCCATGGCGTGCCAGCCATCGAACCGGCAATCGCCGACAACATCGCACATTTCTATCTGAACCATGTACTTGATCGGATAGTGTCCGGCGGCGAGGCGCAACCGGATCAGGTGCTGATACTCGACAGCGTGCGTGCGGTTTTTCCGCGTCATCCGTTCCTGACCAAGACGATTGGTCTATCGGCGTTCTGCGAGGGACCGACGCGCATTGGTGAGTCGGAATACAACCGTGACCGGTTGAGTCTCTTCGTGGCACTCGACGATAACTGGCTGCGGCAATCCATCGTGTCGTCGATGGCGTTGCGCGGGCCGCTGCCCGTCGTCCGGGAGTTCTATCGCCGGATGTTCATCGAACTGGTCGGCCGCACGGATTTGCTGAAGATCCACAAGGTGGTGCAGGGCGTGGTCAACAAACTCTGCCACGGCGGCGATCTCGGCTTTCCTGTGATCGTCCACCCGAACGGCGCTGAGGTTCATTTCGATTTCCTGGCTTCCAGTCTTGCCATCGACACCAGGCATGGCGTGCGTGTCGGTGGCATGGTGCCGGGCGTGGTACTGAGCGCCAATACCGAGAGCCAATTGCTGTTGAAGCTCCGCATCGATCTCAATCTGCCGGAACCCTGAGCCGCGCCATGTTGGACATCCAGAGCAGGTTTCAGTGCCCCGCCTGTAAGGGTGTGCTGTTGGCGGATGCCGGTCTCTGCCTGATCTGCGGCCGCAGTTATGTCACGCATGACGGTATCCTGGACTTCGTCGGCGGCCGGCTGGATACCCAACTCGATGCCTACGACTATGACGCGTCGCACACGATCGACGACGACAGTGCGGAAATCGATTATCTGCGGTTTCGGCAGGTCGTCGGAGATCGTTGGCCGGCGTCGCTTGGCGCCGTGGTGGAGATCGGCTGCGGCACCGGCGGCTTTTCCCGCGCCATGATCGGACACCGCGACGCGACCGACACGGTGCTCACCGACGTGTCACTCGACATGCTGCGGATCTGCCGCGGACATCTGGACCGGCTCGGGATCGCGTCCGCGCTGCCGGTGCGCTTCGCGACCTATAGCGCAAACGAGGCCTGTTTTCGCGACGCGGCGTTCGATACCTGCATCGGCGCGTCGGTGGTGCATCACATCGTCGATGTTCGCGGTTTCCTCGCCGATGTCTGGCGTTTCCTGAAGCCTGGCGGTCGCGCCTGCTTCATCGAGCCGAGCCTGCGCTATCATCGTGTACTGGCGATGGCGTTTGCCGACATCATCGCCATGCTGCTGGCGCGCGATGCGACCTACACCCCGGACCGGCAGACGCTGCACAACTGGGTCGCCGAAGCACGCAGGGGCGTCATGCTGCAGGGGGACCTCGCGCTGCTCGCGGGTTACGAAGACAAGCATATGTTCGTTGGCGAGGCGTTCGAGGCCGTGGCGCTCGAGGCTGGTTTCGCCACCGCCGAGGCGCTGCCGTCCAGCCGCGATCCAGATGGGCTCGGCGGCATCGGCGGATTGCTGGCGCGGCTTCGCGTCGGCGAATCGCTCGCGGGACAGGTGATGCGGCTGTGGCCCAGCTACGCCAACCGCTATCTATCGCTGCTCAATGGCAAGGACCTGTCGCTGGGCTACCTGTTCTGGCTGACCAAGTCCGATCGACCACGCGTGGCGTCGCCGGCGGTGCGCGTCCAACCGCGCGAGCCGCAATTCTGCGAGGAGGATGAACTCACCGGTGGGGGCATGCCGCTCCGCTGGGTGCTGACGCTGACAGCACAGAGCGCGCCGACGGAGCTGCGGGTGAAGGTCGAGGGATGGTGTCTCGCCAATGCGGACCTGAAGTCGGTGCGGGTGACCATCGACGCCGCGTCACGCGAGGCCCCGGTCTGGCTGCCGCGCGCCGATGTGCATCTCGCGCTGAACGCTGACCGGAGCTATGCCACCTGGAACAGCCTGTGCTGCGGGATCGGCAGCGAGCTGCGGTTCGACGCCATAAGTCAGGCAGATGATGACCTGGCTTGCAGCATCGACCTGGTATTCGACGACAACCGGTTCGTGTCGATCACTCGTGGCGGAACGCTTCGGCCGGGCGTGCCGTTCGAAGTTGCGCGCTAGGCGGCGTCGATGCACGGCAGAAAGAACCTTGTCATGGGCCTTTTTACGCGCATGACATTCGATCAGGTGGAGAGGTTTCTCGGCTCGCTCGGACGCACAACGTTCCATGGCGATGTGTGCATGTTCGTCGGGGCGACCAGCCCGGACACCGTCAGCGCTCTGCTGGCCCACGGTGTACTGGTGGAGCGCATAGATAGCCTGTCGACGCCTTCGATGAACGACCAGGCCGGCCGCTATTTCGCCTACCTCGACTTCCTGGCACGCCATTGCGAGCGTTATGCCAATGTGATGATCTCCGACCTGCGCGATGTAATCTTTCAGTCCGACCCGTTCGCGCAGCCACTGCCCGCCGACATCGTATTTGCCCAGGAGCGTCGCCGGATCGGCGAAGAGATCATCAATCGGAACTGGATCGCTGACGCCTACGGCGATGCGGTTGCCGACAATCTGCGCGACTTCGAGGTGTCCTGCTCTGGTACCACCTTCGGCACAGCTGGTGGAATGCTGCGCTACCTCGTCGCGATGACAACAGAGCTCGCCAACCTGACGGGTCGTGATGCCCTACAGATACGCGGCATCGATCAGGGGATCCATAACTACGTAATCCGAATGCACCCCCTGCGCCAAGCCTGGCTCGATACGACGGATTCCATCGTCGCCACGATGCAATTCGTACCCGGCGCATCGATCGAGACGACGCCCGGCGGCATACTCGTCGATGGCCGGCTGACGCCGGTACTGCACCAATGGGACCGCAACAACATCACCCACGACTACGTGTGGGCGTCGCCGCGGTTCAGGTCAGCAGCAATGCCGTTTCCGGCACGCTCCACCGCACCTCGGTCGACGACCTTGCACGAACCCGAGGCCGTGCCGACGGTTCCCGCCGTGGTCGCCTTCTACCACCGCCCGCGCGATGCCGAGTGGCTCGCGCCGTTTCTCGCCACTGTGCGGTGCGCCGGCTACTCGGGTGGCCTGCACTGCGTGGGCACGTTCGACGAAGCCGAGCTGGCGCTGATGGCGCGGCACGAGGCGGTACCACATCCGATCGATGTCGCGGATCCGTCGCTCGATGTCGAGAACACCGCGCACCTGTTCCTCAGCAGCGTACTGGACCAGCTTGCCGCAAGCGATGCATCGCCATTGGATCAGGTGCTGGTGCTGGATACGGTCCGGGCCGGTTTCCTGCGCAATCCGTTCCGTGCTGAGACGATCGGCATTTCGGTGTTCCACGAGAGCAGCACGCGAATCGGCGACTCCGAGTACAATTTGCAGCGGCTTGCCTTCTTCACGACGCCGGACGAAGCAGTCGTGCAGCGCCCCATCATTTCGTCGGCGCTGCTGCGTGGCAGGCTCGGCATCGTGCGCGCGTTCTATCACCGGCTGTTCCTTGAGTTCGTCGGCCGTGCCGAGCTGATGCGGGTGCACAAGGTGATCCAGGGCGCTTTCAACAAGCTGTGCCACCAGGGTGGCCTGGACATGCCGATCGTCCAGCATCCGAACGGCGCCGAAGCTTATTTCGAGATCTGGGGAGAAGGCCTGCCGACCAGTGTTGAACCACCAATCCGTGTCGCCGGCACGGTCCCATTCGTTGTGCTGAACCCGGTGCGGGAGACCGAACTGATGCGAGGTCTGCGAGCGAGCTTCGGCCTATAGTACCCACCGAATGGAAATAGTCTCGTGCCGTCGTCCAATAACACGGGTCGCCGGCAACAATCTGGCCACCGCACCCCACGCCTGATAAACGCCCCGCCATGGATGCCACCTCGCCGCGCGCCGAACTGAAGGAGAACCGCGATTCGGCGCGCGGCCTGCTCAGGCGGCTGTGGCGTGAGCACATCCTCCATCACAAGCCGCGCCTGCTGCTGGTGCTGGTGCTGACCGGCCTGATGGCCGGCACCACCGCGCTGTATCCGGTGGTGATCGACCACGCCTTCGAAATGTTCACCGACCGTGACCGGCGCATCCTGTATCAGATTCCCGCGCTGGTCGTTGCCATCACCTCGATCAAGGCAGCGGCGCAGTATTTCCAGAACGTGCAGGTGCAGCAGATCGTGCTGCTGGTGATCCGCGAGCTGCAGGGTCGCATGTTCGCCCACCTTACCCGCGCCGACCTGGCCAGGCTGGAACGCGAGGCGCCGGCGCAGCTTGCCGCCCGCTTGACCACCGACGCCGCGATCATCCGCGATTCGTTGACCCGCGCGGTGAACGGCATCGCCGATGCGGTCACGGTGGTCGGGCTGGTGGCCTCGATGCTGTATCTCGACTGGCTGCTCAGTCTGATCGCCGCGACGCTGTATCCGTTGGCGGCGGTGCCCATCCAGAATATCGGCCGGCGTATCCGCCGCGCCTCGGGCGGCATGCAGGAACGCATGGGCGAGGCTGCGGCGATGCTGAACGAGAGCTTCGCCCAGGCCCGCACAGTGCGCGCGTATCGCCTGGAAGCCTCCGAAACGCACCGGGCCGAGAGCGCCTTCGCCCAGCTTTATCGCGCGCTGATGCGCATGGCCAAGGGCCGAGCGCGCGTCGATCCGGTGCTGGAGGTGCTTGGCGGCGCCGCGGTCGCGGCGGTGATCGGCTTCGCCGGCTGGCGCGCCGCGATCAGCTCGCAGACGATCGGCAACTTCACTGGGTTCGTCGCCGCGCTGCTGATCGCCGCCCGCCCGCTGCGCGCCCTCGGTTCGCTGAACGCCGCGTTACAGGAGGGCATGGCCGGGCTCGCGCGAGTGTTCGCCGTCGTCGATGAACGGCCGCGCATTGCCGACGTGCCAGGCGCGGTGGCGCTGCCGCCCGGACACGGTCACGTCGAGTTCGACGATGTGCATTTCGTCTACCCGGACGGCCGGATCGGCCTCGCGGGCCTCAGCTTCATAGCCGAACCAGGCACCATGATCGCGCTGGTCGGGCCGTCCGGTGCCGGCAAATCCACCGCGCTGGCGCTGATCCCGCGGCTGCATGAGGCCGCAGCCGGTGCGGTGCGGATCGACGGCAGTGACGTGCGCCGAGTGACACTCGCCAGCCTGCGCGACAGCATCGCCTATGTCGCGCAGGACACGCTGCTGTTCGACGACACGGTCGAGGCGAATATCCGCATGGGCCGACCGGATGCCTCGCCCGACGACGTCGCCGCCGCAGCGGAGGCCGCGGCGGCGGCCGGGTTTATTGCGGCAATGCCGGAAGGGTATGCCACCCGGGTCGGCCCCGGCGGCCAGCGTCTGTCCGGCGGGCAGCGCCAGCGCGTGGTGCTGGCACGCGCACTGCTGCGCAATCCGCGCATCCTGCTGCTTGACGAGGCGACCAGTTCGCTCGACACGGAAAGCGAGGCCGCCATCCAGGTGGCGCTGGCTAGGCTGCGGCGGGGACGTACCACCATTGTGATCGCGCACCGGCTATCCACCGTACGTGACGCTGACCTCGTGGTGGTGATGCAGGCGGGCCGTGCGTTGGAACGCGGCAGTCACGCCGCATTGCTGGATCAGGATGGCCTGTATGCCAGACTGGTCCGCAGTCAGGCCCTGGCGGAGCCCGACACGGTGGAATAAGCGCCCACGTCACGTTTTCGTGCGCCATAATTGTGCTATGGTAAAATAATACTGCTGGTTATCGACAGGCGAGTATGGACGACCACACCACGACCGAGCTGCCGCCTGCGCCAACCGTGCGGGTGCACCCACGCTCCGACCAGCTTGACCTTCGGTCGTCGCGGCAGAGGAGCCGGCGCGCTGCGTACGCCAAATGGGTGCTGCTGCTGATCGTGCTGGTCGCCGCGGCGGGCGCTGCAACTCACTGGTTTCTCACGAGAGACGAAGCCAGCACCGATGACGCCTATACCGACGGCCGCGCCATCACCGTGGCGCCGCAGGTGGCCGGGACGGTCGTCGCCCTGCACGTGGCGGACAACCAGCGGGTGAAGGCTGGTGACGTGCTGCTCGAAATCGACCCGCGCGCCTATGTCGCGGCGCGCGATCAGGCCCAAGGCAGCCTGCAGGTGGCCGAGGCGCAGCTCGCCAATTCGCGTATCAACCTGGAATGGGCCAAGCAGGAGTATCCTGCCAAGCTAGCGGCTGCCCAGGCGGCGCTGGCCTCGGCGCGGGCCGGCCATTTCAAGGCCGAGGCCGACGCGCGCCGCCAGCGCAGCCTGCCGAAGCAGGCCACCACGCAGCAGGAGATCGACACCGCCACTGCGGCGCTGAGCACCGCCGAGGCGCAGATCGACCAGGCGCAGGCGGCGGTGCGCCAGGCCGAACTGGTGCCGCAGTACATCGGCGAGGCCGAGGCCCAGGTGCGCCAGCTCGAGGCGCAGGTGGCGCTCGCCCGCGCCCAGCTCGACCAGACTGAGCTGAACCTGTCCTGGACCAAGGTCACTGCCCCGCAGGATGGCTGGATCACCAAGCGCAATGTCGAGCAGGGCAATTATGTGCAGGCCGGCCAGTCCGTCCTGTCGATCGTGACCCCCGAGATCTGGATCACCGCCAACTTCAAGGAGTCGCAGCTCGACCGCATGCGCCCCGGCCAGAAGGTGGATATCGGCATCGATGCCTACCCAGGCCTGAAGCTGGTCGGCCACGTCGACAGCATCCAACTCGGCTCCGGCTCGCGCTTCACTGCCTTTCCGCCCGAGAACGCCACCGGCAATTACGTGAAAATCGTGCAGCGCATCCCGGTCAAGATCCTGATCGACGCCGGCATGGATCCCGCCCTACCCCTTCCACTCGGCGTTTCCGCCATGCCAACGGTCCATCTTGGGGATGGGGCATCCCGCTAAAGGCTCTGCCACGAAATAACTCTTGCGTCGTAGCTGCACGTGCCATTTCCGTTGTCATTCCCGCGAAAGCGGGGACCCAGGCTGCCTCGGGGTTCCCGCTTTCGCGGGGATAACGAGTTGACAGGTACACTCCCGATTGCGCCTGAATCGTTTAATTCTCAGCAAACGCCAAGGCAAAGAGGGCGCCGCATGAGCGATTGGCATGATGCGACGTGGCGGCCAAGGGGAAGCGTATGGCTGGTGGCTGGTGCGGCGACGCTGGCGCCGTTCATGGAGATTCTGGATACCACGATCGTCAACGTGAGCCTGCCGAACATCGCGGGGTCGCTGTCGGCCAGCAACGACGATGCGACCTGGACGCTGACCTCCTATCTGGTGGCGAACGGGATCGTGGTACCGGTCGCCGGGTGGCTGGGCCGGCTGATCGGCCGCAAGCGGTACTTCCTGATCTGCATCGCGATGTTCACGGTGTGCTCGTTCCTGTGCGGCATTGCGACCAGTTTGCCGCAGCTTGTGATGTTCCGGCTGCTGCAGGGGCTGTTCGGCGGCGGTCTGCAGCCGAGCCAGCAATCGGTGATATTGGACACCTTCGAACCGTCGGAACGCGGCAAGGCGTTCTCGCTGGTCGCGATTGCGGTGATCTTCGCCCCGATCATCGGACCGGTGCTGGGCGGGTGGATCACCGACAACTATTCGTGGCGCTGGGTGTTCCTGATCAATGTGCCGGTCGGGATCGTCGCATTCATGTCCGTGCTGCAACTGGTGGAGGACCCGCCATGGGTGCAGCGCGACCGCGCGCACATACGAGACATTGACTATGGCGGGCTGGCATTGATTGCGCTCGGGCTGGGCGCGCTGCAGATCATGCTGGATCGCGGCGAGGACAGCGACTGGTTCAATTCCCCGACCATTCAGCTTTACGCGCTGCTGGCGGCGGTGGGAATCGTGGGTGGAGTGGCCTGGCTGCTGATGGTCGAGAAGCCTGTCGTGGACCTTCGCTGTTTGAAGGACCGAAACTTCGGGGTAGGCGTGGTGATGGTGTCGGGGATCGGTGCGATCCTCTATTCGACCAGCGTGATCATCCCGGTGATGGCGCAACAATGGTTCGGCTACACCGCGCTGCTGGCGGGGCTGCTGCTGTCGCCGGGCGCGGTGGTGATGATCCTGTTCATACCGCTCGTCGCGCGCGTGGTGCTGCCGAACGTGCAGACGCGGTACGTGATCGCGTTCGGGTTCTTCGTGCTGGGATGCTCGGCTGCCATCGCACACCGGCTGACGCCGCAGATGGATTTCTGGACGCTGGCATCGATCCGCGCGTTCCAGACGGTAGGGCTGGCATTTCTGTTCGTGCCGAACAGCACGCTGTCCTACTCGACGCTGCCGCGGTCACTGAATGCCGATGCAACCGCGTTGTATTCGATGTTCCGCAACATCTTCGGATCGGTCGGCATCGCGGTGATCACGGCACTGGGCGCCGAACGCCAGCAGGCGCATCGGGCGTATCTCGCGGGGCATCTGACGCCGTATGACCAACCGTATCAGGATTTGTTGACGCGACACACGCAGGCGCTGGAGGCGATGGGACATACCGCGGCGAGCGCGCACGACGCGGCGATGGGTCTGATCAACCAGACGCTCAACCTGCAGGCAGCGATTCTGTCATATATGGATCTGTATGCCTACACGGCGCTCATGGCATTCTGTCTGGTACCGCTCACGCTGCTGTTCCGATCTGGTGTGGCGGGACGGCCACGATGAGGTTTGCATCGATGGGTTTCGCTCCGCTCTACCCATCCTACGCGGCACACCTGCGCGCCAACTGGCAACCAATCATGCCTGAGCGGCCTCCGGTTCACGGCCACTTCACCTCGGGCGGCAGGCTCATCAGGATGGCCTCGACGTTGCCGCCGGTCTTCAGGCCGAACAGCGTGCCGCGATCGTGGATCAGATTGAATTCCACATAACGCCCACGCCGCGCCAACTGGTGTTCGCGCTCCTCGGCCGTCCACGGCTCGGCCATCCGCCGGCGCACGATGCGCGGAAACGCCTCGAGGAATGCCAGCCCGACATCGCGCGTGAACGCGAAATCGGCATCGGCGTCGCCGCTGAAGTGGTGGTCGTAGAAGATGCCGCCGGCGCCGCGCGGCTCGTCGCGGTGCGGCAGGAAGAAGTAGCGGTCGCACCAGGCCTTGAACTCCGGATAGTAGCCGGGATCGTGCCGGTCGCAGGCGGCCTTGAACGTGGCGTGGAAATCGGCCGCATCCGTCAGCGCCTCCGGCGATTCGAGCCGCATCGGCGTCAGATCGCCGCCGCCACCGAACCAGCCCTTGGTGGTGACCAGCATCCGGGTGTTGAAGTGCGCCGCCGGCACGCGGGGGCTTTGCATGTGTGCCACCAGGCTGATGCCGCTCGCCCAGAACCGCGGGTCCGTCTCGGCACCAGGGATCTGCGCGCGGAACTCGGGGCTGAACTCGCCCCACACCGTGGAGACGTTCACGCCCACTTTCTCGAACACGCGCCCCCGCATCACACTCATCACACCGCCGCCACCACCCGGCCTTGGCCAGCCGGTGCGGACGAACCGGCCGGCGGGCTGCTCCGAGGGCAACGCGTCCTCGATTGCCTCGAACGCCGCGCACAGCCGATCACGCAGTTCCTCGAACCACGCCTGCGCGGCAGGTTTCAGCGCGTGGTGTGGCGGCGTTGCAACGGATTGCGGCATGAGGGCTTGTTCCTGGCTCTTTGGTAGGTTAGCCCCTCCCGGCGGCGTGTTGCAGGGGTCTGGGTGCGACCGTAGAATGCGCGCCATCCGCGGCCGCACCCGGCCGCGAGCCGAGGAATTCCGGGCGGGCCGTGGTCCGCCCGCGGTTTGACGCGCCTTGCGCCAGGCCGGAACCGCGTATTGAGGGGAAGATGGCTGATTCGTCCGCCGCCGCCGTTGCTCACCATGGCCATCCCGACGTCACCAAACGCGACTTCCTGAAACTGGTCACCGGCGCGTCCGCCGCGATCGGCACGGCCGCCGTCGCCTGGGTGTTCATCGACTACATGAACCCCTCGGCGGACGTGCTGGCGCTGTCTTCGGTTGACGTCGACCTGACGCCGATCGTGGCGGGCCAGGGCATCACCATACTCTGGCAGGGCAAGCCGATCTTCGTCCGCCACCGTACGGAAAAGGAAATCAAGGAAGCCGAGGACGTGCCGCTGAGCGATCTGATCGAGCCACAGCCGGATTCGGCGCGGGTGAAGGCAGGCCACGACCAGTGGATCGTGCTGGTCGGCATCTGCACCCATCTGGGCTGTGTGCCTCTCGGCAACAAGCCGACCGACCCGCGCGGCGACTGGGGCGGCTGGTTCTGCCCCTGCCACGGCAGCCAGTACGATACCTCGGGGCGCGTGCGCCACGGTCCGGCGCCGGCCAACCTGGCGGTGCCGCCGTACGCATTCGAGTCCGACACCAAGGTCAAGATCGGCTGACGAAGGAAATCGCCTGATGGCCGACCAGCACAAGAGCGAGTTCAGCAATCCGCTGATCAACTGGATCGATACCCGTCTGCCCATCTTCACGATGATGCAGAAGGAATACGGCACCTTCCCGACGCCGAGGAATTTCAACTATTTCTGGAACTTCGGCGCGCTCGCGATGGTGGTCATGATGGTCATGATCGCCACCGGCATCTTCCTGGCGATGAACTACCAGCCGAACTCGGAACTCGCCTTCGGCTCCGTCCAGCACATCATGCGCGACGTGAACTACGGCTGGCTGCTCCGCTACGTGCACCAGAACGGTGCATCGATGTTCTTCATCGTGACCTATATCCACATCTTCCGCGGCATGTACTACGGCTCCTACAAGTCGCCGCGCGAGCTGCTGTGGATGATCGGCGTGGTCATCCTGCTGCTCATGATGGCGACCGCGTTCATGGGCTACGTGCTGCCCTGGGGGCAGATGTCGTATTGGGGCGCCACCGTCATCACCAACCTGTTCTCGGCCTTCCCGATCGTCGGCAAGTCGATCGTGACCTTGCTGTGGGGCGGGTTCAGCGTGGATAACCCGACGCTCAACCGTTTCTTCAGCCTGCACTACCTGCTGCCGTTCGTGTTGGTGGGCGTCGTGTTCCTGCACGTCGCCGCGCTGCACGTGGTGGGCTCCAACAATCCCCTCGGCATCGACGTGAAGTCGCCGCAGGACACGCTGCCGTTCCATCCGTACTACACGGTGAAGGACAGCGTCGGCGTCTGCGTGTTCTTCATCATATATTCCGTGCTGGTGTTCTTCGCGCCGAATTTTTTGGGCGACGCCAACAACTTCATCCCGGCCAATCCGCTGCAGACGCCGGCCGACATCGTGCCCGAGTGGTACTTCCTGCCGTACTACGCGATCCTGCGCTCGGTGCCGAACAAGCTGCTCGGCGTGTGCATGATGTTCGGCTCGATCCTGGTGCTGTTCGTACTGCCCTGGCTCGACACTTCGCGGGTGCGCAGCGCGCGGTTCCGGCCGATCTACCGCCAGCTCATCTTTGTATGGGTGGTCGCGGTGATCGCGCTGGGTATCTGCGGCGCGCACAAGCCGGAAGGCATCTGGGTGGTGATCAGCCGCGTCGCCACGCTGTACTACTTCCTGCACTTCCTGGTGATCCTGCCGATCCTCGGTAAGCTGGAGCGGCCGCTGCCGCTGCCCGAGAGCATCAGCCGTCCCGTCATTGGCGGCGGGGGCCCGATGCCCTCGGGTGCTACCGCCAAGCCGATGGAGAAGGCGTGATGCGCGTCCTTCGTCATCTTCTGGCAGCAGCGCTGCTTGCCGGCGCGCTGGCGGCACCGGCCTTGGCGCAGGACGCGCCCACGCCACCGGCACAGCGCTGGAGCTTCGACGGCCCATTCGGCACGTTCGATCTGGCCGCCGCCCAACGCGGCTTCCAGGTCTATTCCGAGGTCTGCTCGCTCTGCCACTCGATGCAGTATCTGCACTACCGCGACCTCGCGGGCATCGGTCTGACCGACGATCAGATCAAGGCGATCGCCGCCGCAGTCACCGTGCCGCAAGGGGTCGATGACCAGGGCCAGCCCAAGGAAGGTCCAGCGACGCCGGCGAGCCAGTTCCGCTCACCGTACCCGAATGAGCAGGCAGCACGTGCGGCACTGAACGGCGCGCTTCCCCCTGACCTGTCGCTGATCGTCAATGCCCGTGAGGGCCATGCCGACTACATTTACGCCCTTCTGTCCGGCTACGCTGATCCGCCGCCCGGCATGCAGATGCAGGACGGAATGAACTACAACAAGATGTTCGCCGGCCATCAGATAGCGATGCCGCCGCCGTTGCAGGATGGTCGCGTGACCTACGCCGACGGCACCCCTGCCACAGTCGAGCAGATGGCGCACGATGTGGTCACGTTCCTCGCGTGGGCCGCCAACCCCGAGATGGTGGAGCGCAAGCAGATCGGCTGGCGCTGGGTGCTGTTCTTCCTGATCATGACCGGCCTCACCTACGCGGTGAAGCGCAAGGTCTGGGCGGATGTGCACTGAGACGCCTGTCATTGCGAGTTCCAAGGCCCGACGGAACGAAGCTGGCCGCCGACGATCCCCATCGTCATTCCCGCGAAAGCGGGAACCCAGGGGGATAGCCCGCTGTTTGACGCACTGGGTCCCCGCTTTCGCGGGGATGACAACGGGGGTTAGGAGCGGAGCGACCAAGCAATCTCGGCCAATTCGTGCGCGCGCAATACGACCGGGATTGCTTCATCGGCTTCGCCTCCTCGCGATGACGGGTAGTCCCCGATGATCGACCCCGTCATCGGCGTCATCGGCGGCTCCGGCATCTATGACATCGAGGGACTCGAGGACAAGGTGTGGCGGCAGGTTGCCACGCCCTGGGGCATGCCGTCGGATGCACTGCTGTTTGGGCGGTTCGCCGGAGTGCGCTGCGTGTTCCTGCCCCGGCACGGACGCGGCCATCCGCTGTCGCCGACGCATCTCAACTACCGCGCCAACATCGACGCGCTGAAGCGCTCCGGCGTCACCGATGTGCTGTCGCTCTCCGCGGTCGGCAGTCTGAAGCCCGAGCTGTCACCGGGGCATTTTGTCATCATCGATCAGTTCATCGACCGCAGCTTCGCGCGCGAGAAGAGTTTTTTCGGCGAAGGCATCGTGGCGCACGTTTCAATGGCACACCCGGTGTGCTCGCGCCTCGGCGATGCGCTCGAAGGAGCGGCGCGCGACCTCGGTTTGCCGGTGACGCGCGGCGGCACGTATCTGGTGATGGAAGGGCCGCAGTTCTCCACCAAGGCGGAGAGCGAGCTGTATCGCTCCTGGGGCTGCAGCGTGATCGGCATGACCAACATGCCGGAGGCAAAGCTCGCCCGCGAGGCGGAGCTGAACTACGCGACCGTGGCGATGGTGACCGATTTCGACTGCTGGCATCCGGACCACGACCACGTCACGGTCGAGGCGGTGGTGCGCGTGCTGCTGGACAATGCCGACAAGGCACGCGCCCTGGTGCAACGGGTCGTGCCGGAGATCGGCAGACCGCGCGAATTGTGTCCGGCCGGCTGCGACCGGGCGCTCGACAACGCCGTCATCACCGCGAGCCACATGCGCGATCCACAGCTTGTGGCGAAGCTGGACGCCGTGGCAGGGCGGGTGCTGTAGCTACTCGGACCGTCGCGGCGGAATGATCGTGACTAAAAAATTCACCGGCTCGGCGACGTGACCCCAGAACGCATGGGCCACCGACAGCTCGGTCCGCGTGGATTCCGGCGTGGTGAATTTTGCGGTGGCTGTCAGACAGAAACTGTCGTCGCTGACGCAGACCGAGAGCAGCCCATGTCGCGCAAGAGCTTCCGGTGTTACCCAGAGATTGCGGGAATAGTCGAACAGCACGAACGCGTGCGGCCGATCCGGGCTGTAGAACGCGATCGCGTTGTCGTACCATGGGGAGCCAGCGACATAGTCCAGCGGCTGTGACGTCCGATCATGCCAGAGTTTTGTCACTTCGGCCGCCACCTCCTGAAACGGTGCGACCTTCATGGCGCTCGACGACACCCAGGTGCGCGCCACCGCGACCGCCGGCGACAGCGCAAGAGCGCCGAGCGTCACCGCGGCGGCCAGCCGGGTGCTGATCCGATGCAGGCGATCGATATCCTGTGTGCCGGCGATTTCGATCGCCAGCAGAGGGACCAGGGCGAAGGTTCCGATCGTCATCTCCGGCGTAACTATTGTGCGCAGCGCCACCCCGCTCACGACGGTCAGAGCGAGCGGCGCCAGAGCCAGCGTCGCGAGCACGCCTAATATCGGGACGCGCCTGTTGCAGCCGAACGCGGCTGTCTCGTCGCGTCGCGCGATCCAGGTCACGAACCCGACGATGAGAACAACGCCGAGATTCATCCCCAGCACGCCTGACACGGTCTGCGCCGCGTGGCTAAGTGCGTAGTGCCATCCTCGATCCGAAATGGCGGCGAGATAATGCAGCGGCGGCGCGCGATTGGTCATCAGCCACCATACGTGCGGTGCGCAGATCGCCGCCGCCACGAGCGTGGATACATACGGCGACGCCGCCGCAAAATATTTCCGGCGCGAAGGATGCTGGAGAGCGGCAATGAAGCAGGTCGCGACCAGGATCAACGCGTAGTACTTAGACATTAACGCGAGACCCATCGACACACCGAACGCGATGGCGTCGCCAATGCCGCGGTCTTGCACGGATCGCATGAAGTAATGCAGCGTCCACGGCCAAATCGACAGGAATATGATGTTGGCATTGTACTTATAGGCATAGAATGTGTAGAGAGGTGTGAGCAGCAGCAATGCCCACGCCGCCACGCGCTTGCGGCCTTCGGTGAAGTCGCCGATCAGCATCCATGCGCCCCACAGACCGATGGCCGCGTTCAGGCTGCTAAGCAGCGCGAACGCCCATCCGGTGCGCGGGAAGATGGCAAACCACAAACCGCATATCCAGGCCCAGAACGGCGGATGCTGGTTGTAACCGAGTTGGAACTCCTGCCCCCAGGCATAGGCTTCCGCCATGTCGTGTTTGATCGCCACCGGAGCTTCGGTTATTGTAAAGAACAATGCCCATGCCGCCACGAATGCCGCAAACAGGGCCAGCATCGTTGGCAGACTCGGTTGCGCCATCGCTTCGGAAGCGGCAGCGGTCGAGCGGGGCGCTTTGCCAAGGTGCGTTCGTGTGTCAACGTTCATGTGGTCCAATGGTCCCTGACGATTCCTTGCCGTGCTCAAAGGTGATGGAACAGGTTTGCGTTCACCCATATCAATTGGCACCGAGGTAGGACAAGGCCGCTTGGCTCGTCCGACTATCGCGGCAGTTCTGCCGATGCGTGAGCAGGTGACAAGCGGACACGCCGGCGCCGTGGCGCTCAATGTCATGGAATTGGGCCACGCGAGCGTGTTTCGCGACCGCATGCTGGTTGTAGGAGGGGCGAAGCCGGGCGACTTCACTTTGCCCTATCATCGCGCGAAGCCGAAGCATGGAACAGTTCTCGGCGTATCCTGGCCGTTCTGGGGCCGCGTCAGCGATCACTATGCCGATGCGGCCGCGGAAATAATTGCCGCACATGGCTGCGTTTTGGTCGAAGTGCACAATCGTGCGCGCCTGTTCCGTCGTCTGGCAACACGGCTGGGACCACGGGTCGGGTTATGCCTGTATCTCCATAACGACCCGCAAAGCATGGAGGGTTTGCGTCGTCCGCCTGCGCGGGCGGAGCTCCTCGAGCGCGCTTCCCTGGTATATTGTCTCAGCAGCTACATCCGAGACCGCTTCGTCGATGGTATCGAGGGGCCACTGGAGCGCGTCGTGGTGCTCCCAAACGGCATTGCTCCACTGCGGGCGGAACGGCCCCCCAGGCAGAAATCGATTCTCTTCGTTGGCCGGCTCATTCCGGAGAAAGGCGTTGACGAACTCTTCGATGCGCTTCGACGCGTTGCAATCGAACTGCCGGATTGGCAGGTGAAGATTATCGGGCGGGCGCCAGAGCGTCACCGGGCGCGCTACCGACGGGCGCTCGCCGAGCTCAAGACAGTTTGGGGAGAACGGCTTGATCTGATGGAATCCGTGCCGCATGCGGAGGTTATGCAAGCCTATGCATCCGCCGCAATCACGGTGGTCCCCTCGCGCTGGCACGAGCCGTTCGGACGGACCGCACTGGAAGCCTTGGCTTGCGGCTCTGCGGTCATAGCCAGCCGATCGGGCGGCCTTCCGGAGATCGTGGGTGAGGCCGGGCTGTTGCTCGATGCGGTGACACCGAACGCCATAGCCGATGCAATTCTGGCCTTGGCGTGCGACCCGGTTCGGCGCGACGTATTGGGACAGGCGGGCGAAGCACGCGTGGCGGCCTGCTTCGAAATCGGCCTATTGGCGCGCCGATTGGACCGCTGGCGCGAAGGCCTGCTCGCGCGCTGAGCCCCGCTCCGGAAGGTAGGACAGCGCCCAGCCGATCGTGAGAAAGAGCGGAATGGCCGACCAATTGTGAAAGAACGACGTCGTCGATGCCACCGGCCATAGCCGCATCAGGATAGTCGCGACCAAACCGGTGAACAGCAGGTTTCTGAGTGTCGCCGTACACCAGCAAATCACGCAGCAGCAGTCCCATGGCCGCCACGAATACCACTAGAGCCGGGATGCCGCCCGCGATCGCCCATTCAAGGTAATAGTTATGAGGGTGGGTGCTGCAGCGCGGATAGTCATGTATCCCAAGCAATGGACCAAACGCCGGATCCGGGCAGACATTGCGGTAATTTCTCATACCGACACCGAAGATCGGATGCTCGGACGCGATTGCCAGTCCGCTGTTCCACAGGACGCCATAGGGCGATTGACCGAGCGCCGTGACCACGTGCCAGGTCGAGTTGACCTGGCGCTGGTAGAGCGACGGTCTTGCGATCATCACCACAAACAGCAGCGCCGCGCCCAGGCCGACCACGAGGAGAATCTGGCGGCGCCAATGCGGCAGCAGCACCAGCAGCCCGATCACGTCCAACGCAAGCGTGGCCAGCGACATGCGCTCGCCGCTCAGGGTGATGGCCAGTATCGAGGCGGCGCCCAGTGCCGTCGCCAACAGCCAGCGCCGGCCCTGCACCAGTGCAAGCAAGGGCGGCAGGAACATCCAGGCGATCGTGATGCCGACGCGCGGACGGCCGAACGGACCGGTCAGCCGCAGATCGTCCTGTTCCGGACGTGCCGCGATATCGTAGCCGACAAAGTACTGCGCTATCGCGTCGACCGAGAGAAACACGACCGACCATATGGTGATCGTGACAAAGCGCCGACGGTCATCGTCACGCCGCAGCACCTCGCTGGCGGCGATTGCGAACACCGGATAACGCAGCCAGATGAACGCCTCGCCCAGACTCGCGATCGGGTGAACGGCGAACACGCTCCGGATGCACAGGTAAACCCAAAGTATCAGCAGGGCGATGAACCAGTGCCGGCTGAATGCCGAGAGGTCCCGCCGGATGGCCGATCGTACGACGAACAGTATCGCCGCCACTGAGCACAACACATCGGCCATTCCGCTGAGTGTGACCAGCGCAATCGGCACCAGTAATATCAGCAAGCGTTCGATCGACGTACAGATCGGTTCGGACTGCCAACCGTGTAGTCCGAGCCTCAATGCACGTCCTCGCGACAGTCGCTGGCGATCAGCGGAGCGAGCCCGATCCCGGATGCGAACCGATTCACGCAAGCGACCACCTGCTCCACGCTCAGTTCGGCGATCGGCCGAGGTGCCCATTGCGGTCCCGGCAGATTGTCGCCGTTTGCCAGGCAGCCATCCGGCTGGACCAGCAGCGTGCGCTCGCCCCAGGGGCGATAGCGGGCGGGTGGTGTCGGGCCGAACAGGCCGACTGTAGGGGAACCTGACGCCGCGGCCAGATGCATAAGCCCGCTGTCGTTGCCGATATAGAGCCGCGCGCGCTCCAGGATGGCCGCGACGACCGGCAGTCGCGCCTCGCCCACCACAGCCATCGGTGGTTCCATGCCGGGTCGTTTCGTCAGACGCTCGCAGATCGACGCAACGAGCGGACGTTCGTCGGCCGCGCCAAGGATCACGACCGCCAGTGTTGCGCCCACCGCACCACGCTCCGTCAGCCGGTCGATCATCGCGACGAACCGGTCGGACGGCCAGCGTTTCTCAGGACTGCTGGCGCCTGGCGCGACCGCGAGAAAATCGAGGTTCGGCGCAACAATGCGCGCCGCTGCCTGCCGGTCCTGCTGCTGAATCCAGAGCCGAGGTGCCGGAGCATGATCGGCGCTCACCAGGCTGCCCAGTTCCACGACGCGCGATCGAGCCGGGTCGGAGCTGCTCATGATCCGGCGGTGCCAGGTCGGGACCATCCAGGCAAGTGCCGAGCCGCGCAGATCGATGACCAGGTCCCAGGCACGGAGCAGGCTCAGATAGAGACCGAACCAATGGCGATTGTAGGGCTGCTTTCGCAGCGGGATGACGCGCTCGATGCAAGGGGCACCGTCGAACAGAGAACAGGCGAGATAGCCGGCGACCACGGTGATACGCGAGGTCGGAAAGGTGTCGGCCAGAAGCCCCAGCAACCCCGTCGAGAGCACGACGTCGCCGATCCGCGTATTGGTGATGAAGAGAATGCGCGCACCGGATCGCAAGGATGGCAGGCGCATCAGCAGTACCTGCGTCCAGCCGCCACGGCGGTGCCGCCAAACGTGCCTCGAACCATCATGAGATCTGTGTCCGTCAGCTTCCCGTCGCGGAGATCCAGCCTGGATAAGACAAATGCGGGAAAATCAACGAATCGACAAGGCTGGCCTGGACCCCGGTGATACGAACCGCCGCATGCCGACCGCTCGGCGCTTGCTGCACCTGCAATGAGGACTGCATAGTGCGGTAACGGTCTTGTCTCTTCGATGGTGCGGAGTTGCTCGTATGGCAGACAACACCGAAGCAGCGAGGCTTGCGGGTATCGACGCCTGTCGCGGCGCGGCGGTAACCGCGGTCGTGCTCTTCCTCGCCACGCGGCAGTTGAATTGGGCGTTCGGCGTGCCGTTCCTGCTCGGCGCGTTCCAATTCGGCCACGCCGGCGCCGATGTCTTTTTCGTGATCAGCGGTTTCATCATCCTCTACGTCATTTGAACATATCGGCACGCCGGTGCGGCTGTTCCATTTCGTCTGGCGACGGCTCACCCGCCTGATGCCGTTGTACTGGGTCGCGCTCGCGGCGACAGTGATGATGAGCAAGGCCGACGGACACAGCTTCCCATCGCCTCGAACCCTGGCGTGGTCCGCGTCACTGCTGGCATCGAAGGGCGAACTGCTGCTCGGCATTGCATGGACGCTGCGCTACCAGGCCGTGTTCTACGCCATGTTCTGCGTGCTGATCCTCAGCCGCACCGCGGGCGTGTTGCTGCTGGCGCTTTGGCTGGTCGGTATTGTCATGTCGATGTTGGCAGGCAGCGTCATCGCCGGTGTGCCGGACTTGTTTTTCGGCAGCTACAATCTGCAATTCTTCTTCGGCATGGCAGCCGCCTACGTGATGCGCAATCGTCGCGTTCCGCAGCCGATGGCGTTGCTAACCGTGGGTACTGTGCTGTTTGCCATTGCGGCGATCGCGGAGGATATCGGGATGCTTGACGGATATGCTGACCCCGCGCGCCTCGCCTACGGATTGCCCGCAACACTCATCCTGCTTGGCGTGACCGAGGCTGGGCGGCGGAGCCAGATAACCGTGCCACCGCGCCTGATCGCACTCGGCGTCGCCTCCTATTCGGTCTATCTGTTCCAGTTGGTGTTTATCGGCATTGTGTCGAAGTTCATGCTCGCGTCTGGACTGCACCGATGGACGCCAGAGTTATTCATCTTCGCGATCATGCTGGCGACCGCCATGGCGGGTGGGATCCTGGTGTCGCGCTGGATGGAATATCCACTGATGCGGCTGCTACGCGGCCAGGGGTCCAGGGTCGCGCCGCGCGCCGTCGTGTGAACGGCGCGCGGACGGATCGGATCAGCCGAGGTTCCTGGCGAAGAACTCGAGTGTGCGCTGCTGTGCCAGGTCGTAGTCGGGCTTGCTGAAGCTGCCGCGTTCGTCGCAACCGAAGCCGTGTCCCGCGCCCTGGTAGACGTAGCTGTCCACCTTGGGCTGGGCGGCGCGGATCGCATCGACATCGGTCATCGGAATCGAGGCGTCCGTCGCGCCGAAATGCATCTGCACCGGGCAGTTCGGCCGCTCGTCCTTGGTGCCGGCGATGCCGCCGCCGTACCAGCACGACGCAGCCGCGAACCTGTCAGTGCGCGTGGCGCCCCACCACGCCACCGTGCCGCCGAAGCAGTAGCCGACGATGCCAAGTTTCTTGCCGGCGAGGTGCGCTGCCGCAGCCTCGACGTCCTGCATTACCTTTGCATCGTCCAGCTTCATGCGGTAGCCGCGGCCTTGGTCGATGTCCTCCTGGGTGTAGCCCAGTTCCACGCCGCGTTCGGCACGGTCGAACAGCGCCGGCGCGCAGACCGCGTAGCCGGCGGCGGCGAGACGGTCGCACATATCGCGCATGTGATGGTTGACGCCGAAAATCTCCTGGATCACGACGAGGCCCTTGGTACCGCCGGTCGGTCCGGCGGTGTACGCGGACAGCGTGAAGCCGTCCGCGGACTTGAGGTTGATCGTGCTGCCCATGGGTCTCCCTTCCCGGTTGTGTGTGCGGTCCTGGCCGCGCAGGATGGAGGTATGGGCGAGGTCGTCAACCTCCATCGCATGAAGAAACGGCGGGAGCGGCAGGAAGCAGCCGGGGCCGCCAGGGAAAGCCGTGTGCGAAACGGCCGGACAGGAGCCGAAAAATCGAATGACCGGCGAGCCGAACAGCGACGCCAGGCCCAGCTTGATGCATTACGGCGTGGCGTAACGGGCGAATGACGCCGCGAGAATCTGATAGATCGGCCGCTTGAAACCCACCGCCAGCGCAGGCAGCTCCGTTACGTCGGTCCAGCGCCAGGCATCGAACTCAGGATCCGGATCGGCATCTAGCCGGATATCGCTGTCCTCGCCGGTGAAGCGCAGCGCAAACCAACGCTGCGTCTGGCCGCGATAGCGGCCGCCGAGCGCCACGCCGACCAGCTCTGGCGGCAGGTCGTAGGTCAGCCATTCCGGATGCTCACCGATGATCTCGGCGCGGTCGGTGCCGATCTCCTCCGCCAGCTCACGCAGCACCGCCGCACGCGGGTCCTCGTCCGGATCGATGCCGCCCTGCGGCAGTTGCCAGCCGCCGGCCGGACCCTCCGCGTTCGGCAGGTCGGCACGGCGGGCGACGAACACGCGGCCGTCCCGGTTGAACAGCACGGCACCGACATTCAATCGGTAGGGCAGGGGGCTCATTTTGCTGTCGGCGCCTGGACCAGAGCACTCACCGGGGCAAGTGCGAGGCCATCCGCCGCCAACCCGTTCGCCCATGCGGCGAGGCGCTGGATTGTCACCGGCCGCACCGTACCGGCGAAACCGAGTGCACTCCCCTTCTCGCGGGCCAGTCGCACTAGCTGCGCCAGCTTGTCGTCGATGTCGGCCGCGGCGCCGGGCGCATCGATCACCAGATCCACGCTCCTGCTCCATACCAGTGGCAACGGTGCCGCTCCCGGGCGTGGGTCGACGTATAGCAAACCTCGCCGGGCAAGCTCCGTCAGTACGGGGTTCATCTCCTCCGGGAGCGAGGCGAAGCGCTCACCGCGCAGGCTGCCTTCCGCGCCGACCGCACCGACATAGCCCGAAATACGCGACAGCGCCCATTCCAGCCGAGAGCGGTTCTGCTCCACGGACAGGCTCGTCATCAGTGCCTGCTTGCCAGGATCGTTCAACGGAAATCCCTGTGGCTCCATCGGGATCGACAACAGAAATTCGTGTTCCGCGGACCGGGCGGCACTCAGCAGCTTGGCAGTGTTCTGGGCATATGGAGAGATCGCCAGGGTCACGCCGCCCGGCAGAGCACGGATGGCAGCCTCGCTTTCCGCCTGATTGAGACCGACACCTGCCAACAGTAGCCCTACGCGCGGGCGGAGCGTGCTGCTGTCGAAACCAGCCGCATAAACCTGCATTGGCATGCGCCCGTCGGCAGCAATGCGCGGCAAGAGGTCGGATGTCGACGACGACCCCGACACCGGTTCCAGCAAGGCGGGATCGGGATCCGCGATCGGCCCCGGCGTGTCGCGACCCGGCCGGGTGACCGGCGGCGCGTTCGCTGCCTGCTGCGGGGCGGGCTTGGCCGGTTCCGCGATTGGCCGCACCGGCGGCGCCGGCGTCTGGCTGGCGACGGGACGTGGAGCCGGCGCACCGGGTGGCCCGATAATCTGCAGCGCCACGCCACTCACTGCCGCCAGCACCGCGATGAGCAGCCAAAACCATCCGAGGCCACGCCAGCCGGCGAAAAACTGCCGTGGCCCCGCGAACACCGGGAAACGTCAGTTGGCGGTGACGCGGTTCTGCGCCGCCATCGCCTTTGCCAGCAACAGTCCTTGCTGCAGCTGGAAATCGGTGTCGTCGGGCTTCGCGGGATCGGGCTTGGGGAAGCCCTCCGGCGGCTTGGCGGGAATATCCTTGGCGATCGGCGGCAGGTCGGTGCGCGGCGCCGTGGCGGTATCAGGCGCGCCGCCCTGGTTCTTCAGCACGTGGTTGAGATCCGCCTCACGTTCCGGACCGAACCGCGGTGCCTCCTCGCGGGTCTCGGCCACCGTCACGTCCGGCGCGATGCCCTCGCCCTGGATCGAGCGCCCGGACGGCGTGTAGTAGCGCGCCGTGGTCAACCGCATGGCGCCGTTGCCCGGCAGCGGAATCACCGTCTGCACCGAGCCCTTGCCGAAGCTGCGTGTGCCAAGCAGCACGGCGCGGTGGTGATCCTGCAAGGCGCCAGCGACGATTTCGCTGGACGAGGCGGACCCGCCGTTGATCAGCACCACCAGCGGAAGGCCGTCGATGACGTCGTTGCCCTTGGCGTCCCAGCGCTGCGCGTCCTCGGTATGGCGCGCACGGGTGGAGACGATCTCGCCCTGATTGATGAAGTCACCGGAGATCGCCACCGCCTGGTCCAGCAGGCCGCCAGGGTTGTTGCGCAGATCGAGGATCAGCGCCTTCAGCTTGCCACCTGCCTGCTGCTTCAGCGCCTTCACTGCCTGCTTCAGGCCCGCGTCCGCCTGCTCGGTGAACTGCGTCAGACGCAGGTAGCCGATATTGTCCGGCTCCATCCGTTGCTTGACCACCTGGATGTGGATGACCTCGCGCAGCATCGAGACCTCGACCGGCTTGTCGACGCCCTCGCGCTTGATGGTCAGCGTGATCTTCGAATTGGGCGCGCCACGCATCTTGTCCACCGCGTCCTGCAGCGACAGGCCCTGCACGGTCTTGCCATCCAGCGAGGTGATGATATCGCCCGCCTTGATCCCTGCCTTGGAGGCCGGCGTGTCGTCGATCGGGCTGATCACCTTGATGAAGCCATTGTCCTGGGTGACCTCGATGCCGAGACCGCCGAACTCGCCCTTGGTCTGCACCTGCATGTCGCGGAACGCCTTGGCGTTCATGTAGCTGGAATGCGGATCGAGGCCGGTCAGCATGCCGTTGATCGAGTTCTCGATCAGGTCCTTGTCGTCCACCGGATCGACGTATTCCGCACGCACGCGCTCGAACACGTCGCCGAACAGGGTCAGCAGGCGGTAGGTGTCACCGCGACCGCTGTCCTGCGCCGCCGCTGCGGCGAAGCCGAAATGGTAGCCGAATTGGCGGCTGATCAGGCCGGAGGCGGGGCCGATGGCAACGCCGGCGATGAAGGCGGTGCCGAGCAGCAGTCCGGAGCGCAGACGCCATGAGCGATGGTCCATACGTTTCATCCTTCGAGCGCGATCGCCAAACCGGCGGGTGCGCATGACACATTCAAGATCATCTTTTCGCGCGGGCGTGGCTTCGTCGTCCAGTATTCAAATCTTACGTATACGAGAGCTTAACCGCTCGCTCTCAGCCACGGCGCCGGGTTCACCGGCTGTCCATCCCGTCGTAACTCGACATATAGCGCCGGCCGGTTGCCGGATGTACCTGGCTCCCAACCCGGCATGACGCCGATCGGTTCGCCAGCGGCCACGGCCTGACCGACCTTGACGTCGAGCCGGTCGAGGCCCGCGAGCACGGTATGGTAGCCGCCCCCGCAATCGACGATCAACAACAACCCGTAGCTGCGAAATGGGGCGGCGAATGCCACGCGGCCGCTGCACGCCGCGACGACACGCGCCGCCGGCGGTGCACGATACGATATGCCATTGGCCGGCCCGCCCTCGGTGGCGTCACCCCAGGCTCGAACAATGGTCCCTGCCACCGGCGCGATGAGTTGGCCGTGTGGCTGGGCCGAGCTGGGGATCGTGCCGACGCCGGTAGGCCGTTCCAGGCCGGCCTGGCGTTGCCGTGCCACCGCGGCGTCGTCGACTCGCTTCTGGTGTTCCGCGCGTGCCGCATCCTCACGTGCCCGCGCCATCTCTGCCTGACGCTGGGTCTCGAGTTCCGCCAGCACGCCACGCAGCGTGTCCGCCCGTGCCGCCTGGTCGGCGGCGCGCTGCGCCGCCACAGCGGCGTCTCGTTCCGCCTTGCTGCGCCCCGCCTCGGCTACGGCGATCTGCTGATCGAGCGCCGCGGCCTGGGCCCGCTGCGTCGCCAGCGCTGCTGCCAGTCGCGGCGCCTCGGCCGCCACCGCCTGGGTCGCCGATGCGAGCCTGGCCTGCTCGCGGCGTAGCGCCACAGCCTCCTGGCCCAGCTGTCCCGCCAGGCCGCGCAGCACCAGAACGCCACGCAGCGTGTCTTCCGCCGACGCTGGCACCGCCAGCATCGTCTCGGCCGGGAACAGCGACAGCCGCTCGATCAGCGGCAGCAGCGGCTGCATCGTCTCGGCGTGCGCGGCGAGGCTCGTCTCGGCCTGACGCCGCTGGATCACCAGCTCATCCATGCGGGCGGCGGCGTCGGCGGTGGCCGCCTCGGCCTGGCGCAGCCGCGTCGCGGCGGCGATCCTCTCCGCGGTCAGCCGCTGCGCGTCGGCTGCCGCCGCGGCCGCGCGCGCCGCCGCATCGCGCTGCGCCGCCTGTTGTTCGGTGCGGTCACGTTCCGCGTGCTCCATCTCGCGTCGGGCCGCGTCCTCCTTGGTCGGTCGGGCCGGCTGGGCGGCGACCGTGATCAGAGCGATCAGCGCAAGTGCGCTATTCCGCGGCGCGCGCCGCATCGGCACGGATCAGCGAGCTGCCGGTCATTTCACGCGGCTGCTGCAGTCCCATCAGCGCGAGCAGCGTCGGCGCCACATCGGCCAGCCGGCCGTCCTTCAGTCCAGTCACCTCACCACCCATCAGCAGGACCGGCACCGGGTTGGTGGTGTGCGCCGTGTGAGGCCCACCGGTCGCCGGATCGCGCATCAGTTCGCAGTTGCCGTGATCGGCGGTGACCAGCAGCGCACCGCCCTGTTTCGCCACCGCGGCGGCAATGCGGCCGAGACCTGCGTCGACCGTCTCCACCGCCTTGATCGCGGCGGGCAGGCTGCCGGTGTGGCCGACCATGTCGGGGTTGGCATAGTTCAGCACGATCAGATCGTATTGCTTCGAATCGATCGCTGTCACCACTTTGTCGGTGAGTTCCGAGGCCGACATTTCCGGCTGCAGGTCGTAGGTCGCCACCCTTGGCGAGGGCACCATGATGCGATCCTCACCCGGGAACTTGGTTTCCTGACCGCCGTTCAGGAAATACGTCACGTGCGGGTATTTCTCGGTCTCCGCGGTGCGGAGCTGCGCACGACCAGCTTCCGCCACCACCTGCCCCAGGATGTGATCCAGCTTCTCCGCCGGAAACAGCACGCCGAGATACGGCGCCAGTTCGTCCGAATAGCGCGTCATGCCGGCGGCGGCGGCGAACCTGATCACCCGCTCGCGTGGGAAGCTTTCGAAATTCGGCTCCAGCAACGCGCCGAGGATTTCCCGGACGCGGTCGGCGCGGAAGTTGAAGCAGAGGATGCCATCGCCATCATTCATACCCCTGTATTCGCCGATGACCGCGGGGACAACGAATTCATCGGTCACGTCGTGCACGTAGCTGTCCTGCACGGCCTTGACCGGGTCGTCGAATCTGGCGCCGTCGCCTTCGGCCAGCGCGGCGTAGGCCTTGGCGACGCGATCCCAACGCTGGTCGCGATCCATGGCGTAATAGCGGCCGATGACCGTGGCGATCGGCACGTCGCGCGGCAGCGCCCCTTGCAGCCAGGTAATGTCGTCCGCGGCAGAGCGCGGCGGGGTATCGCGACCGTCGGTGAAGGCGTGAACCATCGTCTTCACACCGGCCTCGTGCAGGATCTTCGCCAGCGCCACCGCGTGATCCTGATGCGAGTGCACGCCACCCGGCGACATCAGGCCCAGCAGATGGCAGGTACTGCCCGACGCCTTCAGCTTGGCGATCAGGTCCATGAATGCGGGCGCATGCGCGAGACTGCCGTCCCTCGCAGCGCGGCCGATGCGCGGCAATTCCTGCATCACTACCCGGCCGGCGCCGATGTTGAGGTGGCCGACCTCGGAATTCCCCATCTGCCCATCCGGCAGTCCGACATCGCCACCGGACGTGCGCAGGAAGGCGTGCGGGCAGCTCTGCCACAGACGGTCGAAGTTGGGCTTGTGTGCCTGGCGCACAGCGTTGTCGGCGGACTCCTCGCGCCAGCCGAAGCCGTCGAGAATCACCAGCATCACCGGCCGAACAGCCTGCGCCATCGATCATCTCCTCTCGCCAGACGGGACTGGGTAGCGCCCGCCACATGGCAGAACAAGTGTCTGTGCGCGATCATATTCTTTGCACCAACCCCCGGCCGGATATCTCACCGTCGATGGAGTCGCCAGGCTCGGCGGGGAGGGGAACTCGCGACTGACGCACAAGACGCTCATCGCGCTCATTCGCGATGCGCCAGCGCGAGGCCGATGCCGGCGCCGATCAAGCATCCCCCGGACAGACGGTTGCGCAGCCTGCCGCGCATTGCCAGTACGCCGCGCACGCGCCCCGCCAGCAGCGCCCAGCCGCAGTCGAGGCCTGCCGCGATCGCGAAGAACGTCAGCGACAGCAACGCCACCTGCGGCGCGATCGGAGTATCCGGTGCCAGGAACTGCGGAAAGAACGCGCCGTAGAACAGCAGCGTCTTCGGGTTGGTGAGCGAGATCAGAAATCCGCGCAACGCGATGGCGCGGAACGATTTCGGCTGCGGACGCGTGCCCGTCAGATCAATCGGCGCCGCAGTCCACTGTCGGATGCCCAGATAGAGCAGGTAGGCGACGCCGATCCAGCGGACCCACTCGAACCAGCCGGCCAGCGCACCAAGGGTTGCGGAGAGGCCGAGCACGGTCAGCGCAAGCTGCACCACGATCGCCGACGAGGTTCCGACCACGGTGAGCAGTCCGTAACGCGTGCCATGAGCGATCGAGTTCGCCACGATCAACGATACATTCGGCCCAGGGATCAGGATCAGGATCACAGAGGCAAAGACAAAGCCGAGATAAAGGTTGGAGTGCATTGGCGTGGCCTTCGGTTCGAGCAGCCACGCGGTGCAAAGCAGCGCCCCGCCGCGCGGCATGTGGGGCGGGGCGTTGGCCTGCTGAAGGGATTGTCGCGCCGTCAGTGTGTGGCGCGCGAATCTCCGGCGCATGCGCTGCCGCCATCGCAGCGGTTATTCGGATTTCGGCGCACAGGGTGGGAGCGAACCATGCCGCGACTATAGTGATCGAACGGTACTGGTCAATCCGCCGGTGACGGTTCATCAGGACAATCGTGCGAATGGCTGGAGCCGTCGAACCGCAAAGGAATCTCCACACTGAGGAAGATCGAGGGCCACGGAGCAGGAATTGAATGCGCTGTGTGCACGCCGGAATTGACCTCCGTGGCCCGCCGTGGGCCTCGATCTTCCTTCGTATTGAACTTATACTCCTTGCCATCCGGCCGCTCCGCCGCGTCGGACGCTCATCCAATAACCCTTAACGGGACCGGCCGCCGGTCGGGGATCAAGTTGGCCTGGGCCGTAGGCGGCCTCGATCGTGCGGGCGGCTTCCTGCGCGGCGTCGCGCGCGGCGTCGCGCGCGGCGGCGGTCGCGGCTTCATTGCGTTTTTGTTCGGTGATGTCGGAGACAACGCCGATCCCACGCACCACCCGCCCAGACGGGTCACGCTCGACCAACATCTGATCGCGCATCCAGGGTTATTTGCCGTTGACAGCTTTGGTTCGCCATATGAATTCGGCCCGATCCTCGCGTCGTCCCTTCACGAAAGCGGATCCGTGCAGACCGGTAACCGGGCCGGTCGTCCGGATGGATCGAGTCCCAGGCTGTCGACTGGGTCCATGCGTTGGGATCGTAGCCGAGCAGATTGAGCAACGCCCGGTTGAATTGCAGCGCACCGGTCGTGGGTTGCCACTCATAATACGCAACGTTTGCCGCACGGACGACGTCTTCGAACATGCTGGCGGGAAAGCCTCCGGTGTCAAAGGTGTTTTGCCGCCACTCCGGTCTGACCGGCAGGCGGAGCTGGGCGGAGTTGAAAGTCCGCAATGGGTCGAAGAGTGGCCATTCAAGCCCGACACCGAATGCTCAATTCGTGCAATACCGACGCTGGCAAGGCATCCCAAGTCGGCGTGGCTTTCACCCTGGCGAAGGAGTCACCATGCCCACCATCACCACCAAGGACGGCACTGAGATCTTCTACAAGGACTGGGGTTCGGGCCAGCCGATCGTGTTCAGTCACGGCTGGCCGCTGTCGGCCGACGATTGGGACACGCAGTTGCTGTTCTTCCTGGGTCATGGCTATCGCGTCATCGCCCACGACCGCCGCGGACACGGTCGCTCCACCCAGACCGCCGACGGTCACGACATGGACCATTATGCCGACGACCTTGCGGCACTGACCGCACATCTCGATCTGCGGAACGCGATCCATGTCGGCCATTCCACCGGGGGCGGCGAGGTGACGCATTATCTGGCACGGCATGGCGACGGCCGGGTCGTCAAGGCAGCGCTGATCAGCGCCGTGCCGCCGCTCATGTTGAAGACGGCGGCCAACCCGCTCGGCCTTCCCGCGGCGGTGTTCGATGACCTGCAGGTGCAACTCGCCGCCAATCGCTCGCAATTCTATCGCGACGTGGCGGCCGGGCCGTTCTACGGTTACAATCGCCCGGGCGCCAAAGCCTCGGAGGCCGTCATCCAGAATTGGTGGCGCCAGGGCATGATGGGCGGTGCCAAGGCGCACTACGACGGCATTGTGGCGTTTTCCCAAACGGATTTCACCGAAGACCTCAAGCAGATCGCGGTCCCGGTGTTGGTCATGCATAGCGAGGACGACCAGATCGTGCCGTATGTGGCTGCCGGGCCGCTGGCTGCCAAGCTGCTGAAGAACGGCACCCTGAAGACCTACCGGGACTTCCCGCACGGCATGCCCACGACGCAGGCGGAGACGATCAATTCCGACCTGTTGGCGTTCATCAAAAGCTAGACCGTCGGCAATCCCGGGTATGGCCTGCGAGCCTCGCGTCGTGCCGACGACATTGCATCCGGCTATTGCGGTGCCCAGCCGGTCAGGCAGGCCAGGCGCAGTGTCGCCGTGATACGGCCGTCCCGTCGCGGCAATCCCGCCAGCGCTGCCGGAAACAGCTCCCGCGGGGGCACGCGGCGGTCACGCTCGCGCAGCGCATTCACTTCCCCCACCGCGCGCAGATCGCGCAGCAGTCCAAAGGGATCGGCGTAAAGCAGCCGTAGTTCCTCCACGTCCGCGACCGGCAGCGCGAACCCGGCGCGCTGCAGCAGCGCGGCGCAGTCGCGCAGATCGGCGAACGGCGACACCCGCGGAGCGGCGCCGCCGGTCAGTGCGGCCTCTGCCTCGGTCAACGCCTGGCGCAGTTCCGCCAGCGTACCGAGGGCCGGCAGGCTCGCCAGCAGCAGCCCGCCCGGACGCAGTGCGAGACGCAACTGGATCAGCGCGCCGGGTAGGTCGTTGACCCAGTGCAGCGACAGGCTCGCTACCACCAGATCGAAGCTGCCAGGTGCGAACGGCAGGAACTCCTCATCTGCCGCCACCGCCGGCCCGCCATTCAGTGCCGCCATCGCCGGCGACAGGTCGCAGCTCACCGCCTCGATCCTGCGTGCGCGCAGCAGCGGCGCCACCACGCCGCGACCGCCGACATCCAACGCCCTGGTAAACCGCAGCGTGGTGTCGTCCAGCCGGTCGAGCAGCCGCTCGGCCGCGTCCCGCAGCACGTCGGCGACACTGCCCACGGTTCGCGCGGCACGATCGCGATGGCTGCGCACGGCGCGACGGTCGAACACCTCCAGGTCCATCACCTCCATGTGCGGCCGCCGGACATCGTTGCCAAGCGTTCACCGCCGCGCCTAGGGTGCCCGAGGAGGGCCGTCATGAAACGCATCGATGCGAAGACGCTGCATGCTTGGCTGCTCGATGGTCACGAACTCGCGTTGCTCGATGCGCGCGAGGACGGCGAGTTCGGCACCTCGCATCTGTTTTGGGCGGTACCCTGCGCGCTGTCGAAGCGCGAGATCCGCGCCCGCGCGCTGCTGCCGCGGCTCACCGCGCGTATCTGTTGTGTCGACGATGGTCGTGGCGTCGCCGAGCAGCTTGCCACCTGGCTGGAGGGCATCGGCTGCAACAACGTCGCCGTGCTCGATGGCGGCACCAAGGCCTGGGAGGCTGCCGGCTACGAGCTGTTCTCCGGTGTCAACGTGCCCTCGAAAGCGTTCGGCGAATGGGTCGAGCATCACTATGGTACCGAGAGCGTCGATCCGCCGGACCTCAAGTCGTGGATCGATGCGGGGCGAAACATCGTAGTGCTCGACAGCCGCACCCACGAGGAATTCGTGCGTATGTCGATCCCCACCGGCATCAGCGTGCCCGGCGGCGAGCTGGTCTACCGCATCGGCGACATGGTGCCCGATCCGGACACGCTGGTGGTAGTGAACTGTGCCGGCCGCACCCGCAGCATCATGGGCGCGGAAAGCCTGCGGCGCGCCGGCATCCCCAACAAGGTGATGGCGCTGCGCAACGGCACGATGGGGTGGGAACTGGCCGGCTTCCGCTGCGATCACGGTCGTACCGACAAGTTCGCGCCAGGCACGCCGAAGTCCGCGGCGACGGCGTTGCAGCGCGCGCAGGCGTTCGCGGAGCAATCCGGCGTCGGCGTGATCGGCGCCATCGACCTGGCCCGCTTCGAGGACGATGCCGACCGCACGCTCTATGTGCTGGATGTGCGCGATCCGCCCGAATACCGAACCGGCCACAGGCCGGGCAGCACGAGTGCACCGGGCGGACAGTTGGTACAGGCGACCGATCAGTGGGTCGGCGTGCGCAACGCACGCATCGTGCTGGTGGACGATACCGGTGTGCGCGCCCGCATGGCCGGCGCGTGGCTGCGCCAGATGGGGCATCGCGACGTGTTCGTGGTGGAGGGCGGGCTGGAAGCGATCCGCACCACCGGACGCGAACGCATGGCGGTGCCGGAACTCGGCGCCGCGGTGCCGAGGATCGATGTGACCGGGCTGGTCGCACTGCTGGACAGCGGCGAAGGCACGGTGGTGATCGACCTGGCACGCAGCATAGAATTCCGCGAGGGTCACATCCCGGGTGCCATCTGGGGGGTGCGCACGCGTCTCGACGGCCTGCGGCCGCAGTTGGCGGCGGCGAAGCATGTGGTGATCACCTCGCAGGACGGGATCGCTGCGCGGCTCGCCGTCGACGAGGTGAAGGGTCTGTGCGCGGCGCAGGTACGGGTGCTGCAGGGCGGCAGCGATGCGTGGCACGCGTTCGGCCGGCCGCTGGTGAAGGATCGCACCAACCCACCGGACGAAGCTTGCATCGACAGCTATCTACGCGCCTACGATCGCAACTCCGGCGTGGAGGAGGCGATGAACGCCTATCTCACCTGGGAGATCGAACTGGCGAATCAGATCAGACGCGACGACACGGTGGCGTTCGGTGTTGGCGAGGCATCCGCCGTACACTGACCTCGCATGGTGGGCGGGGCGCGCGCTGCTCGATCTGCTGCTGCCGCCGCACTGCGTCGTCTGCGACGCGGCGGTGGATATGCCAGGCCTGCTGTGCGCCGAGTGTTTCGGCAAGACCGGATTCATCACCGAACCGTTCTGCGCGCGCTGCGGCGTGCCGTTCGCCAATTTGGCCCTGGGCGGCGCCGAGCAGTTATGCCCCGGATGCCGCGCCGCTGCGCCGGTGTTCCAGCGTGCCCGCGCCGCACTGCGCTACGACGCCCAGGGGCGGCGGCTGATCCTCCCGTTCAAGCATGCCGACCGCACCGAGTTGGCCGCGGTATTGGCGCCGCACATGGCCCGCGCCGGCGCGGCGCTGTTGCGTGAGGCGGACCTGCTGGTGCCGGTGCCGTTGCACCGCGGCAGACTGTTCCTTCGCCGCTACAACCAGGCGGCGCTGCTGGCGAAGGCGGTCGGGCGGATCGCGGGGCGGCCGTGTGTCCCCGACGCGCTGCTGCGGCGGCGTGCCACGGCGTCGCTGGGAGAGAAGTCGGCGGCCGAACGCGCGGCCGAGGTTGACGGCGCGTTTGCGGTCCGGCCGTCACGTGCCGATCGGGTGGCGGGAAAGCGTGTGGTGCTGATCGATGATGTGATGACGTCCGGCGCGACGGCAAATGCCTGCGCGGCCGTGCTGCTTGCCGCCGGGGTTACTTCGGTCGATGTTCTGGTAGCGGCGCGCGTGCCGGATCCGCGGTTGAACTGAGGAGGACGCGTCAATGGATGCAGTCGTTGGCCGGAGCTGGCCCGCGGGCCTCACCAGGGTGCCCTATTGGCTCTACACCGATCCCGACATCCTCGCGCTCGAACAGAAGCGCGTGTTCGAAGGTCCGGTCTGGAACTATCTCTGCCTCGAGATCGATCTCCCCAACATCGGCGACTACCGCACAACCTTCGTCGGCACCATGCCCGTCGTGGTGGCTCGTGCCGAGGATGGGGAACTGTGTGGGTTCGAGAACCGCTGCGCGCATCGCGGCGCGCTGATCTGCCTGGACGACGGCGGCAGCGTGAAGGACTTCCAGTGCGTCTATCACTCCTGGCGCTACGACCTGCGCGGCAACCTGCGCTCGATCGCGTTCGCCCGTGGCGTCAACGGCCGCGGCGGCATGCCGGCTGATTTCGACATGTCGTGCCACGGCCCGCGCAAGCTGCGCGTCACCACGTTCTGCGGCATGGTGTTCGGCACGCTGTCGCCCGACGCGCCCGAGTTCGAAACCTGGCTTGGCCCCGAGATCGTCGGCCGCGTCCGGCGCGTGCTGGGCAACCGCAGACTGGAGATCATCGGCCGCTTCACCCAGGCGTTGCCGAACAATTGGAAGCTGTATTTCGAAAACGTGCGCGACACCTATCACGCCAGCTTGCTGCACCTGTTCTTCGCCACCTTCCGCATCACCCGCCTGAGCTCCGGCGGTGGCGTGCTGGTCAGCGAGACCGGCGAACACCACGCCTCGGCCACGCTGGCGCCGCCGCAGGGCGAGGACGCCAGCTACCAGGGCCTGCGCGCCGACAAGGAAAGCTTCCGGCTCGCCGACCCCAGCCTACTCGGCATGCACGACGAATTCCACGACGACATCCAGTTGCAGATCCTGTCGATCTTCCCCGGCTTCGTGCTGCAGCAGGTGCACAATGCGCTGGCGGTACGCCAGATCGTGCCACGCGGCGTCGATGCGACTGATCTCAACTGGACCTATCTCGGCTTCGTCGACGATACACCAGAGCTGCGCTCGCACCGACTGAAGCAGAACAATCTCGTCGGCCCCGCGGGCTTCGTGTCGATGGAGGACGGCGCGGTCGGCGGGTTCGTGCAGCGCGGCATCGCCGCCGCGGCGAACGAGCAGTCGGTGATCGAGATGGGCGGCGCCGGCGCCGAAACGCAGGAGACGCGGGCGACCGAGGCCTCGGTGCGCGGCTTCTGGAAGGCGTACCGAACGCACATGGCTGTGTGACGGCGATGAATGCCGATACGCTGTTCCGCCTGGCGGCGTTGAACACGGAATATGCCAACTGCATCGATGCCGACCGGCTGGAGGAATGGCCGGGCCTGTTCCTGGAGCACTGCCTCTACAAGATCACCACCGCCGACAACCATCGCCGCGGCTACGCCGCCGGTCTGGTCTACGCCGACTCGCGCGCGATGCTGACCGATCGCGTTGCGGCGCTGCGCGAGGCCAACATCTACGAGCGGCAGAGCTATCGCCACATCGTCGGGATGCCGGCGCTGCGCACCGGCGAGGACATCACCGCGGAGACACCGTTCCTGGTGGTACGCACCATGCGCGACGGCAGAATGGATCTGTTTGCCGCCGGCATCTACCTGGACCGCGTGCGTGAGGATGGCGGGACGCTGCGTTTCGCCGAACGCGTCGTGGTCTGCGACAGCTCGCGGGTCGATACGCTGCTGGCGATCCCGCTGTAACGCAATGGGTTTCGCTGCGCTCTACCCATCCTACGTACTCGCACGTCTTCCACCCCGTAGGATGGGTAGAGCGCAGCGAAACCCATCGCGCCCAACCGGACATTCGATCAATGGCGATCAACGGCGACGCGGATGAATTCGATCCAAGCACGATCCTCAACCAGGGCGTCATCGCGCATATCGCGCCGACCCGCGGACGCAGGCGTGCCGCTGCCGAGAAGACGCTGCTGATCACCGGCCTGGCGCGTTCCGGCACCAGCATGCTCGCCGCTCTGCTGCAGGCCGCCGGCGTCTGGCTCGGCGATCACGTCTACCAGCCGATCAACGAAGATGCCGAAATCACGCAGATGCTCCGCGCGCGTGACTTCACCCGTCTCGACGAGCTGATCGGGCAGCAGAACGCCAAGGCGCCAGTCTGGGGCTTCAAGATGCCCGACCTGCACCAGTTCCTCCAGCACAACGAGATGGTGCGATTCCGTAACCCGCATCTGATGGTGATCTTACGCGATCCGGTCGCGGTCGCGGTGCGCAACATGCTGTCGGAGCAGGTCGATGGCACCCAGGCAATCATCGAGGCTGCCTCGGCGATGCATGCGCTGACCCAGTTCGTCCGCGCCTCGCGTTTGCCGTTCCTGTTCCTCAGCTACGAGAAGGCGCTGGTGTTTCCGCACGTGTTCATCGACAACGTACTCGACTTCTGCGGCATCGCGCTCGACGAGGCGAAGCGCGCCGAGCTGCTGGAACACGTGCAGCCCAACCGCTCTCAGTATGTGCTCACCGCGAACCGCACCTTCGAGGGTCACCTGGAAGGCGTACTGAACGGCAGGCTGTATGGCTGGGCACGCCATGTCGGCGAGCTGATGCCGGTGCTGCTGGACCTGATGATCGACGATAGACTTGCCGCGACTTTCCTTGCCGGCGACTTCCGCGATGACCTGCTGGCGGCCAGTCTCGGCAACGGCAACCACGCTTTCTTTCTCGAGCTGAACGATTTCGCCGTGACCGACAGCTCGGTGATCCGCGTCAGGGTCAACCGCCGTACGTTCGAACTGTCGAACAGCGGCAAGTCGCTGGCGGAGCTCAAGGCCTTGCGCGAGACGCGCTGAAATCCGAGTCTGCGGCCAGGAAGGAATCGCGAATGCCTGACATCGAGATCTACACGCAGCCGTGGTGCCCGTACTGCGCCCGCGCCGTCAGCCTCTTGAACAGCAAGGGTGTGACGTTCCGCGAGATCGATGCGCCGCACGGCACGGCCGAACGCCAGGAATCGGTGCGCCGGTCCGGGGGACGCAGCACCGTGCCGCAGATTTTCATCGCTGGCCGACACATCGGGGGATGCGACGAACTGGTGGCGCTCGATCGGGCCGGCAAGCTGGATCCATTGCTGCACGCCGGATAGCGACTTTGTTGCCGTCAACGTATTGGCACTCCCTTGCCACGAGTGCCGGAATTCGCCATCTAGGGTGAGCGATGATCCATTACGATTTGCATTGCAGTCAGGACCATGCGTTCGACGGCTGGTTCAAGGACAGCGCCGCATTCGATCGGCTGGCCAGGCGTGGCCTGCTGGAGTGCCCGCATTGCGGCGACGCCAAGGTCGAACGTGCGCTGATGCGTCCGGCAGTCGCCAAGCGTGAGGCCCTCCCGGTTCCCGTTCCGGCGCCACAGCCACCTGCGCAACCTGATGCCGTGGCCGGCGGTCCGATGCCGGCGCATATGCGGGCGATGCTACAGCGCATGCGTTCCGAGGTGGAGAAGCACTGCGACTATGTCGGGCCGCAGTTCGCCGAAGAGGCCCGCAAGATTCATCGCGGCGAGAGCGACAAGCGTGGCATTTACGGCGAGGCCAGCCCGGAGCAGGCCGAGGCGCTGGCTGACGAAGGCATCGAGGTCTCGCGGATCCCCTGGGTTCCACCCGCCGACGGGTAGTCAGTTCGCCGCGGCGACGAGGTAATTCACCGAAAGATCGCGGCTGGTGGTCCAACGACCGGTCAACGGGTCGGCGACGAGGCCGGTGAGGCCGCTCACCCGCAGTCCCGCACGGCGCAACATGGTGGCGAGTTCGGTAGGGGTGATGAAGCGGCGCCAGTCATGGGTGCCGACCGGCAGCCAGCGCAGCACGTATTCGGCTCCGACCTTGGCGGCGAGGAATGATTGCGGCGTTCGGTTGAGGGTAGAGAGGAACAGCCTGCCTCCGGGCGAGAGCAATGCGGCAAGCGTCGCCAGGAAGGCCGTTGGATCGGGCACGTGCTCGATCACCTCGAGCGCGGTGATGACCGGAAACCGCGCACCCTCAGCCAACAGGTTCTCGGCGACACCGGTCCGATAGGCGAGCGGCAGGTCCTGCCGCTCGGCATGGGCGCGTGCCGCCTTGATGGCAGCGCCTGCAGCGTCCAGGCCCAGAACGTCAAAGCCGCGGCGGGCCAGAGCTTCGGCGGCAAGCCCGGCGCCGCAGCCGACGTCAAGCAACCGCGGTCGGTCGGCACCCTCCGCAATCCGCTCCGCGATCCACGCGACCCGCGCCGGGTTCATCCGGTGCAGTGGCCGCATCGGGCCGTCCGGGTCCCACCACTCGGCTGCGAGTGCATCGAACCGTGCAACCTCCGCGGGCGAAACCGTGTAGCCTGGCATGGTTGCCCCTGCTGTCCCACGCCAGTATGACCACCTCAATCCGACCACTGGCAACTGGCAAGAATGTCACGCATCGTGATGAAGTTCGGCGGCACCTCGGTCGCCGACCTTGACCGCATCCGCAACGTCGCGACCCGCGTGAAGCGCGAAGTCGAGGCGGGCAACGAGGTCGCGGTCGTGGTCTCTGCGATGGCGGGGGTCACCAATCAACTCGTGGCGTATTGCCAGGGGCTGTCATCGCTGCACGACGCGCGTGAATACGACACGGTCGTGGCGACCGGCGAGCAGGTCACCACCGGCCTGCTGGCAATCGCGCTGCAGGAACTCGGCGTCGAGGCGCGTTCCTGGCAGGGCTGGCAGATCCCGGTCCGCACCGACAATGCCCATGGCAAGGCGCGTATCGCCGGCATCGAGGGCGCCGAGCTGATCCGCCGCATGCAAACGGGCCAGGTCGCCGTGGTGTCCGGGTTCCAGGGGATCGGCACCGACAACCGCGTCACCACGCTGGGGCGCGGCGGCTCCGACACGTCGGCCGTGGCGCTGGCCGCCGCGCTGCGCGCAGACCGCTGCGATATCTACACGGACGTCGACGGGATCTACACCACCGATCCGCGCATCGTGCCGAAAGCGAAGAAACTCGCGCGCATCAGCTATGAGGAAATGCTGGAACTCGCCTCGGTCGGGGCCAAGGTGTTGCAAACCCGGAGCGTCGAACTGGCGATGAACGAGCGGGTGCGGGTTCAGGTGCTGTCAAGCTTTGCCGACGTGCCGGGGACGCTGGTGGTGGACGAGGACGAGATCGTGGAAAAACAGACCGTATCCGGCATCGCCTACTCGCGTGAGGACGCGAAGATCACGCTGCGGCGGGTACCAGACCGACCGGGGATCGCCGCGGCGGTGTTCGGCGCGCTCTCGGAGCAAAACGTCAACGTCGACATGATCGTGCAGAACATCTCCGCCGATGGGATGACCGACATGACCTTCACCGTGAGCAAGGCCGACCTGCCGCGCGCGCAGGCGACGCTGGCCGAGGCACGCCCGCAGATCGGTTTTTCCGAAGTGCTGGCCGACCCCGACGTGGCGAAGATCAGCGTGGTCGGCGTTGGCATGCGCAGCCACGCCGGCGTGGCCAACACGATGTTCCGTGCGCTGGCGGACAAGGCGATCAACATCCAGGTCATCTCCACCAGCGAGATCAAGGTGAGCGTTCTGGTGGCGGCCGAGTATACCGAGCTGGCGGTGCGCGCGCTGCACACCGCCTATGGCCTCGATGCCGCCTGACATCGCCACCCCCGACGTCGCGCTGACCGCTGCCCGGGCGGAACTGGACCGACTGTGGTCGCGCGGCAACGCGTTGCTCGGCTGCCGGTTCGCGATCATGGGTGGCGCGATGAGCTGGGTGAGCGAGCGGCACCTGGTGGCCGCGATCTCGAACGCGGGCGGTTTCGGCGTGATCGCGTGCGGCTCGATGGAGCCGGACATGCTGGCCGCCGAGATCGCCGGGACGCAGGCACTGACCGACCAGCCGTTCGGCGTCAACCTGATCACCATGCACCCGCGGCTCGACGCGCTGATCCGTGTCTGCCTGGAGGCACGGATCGGCCACATCGTGCTGGCCGGCGGCATTCCGCCTAGCGCGGCGGTGCGGGCCGTCAAGGATGGCGGGGCGAGGCTGATTGCCTTCACGCCGGCGCTGGTGCTGGCCAAGCGTTTGATCCGTTCCGGGGCGGACGCGCTGGTGATCGAAGGCTCGGAGGCCGGTGGGCATATCGGTCCGGTGTCCTTGATGGTACTGGCGCAGGAGATCCTGCCGTACATCCGCGATGTGCCGGTATTCGTCGCCGGCGGACTGGGGCATGGCGAGGCGATCCTGGCACTGCTGGAAATGGGCGCGTCGGGTGCACAGCTCGGCACACGGTTCGCCGCAGCCACCGAGTTTGTCGCCCATGCGAACTTCAAGCGCGCTTTCATCCGCGCCGCGGCACGCGATGCGGTGCCGTCGGTGCAGTTGGATGAGCGGTTCCCGGTGATTCCGGTGCGCGGGCTGGTCAACGAGGGCGTCAAGCGATTCCTGCGCTTCCAGGCGGAGACGCGCGACCGGTTCGAAACCGGCGAGCTGACCAAGGAGGCGGCACAGCTCGCCATCGAGCATTTCTGGGCTGGCGCGCTGCGTCGCGCTGCGATCGACGGCGATGTCGAAGCCGGGTCGGTGATGGCCGGGCAGTCGGTGGGGATGGTGACGGCCGAGCAGCCGACGGCGGAGATCATAGCCGAGCTGGTCGGGCAGGCCGTGGCCGCTCTGGTCGCGCGCAACCGCGGCATTTAGGCCAGCGATGGCCACCCCCCGCAGGCTGATGGCCCGGCTGCGCGAAACAATGGCGCATGGGTCCGCGCCGTTGGAGGAACTCGTCCACCTGGTAGCGGCCGAACTGGTGAGCGAGGTCTGCTCGGTCTATGCCGCCCGCCCAGGCGAGATCCTGGAGTTGGCCGCCACCGAGGGCCTCAACCCGCAGGCGGTCGGCCACACCAGACTTCGCGTCGGTGAGGGCATCGTGGGGTTGTGCGCCGCCACCGGCCAGGTGATGAACCTGCCGGACGCGCAGAACCATCCAGCCTTCGCCTACCGCCCGGAAACCGGCGAGGAACCGTTCGCCTCCATGCTCGCCGTTCCGGTACGGCGGGCCGGCCGCACTTTGGGCGTAGTCGCGGTCCAGAACCGCAATCCGCGCGGCTACTCCGAGGAGGAAGTGGACGAGCTGGAAACCGTGGCGATGCTGCTGGCCGAGGTGCTGGCGTCGGCGGGCGCCTCCGACGGTGCGGAAGAGGGTGTCGCCGCCACTGTGCCGCGGGTGTTTGCCGGCGCGACGCTGGTCCCTGGTATCGCCATCGGCCCGGTCGTGCTGCACGGCCACCGCCGCCGCCCGGTACGGCTGCTGGCTGACAATCCGGCGGCCGAACTCACCCGCCTGCACGAGGCCGCGCAACGCATGCAGCAGGGTCTGGACGAGTTGATGCAGGGCGCGCCGGACGGCGTGCGGAGCGGCGCGGCCGGGACTGCTTCGCGTGAGGTGCTCGAGGCCTACCGCCTGATCGCGGCCGACGCGGGCTGGCTGAAGCGGGTTGCCGAGGTGATTGACGGCGGATTGTCGGCCGAGGCGGCGGTGCAGCGTGTCGCGGCCGAACTTCACGATCGCGTGCGTCGGATCGCCGATCCCTACCTGCGCGAACGGTTGGCCGATCTGGAGGACCTTGCCGGTCGGCTATTGGGCGCGCTCGCCGGCGACGCGCCGCGCCCGACGGTGCCACCGGGTGCGATCCTGCTCGCCCGTCGGCTGGGACCGGCTGAGCTGCTCGACTGGCATGCCGCGGGCATTGCCGGCGTGGCGGTCGAGGAGGCCAGCCCCGGCGGCCACGCCGCGATCCTGGCGCGGGCGCTCGGCCTGCCGTCGGTGGGCGGTACGCGGGGCATGCTGGATACGGCGGAACCGGGCGACGAAGCGGTGGTGGACGGCGGTGAGGGCCAGCTCGTGCTGCGCCCGGAGGCCGAAGTCAGGACGACGTATCTCCGCGCGCTGGAGGCGAGAAGCGCGCTGGAGGCCGGCTGGGCGCCGTTGCGCGAGCGTCCTGGGATCACCGCCGACGGCGTCGGGGTCTGTCTTATGCTGAATGTCGGGCTGACGATGGAGGTGGCGCAACTCGACACCACCGGCGCAGAGGGCATCGGCCTGTACCGTACCGAGATTGGCATGCTGGCGCGCGGGGCTATCGCGGACGTGGCGGAGCAGGCGGCGACCTATGCCCGCGTGCTGGACGCCGCTGCTGGCCGGCCGGTGCTGTTCCGGACGCTCGACCTCGGTGCGGACAAGCTGCTGCCGGGCGATGCACCGGAGGAGGAAAATCCAGCAATGGGCTGGCGGTCGCTGCGCATCGGCCTGGATCGCCCGGCACTGCTGCGCCGGCAGTTGCGCGCGCTGCTGCTGGCGGCCGGTGGGCGGCCATTGTCGGTGATGTTTCCGATGGTCGCCACGGTGGGCGAGTTCCGCGCCGCGCGTGCGTTGCTGCTGGCGGAAGCACGGCGGGTGCGTCCGGCGCCGGAGCGGCTGTCGATCGGCACCATGCTGGAGGTGCCCGCGCTGATGTGGCAACTGGACGAACTGCTGCGGGAGGTCGATTTCGTTTCAGTTGGGTCGAACGATCTGCTGCAGTTTTTGTTCGCCGCCGATCGCGGCTCGCCATCGCTGTTCAACCGCTACGACCTGCTGTCACAACCGGTGTTGAGGCTGCTGGAGCATCTACTGGTTGCCGCTGGCGCGGCCAAAGGCGGCGCCGGCGTGCCGGTGTCGCTGTGCGGCGAAGCGGCTTCGCGACCGCTGGAGGCGCTTGCTCTGGTCGGTCTCGGTTTCACCAGCCTGTCCATGCCGGCGTCCGGCATCCTGCCGATCAAGGCGTTGCTGGCTGAACTCGACCTTGCCGCGTTCCGTCCCGTGTTGACAGCGGTCCGCCGCAATGCCTCAGGCGCGGCCAGCCTGCGCGAGCCGATCGCGGTCTGGGCTCGCGAACATGGGCTGGCGGTCTGACAAAGCGGTTTCATTTCGGCGGTGAGCGTCATGACGATTCGACTGCGCCGGCGAACCGAGTCAGAGTGGGGCCGTTGGCTGCCAACAAGCTCGCGGGGACGGCCCCCACCGTGCTGCAGGATCGGAAATCAAGACTGGCGGAAAGCCGGAGCATGATGTCGTCCGCGTTCGAACGAGATCAGTCGCTTCCCCTCGCACCCCGGGCGGGCGCGGACCTGCGCGCCGCGCGGGAACGGGTCGGCTGGTCGCTGCCTGACATGGCCGCGGCGCTCCGCATCCGCTTGCTGTACCTTGAGGCGCTGGAAGCGGGGCACATCGACGCGCTGCCAGGCAACGCCTATGCACTTGGTTACCTGCGCGCCTACGCCAAGGCCTTGGGGCTTGATCCGGATGAGGTCGCCCGGCGCTTCAAGGCCGAGGCTGCGACGGTGACCAGGAAGACCCGGCTGACCTTCCCCGTGCCGGTGCCGGAACGCGGTGCGCCGGCCGGCGCGGTGGTGTTGCTTGGCGTAGTGCTGGCGATTGGTGCCTATGCCGGCTGGTACCGGTTGTCGGGTGAGGGCAGGCTCCCAGCCGAAACCAGCACACAGGTTCCGCTGCGGCTGGCACCGCTGGCCGAACAGGCCGTGCAGCCCCAGACAACGCCGCCGCCAGTCGTGGCGGCGGCGCCCACACCGGTCGAACCACCAACGGCGCAGCAGGCCGAGGTGCCGCCGGCCCCGGCGATCTCTCCCAGCTCGGCTGCGGCTGCCTCGGTCACGCCATTGCCGGTGCCCCCGATACCCGGTGGTCAGTCCGACCAGCCGCGCATCCTGCTGCGGGCGAACGCCGATGCGTGGGTTCAGGTTCGTGATCGCGCCGGCCCGGTGTTGCTGACCCGCCTCCTGCATTCTGGCGAAACCTGGGAGGTGCCGGCGAAGCCGAACCTGCTGCTGACCACCGGCAACGCCGGCGGCACCGACCTCGTGGTGGACGGTGTGACTGCCCCGTCCCTGGGTGGCAGCGGTGTGGTGCGGCGCGACCTGCCGCTGGATCCAGACCTGATCAAGGACGGCAAGGTGGCCGCGGCAAATCTCCCCGCCGGCGGGCGCCCGGCCCAGTCCCCAGTAGCGGTGCGCCGCGAGAACCCCCATTGTAGGGGTGCGCCGCAGCATACGGAGAACGACAGCATGAGCTACCGGCCGTACCAGGAGATCGTCCGGCGGAAATCGCGCCGCGTCCAGGTCGGGCGCGTCCCGGTGGGCGACGGAGCCCCAATCACGGTGCAGACGATGACCAACACGCTGACCACCGATGTTGAGGGCACGGTAGCGCAGATCCGGCGGGCGGAACTGGCGGGCGTCGATATCGTGCGGGTGTCCTGCCCGGATCAGGCGAGCGCGCTCGCACTGAAGGACATCGTGGCCGAGGTGAACGTGCCGATCGTCGCGGACATCCACTTCCACTACAAACGCGCGATCGAGGCCGCGGACAGCGGCGCGGCGTGTCTGCGGATCAATCCGGGCAATATCGGCAGCCAGGAGCGGGTTAAGGAGGTCGTGAAGGCCGCCCGCGACCACGGCTGCTCGATGCGGATCGGGGTGAACGCCGGGTCGCTGGAGAAGCACCTGCTGGAGAAATACGGCGAGCCAAACCCCGAGGCGCTGGTGGAGAGCGCGCTGTATCACGCCGACATCCTGCAGCAGCACGACTTCCACGACTTCAAGATCAGCGTGAAGGCGTCGGACGTGTTCCTGGCGGTGGCGGCATATCAGCAGCTGGCAGAGGTGTGCGACCACCCGTTGCATATCGGCATCACCGAGGCGGGCGGCCGGCGGATGGGCACGGTGAAGTCGGCGGTGGGGCTAGGTTCGCTGCTGTGGGCCGGGATCGGCGACACACTGAGGGTGTCGCTGTCGGACGAGCCGGAGGAGGAGGTGCGGGTTGGCTGGGACCTGCTGAAGACGCTGGGCATCCGCCATCGCGGGGTGAAGGTGATCTCGTGTCCATCCTGCGCGCGCCAGGGGTTCAACGTGATCGAGACGGTGCGGACGCTGGAGGATCGGCTGGCGCATATCGAGACGCCGATCACGCTGTCCATCATCGGCTGCGTGGTTAACGGCCCTGGCGAGGCGCTGATGACCGATATCGGCCTGACCGGTGGCGGCAACGGGCGGCACATGATCTACCGCGCCGGGAAGACCGACCACACGATCGCCGGGGCCGACATGGTGGAGCACATCGTCGAGCTGGTAGAGGCGAAGGCCGAGGCGCTGAAGGCGGAGAAGGAGGCGGAGCAGCTGGCGGCGGAGTGAATGAGCGATCCTGTCCCATCGCTTGATATCGGTTCGCTCGTCAACGCGGTGGCGCGGCTGCGCGAAGGGCTGGAACGGCATCGCAGCGAGCCGCACGATGAACAGCTGCGCGATGGCCTGATCCAACGGTTCGAGCTCACCTACGAACTCAGCCACCGCATGCTCCGACGTTACTTGCGCTTGATCGCGGCCTCGCCGGACATCCATGGCCAGATGCCGTTCCAGGACCTGATCCGCACGGCGAATGAACAAGGTATGCTGCGAGGCGATTGGCCGGCGTGGCGCCGCTATCGCGACATGCGCGCGAGGACCAGCCACACTTATGCCGCCACCATCGCAGCACAGGTCGTCGCGGGCATTCCCGATTTTCTGGCCGAAGCGACGTTTCTTCTCGACCAGTTGCAACAGCGCCTGCAATGACGCGTGCGCTCGATCTACCGGAAGACCACGCTGCCATCGTGCGCGGCGTCCTGCGTGCGCACTTGCAGCAAGGCGCGCGGGTCTATGTGTTCGGATCGCGCGCCCACGGCGAGGCGCGTCAGTATTCCGACCTGGATCTCGCACTTGAATGGGACCAACCGCTTGGGCTGGACGTCATGGCCGAGATCGCCGAGGCGCTGTCCGAGTCCGATCTGCCGTACAAGGTTGACTTCGTCGACCTGTTGACGGTCGATCCCGCCTTCCGGGCGCGGGTTGCCGCGGACTGCATAGAATTCGATACGACTGAAGCGGGAGGATGATCATGGCGGGGTTGAAAGTGCGGGATCTGGCGTATGGCCGGCTGCGGGCGCCGGACCTCGATGCCGAGGAGGAGTTCCTCACGGCGTTCGGCATGGTGCGCGCGGCGCGGACACCGACGGCGCTGTATATGCGCGGCACCGATCCGGTGCACCACATCCACGTCACCGAGAAGGGCGACGCGAAGTGCCTGGGCTTCGCCTGGCTGGTGGCCAGCGAGGACGACCTGAAGACCGCCGCGAAGCTGCCCGGTGCGTCGGGCATCGAGACCATCGACGAGCCCGGCGGCGGACGGCGGGTGCGGCTGATCGAACCGAACGGCTACACCATCGAGATCGTGTACGGGATCGAGGCCGTGCAGCCGATCCACGTCGAGCGTCAGCCGATCAACTCCGGCGTCGAACCGTTGAAGCGGGCCGGCGAGCTGATCCGCTTCGCCGCGGGCCCGTCCAGCGTGAAGCGCATCGGCCATGCGGTTCTGGGGTCGCCGAAGAACCAGGAGACGGTGCGCTGGTTCCGCGAGACGCTCGGCCTGGTGTGCTCGGACGATGTCTATGCCGGCGAGCAGGACAATCTGATCGGCCAGTTCAGCCGCATCGACGCCGGCGACCAGTACGTGGACCATCACGCGTTCTTCTGCATGAGGAACGAGCGCGCCGGCCTCAATCATTTCTCGTTCGAGGTGCAGGACATCGACGACGTATTCATCGGCCACGAGTACCTGAACGGCCTGACCAAGTACGAACACATGTGGGGCATCGGCCGTCACCTGCTCGGCAGCCAGGTCTACGACTACTGGGCCGATCCCTGGGGCCGCGTGCATGAGCACTGGGCCGATACCGACCGGCTGAACGTCCAGAACGGCGGCAACCTCGTGCCGGCTGAGGAAGGGCTTCGCTCGCAATGGGGCACCCGGCCGCCGGAGAAGTTCCGCGGCCACGTCAGTCCCTGACCAGGGAGTAACCGACGCCGAGAGGCGCAGGTTGCCATAACGACAGGTCTGGCGACAGGCGAACAGTCGGTGGCTTGTGCCGATGCACGCTCGGCTGCGCCCACCGAGCACATTCTCACCGTGCGCCTGTTATTTTAGCAAATCATTAACCCGTTCACCGGCCCCATGACGCGAACGAGGGCCTCGCCGCTTGCGGTGCCGAACGTTGGCGTTCCACTGGACGCGACTGCCTTCCGCGCTTGCCTGCCGTAATGAAATCGGAATGACTCGCCACGCAGCCTCGCCCGGCCACATCCGGTCGCACCCTGGCATTGTGCACGGTCAGCATGCTCGCGATGGTGCCAGGCATCGTCCGCGCGCAAGGCCTGCTGGGCGACATCAACGGCACACCCACCGGTGGCGTCACGCCAGTCGCCAATACCTGGCAGCAATACACCTACACCTTCACCGCCACCTTGCCGAGCACCTACATAACATTCCTTTTCAAAAACAATCCCGATCATACCGGACTGGACGACATTGCGCTGGCCCTGGCTGGAGGCGGCTCGAATCTGGTGCTGAACCCTGGCCTAGAGACCCCCGGAACCGTGATCAGCCCGAGCGTCACCATTCCTGCCGACTGGATCTCCGTGGGCACGCCAGGTCTGTCGTTCCCTGGCACGTGGTCCCACTCCGGTCCGGGCAAGCCGGGAAGCGGTGGCACGCATACCGGCAGCGGTATGTGGTTGGACGGCGCCATCGACGGCTTCGACGGTATCGCCCAGGCAACGGCCACAACAGTCGGCCAGAGCTATACGCTGACATTCTGGCTCGGCAGCAAGACCGTCCCGGACGGCACCCAAATAGACAGCAAGGTCATCGCCGGCCTCAACATCGACACGCTGCAGCTCAATTACGCCGCCAGCCAGATCGGCGTCACCGTCAATTCGATCTTCGAAGGCGGCACACTCCTGCTCGATCAGCCAGGCGCGACCTATGGGCAGAGCTTCACGCTCGATGGATCCGGCAGCAATACGATCGACCAGAACGGCAACAACGCGACGTTCACGGGCGTCTTCTCCAACGCGGTGCCGGCAACGCCTGGCGGCATCATCATCGCCAACAGCGGGTCCGGCGGAGCGGTTACCTTCACCGGCACCAACACCTATACCGGCGGCACGACGATCAACGCAGGCGCCACCCTCGCGCTGAGCGGGACAGGCAGCATCGCCACCTCGTCGGGGCTGCTGGACAATGGCGCGTTCGACATTTCGGGGACCACGTCCGGCGCTTCCATCGTCAGCCTGGCGGGCAGCGGCACGGTCGCTCTCGGCGCGCAGACCCTGACCCTGACCAACGCAGCCAGCACATTCTCCGGCAGCATCGGCGGATCGGGCGGGCTGACGGTGGCGGGCGGAACCGAACAATTGAGCGGCGCCAACGCCTATACCGGCGGCACCACCATCAATTCCGGCGCCACCCTGAAGCTATCCGGCAGCGGCAGCATCGCCGCTTCGTCCGGCGTGCTGGACAGCGGCACGTTGAACATTTCCCTCACCTCGGCCGGCGCCACGATCGCCACCCTGTCGGGTGGAGGAACCGTCGTGCTCGGAGCGCGCACGCTCACCCTGGCCAACGCAAGCTCCAGCTTCGCAGGAGTCATCGGCGGGTCCGGCGGGTATGCTCTGACCGGTGGAACGGAGACGCTGAGCGGCGTCGACACCTTCACTGGGCCAACCACCGTCGGCAGCGGGGCCACCCTGGCGCTGAGCGGTAGTGGCAGCATCGCCGCCTCGTCCGGCATGCTCGACAGCGGCAGCTTCGACATTTCCGCCACGTCGGCCGGCGCCGCGATCGCCAGCCTGTCAGGCGCCGGGACCGTCGTGCTGGGTGCGCGCACGCTCACCCTGACCAACGGGGCGGCCGCATTTACCGGGGTCATCGACGGATCCGGCGGCATCGCCGTCACCGGCGGGATCGAAGTATTGGGCGGCGTCAACACCTTTGGCGGGCCGACCACGATCGGCGGCGGAGCCACCCTCGCGCTGACCGGTACCGGCAGAATCGCCGCTTCATCCGGCGTTCTCGACAACGGTACATTCGACAGTTCCCTCACCTCGGCGGGCGCTTCGATTGCCACCCTCGGGGGCGCGGGAACCGTCGTGCTCGGAACGCGCACACTTACTTTCACCAACGCAAGCTCCACCTTCGGGGGCGTCATCGGCGGGTCCGGCGGCATCGCCGTAACAGGTGGAACCGAGGTCCTGGGCGGTACCAACAGCTACACCGGAGCGAGCACAATCGGCAGTGGAGCCACCCTGGCGCTGACCGGCAGCGGTAGCATCGCCGCCTCGTCTGACGTTCTGGACAGCGGCACGTTGGACATTTCCCTCACCTCGGCGGGCGCTTCGATCGCCACCTTGTCGGGTGGAGGAACCGTCGTGCTCGGAGCGCGCACGCTCACCCTGACCAACGCAAGCTCCAGCTTCGCAGGAGTCATCGGCGGGTCCGGCGGGTTTGCTCTGACCGGTGGAACCGAGACGCTGAGCGGCGTCAACACCTTCACGGGGCCAACCACCATCGGCAGCGGGGCCACTCTGGCGCTGAGCGGTAGTGGCAGCATCGCCGCCTCGTCCGGCGTGCTCGACAGCGGCACGTTGGACATCTCCCTCACCTCGGCCGGCGCCTCGATCGCCAGCCTGTCAGGCGCCGGGACCGTCGTACTCGGTGCGCAGACACTCGCGCTGACTGACGCCAGCGGCACGTTCTCCGGTGCGATCGGCGGCTCGGGTGGACTTGCCATAGTGGGTGGCAGCCAGGCGCTCACCGGCGTCAGCACCTATGGCGGAGGCACCAGCGTCAATGGCGCGGTTCTGGCAGTGAACAGCGATGCCGCGCTTGGGGTTGGCACAGGCGGCCTCGTCCTCGCCGACGGCACGCTGACCGCGCTGGCGCCATTGACCTCGTCGCGGCCGGTCCTGTTGGCTGGCACCATCGACACGGTGAACACAGGCGGGTTCGGTGTGAGCCTGGGCGGCGTCCTGTCCGGCAGCGGCGGCCTGATCGCCACCGGCGGCGGTCAACTGGTCCTCGGCGCCGCCAACACCTACTCCGGCACCACCACGATCGCTGCTGGCACCACGCTGGGCCTCAGCGACGCCGGCAGCATCGCCGCCTCCCTCGGCGTGGCTGACGCTGGAACCTTCGACATCTCGGCGGTGAACGGGCCCGGCACCTCGATCGCCTCCCTGTCGGGCGCCGGCAGCGTCGCCCTCGGCCACGCCATTCTGACCCTGACCGCGGCCAACGACACTTTCTCCGGCGCGATCGGCGGCGGAGGTGGCCTGACGGTCGCGGCCGGGCAGGAAACTCTGAGCGGCGGCAACAGCTTCACCGGTCCGACCACCATCGGCGGCGGAGCCATCCTGGCGCTGGCGGGGGCCGGCAGCATCGCCGCGTCCTCGGGCGTCGCGGACGGTGGCCAGTTCGACATATCCGCGGCCGCCGGCCCTGCGGTGCCGATCGCAGGTTTGTCCGGCGGCGGCACGGTGCTGCTTGGCAGCAATACTCTCGTGCTGACCAACGCCAGCACGGCGTTCTCCGGCACGATCGGCGGCTCCGGCGGAGTCGCGGTGAACGGAGGCACACAGACCCTGCTCGGCAGCAACACCTACACCGGTGGCACCTCGGTAACGAACGCCGCCCTGGCGGTGAATGGCGATGCGGCACTGGGCGCGCCATCGGGCGGCCTGTCGTTGTCCAACGGCACGCTGGTGGCACTTGGGACCCTCGCCTCGGCGCGTGCGGTGCTGCTGACCAGGAGCAGCACGGTGAATACCGGTACGGCCGCGGTCACCTTATCCGGCAAACTCTCCGGCAGCGGCGGCCTGACGGTGGGCGGCAGCGGGCGCCTGGCGCTGATCGGCACCACCAACAGCTATGCGGGTGGCACCACGATCAGCGGAGGCAGCACGCTCGCCATCGGCTCCGACGCCGCCCTTGGCGCCTCCGGCGCCACTCTGAGCTTCAACAATGGCACTTTGCTCGCGCTGGGCGGCTTCTCCACGCCGCGCCCGATCATCGTCACCACTGGTGGCGGAAACGTCGACGCCAACGGCTTCCTCGTGCTGCTGACCGGACCCATCACACTCAACGGGCCGCTCAATTCGATTGGCGCGGGGCAGGTGTCGTTCTCCAACACCGCCCAGGTGAACGGCAACCTCAACATCACCAACGGCACCTTCACCAACGCCGGAACGATCAACGCGCTGAGCGTGACGGTTGGGCCGACGGCTACGCTGAGTGGCACCGGCACGATCAACGCGCCCACCACGGTCGACGGCGTGCTGGCACCCGGCAACAGTCCCGGCACGCTGATCTTCACGGCACCGCTGACCTTGGCGGCAACCTCGACCACCGAACTTGCCATCGACGGCACTGGCACCGGGACCGGCGCCGGCAATTTCAGCCGCGTTCTGGTGACCAGTCCCGGCAATACCGCAACCGTCGGCGGCACCCTGGTGCCGCTGCTGCGCGGCATCAGCGGCGAGGCCACCAACACGTTTACTCCGCCGCTTGGCCAGACCTTTGTGGTGATCGCGGCCGATGGCGGGATCGTCGGCAGCTATGCCGGACTGACCCAGCCGACCGGACGTGCCGCCGGCACGCGCTTCGATGCGCTGTATGGCCCCACCACGCTGACCCTGGTCGTGACGCCCGGCCTGTATGGCAATCTGGGGCTGGCCGGACTGACGGAAACCGCGAGCGAGGCCGCGGTCGGACGCGCGCTCGACGCCATCCGCCCAGCCGCCGGGTTGCGGATGGACGCCGGCGCCGCGGCCTTGTTCGATCCGTTGTATCGGCTTAGCGGCCCGGCCATTCCGTCGGCGCTCGATCAGTTCGTTCCCGGCATATACGGTGACGGGCTGCTGGCCGCGCGCGGCGCCTGGTACGCTGTGACCGAGTCGGTCAGCGACCAGTTGGCCGCCCGGCGCAGCCAGTCCGGCGCGACCAACACCACGCCGGGTCCGGCCGGATCGACCATCTGGGTCAACGGCTTCGGTCAGTTCGCCAGCGTCAACGGCACTGCCGCGCCTGGGTTCCATACATCGCTGGGCGGCGCGATTGCCGGCATCGATATCCCGGTCGCGGACGGGATCGTGGTTGGCGGCGCCATCGGCGGCGGCGGTCTGAACACGAGCAGCAGCGATGCCAGCGACAGCGCCAGCCTGGTGCAGTTCTCGCTGTATGGCGGCATTCAGTCCGGGATCTTCTTCGCGGACGCGCAGGGCGACTTCATGCACGTCGATCAGTCGGTGCGGCGCAACCTCCCTTCATTTGACGCATCGACGCGCGGCGATGGCGGCATCAACGGCGGTGGCGCTCAGCTCCACGCCGGGGTGCGGCTGCCCTATGAGGGCTGGCAGTTCGAGCCGACCGTGGGCCTGGGAGCTCTCGGCCTGGGGTCCCCGGCGGTGACCGAGTTCGAGCGTGGGCGGGGTGGCGGTGCAGACCGAGCACCGGTCTATCGCCAGCCTGCAATCATTCGTTGGGCTTCGTGTCGGCACCACGATCGATGTGACGCCAACGGTGCCGGTGCAGGTTCATGCGCTGATCGGCTGGCAGCACGAGTTCCTGGATGTCACGGCCCAGACGCGCTCGTCGTTCGGACCGACCGGCATCAACGGCTTCGTCACGTCAACCACGCCGATCAGCCGCGATGCCGCGCGGATCGGTGCCAGCTTCGACACGGCGCTGTCGTCGAACGTGAGCCTTTACGGCAGCTACGTCGCAGCCTTGGGCGGCGCCACCACGGCGCAGAGCCTCACCGGCGGTATCCGCGTCATCTGGTAGATGGGTGCGCGCGGCTCCTGCTTGCTTCTCGGGGCCGGAAAGCTACGTTCCTGGTTCCCGGAACGAGAACCAGCAGGACCCGTGACCCAGCTCCAGCCCGCCCGCGGCACCCACGACCTGATCGGCGATGACCAGCGCCGCCATCAGCACGTGGTCGACACCGCCCGCCGCATCGCCGCCAACTACGGTTTCGACGAATGGACCACGCCGATCTTCGAGGACACCCGTGTGTTCTCCCGCACGCTGGGCGAAACCTCCGACGTGGTGATGAAGGAGATGTATAGCTTCGAGGACCGCGGCGGCGATCCCATCACCCTCCGCCCGGAGGCCACCGCCGGCATCTGCCGCGCCCTGGTCACCAACGGCCTGACCCAGTCGCTGCCGCAAAAAGTATTCTGCGCCGGTCCGATGTTCCGCTACGAACGCCCGCAGAAGGGCCGCTACCGCCAGTTCCACCAGATCGACATCGAGGCGATCGGCTCCGATGAGCCGCTGGCCGACGCCGAGGTGATCGCCTGCGGCTGGGACATCCTGCGGGCGCTTGGCGTCGCCGGCGAGACCGTGCTCGAGATCAACACGCTCGGCGACCAGGAGAGCCGGCAGGACTACCGCGGCGCGTTGGTGGCGTATTTCACCAGGCACCTTGCGGAGCTGTCGGCCGACAGCCAGGCACGGCTGGAGCGCAATCCGCTGCGCATCCTCGATTCCAAGGACGAACGCGACCGCCGCATCATCGCTAATGCGCCGACCATCGCCGGCTTCCTGACCGAGCCCGCCGCCCGGTTCTACGCCAGGCTGCAGACGCATCTGGATCGTTTCGGCGTGCCGTTCCGGGAGAACCCGCGCATCGTGCGCGGCCTCGACTACTACGGGCACACCGCGTTCGAGTTCATCACCAGCAAGCTCGGCGCTCAGGGCACCGTAATGGGCGGTGGCCGTTACGATGGCCTGGTGGAAGAGATGGGCGGGCCGCCCACGCCCGCGGTCGGCTGGGCCGCCGGGGTCGAGCGGCTGTCCATGTTGCTGGAAGGGCCTCCCCGCACCCCGGCGTCGGTGGCCGTGGTGCCGGTCGGCGAGGCCCCGGAGGCGGCGGCAATCGAAGTCATGCAGGCACTGCGCCATGCCGGCATCCGCGCCGAGATGGCGTATCGCGGCAACCTGCGGCGCCGGATGGAACGCGCCAACCGGATCGGCGCGCGCGCCGCGGTGATCATCGGCGAGGACGATATCGCGCGCGGCGTGGCGCAGGTGAAGAACCTGGCAACCGGCGAGCAGGAGGCGGTGGCGTTGGCGGAGCTTGCCGATCGGCTGCGATGAGCCTGGCACCTAAACTCGATCGCATCGCCGCGCGCGCCGAGGAACTGCGCGACATCCTGACGCAGGGGCTGTCGGGCGAGGCCTACGTGAAGGCGTCCCGGGAGCTTGCCGACATCGAGCCGGTGGTGGCGCGCATCGGCGACCTGCGCGCCGCCGAGCGCGCGCAGGACGATGCGGAGGCGATGCTCGCCGATCCCGAGATGCGCGAGCTGGCGGAAGCGGAACTGCGCGAACTCAAGGAGCGCATTCCGACACTGGAGCACGAGATCCGCATTGCGCTGCTGCCCAAGGACGCTGCCGACGAACGTGCCGCGATCCTGGAGTTACGACCCGCCGCCGGCGGCGACGAGGCCGCACTGTTCGCCACCGAACTGTTTGCGATGTACCAGCGCTATGCGGAAGGTCGTGGCTGGCGCTGGGAGATTCTCGAATACAACGATACCGAGCTGGGCGGGTTGAAAGAAGGCATCGCCGAGATCACCGGCCGCGGCGTGTTCGCCCGGTTGAAATACGAGTCCGGCGTGCATCGCGTGCAGCGCGTGCCGGCGACCGAAAACCAGGGCCGCATCCACACTTCCACCGTCACCGTCGCGGTGCTGCCGGAAGCGGAGGAGGTCGATGTACAGATCGACGAGGGTGACCTGCGTATCGACACCTACCGAGCCTCCGGCGCCGGCGGTCAGCACGTCAACAAGACGGACAGCGCAGTGCGCATCACGCATATGCCTTCGGGCATAGTGGTGGCGATGCAGGAGGAGAAGAGCCAGCATAAGAACCGGGCAAAGGCGATGAAGATCCTGCGCGCGCGGCTCTACGAGCAGCAGCGCGCCGCCGCGCACGCCACGCGCGCCGCGGACCGGAAGGCTCAGGTTGGGACGGGCGATCGCTCCGAGCGCATCCGCACCTACAATTTTCCGCAGGGCCGCGTGTCCGACCACCGCATCAATCTGACGTTGTACAAGATCGATCGCATCATGGCGGGCGAACTCGACGAGTTCATCGATGCGCTGACCGCAGAGGATCAGGCGACGCGTCTGGCGGCGGAGGACTGACGCGACCCTGGAGCACGCTCACTTGATTTCGGCCTGCCAGTAGTTCTCCACCTGCCTGATCAGCGGCATTGGCAGGGGTAGGTAGTCCAGTGCGCTCGCCAAATCTCGCCCCTTCTCCAGCGCCCATTGGAAGAAGGCAATCATGTCGCGGCTTCGCTCGGGGTGCTTCGGATACTTGCGGAGCAAACCGAATGATGTCGCCATGATCGGGTACGCGTTCTCCCCGGGCGCATCGGTCAGCAGCACGTAGAAATCCCGTTGCATCGTCCACTCGACGCTGCTGGCCGCAGCCAGGAAGCTGACAGCATCGAGCGAGACGAAATTGCCGGCGCGGTTCCGCACCAGCCCATGCGCCAGCTTTCGGCGCAACGCGTACGAGTACTCTACATAACCGATGGCACCTTTGACGGTCATTACGGCGTCGGCGACGCCGCGATTGCCCTTGCCTCCGGCACCGATCGGCCACGTCAGGCTGGTGTTGGTTCCAACCCTGGCGTTCCATTCCGGACTGGACTTCGAAAGGAAATCCGCCCAGTTGAACGTGGTACCCGAGCCGTCGGTTCGGTAGATCACCAGGATCGACCGGTTCGGCAGTGGGACGCCGGGATTGACTTCGGCGATGGCCGCATCGTTCCACTTCTTCACCTTGCCGAGGTAGATATCGGCCAGCAGCTTGCCGGTGAAACGAAGCTGGCCAGGGCCGATCCCATCCAGGTTCACCACCGGCACGATAGCCCCGATCACCAACGGAAACTGCACAAGTCCATCGCGCAGCAGCTGCGCATCGTCCAGCGGTGCATCAGAAACCGCGAAATCGACGACGGACTCGCGAATTTCCTCGATCCCCGCGCTGGAACCGATCGGTTGATAGCCGATCTGGGCGCCAGTGGCCTTTTCGTACTCATTGATCCATTTCGACATGATGGGAAAAATGAACGTGGAGCCGGAACCGAACAACTCCTGTGCGACGGCTGGAAGCGCGCCCGTCAATGCGAGTAGAAGTACGACCAGCGACAGTAATCGCATTACCGTTCCCATCAGTTATGCACTTGAGGCACCACGTTATGCCCGGCACATCTGCCGATGGTGAACCTGAGCTGAGTCGTTGAAAACGTTGATCGCGGGTTTGACGAAACTTGGGTCGTCCAGCGCCATGATCACGACTCTTGGCGAGGTATAAACTCTGGCTTAGCCGCGCCCGCGTACCGGGCCTCGCCGCACGGACATCTTCCGGACATCATCGGCATGTCGTTGTTCCCGCCCTCTCAGGCCGGGATTATCCCTTGACCGCACCGAAAGGCAACCGGCGAATTAGCCGGCAGGGGCAGCGGACCGCCAAAGTGACACCGCTCGGGCACGAGATCGCCTCGCCGCTGCGCTCCTCGCGGTGACGGCAAGAGCCGTCTCACCCTCCGGTCAGCCGCGCGATCAACGCTTCATACGCGGCAATATAGTCCGCCATCGCCAAGTCCTTCTCAGCATAGCGCCGCGCTCCCTCGCGCAGCCGGCGCGCGAGCGGCGCATCCTCCAGCGCCCGCAGCACGGCGTCCGCCAATCCCTTCGGATCGAAGAACGGTACCAGCAGGCCGTTCTGCTCGTGGGTTACAAATTCGCTCACGGTCGGCGTATCGCTGCCGATCACGGCGCAGCCTGAAGCCAGTGCTTCGCGCAGCGACCAGGAGGCGACGAACGGATAGGTAAGATAAACATGCGCGTCAGAGCGCTGCAGCATCGCAACGTACGCTGTGTATTCGAGGCGGCCAGGAAACAGCACCCGCGCCGGGTCGATGCTGGTGCCGAGTTCCTCCAGCATCCTCTGCCGCCAGGTGCCTTCCGCCGGCGGAGCTCCGTAACTGATGCCGTCCGCACCCACCAGCACCACGCGGATATCCTTGCGTGCCCGCAGCAGATGCGGCACCGCCCGCATCATCACATGGAAGCCGCGATACGGCTCCAGATCGCGCGCCACATAGGTGACAAGCTTTTCGCTCGGTTTGATGACGGTCCCGCCGATCGTCAGGTTGCGCCGCCGTGCCTGCGCATTTGGCTTGCAAATATCGGTATCGACGCCCTCCGGCAGCAGCGTGATGCCCGGGCGCGCCCAGTCGGGATAGGTCGAGAGCTGCCACTTGGTCGGTGTCTGCGCGTATGCGCCGAGATTGAGCGCCAGCAGATTGACCGCGTTCTTCGCCCGAATGCGGGGGTGGTCAGCGGGATGCGTCGGAAACTCCGGATCGAACCCGACATCGATGCCATCGACGCAGTAGTAGAATTCCAGATAACCGAGCATCGGTGCGTTGGGCCAGATATCGCGGATATTGAGCAGTTCGCCCCAGCCATGATGGCCGATGATGATGTCCGGCTCAAATCCAAGTTGCTTCAGATTGGCCGCCGTGTGCGCCACGATCTCCGCGCGCCGTACCGCCGCGTCGAGTTCGCGAGAGGCGACGTGCGCCTCCGCCGATGCGGGCCGTGGCTTGGGATACGGCACTGTCTGGACGCCGGAAATCCGGTTGCTGTTCGGCTCCGTGATGAACACCACGTCATGCTGCTTCGATGCGACGAGGTGTCGGACGATGTGCAGGTACTGGCCCGGGAAGTTCTGGTGGACGAACAGAAATTTCACGCCGCGACCTCAGGCTGGGCGACTGGTGTGCGGTGGGGCGTCGCTACTCAGGCGGATCGCCGTCCGGGCGATTTGGCCGGACGGGCGGCAGGCTGTTCCGGCGTCGGCTTCTCTGCGACCGGCTGCGCCGCCTGCTTGCGTGTCCCGCGCGACGCGGCCTCGCCACCGCGGCGGCGGATCACCACCTGGAATGCCTCGAGTGCCGCCAGACTTTCGGCCTCACAGGTCTCACCGCCAGGGACCGGTCCGACCGAACTGCCGTCGACGAAAGTGGCGGAGTAGCTGCAGTCGTGCGTCTTCGCGACGTTGCCTTTCAGGCGGAGCTTGAGGCCAAGCAGCGGCAGCGCCATGCCGCGGCTGCCGCAGAACTTGCCGCCCTCGATCCATGGCGAGAGCCAGCCGCGGCCGAGCACCGCCTGGTATTCGATGTCCGCCGGGTTGACACCGTCACGCGGCGCAATGCTGAACCCCTCGATCCACTGCCGGCTGCCACGTGTGCCGGCCCAGTCGCCGAGCTTGCCCGGCGTATCGCCCGTGCGCGACACGTGGACTACGACGTCGGCATCCTCGACTGACAGGTTACCGGATGCTGGCTGACCGACCGCTGCACCTGGAGCCTGAGTCTCCGCGCCCAGCCGCATGACCTGCAGCCGGGGTGCGGTCTCGGGAGGCGCCGATGGCGCCTGATAGACTGTCACCAGGACCTGGGCCGGACCCTCTACCACGCGTATCAGGGCCGCGGCATCGCTGCCGCTCATCCAACCGTCATCGCGGAATGTACTGATGCTGACCGCTTCGGGCCGCCCCGCCGGTCCCGGCGGCAGCGAAATCCGCACCCCGGGCAATCCCGAGTGGTCATTTGCCGCCGGCGAACCAGGCGCCTGAAATACACAGAACAGGCCGGTGTCCAGCGTCATCAGGTGTCCGGACACCCTCAGTTCGGCGACGCGGTTTTGCCCAGCGCCCTCACGGGCAGGGGCCTTGGCCGCGGGAGGTTTGGGAACGGCAGTGGCGGCTTCGGACATTCGGGGTCTCGCTCTTCTCGATCATGTCTGGCGGACGCGATTGAACCGCTCGCGCGACGAATTGGACGGGCTTTGCGATGCGCGCGCCCTCATTACCAAAGTCATTGATGACGCGACAGGCCGGCTGCCGTAATCAGCGCGTTATTGATGGCCGACGCCGGTAGACCGAGCGGCAGCAGGATGCCCCGGCCGGTTCGCCGGATGCGTTCGGCCTGCGCGCCGATGTCGAACGCCACCACGCGCAGGCCGGCACGCCAGGCTTCGGCGAGGCTCAGGCACCAGGTCTCCGGAAAGATCGATGGCAGCAGCGCTAGGGTCGCATTCTGTGTCTTTATCAATGCCACGGCTTCGTCGGCCGTGTAGCCGCCGGTGACGAAGACGCGCCCGGTCGCAAGCAATCTACGATCGTCGATCGTATGGCCGACCACGACATATTCCACCGGCAAACGACGTTCGGCGGCATCGCGCGCGCAATCGAGGACCACCTGATAGCCCTTGTGGATGCCGATCGCGCCGATCACGCAGACCCGGCACAATGTCGTCGCGACGGTGGCCGGCGGATCGCTCAGCGCTGCGTCGCTCTCGTGCGGCTGCACCACCGGTCGCGTGGCGGGGAAATGGCGGCGGATGCGATCGGCCGCGTCCTCGGATGGCACCACCACACGCCGTGCGCCGGCGAACAGCTTCGCGGAGCGCCGGCGCAGCGCGGCAACGGTGATCTCCTCGTCGATCAGGTTGCCGGCATCAGCGACGCAGGTCTCGCAGTGCGCTACCGCAGGCTCGCCACAGTAGCGTTGCGTCGGGCCGACCAGCGCGACGCGGGCGCAAAGCCAGGCAAAGTCATGCACGTGTACGTCGTACGGCGCGTCGATACCGCCGATCAGATCGAGCACGGCGGGGTGATGGCCAACCATATGGTGCAGTTCGATGGCGCGCGGACGCTCACGCATGAGCAGCTGAAGCAGATCCGGCAGTTCGGGTGGCATGGCGTAGCGCAGATTGGGAAAGGCGTCCGTGGTGCCATCACCAACCGTGACACAGCGTGTGCCGTCCGGCGAACGGGAAGGCCGCAGCACGATGGCGCGATCGCCGCCGGCGCGATGCCGCTCGACGGAGGCCGCGATCTGGCGCTCCACGCCGCCGCCAGCGGCATGCGTAATCAGGATCACAGCCTGGCTGGCGCGCCGCCGCGCTGCGCGCCACCGTGCCAGATCCAGCCGCCGCCGTGTCTCCGCCAACGGATCGGTCCTGACGTGCGACCGGATCAGGTCCGCGTAGCCAGGATGCAGCCGCTCCAGCAGGGCCGTGTTGCGTGCTCGGAGGTGCCGCGCCGCCGTACCGAATGAATGCCCGCCAACATGTGCGACGAACACCCCCGGCGCTGCGACGTGCCGCCAGCCAAGGTGTCGCGCGCGCAGGCAAAAATCGTTTTCCTCGCCATAGCCCTGGGCGAACAGGTCGGCCCGCAGCAGACCGACCGCATCCAGGCAGGCGCGCCGGACATACATGCAGAAGCCAACGCCCACAGGAATGTCGATCGCGCTGCCGCCGTTCACCCGTCGGGCCAGCGCATCGAGGCGGGTCGTCGCGACGAGGTTCGGCAGGTCGTTCCCACCGCCGGGGTCGGGATAGCTCAGGATCGTCGCGTCGTTCGACAACGGTGTCACAGTGCCGATGTCCGGTGCGCCGTAGGCAACGGCACGCAACTCTTCCAACCAGCCGGGGGCTACCAGCGTATCGCTGTTCAGCAACACGACATCGCGCCCAGCGGCCGCGCGAATTCCTGCGTTTGCGCTCGCAGCGAACCCCAGATTCTGCTTGTTGCGGATCAATACGATGCCCCGTTGCCGCGTCAGCGCATTGAGCGCTGTGATCAACTCCGGCTGCGGGGAGGCATCGTCGACAACGATCACTCGGCTGGTCCGGGGTAGACTGGCCAGGACGCTGTCGAGGCAGTCGAGCATGTGGCCGCCCCCACCGTATACCGGGATCACCAGATCGACAGGAAGGCGCCGTCGCGAAGTACCGCCTGCGAGGCGGGGAATTGCGACAGCCACCGGCATCGCCGCCGGTGCGCTCGGACGCGGCGGGCGAGACAGGCCGGCCGGATAGAGCTGCGCGATCATGGCCGCCGCTGCGGCCCCGGCCTCCCGATCGGCCCTCGGATCGAGTGGGCTGCCGAGCAGATCTCTGCCGTCGCGGCCCAACACGCGCAGCGGTCCACGCAGATCCTTCAGCGCGGTCGCCGACACGCTGAAGCCACGCGGCCGCCCCAGTAAGCCACTGTTTTCGACCCGGACATTGATGTCGGACGCGGTGATACTCAGCTGCCCGCGTCCTCTGGCCGGACGGATCGTGAGCACCGGATTCGCATTCGGATCCCCGGGGTGCCAGGCCCAGCCTGTCAGGCAGCCATCATGGGCGCTTACGCAGCCGACGGTCGCGGTGATCGCGGCCATGTCGAGCGGGCTGCCCAGAAGGTGACGGCCGTCGGGGGTGGTGACGCTGATTCGTCCCCTGCCATGGCGGGAACCGGCAATCGAAGGAGCGGGACTGCCAGGTGTCGGCCGCACGATCGGGTCCCCGGTCCCCGACAGTCCGCACCATCCGGGTATGCCGGCGTCGCGCACGATGGCATCGGCCAGCGCGGCGAAGCCGGGATCAGGCACATGCCGCCGCAGCGCCGCGGCCAGCGCATCGGCCGCGCCCATCGCATCGCCAAGCCGCCGGCGGACGGTCGCGAGTCCCAGCCACGCCTCTCGCACATCGGTTTCGGCGCTGATCGTGGCGAACAGTGCCGCAGCGCGCATATCATCGTGGCCAAGGCAGGCGGTAGCCAGTGCCAGCGCCAGTGTCTGATCCCGCGGCGCCAGGCGGCGGGCGCGATCGAGCCAGCGGCGCGCCTCCGCAGCGTTGCCTGCGGCAGCCTCGGCCTGACCATGCTCGAACGCCTCGAGCGCGAGCGCTGCGTGGTCAACCGGCTCGGTCAGCGACCGACCGCCTGCGGTATGGCCTGTTGGGTCTCGGCAGGCGGCGGCAGGGCAGTCAGGTCGTTGCGCGCCTCCTGCAACCCTTGCGCCAGCGCACGTTCCAGCCAGACACGGGCCCGATCGAAGTCGCGCTCACCGGCCAGGCCGCGTGCGAGGTAACGGCCGAGCATCATCTGCGCGTAGGCGTGCCCGCGCTCGGCTGCAGCGCGGAAGCAGCGCTGCGCGGTCGGCCGGTCGACGGGTACTTCGTGGCCGCCGCCATGCATCGCACCCATCGCGAACATCGCACCGAGATGGCCGCGGCCGGCGGCTTTCTCGAACAGCGCGAACGCTCCTGGGTGATCCTTGGGCCCGCCGCGACCCGCCAGCATCAGTTCGGCGAGCTGGACCTCGGCCTCCACCATGCCGACATCGGCGGCGCGCTTGATCCACGCGCGGCCTTCCTCCGGGTTCGCGTCCATGCCGCGGCCTTCCACCAGCATCCGGCCATACCAGTATTGCGCGTTGACTACCCCGTCGGCGGCACGTCGCAGCCATTCCGCGGCCTTCCTGTCGTCGCGCTCGACGCCGACGCCCTCGGCCAGGCAGACGCCGAAATTGAACGCCGCCACCAGATCCCCTGAGGCGGCGGCCTGCTCGAACCATTCGCGGGTGCGGATCGCGTCGTCCGTTCCGCCTTGGCCGTGCAGCAACAGGTTGGCCAGATCCACCCGCGCGGTCTGGTCGCCCGCTTCCGCTGAGACGCGGAACCACCGCGCGGCCTCCTCGCCGTCACGCGGCACGCCGGCGCCGGTGAGATGCAGCATACCGAGCGCGCGCGCGCCGCCGCGATGGCCGCCTTCCGCGGCACGGCGGAACCACATCGCTGCCTCGGCGAAGTTCGGCGGCAGCTTGCCGCCCTTGGCATAGAGGTCGCCGACCACGGCCGCCGCCTCGGGATCGCCGGCGAGTGCAGCCCGGCGCAACCAGGACTCTCCTTCGACTGGATTGGCCGGCACGGTCAGGCCTTCCATGAGCGCCATCCCCCAGCGCGCCTGGCTCGGTCGGTTGCCCTTCTCAGCCGCTTGGCGGAACAACTGGATGGCGGCGGCGCGATCCGCCGCCACGGCCATGCCGCGTTCCGTCATCAGGCCGAGCAGATATTGTGCCGTCGGCAACCCGGCATCGGCCGCCTGACGCAGGTTCGCCGCCACCTGGGACTGCTGCTCCGGTGCAGTCGCCGTGCGGGCCAGCGACAGCGCAAAACCAAGCGCGCCCTGTGGGCAGCCGGCAGCAGCCGAACGTTCGTAGCAGCGATGCGCCTCGTCCGGGTCGCGCATCGCTTCCGGCCCCGAGGTCAGGATGTAGCCGAGCACCGCTTCACCATCGGCGGAGCCACCCGCGGCTGCCTTGCGCGCCCAGCGCAGGCTGGTCTCGAAATCCGGCTGCGTCGCCTCGGCGGCGGCGAACAGCCTAGCGGCATGTCCGTTGTCGGCGCTCGCGGTCAGGCCATGGATCGCCAGGGTGGCGAGCTGCGCCTGCGCCTCGACGTAGCCCTGATTGGCGGCGCGCTCGAGCCAGCGAGCGCCCTCGGTCCGGCTGGGCGGTACGCCGGCGCCTTCCAGGTAGCAGCGGCCCACGCGATATTCTGCCTCGGCAATGCCCGCAAGCGCGGCGCGGGTCAGTAGCGGGAAGGCCTGCTTGATGTTGCCCTGTTCGGTCAGCCGCACCGCCCGCCGCAATGCAGCGGCGGGAGAAAGCGGGACGAGCAGGCGATCGAGCAACGCCATCGGCTCAGTGGACGGAAGCCTCTCCCGCAAGCGGGAGAGCGACTACCCCGGACTTGATATTGGATACAGTCACTGATCTCACGGCTCGCGCATCCCCTCGGACGCGGCAGGCAGGGCTCGGCTCAGCAGATATTGCAGCACGGTCCGCTTGCCGACCTTGATATCGGCCGTCACCGGCATGCCCGGGATCAAATGGAAATCCGGCGGCGTACCGCGCAGTTCAACGCGATCGATCGCGACGCGCGCCCGGTAGTACGGGTCGGTGCTGTTGGTCGCCACCGGCACCGCGCCGGTCGGGTTCCGCTGTTGGTCCTGGGCGGTGAAGCTGTCGGCGCTGATTGTGCGCACCGTACCGTAGGCCAGGCCGTACAGAATGAACGGGAAGGTGTCGAACTTGATCGACACTGGATCGCCGACATGCACAAAACCGTCGTCGCGACCCGCGATGTTCGCCTCGATCTCGAGTGGTGCATCCGCCGGCACCAGCGTGATGAACTCTTGACCCGACTGCAGCACCGAACCGACCGACACCTTGGCCACTGTGAGAACGATACTGTCGCGGTCCGCGCGCAGTTCCACGAGCTGCTTGCGAAGCTGCGCCTTGTTCAGCGCCTCACGCGCATCCGACAGCTTGCCGGTGGCGTCGGAAAGCTGCTGCGAGACGTCGGCACGCCAGCTTTGCACAAAACCGTCGCGCTCGGCGATCATGGCAGCGAGGTCCCGCTGGGAGCCGATTGCGGCCTGCTCCATATCGCGCAAATTGCGCTCCATTTCGGCCCGATTATCCATGGCCGCCAGCGTATTGAGCTTGCTGCCCACCTGCATTCGTTCGAGGTCCCGCCGCATCTTCTCGACGTTGGTCGCAACCTCCAGGCGGCTGCGGTACCCGGCCGCATCGGAGTTCGCCCGCGCGATGGTCGCAACCAGGCTGTTGATCTTCTGCGCGTAATTCTCGATCTTGAAGTTGTACTCGGCCTGGCGTTGGGCGAAGATCGCCGCCTGCAAGGCCAGATCCGGATTGAGGCCAGAGTAGCTGAACGGCTGCTGGTTCGCTTCCGCCTGTAGGCGGGATACCTGTGCCTGGTAGGTGGAGACCTGCGCGGCATACTGTCCGACATCGGCGACGGCAAAGGTGGGATCGAGCCGCGCCAGCACCTGACCCGCCTGCACCGGTTCGCCCTCGTGCACGTCGATCGAGCGTACCACCGAGGTCTCGAGCGGTTGCAGCACCAGCGTGGCCGACTGCGACACAACCAGGCCCTGCGCGGTAACCACGCGATCGACCTTGATCAGGCCCATAGTAAGCAGGATCGCGGCGAACATGCTGGCGATGACCCAGACGATGCCGCGCGCCGAACGCGGCACCGGTGCCGTGGTGATCGTCGTCGACGGCATCTGGAATTCGAGGATGACCGGCAGCGTGGGGTCGTTCCGGTCCTCGACGACGGTGCTAATCGCCTTGGACGAGGGTCGGGGCGAGCGCGGCATGGCGGGGACCTTGACTGTCGAGGTGGCGGTTCTGCTGTGCCCAGAGCTGGCGATAGACGGTGCAGCGCTCCAGCAGGACGCGGTGCGGCGCAATGTCCATCACCTTGCCCTTCTCCAGAACCAGGGTCTGGTCGCACTCGGTCAGCGACGACAGCCGGTGCGACACGATGATCATGGTGCGGCCGCGCGCGATGCGCAGCAGGTTGGCGTTGACCAGCGCTTCGCTTTCCGGGTCGAGCGCGCTGGTGGCCTCGTCCAGAATCAGGATTCGCGGGTCGTTGATCAACGCGCGCGCGATGGCGAGGCGCTGCTTCTGGCCGCCAGAGAGATTGGGCGAGCCTTCCTCGATATAGGTCTCATACCCGTTCGGCATACGCTCGATGAATTCCTCGGCCCCGGCCAGCCGCGCCGCCCGCACCGCATCCTCAAGCGTCAGGCCGGGCCGGCCGGCCAGGATGTTGTCGCGGATCGAGCCGCGGAACAGGAAGTTGTCCTGCAGCACCACCCCGAAGCTTTGCCGCAAATGCCGCAGGTTGATCTCGCGCAGGTCGGACCCGTCGATCTTCAGGTAGCCGGAGTAGTCGCGGTTGATGCCTTGCAGGAGGCGGGTGATGGTCGACTTGCCCGAACCCGATCGCCCGACGATGCCGAGCATCGTGCCGGCCGGAATTGAGAACGTGATGCGATCGAGCGCCGGAGTCTTGGTACCGCCGTAGGTGAACGTTACATCGTCAAAACCTATTGCGCCGGCGAAGCGTGGCCGCAGGCCGCCAGACGCGGCATCCACCTCAAGCGGTCGGTTCAGCACCGAGGCAGCCTCGGCGATCGCCGCCGCTACCTCCTGGTATTCGTCGGTGAGCCTTGCCATCTGCACCAGTGGTGCGGCGACGCGCTGCGACAGCATCATGAACGCGAAGATCGCGCCGGCACCGGTGCCGGTGGCGTCGCCCAACGCCCAATAGACACCAAGCAGAATTACACCCATCCACATGAAACGTTCGATTGGCGTGACCAGCGTCTGCGGCCAGTTGGCCAGCCTTGCGTAGGCCATCCGCCACTTGCCGGCCTCGGCGATCTTCTCGTCCCACAGCGCCTTGCGCTGTGGCTCCAGCGCGAGAGACTTCACCGTGCGCACGCCGAACACGGTCTCGCCCAGCACCGACTGCTTGGCGGTCTCTGCGGCGACCACGCGGCCGTGCAGCACGGCCAGCGGCCGCAGGAAGGCGAGAATGATGATCGTGATGATACAGGCGCAGGCCAGCACGATCCATGCCAGCGACGCGTTGAGCCAGAACAGGAACGGCAGCAGCACGCACAGCGTCATCAGGTCCAGGAACGCGGTCAGCATCCTGCCGGTGATGAACTCGCGTATCCGGTGGATCTGGCTGATCTTGTACATAGTCTCGCCGGCCGGATGCCGCTCGAAGTAGTCGAGCGGCAGGCGCAGCAGCCGATTGAACACGTGCAGATTGAGCCTGGCATCGATCCTGGCGCCGACGACCAACACGATCAGCCGCCGCGCGTAGCCAAGCAGAGTCTCATACGTGATCGCTATGGTGACGATGATGGCGATCAACACCAGGGTCGAGTAGGATTGGTGGACCAGCACCTTGTCGACCACCGTCATCACCAGGAAGGGCGGGAAGATGGTCAACAGGCTCAACGCAAATGAGGCGACGCCGATCTCGCGCAGCGAGCGCTTCTCCTGCATCACCAGGCCGAACAGCCAGCGCAGCGAGAACGGCGCATCGGTTTCCGAAAAGCCGCGCGTGGCGCGCAGCAGTACCGCCTCGCCGGCCCACACCTCGCTCAGGCGCAGCTCGTCGACCGGAACTGGTGCGTCGGCCGCCGGGGCGGTCGGGTCTTTGATGAACACGACCTTGTGTTCGGTGTTGACGCCGGTCAGCAGACCTGCGGTGCCATCGGTGAACAGCAGCACCACCGGTCCGGTATTATGGAACCGCATCAGGTGGCGCCAGCGCAGCCGCACCGCGCGCGACCACATGCCGGTGTTCTGCGCCCAGGTGCACAGCGCCGCGGCGGAGGGTGACGGGTCGCCTGGCGTGCCGCGGAATTCGTTGGGATCGAGCTCCAGGCCGTGGTAGCGGCCGGCAATGATCATGGCGAGGAGACGCGGATGGATCGGTGGCTCCTCGGCGATGCCGAGGTGTACAGGCGCCCCCGTGTCGGCACCGCCGCCGGTGTCAGCGACCGAGTGGGGACCCTGCCCCGGTGGCCCGGAGATGTGTCCGTCGTTTACGTCCACTTGCATTCCCCCTCAGAGGCGTATCCGACCACGGGCCGTCTTGCCCCGATTCGGGCCGAGCCGACAATGCTGTGCTCGACCTTGGCAGCCTCTGCCCCAAAAAACAGTCCGCGACGGCGAGGGGCCGTTGGGAAGTATGCCCCAAACTGTATAAGATTTGCCAGTAAATCCTGGACCGGGCGCCGGCGGTCCGGTCAGGACGCGAGAACGCGAACGGCTCAGGGCGAGGCCGGGGGACAGAAACAGAGCAAATGGTGGCACTCGATGACACAGTCGGAGCCTTTGTGCCCGGGCCGCGCCTGGAACGCCCGCCGCTGGGCAGCGGACGGCTGTCCGGCCTGAGCTTCGCCGTCAAGGATCTGTTCGACGTCGCTGGCGCGATGACGACCTGCGGCAATCCCGACTGGGCGAGCACGCATGGGGTCGCAAGCGCGACCGCTCCGGTAGTGACCGCATTGTTGCAGGCGGGCGCCAGGCTCGCGGGAAAGACCAAGACGGTAGAACTCGCCTACGGCCTCACCGGAGAGAATGTCTGGCAGGGCACTCCGGTCAATCCGCGGGCTCCCGACCGGTTCCCGGGCGGGTCGAGTTGTGGTTCGGCCGCAGCCGTCGCCGCCGGGCTGGTCGATTTCGCACTCGGCTCCGACACCGCCGGCTCGGTGCGTATCCCGGCGAGCTACTGTGGCCTGTTCGGTGTCCGTCCCAGCCATGGCGCGGTCAGCCTCGCGGGCGCATGCCCGCTGGCGCCGAGCTTCGATACCTGCGGCTGGTTCGCCCGCAGCGCGACGCTGCTGGCCGAAGTCGGCCAGGTGCTGCTGCCTGGCGGACGCGCGGCGGTGGACGGACCGCTGCTGCGATTTGAGGAGGCCTGGATCAACGCCCAGCCAGCGGTCGCCGAGGCGCTGCATCCGGCATTGGAGCGACTGGAACGGTGGCGGGGCAGGGCGGTCGGCATGCGGCTGGCGCCGGAAGGGATCGACAGCATCTACGATCACTTCCGCACTGTACAGGCGGAGGAGGTCTGGGCCTGCCTCGGCGGCTGGGTCGAGACGATGAAACCGCGCTTCGGCCCCGGCATCGGCGAGCGTTTCGCCGCCGCCAAAGCCACTGACGCGGGCGTTGCTGGACCCGGACGGGTATTTCGGCGCGCGTTGCAGGAGCGCGTCCGTCCGCTGCTGGCCGGCGGTGCCATGCTGATCTATCCGACCAGCCCGTGTCCCGCCCCTTTGCTCACAGCCGGCATGGCCGAGCAGGACGCGATCCGGCAGGCGAGCATCGGCGTGACGGCGATCGCCGGATTCTGTGCGCTGCCCGAGGTGACGCTGCCGGTAGGTGCCGTGAACGGCGTGCCGGTGGGGATTTCGCTGGTCGCCGGTCCCGGCTTCGACCGTGGCCTGCTGGCGTTTGCCTGCGACGCGGCGGCCGTGCTTGGACTCCAGGTCTGAGCGGAGCGACGAAGGGCTATGGAGATACGTGCGGCGATCGAGGCGGATATCCCGGACATCCAGTCCATCTATGCCCACCACGTGCTGACCGGCACCGGCACCTTTGAGGAAGAACCGCCATCGGTCGAGGAAATGACCGAGCGATTCGCCAAGGTGGTCGACCGCGGCTGGTCGTGGCTGGTGGCGGCGGACGCGACCGGCGTGCTGGGGTTTGCGTACTATACCCAGTTCCGCGACCGGTCGGCGTACCGGTTCTGCGTCGAGGATAGCGTCTATGTGCGCGAGGATGTGCGCGGGCAGGGCGTAGGCAAGGCGCTGGTGGCGCAACTGATCGCGGACGCCACCGCCCACGGCATGCGGCGGATGCTTGCGGTGATCGGCGACTCGGAGAACGTCGGATCGATCGGCGTGCATGCCAGTCTGGGGTTCCAGATGGTCGGCACGATGCGGGCGGTGGGGGTGAAGTTCGGCCGCTGGGTCGATGTGGTGACGATGCAGCGGCCGCTGGGGCAGGGTGACGCGGACGTTCCGTAGAGGCCCGGCGCCCCCTCCCCGACCCTCCCCCGCTGCGCGGGAGAGGGAGTGCTGTGGAACCCCCTCGCCCGCGCGGCGGGGGAGGGTCGAGGAGGGGGGGCCGGACCCACACCTTTGGCTGATGGCCGCCTACGGGTTCGTCGCCGGTCTGCCGCTGCCTTTGTCCGGCTTTACATTCCGTCTGTGGCTCTCCGAAGGCGGTGTCTCCCTGGCGCTGATCGGCCTGACCGCGAATATCGGCCTCGCCTATTCGCTGAAGTTTCTGTGGGCGCCAGTGCTCGACAACGCGCCGGCCCCCGGCCCGCTGCGCCGCCTGGGCCGTCGTCGCGGCTGGCTGGCCGCGATCCAACCGGCGCTCGCGGCCGCCGCCGCGCTGCTGGCGTTGTCCGACCCGGCGCATCTGCCCTTCGCCGCCCTCGGCATTGCGGCGCTCGTCGCGTTCCTGTCGGCGAGCCAGGACATCGCGATCGACGCCTGGCGCATCGAAGTGTTTCCCCAGCATCGCCAGGGTGCGGCGATGGCGGCCTATGTCTGGGGCTATCGTGTTGCCCTGCTGATTGCGACCACCGGCGTGATCTCTGCGGTGAGCGCGGTCGGCTGGCATGTCGCGCTGCTCGGCGTTGCAGCATTGATCGGTCTCGGCCTCGTGGTCACGCTGCTGGCGCCCGAACCGCCGGCGCCGGCGCGTGGCGACCGGCCGAGCGGTCTCGCGTCCCGCCTCGCGCAAGCGGTGATCGAGCCGCTGCGCGACTTTCTCACCCGCCGCGGCGCGCTTCTGATCCTTGCCTTTGTCGCGCTGTTCAAGCTGGGCGAGGCGATGGCCGGCATTATGACCGCGCCGTTCTATCGCGCGCTCGGCTTCTCGCGCGAGGCGATCGCGGCGACCGGTTGGTTCTCGCTGGGCGGCACGCTGGCGGGTATCGCGCTGGGCGGCTGGCTGGTGGCACGCATCGGTACCGGGCGGGCGCTGCTGCGCACTGGCTGGGCGCAGACCATCGCCATGGCGATGTATCTGCTGCTCGCCGTATCGGCGGGCGAGCACCACATCCTCTACGCCACGGTCACCACCGAGGCGTTCGCACAGGGCATGGCGGACGCCGCGTTCATCACCTACCTGTCCGGACTGTGTTCGCGCGCGTTCACCGCCACGCATTACGCGATGCTGTCGTCTTTGGCGGCGATCGCGGTACACACGATCGGCGGCGCATCGGGCGTGCTGGCCGCACAACTGGGATGGGTGGCATTCTATGCGCTATGCATGTTCGCGGCACTCCCGTCGATGGGGCTGATGCTGGTGATATTGCGGCGGTATCCGGTAGGCGACGAGATCGCCGATCCGGACCGACCCTGACGCGACGAAGCTGGCCGCCGACCCTTCCCAACGTCATTCCCGCGCAAGCGGGAACCCAGGGCGCAGCTCCTTGCAATGCAGCATCGAGGGGCGATAACGGACATGCTGAGATGCTTGCACTGCCAGAACCCCCCGAATAATGTTTGAGCAAAGGAAGGTTCTGGATTCGACTCGGGGGAAGGCAAATGCGGACGCCCAATCCTGCACTTTGCGCGTGCATGGCATCGATGCTGGTCGGCTGCGGCACGTCCGTGCCCGAGATTCAGGATATCGGCGACAGCGCTGCCGGCCAACAGCTCGTTCAGGCTATCGTCACAAACATTACGTGTGAGGTCCAAGACGGTATCAATCGTATCTACAAACATCGTCACAGGTACTTTTTTGGACAGTTGGGGCGTGCAGATCATGCTTAACCTGACGATCGAGGAGAAAGGTTCCGTAAGTCCGTCGCTAGATTACTTGCCAGCAACAATGTTCACCCTGGGTGCGAATGGCAGCGTCTCGTCCGACGCCACCAGGACCGACAAGCTCAATTCATATTATACCGTGAAGGAACTCCTGAGACGGGGGCCCTGCGGTGCGACCAATCGTACTCACGGCACACTGCTGAGGGCAGACGACCTGAAATTGACTGAATGGCTGTTTGACAACGTCACCGCAAGCGATACCGGAGAGGTACGCTACGGCGATGATTCGAAGGGTCCTTTCGGTCAAAACGTCATTTCTCACGAGGTAAAGTTTGAAGTTGTACTGAGCGGCGATATTACACTTGGCTGGGTGCTCAAGTATGTCAGTATAAATCCTACAGTGCCGTTTCTTTCTGCGAAACGCGACAAGACGCATGATTTGATCATCACGCTGGGACCGACCGATCCGTCCGGGACGGCGCCCTCCCCGGCGGCCGCGAATGCCGCTCTCGCCTCTGACATCGGCGTCGCTGTCGGCAACAATGTCAGAAGCCTTCGTGCGCAATAGGATGACGTGACAGGCCGAATTGCCAGGAAAGGACAGATCCATGTCGAGTTCGCAGGGATACTCAAACCCGGAGGACAACCCACCCGCACTGCCGCCATACAAATGCGCAAGGACTCCGGACGACTACGCATGCCTGAAGTTCTATTGGAACTCGGAACAGCAAAGATACAACCGCCCTTCTGGAGGAGAAAGGGTTAGATGTGACGAGTGCGCATATTTCTTCGAATCCTAGAGCAGGCATCCAATCAAGCTTCCAGCCGATATCCCGCAGCAGCCTCGCCTGCCGGGCCGTTGCACACCTTCCGACGCGCGCGCACTGTCGCCGCAGGTCACAATCCGGACACACGCCATGGCCGAATCCTACCAGACGCTAAATACGACGCAGCCGCAGCCGCACATCTTGCAGGTCACCCTGAACCGGCCAGAGGTCGCCAATGCGATGAACACGCAGATGGGCCTCGACCTGCTCGATCTGTTCCACGTCATCGGCGGCGCGCCCAACGAGCAGCGCTGCATCGTTCTCTCCGGCGCCGGTTTTCGTGCGTTCTGCGCCGGCGGCGACCTGAAGGAGCGCAACGGCATGACCGATCAGCAGTGGCAGGACCAGCACCTGATCTTCGAGCGTGCCATCCGCGCGATCATCGCCTGTCCGGTGCCGATCATCGCCGCGGTGAACGGCGCCGCCTATGCCGGTGGCATGGAGATCGCGCTGTGCTGCGACTTCATCTATGCGGCCGAGCATGCGCGCTTCGCACTGACCGAGGTCACGCTGGGCATCATGCCCGGTGCCGGCGGAACGCAGACCCTGCCGCGCGCGGTGGGCGCACGCCGCGCCAAGGAGATCCTGCTCACGGGCAGGCCGTTCACTGCGCAAATGGGCTTCGAGTGGGGCATGGTCAATCGCGTCTGCACGGCAGAAATGCTGTTGGCGGAAGCGCTGGAGACCGCCGGTACCATCGCCAACAATGCGCCGATCTCGACACGGCAGATCAAGCAGTCGGTGAATTACGGGCTGAACATGGATCTCGCCAGTGGCATGATGTTCGAGATCGAGGCGTATAGCCGGATGGTGCCCACCGAGGATCGTCGTGAGGGCATCCGCGCATTCAACGAGAAGCGTCGGCCGCAATTCCAGGGACGCTGAGGAGGAAACGACATGAACGTTATCGCCGATATCGTATCTCAGGGCCTTACTGGCACATTGGCCGAGCAGGCGCGCACACTCAGCTACGCCGATCTGCCGGACGACGTGCGCACGTTGGCGAGGCAGTGTGTGCTGGACTACGTCGCCTGCACGCTGACCGGCGCGAAGGAGGAGTTGACCGATATCCTGCTGGCCGAGATGCAGGAGCAGGGTGGCACACCGATCGCCACCGTGATCGGCCACAGCGCGCGTCTGCCGGTGCTGTCGGCCGCGCTGGTCAATGGCGGCGCGTCGCACGCGCTCGACTTCGACGATGTCAATCTGGCGATGACCGGGCATCCGTCGGTTGTTCTGCTGTCGGCGCTGCTCGCGCTGGCGGAGGAACGCGGCAGTTCGGGTCGCGACGTGCTGACTGCGTTCGTCGCCGGCTATGAATTGCAATGCCGGCTCGGGCTGCTGCTGGCACCGGGCCACTACAACACGCTTGGCTTCCATGCCACCGGTACACTCGGCAGCTTCGGTGCGGCCGCAGCGTGCGCACATCTGCTCGGGCTGGACGCTCAGAAATTCGCGACTGCGCTCGGTATCGCGGGAACCCAGGCGGCGGGATTGAAATCGATGTTCGGCACTATGTGCAAGCCGCTGCATGCAGGCAAGGCGGCGTATCGCGGATTGCTCGCGGCACGCCTGGCGCGGCGGGGCTTCACCAGCCGATCCGACGTGCTGGAATGTCCGCAGGGCTTCGCCCGCACCCACAGCCCCGACTTCAACCCGGCCGAGGCGCTGGCCGAGCCGCCGGGTGGCTTCCACTTACGCAACAACCTCTTCAAGTACCACGCCGCCTGCTACATGACGCACGCGCCGATCGAGGCGGCTCGCAAACTCCGCCAACAGCACGGGCTGACGCCCGACAGCATCGCGCGCATCAGGCTGCGGCTCGACGAGACCTGCGACCGGATCTGCAACATCCCCGCGCCCCGCACCGGGCTGGAGGCGAAGTTCAGCCTGCGGCTCACCACCGCGATGGCGCTGGCCGGCGTCGATACCGGCGGCCTGGGCAGCTACTCGGAGGCAACGGCGGCCGATCCCACCCTGATTGCCCTGCGCGACAAGGTGGAGTTCGACTTCCAGAGCGGCGGGCCCAACACCATCGCCGCTCTGGAAGTCGTGCTGACCGACGGTCGGCACGTGGCGACGTCACACGATTCCGGCGTGCCTGCCAGCGACATTGATGAACAGGGCGGCCGGCTTGTTGAGAAGTTCATCTCGCTCGCGGAGCCGGTTCTTGGCGGGACGAAGACGCAAGATCTGATCGGCAAGATCGGCAGCCTCGAAAAATTGTCCGACTTGCGGGCGATGATGCGGCTCTGCGCCGCCTAGGCTGCGGAACCGCGCCCTATCCGCCGCGTTTCCCTGGCTCCCCAACGCAGGAGTTCAGGCAGATGGCAAGTGTGAACGACACCAAGGACACGCGCGGCACGCTGATTGCCGCCGATCAGGTCGAAGGGACCTCGATCTACAACCCGGCCGGTGAAAGCCTGGGCAGTGTCGAGGATGTGATGATCGACAAGATGAGCGGCCGGATCGCTTATGCGGTGGTGGGCTTCGGTGGATTTCTCGGCATCGGCAACCGCCACTATCCGCTGCCGTGGGAGAAGCTGAAATACGACGTCAACATGGGTGGTTACGTGGTCGACATCGACCGCCGGATGCTCGAGGGCGCGCCCTCCTATGCCGACACCGACACCGTCGGCTGGGACGATCCCGCCTATGGTCGGAGGGTGAATGACTATTACGGAATGCCGACCAATTATTGAGGCATGCGGTAACCTCTGATTTGGACGGCGGCGGCCCACCGGCCGCCGTTCGTCTGTCAGGCGAACGCTGCGAAGATCTCCTCCAGCGCCTTGAGCTGACCGCCCGAGGTGGACGACGGCACAATCACCGGCGTAAGCACGCCGGCCGCCTGCCATGCCGCCACGCCGTCGCGTACCTGCGACGCCGATCCGAACAGCGATACGTCCGCCAGCCACCGATCGGTCAGATAGCGCGGCACGTCGTCGCGGCGGCCTTCGGCGATGGCGCGTTCAATCTCGGTCATCTCGTCGACGTAGCCGGCCTCCTTCCAGTAGTTGCGGTAGTTCGGCAGGAACGTGTAGCTGATCAGGTTCTTGCGGCACACCGTCTTCGCCGCCTCGACATCGTCGCTGATGCAGGTCGGCAGCATATTGCCGATGAAGAAGTCCGCATGGTTGCGTTTGTCCGCCGGCAGTGCCGCCAACGACGCCGCCATGTGCGAGCGCACCGCGTTGGCGAATACCACGCCCTGCGAGATCTCGCCGGCCAGCGCCACCATCTTCTGTCGCAGCGCCGCGATGATGATCGGCGGGAGTTCGCCGACGCCCTCCACCGCGCGGAATCGCTCGACGAAGTCGCGGGTGTCGCCGAGCGGCTTGCCGGCAGTGACGCCCATCCGTTGATGACCCGGCGCGTGCGCCACACCGATGCCGAGACGGAAGCGACCGCCGGAGACCTCGTGCATGAAGGCGGCACTCTGCGCGAAGTCCAGCACCGTGCGGGCATAGATCGGCGCGATCGCGGTACCGAACGGGATGCGCTCGGTGTTCCATGCCATCGCCTCGCACTGCGACATGCTGCCGTACATGCTGGGCGTGTAGATGCCGGCGAAGCCGCGGCGCTCGATGTCGCGTGCGATCTCGATGGTCTGGCGGCGGCGGCCGGGGACGGCGACGAGCGATATGGCGGGAAGCGGCATGGCGGTTCACCTGGATATCGATTGAGTGATCTTATCGGGATGTCCGGGGTCGTGACAGCCTGAGCGGATGCGCCTGTGGCCTCCGCGACCAGCTAAACCGTGTCTGTCGTTTCAGTCCTGCCGACGGACATTCGGTGTCCGCACAAACACCCAGTTTGAGGGCTTTCCGGCACGTGTCTCAATCAGGCCGCGCGTCCTTAGCGCATATAGCGCGCGGTTCATGTCCGACCTTGTGCACCGATAGGTCAGGTTCAAGTCGCGATGAGCGCCAATACAATAACCCGCCGGCCATCGACCCGAGGTGATGTTCCCCAGCATCTCTGCTTCGACCTGGATCGAACGATTGGTTCGCGGCATCTCTTGATGTCCTATCGGCGCGTCATCATCATCGCGGAGCCACCCCACTACCGTCGATTGGTTGCGGCTCAAAGACTGGATAACGCGACGCCAGGTCGATAAATGACTCGACCGCCGATCCCTTCGGCACCGGGAAGAAGCGCTGCACCTCCGTGGCGAAGCGGTCGAGATATGCTTTGAGCAGCGGTGGCCGCATGCCAATGGGAAATTCGCGTACCACGCAATGGTGACGGCGCATCGCCCAGACGAGTGCGACTTCGCCCGCAGCTCGGGCATTACGCACCCACGTGCGCAGACCAGGTAACGCCTCCCACCGAGAGCCAGCACATCCACCGGCAGCGAGATCGTCCGGCCGCTTTTTCGGCCACGGACTTCGAGGACATAAAAGTGCCCGCGGACCAAGCCAATCCACACCAGCTACCTGAGCATACGTCCGAAGCCGCGCTCGACAAGGCCAAGCCTCAGAAAGCTTTGAGCACTCTTGGCCGTCCCCTGGTCCTTCGGCAATCGGGTATCCATGCAACATGGTAGCCCCGCCACGGTGACGCAATGCGCGCGACCGTGATAGCCTCCCCGCCAAAGCACGGTGGGGGAGGACGTAATGGCGATCTGGATCAGGCTGGCGACTGCCTTCGTTGCGCTGGCGTGGGCAGGGGGCGCGTCCGCGGAGCAATTGACGCTGCGGATGTGGATGCACGAACACCCGCCGCGCATTCCCATCGACAAGCAGATCGTCGCAGACTTCGAGAAGGCCAATCCAGACATCAAGGTGGATCACGAGATCATCCCTGTCGCGGAATACCCTACCAAGCTCCTGACCGCCTTTGCTGCGGGATCGGGGCCGGACATATTCAACTATGCGTCGATGCTGGTGGCGCAGTACTACAACGCGCACATTTTGGCGCCGATCGACTTCGCCGCAATGGGCCTGGCCGACGAGAAGGCGCTCACATCGCAATTCGCTAGCGGGCTCGATGGTATCCGTTTCAATGGCAAGCTTTATGGCATCCCCACAGAGGTGAGCAACTGGGCCTGCTTCGCCAACAACGCGATCTGGCGCGAGGCGGGTCTGGATCCAGACAAGGACTTTCCCAAGACCTGGGAAAACCTTCCCGCGGTGGCCGAGAAACTGACGCAGCGTGATTCGAACGGCGTGCCTCGCCGGCGCGGCTTCGACTTTGACTGGCCCAACCGTGCGACCTTCTGGTTCATGCCGAACACCATGCTGCACCAGCTCGGCGCCACCATGATCGATGAGGACAACTATAAGGCAACCACTGATACGCCAGCGGCACGCAGGGTGTTCCAGTACTTCCAGGATTGGGCGAACAAGTGGCGCCTCGGTGGCCCGCAATACACCGATAGCCGCACAGAGTTCCTCGGCGGCCGTCTGGCGACCGACTGCAGCTTCGGTATCTGGGGTATTCCCCAGATGGTGTCTGCGAAGATCGATTGGTCGGTGCATCCGGCGCCGCGCTGGAAGGATGCGGTGTCCGACAACGGTATCGACATCTATGCATTCTACATGATGGTGAACGCGCGCTCCTCGCCAGCCGCGCAGAAGGCAGCGTGGAAGTTGGTGCGATTCTATACCGACCATGCGGCGGAGCTGTTTGCCGGTGCCGGGCTGTTCGTGCCGCGCAAGGAGGTCCTGGAGAGCGAAGCCTACAAGACCAACCCGGCTGCGCCGTTCTTTCTGTCTGAGCTGAAAAAAGCAAAATTCTCGCCACGCGTGGTGGGCTACGACCAGGTGCTGGACGCGATGCTGCGTGGGCGCGACGCGATGCTGCAAGGCCAGTCCGTCGAGTCGGTATTGCCGACGATGAATGACGAGGTGAACGCGGTATTGAACCGCGAGCGCGCGCGAGCAGCGGCGATGGCGCGATAGGCGGTTGCGCGTCCACTTCAAATGGTGGGGGCTGGTCTTTGTCCTCCCTGCGGTAGGGTTCTTCGCGGCCTTCAACGTGTTCCCGATGCTGTTCGGACTCTACCTGAGTTTCACCGACTACGATCTGCTCAATCCTCCGCTCTGGGTCGGTTTCGACAATTTTGCCAACCTGCTCGCCGACCGTCTGTTCCTGATCGCGCTGCGCAACACGCTGCTGTTCGTGCTGGGAGCAACGCTGCCGGTATGGGTGTTGTCGCTGCTGGCGGCGCTGCTGTTCGACCAAGCGTTCCGCGGACGCGACATTCTCAAGGCCGCATTCTTCCTGCCGGTATTGCCGCCGGTGGTGGTGGTCGCAGTGATCTGGCGCGTGCTGCTGCATCCGAACGGGGTCATGACATGGCTGATCGGCGGACCTTGGGGGCTGACCGAAATTCGCTGGCTGGCCGACGCGGTGTTGGCGCCGCTGTCGATGATCGCGGTGCACGACTGGGCCGCAATTCCGTTCTTCATGGTGATCTGGTTGGCCGGTCTCGCCGGCGTGCCGCCCGAACTGCGTGAGGCCGCGGCGCTCGACGGTGGCGGTCCGGCACGAATATTCTGGCATATCGAGCTGCCACACCTGCGTGCGACCGCCGTGCTGGTGGCCGCACTGTCCTCGATCAATGCGTTCCAGACATTCGCACTACAGTATGTGATTCCGACCGACCCAGGCGGACCGGCAAATTCGACGCTGGTGCTTGGGCTGCTGGTGCTGAAATACGGGTTCCAGTATTTCCGCATGGGCGACGCAGCGGCGGTCTCGATGGTGATGTTCGCGATGATCCTCATCGTTACCGTCGTCCAGTTGCGGTTCAATCGCCGTGCGTGAACGCCTCGTCCGCCTGCCGATCGCCATCGTGGCCGCGGCGATCTTCGCGTTCCCGATCTGGTTCATGGTGAGCTCCGCGTTCAAGGCGGAGCCAGAGGTGCAGGCGATCCCGCTGCATTTCTTCCCGCATGACTTCCAGGGCTTCGCGCAGTTCCGCCAGGCGGCGGAGATCGCCCCGTTATGGCGCTATTTCCTCAACTCCTGGATCTATGCGGCGTCGCATGTCGGCATCACTGTGTTTTTCGGGGCACTGGCCGGGTTCGGATTCGCGAAATACCGGTTTCCCGGGCGCACGCTGCTGTTCCTGGCTGTGCTGTCCACCATCATGGTGCCGTTCCAGGTGCTGGTGGTGCCGCTGTTCGTCGAGGTGAAGTGGTTTGGCTGGGAGAACAGCTATGCCGGCCTGATCATCCCCGGCATGATGAACGCATTCGGCGTGTTCATGATGCGCCAGTATGCCTCGGATCTGCCGGACGAATTGATCGAGGCGGCACGGGTGGACGGCGCCGGTGAATTCCACATCTTCCTGCGCATCGCGCTGCCGCTGCTGCTGCCTGCATTGGCAAGTCTCGCGATCATCGTCTTCATCTGGTCGTGGGGGAATTTCCTGTGGCCACTGGTGATCGTGCAGGACAAGGACCTGAACGTCCTGTCAGTCGGCATGACCAGCTACAGCCAGCCATATCAGCGCGAGCCGATGTGGGCGGCGGCGATGGCGGCCTCAACCGTCGCTACGCTGCCGATCGCCGCGTTGTTCGTGTTCTTCCAGCGGTATTTCGTGAAGGGACTGACCGCGGCGGCGGTGAAGGGATGAATGCGGACCAATCAAGGTGGAGAATGCGCTCGACCATCCGCGCGCCGAGGTGGGTTGCCGCCGTTTCGATGGGCGTTCGGTTCGCCAGCAGCAGATGCGGCGCGTTCAGCCACTCGCTCGCCTTGTCCGGATCGCGGAATGGCTGCTGAGCCAGGGCAGCGACGCGGGCCAGCCTTTCAGCGTGCGCCGCGATCCCGCTCACACCAGGCAACCCTCGATCGGCTTCACGCCTTCGCTGTCGGGAAAGACGTACGTCGCCAACGCACGTTCTTCGACGCGCAGGTGATCCCGGAGCAGGCCCTTGAGCACCGCACGCAGATCGGTGGTGGCCTTGAGGTCCCGGTTCTCGTACAGACTGCTCTCCTTGACGCCCGGCCAATCGGTGATCACCTGGCCTCCCTTCAGTGCGCCGCCGACCAGCAGCGCCACCGTTGCGGTGCCGTGATCGGTGCCCTCGGTTCCGTTGATTCGCGCGGTACGGCCGAACTCGGTGATCAGTGTCACCACCGTCTCGTTCCAGGCGCCGCCCATATTGGTCTCGACCGCGGCGATAGCGCTATCGAGCGCGCCCAGCAATCGCGATAGGCGCCCGTTGACCACGCCTTCGTTGTTATGAGTATCCCAGCCGTCGAGCGCGAGCGCACCGACCCGCGGTCCATCGGGGTTGGTCAGGAACTGGGCCGCCGCTCCGGCGGCCTCGGCGAAGTATGCCCGCACCTGATTGATGCCGCCGACCTGGATTGCCGGCCCCTTGTTGCGTGTCCCGCGATCCTGCGGGTTGCCTGGCGTGAGCGTGGCAAGGTCGATGCGGTCCTCGAGCACGCGCGCGAGCGTCGGATCGGTGTGACGGTAGAGCTCGAGCAGGCGCATCGTGGTGTCGTCGCTCACCGGCGGCAACCGCGACGGCGCCCAGGACAGCACCGGCGCCGGGCCTCGCACCACCAGCGGCGTGATCGGGCCGACCGCGAAGGCGCGCGCCCGGTTGGTCCCGGCGCGAACGCGGTCGTCGGGTTCGAGGCCGGTCAGCGCGCGATTGAGCCAGCCGGTATCCGCGCGTCCCGGTCGCGCAAAGCCGCTCTCCAACACGTCCTGCCCGTCGAAATGCGAGCGCTCGCGGTAGGGGGTGGCGACCGCATGCACCACGATGGCCTGGCCCGCCCGGTAAAGCCGGTGGAGATTCGGCATCGCCGGATTGAGCGCGAAGAAACCGTCGAGCGGCAGCGCCGGCGTCTTGCCGTCAAGCGTGAGCGCGTTGTCGCCGCGCAGCTTGGCCCAATCGGGATCGCCGACCGGCGCCACGGCGGCAAGCCCGTCGAGCGCGCCACGCAACACGATGGTGAGGAAGCGCGGATCGCGCCCCTCGGCACGCGCAATTTTCGGCACGAACGCCCAGGCGAACAGCGCACCAGACCCGAGCAGCAACTCGCGACGCGTCGCGGCATGAAGCTTCGCGGGCATGATCACCTCCGTTGGAATTCCGGGGCCATTAGCAACAGGGTCAGCGCTTGCTGCCTGGTTTCGGCTCTCGCCACGGCGTTGCGCGTCTCCGCCGATGCGAGCGGCCCGATCGAGGTTTCGAGCATCGCGTTCGGATCAAGCCGCTCGCCGTAGTTCACGGCAATCGCATTGGCGGTGTCGAGCCGGTGGGCGAGACCGTCGAGCCAGTCGCCATTCCCGTCGCCGAAACCTTTCGGCGCCGGCGGCCGCCACAGCGGCTCGCCCAGCCGGTTCAGTGCCGGGACCATAAGGCGGACATCGCCGCTGTTGCGCCCGGCCGCACGGATGGCGGCGACGATCCATTCACTGGGATGCTTGATCTTGGCCTGATCGGGCGACCAGGATTCCGGCGCCGCCACCAGTGCCTTCGACACCTGCCAGAGATCGCCGTCGGTATCGAGGAACGTCTTGGTCAGCACCTCGATCAGCGCGGTCGGCGGTTCGTCGGCGACGAAATGCCGCGCCAGCTTGGTCGCCACATGCTCGGCCGTGGCCGGATGGCGGGCCAGGTCGGCGAGCACCGCCCGGCCTTGCTGCAGCCCAGTGTCTCGATAGGCCTTGCCCAGCACGGTCTCCGGGCCCGGCTCGTGCAGGCGCGGATGGTACAGGAATTCCCCGCCATGGTCCGGGTTGTCGGCGGTCGGGTAGATCGTCCAGCCGGTGATCGCCTTGGCCAGGCTCACGACATCGTCCTGGTGGTAGCCGGCGCGCACGCCGAGCGTGTGGAGCTCGAGAATTTCGCGACTGAGGTTCTCGTTGATGCCGCGGTTGCGGTTGATGCCGGCAACGGAGTCGGGCCCCATCGAGCCTGCATTGTCGAGATAGATCAGCATTGCCGGGTGGCTTTCGGCAGCGAGCAACAGGTCGGCGAACTTGCCGAGCACATGCGGCCGGATCGCCTCGCGCTCGTAGGCGCCGGCCATCACTGTGGCATCGGCGTTGACACAGAAGTGGTTCGACCAGAACCAAACCAGGCGCTCGACCAAGCCGATGTCGGCCGTGATCGCGGCATCGTAGTGGACCTTGGCCTCGCGGAAGAAGTTCTCGCGCATCGGGGTTTCGGGTTCGGGGGCCGGTGGGGTCGCGGCCGGCGGCTTGGCTTCCGCGGGTTTCTCCATGTCGGCATTTTCGGCAACGAGCTTCGCGGCCTCCTGACGTCTCGCCTCGAGCCGTTGTCGGGCCTGGCGTGCGGCATTGAACTCGAAGGCGATACGATTGGCGGCCCCGCTGCTCAGCAGCCCGGCGTCGGGGACCGTGCCGACGTTCGGTCGGTCGAGTTCCGCGATCAGCGCGCCGCGTGGATCAGGGGCGACTGATGCGATCGTGCCGGGTCGCGGACCGAAGCCGAAGCGATGCAGGGCAAGTGCCGCGCCCCGAGGGTCAAGGGCCATGACCATCGTCCCCCGAAGCTGAATATTGGCCGCGAGCTTTCATGCCGCTCATCACCGCGCTTGAGCCAATTGAACCTGCGACTTTCGGCACTTCAACCGAAGAGGCTAGAGCACTTTCACGTTGACCGGACACGCAGCAATGACCGGTGTCGAGCGTGATCCCAGTCACGTCGAAGATGCTCTAGCCGATGCGCGTAACACAAATATGTCTGGGAGTTTCCGTCCGTTGCCTTGCCTTGCTCCCATTATGGGTATTTGCCATTGCGCCCGGAGACAGCGAAATCGCCGCGCGGCGACCCCAACGCCGCGCACCCGCGCCGGCGGTCCCTGTCGCGCGCCCGCCATGGCCAACGGCCGCTGCCGCATGCATGGTGGGCGCAGCACCGGGCCGAGCACACCGGAGGGCCTCGCCCGCCTGACCGCGGCGCGCACCAGCCACGGCACCTACAGTGCCCAGGCACGCGCCTTCCGTGCCGGCTGCCAAGCCCTGCTCGCGCGCGGCAAACCGTTGACCGGACTGGCGCGCAACCCGTGAGCCCACCAGTGGATGGAGTCCTACGTTTGGCTCCAATTCCGCAATGCATGGGCTGCACGCGCTATCGTGAGAATCTACAGAATTTCAACCACAGATGAACCAACCACAGATGAACACAGATGAACACGGATAAAATCTGGGTCCTTCGGCGCTGGCGCCCATAATCAGCAATAACCCGCTCGCGCAGCCGGGTTGTTCAGCACAATTTATATCCGTGTCCATCTGT
>CAWFYC010000024.1:0-200254 GCA_963819855.1 uncultured Alphaproteobacteria bacterium
TAGCAGACGCGGAGTTGCCCCATAGAAGCGGAACATCCCGACGTGAGCGCCGATCCAGTCCGGTAACGACTGCGTCCAGGTCGCCTCCGCATAGGTGAGGTTGGAGGCGCCGAGCACAGCGACGAATATCTCGGCCAGGCGCACCTCGCCGGTTGCCGGATCGGTGATCGGCACCCGCTTGCCGGAGTAGTCTACGAATGCTTTGTCGCCCGCCACGTGCTGCTGGCGCATCGTCGGTGACAGCCGCTGCTCGAATTCACGGAACAGCTGGCAGAACCGGCTATAGGCGTAGCCTTCCGGATGGACCTCGCGATATTCGTCCCACAGTACCAGCAGGTTGACGCCGGGTCGTTTGAGTTCTCGTACCAGTGCAGGCCAGTCGGGCTCGGCGTGGAAGCGCCCCCCGGCACGCACGCCGGCGTTGACGAATAGCCGTGCCACCAGGCTCTCGTCGGTGACGTCCGCGGCCAACGGCCAGCCGATCCCCGCCGCTGCCGCCCGGCCCAGATACTCGCGCACCGTACTCGGTGCGATGCCCAGCTCCCGCCCGATCGCTCGGGTGCTCGCGCCGGCGCCAAAGTGCATCGTCAGCAACTGCTTGATCCGCCGCATGGACAGCCTCTGTGTCGGCATCCCACCCCTCCATCGATTGCGATGGCGGCACTGGACGCCAGGTCATTGCTGACCCACGAGACAACCCTTCCCCCGGATGCCACTGCTCCACCGGAGCGGGCGACATCGTCAGAATGGTGGGCGGCTTGAAATCGGAATGGTGGGCGCGATCAGATCAGAACGCTGGGCGGCTTCAGATCGGAATAGGTGGGCAGCTTGCGTCAGAATTCGCAGCTGAAATCCATGAGGAGCATTCAGTCCTGACCTTGGACTCCGATTTTACGGTCTATCGGAAACATGGCCGGGTTCCGGTCACGCTCATATACCCTGCGGCGATGTCCGGCTGACGGCTTGCGCAATTCGACCCCTCCATGATCTGGCGCCGCCGGCGTGAGCCGTCGAGGTTGTCCTTGCCCTCTGCTCCATCGGGAGATTCGCATTTTCCGCTACCTCGATCTCAACCGATCACATTCTAGCGTCGCTTCAACGCGGTCACTTCGATCTCGACCTTCATTTCGGGCATAGCGAAGCCGCAGATTATCGTCGTGTTGGTTGGCCGTGGATCGGAGAAGGTTTCGCCGAGAATCTGCGACACCGCCATGACGTCCGCACGATCCGCCAGGTAGACTCGCACCCGGACGATATCGCTGAGCGCCGCGTCGGCCGCGCTCAGTGCTTCTGCAATAACGGCCAGCGATTGGCGGGCCTGCTCGGCGGCGTCGTCGGATATCGTGTCGCGCTTGATATCGTAGCCGGCCGTGCCCGATACGAAGATCCACTCGCCGTCCACGACCGCGCGCGAGTAGCCTGCCAGCGCTTCGAACCTGGAGCCGGAAGAAATCGCCCGACGCGTCATGATCGTCTAGCCTCCTGGGAACGGGGAGTTGGATCAAACCGGGATCATGACCGTGCCTTCGATCACGCAGCAAGCACCATGAGTGGCGGCGTGCCGGAATACCGGCGGACATTGTGGTGGCATACCAAGGCCGCGCGGTCGTCAATCCAGTCGTTGACGAAAAACATCACAGTCGATGTCGCGATCGTCGGCGGTGGATTTACCGGTCTCACCGCTGCCCTCCATCTGGCCCCGCGCGGTGTACGGGTGGCCGTGTTGGAAGCCGAGGAGATCGGCGCGGGGGCCAGCGGTCTGAACGCTGGCTTCGTGGTGCCCAATCTTGCCAAGGCTGAGCCGGAATTGGTGCTGGCACGCCTGGGTGGGGAACGTGGCCGCAGGCTGCTCGACCTCGTGGGCCGTGGCGGCGACCGCGTGTTCGAGATCATTCGCGATTGCGCGATCGACTGCGACGGCGCCCAGACCGGTTGGCTGCAACCCGCGCATTCCGACGCGGCCTGTGCCATCGCGCAAACCCGTGTCGCGTTCTGGCAAAGTCTCGGCCGGCCGGTTGACTATCTCTCGGCCGCCGAGATTGCCGCGCGCACCAGCATGGACGTCTATCACGCCGCATTGCTGGATCGCTCCGGCGGCACCATCCATCCGCTGAACTATGCGTATGGCCTGGCGAGGGCGGTCCGCGAACGCGGCGCGGCCATTTACGAACATGCCGCTGTACTGGCGGCCGAACGGGAAGGCGGCGCATGGCGCCTGCACTGCGGTGGCCCGAAGGTGACAGCAGATCGCGTCATCATTGCAACAAATGCGACCGGCCCCGGCATCGCCCGGCGCCTCGGCCGTACCGTCATTCCGCTGCGTGTCTATCAGATCGCGACGTCGCCGATGTGCGCTGAAGTCGTCGACCGAATCGCACCCGAGCGGCAGCCCGTGTCGGACATGCGATCGAACCTGTTCACCTACCGCCTTGACCGCGATGACAGGCTGATCAGTGGCGGCATGGCAATCATTCCGGTGGGCGCGCATCGGCGCGTGGCCCGCGCCATCGTCGCGCGCCTCGCCGCGGAGCTGCGGCTACGCGCGGTGCCGGACATCGCCCATGTCTGGCGAGGCACAGCCGCCATGACGACGGATTTTCTGCCGCATCTGGTTGAATTCGGACCGGGCATGGTGGGCGGCATCGGCTGCAACGGCCGCGGCATCGCCGCGACCGCCATGCTCGGCGGAGTGCTGGCCGACGCCGCTTGCGGAACCAAACTGACCGAGCTTCCGGTGCCCGTCGCGTCATCCCGGCCCTTGCCTTTGCATCGCATCGCTGGAATAGCGGCGTCGGCGGGCCTTGCGCATGCACGCTGGCAGGACTGGCGGTCGCGTGCCGTGTAGCGTTCCCGAGTCAGACGCCGATCTGCCGGCGGACGGCGCGGTTGAGCGGCGCATCTGGATCGGCCAGCGCGTCCAGTACCACGGTGATATGGTTGGTTCCGGCGACCACGATATGCTCGACCGGCGCACCCAGCGACCGTACCAGCTGCGCGAAATCTTCGGATTGGCGCAGGAATTCGCCGGTCTCGCCGCCGCCGACGGCGACGATTGTCGGGCTGCGGATCTCCGGGCGACGCAGCAGAGGGCTGAAGCGCTCCACTTCGTCAGGCTTGAACCGCAGGCTCCCGTTGCGGAATGATGCTGCCACGGGCCGGAGATCGAACAATCCGCTGACTGCCGTCCCACCTTTGATCACGTCGTTCGGCAGTCCCGCCGTATGAGTCCAGGTACGATCCATCAATTCAGCGACCAGATGCCCTCCGGCGGAATTGCCGGCAATGAACATGCGGTCAGGGTCCAGCCCGTGCGCCCTGCCATGGCGCTGAACATAGGCGATGACGCGCCGGCACGCATCGACAATGCCGGCCATGCGCACGGTGGGAATCAGGGGATAGTCGATGACAGCCAGCGCCACACCGAATGGCACGAAACCGCGCGCGAGAAAACTGAACTGCTCAGCCTCCATCGAAATCCAGAAGCCGCCATGGATGAAGATTTCCACTGGGGCCAAGCCACCTGCGGACAGCGGCGGAAACAGGTGGAATGTCTCTCCGGGGCTAGGCCCGTAGGGAATGGCGCGAATAACCGGAAATTGTGCGTAGGCCGTCGCCGCGGTCGCCGCACGCCGGGCAACCAGCGCATCGAGGTCGCGGACCGTGTCCAGGGTGAACTCGGCATCCAGGTCTCTCTGGCTCCTCACCGGCGATATTCTCCTAGGAAACGATCCAGTGCTGCGAGCGCACCCTGCCGCGTCACCAGCCCAGGCGACCACCGCATGCGCGCGCCCCTGTGGTCGCAGATCAGCCCGATCTCCATGAGCTCCCGCTGCACGCGTGCGATGTCCCATTGTTCCGGCAGCTCAACCACGATCGTGCCGCCGCGCCGGCCCTCCTCGCGCGGCGACACGATGCGCAGCTTGTGGGTGTCCGCAATTTCGATCAGCCTTTGGCACAGATGCAGATTATGCGCGCGGACCTGCGCGATGCCGGTTGCGTGCAGCCAGCGCAGCCCCGGCAACGTCGCAATATACGGCAAATAGGATGGCGTGCCGTTGTCGAAGCGCCGTGCGTCCTCCGCCAGGTTGAACCGGTCGATATGCCAGTTGAACGGGTCCGGCTGGCTGAACCAGCCGCGTAGCCGTGGTTGCAGCGTTTGCAGAAGACCAGGCGCGACATAGCCGATGCCGGCCCCCGGTGCGCCGCACATCCATTTCAGGCAGGTGCTGGCTGCGAAGTCCACCGGGTATTGTGCGATGTCGAACGGCAATATACCCGCCGCCTGCGTGATGTCGGCCGCTACCAGGGAACCATGGGCGCGCGCATGCGCGATGATGGCTCCGAGGTCAGCCCGCCGGGAAGCCGTCGACGTCACCCAGGTCACGACGCCCAGCGCCACCTGCGCGTCCCAGGCGGCCAGAAAATCTTCCTGCTCGACACCGAGCCCGCCGGGGCGCGTGCGCACGGTTACCAGCGTGAAGCCGATGCGCTTGCTGAGTTCGCTCAGCAGGAAGTGCAGGCTGGGGAAGCAATCGTCGGCGATCAACACGCTGCGCCCCGCCAGGGTTCCCGCCGGGAGCGACTCAATGAAGGTCGAGAATGCCGCCGTCACATTCTCAGCCGCCATGATGCTGGCGACGGGCGCCTTGATGAGTTCTGCCCACAGCGTGAAAACCTCGCGACGCCCGGCGTCGGCGGCGGCCCACCTGCCATCGTCGTTGGCGCACCAGGCCTGGGCGAAACCTTGCAACTCGGCAGCCATCGCTGCCGCCTGGCCGGGAAAGCGGCCGACGGAATGGAACAAGAGCCAGCCTGCTGTCTCGTCCTCGGTCGGCAGCGTCATCGCGCTTCTCCCGCGCATGCCGATCGCAAGATCAGCCGTCGATCTGCTTGAACAGAGCAGCCATGTCTTCCAACGTCATGGTGCGGTCGATCGCGAGGGCGTCGCCTTTCACCGTCCATATCAGGGCGGGGCCACTGACATCGCCGTTCGCATCGAAGGATATCGGTCCGGTCGCACCCACGTAGCGGATCGGCTTGCCGTCCTTGATGAGCGCCAGCGCATGCTTGAATTCGTCGGGCCCGGTGCCGACAACCTCGCCTGCCGGGTTCTGGATCTTGCGGATCGAATCACGGATCGCCGGCCCAGACAGATCGGGTGCTATGTTCATCGCCAGACCGAGAACCATCACCGCGTCATACTGGTTGTAGATGCCAGGCCCGTCCGGGCTGGTGTTGAACGCGGTCTGGAAGGCCTGCTTGAACGCATCCACGGTCGGGCCGGCAACCGATGCGTTGTCCATGCCAAAGGCCGATTGCAGGAACTTCGCGCCGACCAGCCTCACGTAATCCGGGGTGCGCAGCGCATTGTTCAGAATCAGGTTCTGGGTGCCCCCGAGCGAAATCCACTCACGTGTCATGGTCGCACCATCCTGCGTGAACGCCACCAGGAACAGCGCGTCCGGCTGTTCGCGCATGGCGGCATTCACCTCGGCGCGGTACGACGGCTGGTTCTCGTTGTAGGCGACGGTGGAAACCACCTTGCCACCCAGCTGCTCGATCGCCTTCGAGAAATCCTTCACCATACCGGTGCCAAAATCCGTGTTGATGTAGATCATGGCTATACGCTTGTATCCACGCTCGGCCGCCACCTTGGCGCTGGCATAGGCCTGGGTCTTTACCGTCGGCAGCGTGCGGAAGAAGTAACCGCCGGTCTTGCCTTCCTGCGCCAGCGTCGTGAAGGTCGCGGCGGTCGAGCAGCAGCTGATCATCGGCATCTTCGATGGTGCCGCGACGGCCGTCAGGATCGGCAGGCTGACGCCGCTGGACACTGTGCCGGTCAGCGACTTCACGCCCTCCACCTCGATCAGATATTTCGCGGCGTCCACGCCAACGGTCGGTTGCCCCTGGTCGTCACGCAGAATGAACTGAACCTGGCAGCCCTTCACACCGCCGCCCTGATTGATGTGATCGATGGCGAGTTGCGCGCTCTCCGCGATGTGTTTGGCGATCGGGCCCATCGACCCCGTGAGTGGGAGTATGCCGCCGATCTTCACCGGGCATGACGGCGCGGTCTGCGCCAATACGCCATGCTGCGGCAGCAACACCGCCAGCAGGGCCGCGAATGCCGTTCCCAGAGCGCCTCTGATCATCCCATGTTGCATTGTTTTCCACTCTCTGTTGCGGGGTTCTACCCGAGATGCCGCGATACCACCGGCTCTTCGCCGATCAAACCACGCGGCTTGAACAGCAGCGTCACCACCAGCACCAAGCCGATCAGAATCGCCTGCACCGCTCCACCCTGGGTCTGAAATGCCGCTGGGACAAGCTTCGATATCAGCGTGCCGCTGGCGGTCCACACGCCCCAAACGATCAGCACGCCAAGCAATGCGCCCTTGTTGTTGCCGCTGCCGCCGACGATCAACATTGTCCAGATCTGGAAGGTGATGATCGGCACGAAATCGAACGGGCTGACGAAGCCGATGAAACTGACATAAAGCGCACCTGCCAGACCGATGATAGTGGAGCCCAGGACGAAAGCCTGCAGCCGGAACAGCCGGGCATCCTTGCCGAGCGCTACCGCCGCCGTTTCGTCCTCGCGTACTGCCTTCAGCACCCGTCCCCAGGGCGAGCGGACGATGCGTTCCAAGGCCATGTAGACGATGCCGGCTATCGCAAGCATCAGGCAAAGGTAGAACAGGTTGTAGCTCAGCGGCTCCTCGAAGACGCTCGCGAGTGGACGCGGAATCGACGTCAGCCCCAGGCTGCCGCCGGTCAGGCGTTCCCAATTCAACGCCACAAGCTGCAACGCCACCGCGATGCCGAACGTTGCGATCGCCAGATAGTCCCCGCGCAATCGCACAGTCGCGACGCCGACGATTGCAGCGGCAATCGCCGACGCCGCCATCGCCCCGGCAATGCCGACCAGCCAGGGAAGCCCGAGATTGCCAATCAACTCGGGGCGTCCTGGCGCGGTGAGGATGGCCTGCGTGTAGCCACCCACGCCGTAGAAGCCGACAACGCCCGCATTGAACAGCCCCGTCGTTCCCCATTGCAGATTGAGGCCGAGCGTGGCGACGCCGAGGATCAGCACCACGATGGCGAAGAACACGAGGTAGGCAACGATCCCCATCACCCCGGGTCTTTCACGTTGCCGCCCTGTCAGCCGAGCCGAACAGGCCTTGCGGTCGGAAATACAGTACCAGCATCAACAGCATGAACGGGACCGCGGCCTTATAACCGGATGGGATGATCAGCACGGACAGGTTCTCCGCGAGTCCCACGGCAAGACCGCCGATCACCGCGCCGAACAGGTTTCCGGTGCCGCCCAGGATGGCCGCCGTGAATATTGCCAGCAGCAGATTGAACCCCATATCCGGCCGTACCTGAACGGTCAGCCCCAGGAAGACGCCCCCGGCCGCCGCCAGCATGCCGCTGACAATCCAGGTCCAGCGGATCGCGTTCTCGGTCTCGATGCCGCACACGCGCGCCAAGGTTGGACTTTCCGCCATCGCGCGCATCGCCATGCCGAGCCGGCTGAGGCGCAGCACAAGATGCAATGCCAACACGAGCACCAGGGTCAGCGCCAGTACGAACACCTGGTCGGGCAATAGTCGGATCCCGGGCAGCACCTCAACGGCGATCTGCAATTCGCCGCTGTAGTAATGCGCGTCCGGTCCCCACAGCAATAGAACCAGGTTGCGCAGAATCAGCGCCACGCCGAAGCTCGCGAACACCATCGTCAGGTTGTGGGCGTGCCGCGCGCGCAGTTGGTTGAACACCAAACGGTCCACCGCAAGAGCCACCAGCCCTGTGGCGGCACCGGCGATAAGTACAGCGAGCAATAACTGCCAGCCGAACGAGAGCGGGCCAATCGGGGTGCCAGCGGTCGCAAAGGTGGTGAATGTCAGCGCGATGTACCCTCCCCAGGTCAGCAGTTCTGCGTGTGAAAAATTGGCAAAACGCAGGATCTGCAGGCTGAGTGACACACCGAGTGCGCCGAGCGCCAGGATGGCGCCGGTCAGCAATCCATCCGCGACCGCCTGCCCTAGCACGGTTGCATCCGCTTCACGGAGCAACTTCCCTTCCGCCCAGGAAGGCTTCGCCGATCCCGGGATCCGCAAGCAGCTGCGCGGCCGAGCCGGACATGTGGTTGCGACCGTCGGTCAGCACGTAGCCGCGATCGGATGCGCGCAGCGCGGCACGTGCATTCTGCTCCACCATCAGGACGGCGACACCACTGGCGGCCAGGCGTCGCAAATCGGCGAATACCTCGCCGACCACGCGCGGCGCCAGCCCCGCCGTCGGCTCGTCGAGCATCAGCACTCTTGGTTCGGTCATCAGTGCCCGCGCGATCGCGAGCATCTGCCGCTGCCCGCCGGACAGCACCCGCCCAGGCGCGGATTTTCGTGCGGCCAACAAGGGAAAGCGGGCATATACAGAAGCGAGCCGTTCGCGCAGCAGCGTCCGGCCAAGCGTATGCCCGCCGACGATCAGGTTCTCGTGGATGCTCAGCGTGGTGAACACATTGCCGGTCTGCGGCGCGAATCCAATACCGCTGCGAACCAGTTCGTGAGCCGGGTGCCCCGATACGTCCTGTCCGCCGCATCGCACCTCGCCGCCCTCGAACAGTACCAAGCCGGCGATCGCCTTGAGGAACGTCGATTTGCCCGCGCCGTTCGGTCCTATGATGGTGACGATCTCCCCGGGCGCCACATCGACCGATACGTTGTGAACGATCGGCATTCCCGGCACATATCCGGCCACTACGTTGCGCGCCGTCAGGATCGACGCGATCACGCGGCGACATCCCCGAGATACGCGTCGAGGACGCGAGGGTCGGCGCGAACATCAGCCGGCTCGCCCTCGAAGATCACTCGTCCCTGTGCCATGACTACAATCGGCCGGCACAGCTGCATGACCATGTCCATGTTATGCTCGATGATCAGGCAGCTGATGCCACGCTCGTGCATTGCAACGATCTTCTCGATCAACGTCTCCAGCAGGGCCGGATTCACGCCGGCCGCGGGTTCGTCCAGCAGAATCAACCGCGGCTCGATCATCAGCACGCGGGCCAATTCCAGGAGTTTCTGCTGCCCTCCGGAAATCTGGCCGGCGAGCTCGTTCGCTTTGTCGATCAACCCGGTGAAACGCAACACCTCGAGCGCACGATCGCGCGCCGCCCGCTCCTCGCGCGCGACAACGCGCGGGCGAACCCAGTTGTTCCAGAAGCGCTCGCCGGTCTGGTTCATCGGTGCCAGCATCACGTTCTCCAGGACCGTCATCCGTGGAAACGGCCGCGGGATCTGGAACGTGCGGGCGAGCCCGGCGCGAAATATCTGGTCAGGCGTCTGGCCGGTGATGTTTCGACCTGCGAACGCGATGGTGCCGCTGTGCGGGCGGAGTGCACCCGCGATCAGGCCGAACAGCGTGGTCTTTCCGGCGCCATTGGGTCCGATGAGCCCGGTGATAGAGCCGGGGGCGACGCTGAACGACACGTCATCGACTGCCCGCAGTGCGCCAAAGCGCCGCACGAGGTTGCTGACCTGAAGAAGCGGGTTGGTCATTGTGCGAGAATAGTCACGCGCGCTTGCCCGGGGAAACCTCCTGTTGCGGACCCGCAAGCGGCTGGACCTACCACTCCACGCGTGTGCCAAACCCACTTCGTTTGGCCGCGATCACCGCCGCCTCCGCCGCGGCGAGATCCTCAACGGCGAGGCCAAGCGACTTGAACAAGGTGATCCCGTCGCTGCCGGCTCGGCCGGGCGCTCGGCCAAGCAGCACGTCGCCGAGTTCGGCACGGATATGGCCGGGTCCGATCGCACCGTCCCGTATCGCCAGCAGGTATTCGCCACACTCGGCGTCCGCCTGCGTCAGTGAGTCGACGAACAGCGCCGCTTTCGCCACCAAATCGGCCGCGATCTCACGTGTAACCGGCGAACTGGCGCCGATGGCATTGACATGGCAATCGGGCGCCACTGTCGCGAGGTCCAGCAACGGGACCGGAGAAGCGGTTACCGTACAGATGACGTCAGCCCCGGCGACAGCCTCCTCCACGCTCGCACACGCTCGCACATCCATCTGTTCACCCAGTGCCGCTGCGCGATCCGGCGTGCGACCCCAGACCACGATCTCCGCCGCCGGAAGGACCATGCGCATCGCCTCCACATGCCGGCGCGCCTGCGCGCCCGTGCCAAGGATTGCCACCTTGGCGGTGCCCGGCCGCGCCAGAGCCCGTGTTGCCACAGCGGACACCGCTGCGGTGCGGATTTCCGTCAGGGCGGCGGCGTCGACAATTGCCAGCACCGGGCCGCTCACCCCGTCATGCAGCAGAACCGCTCCCTGGTGCGTCTGCAGCCCGCGCTCCCGGTTATCAGGCACCAGCAAGATTTCCTTCAGCGCCAACACGTACGCCCCTTCGTCGCGGAATGCCGGCATCAGACCCAGCAGAATGCCGCTGCCGTCGATGCGGACCTGGGTGCGGGGCGGCTGTCGCCACGTGCCGCGTGAGAGACCCGTCAGTGCTGCTTCCATCGCTGGCACGCACGTCCGAACATCAAGCACAGCCTCGACATCGTGGCGCGATAGAATGAGCATGAATGGCAACGCCTTCGGGTGAGGACGCATGACTATGATGCTCGCACATGTGACGACGCAACCGGTTGACGCGCCAGCAACGCGTGCATTCGCGTATCTGCACGATCCCATCAATCTCGGGCGGTGGTCGCTGGGCTGTTTTGATACCGAAGCTACCGACCTGCCCGGCGTCTATACCGGCCGTTCGCTGTTCGACGGAGGTCGCGGCTGGTTTCGGATCGATGCGGATCCTTCAAGGTTCATTATTGACTACCTCGTTGGGGAACCAAACAAACTCGTGCGCCGTATTTCGGCACGCATTATTCAAGGGTCTGATCTCGGTTACGGTGCGGCGACGTGTCTGATAACATTGACCGCCTGGCGACCCCACGACATGAGCGACGAGCGTTGGGCGCAACTATGCGCCGCGCATGAGGCCGAAATCTTTTTGATCAAATCGCAGATTGAGGCCGGCGCGTTGGTCGCGGGAGCTCCCTGACCATTCTGATTTCCGGCCGAGGCGCATGAAATCGGGGCGAGTGGCCCTTGCCTGTTGCTCGGACTCGGACAGGTGAAGCATCGCCTCCTGTGTCATTCCCGCGAAAGCGGGAACCCACGGCCAGCTCGGCCTCGACACCTGGGTTCCCGCTTTCGCGGGAATGACGTGACGGATGGGCAAGCGCTCGACCGCGTCCGCCGCGGCCCGTGGATCTGACAGTTCGAACGTTGTCCATGCACGGATGAACCTCAGGCGCGCCATCCGGCCTGCAACGCCCAGGTTTTCGTGACCTTGACGTTGCGCATCGATCTGCCCCCAATGATCGACAGGAGGGGCGTGAACATAGTCCGCGAACACATCGCACGAGGTACTGAATGCGATCTCGAACAGCCGCTTGTTCCTGCGGCCAATTGCGCATTGAAGTTTTTGGCGAACCCCTCGGGGTTGGCGTCTGCCACTGTCTCGCCTGTCAGCGTCGGACCGGCAGTGTGTTCGCGGCGCTGGCCAAATTCGCCGCGCCCTATAGGGTTTTCGGCACCGCAACGGAATATGTGCGCGTCGGGGACCAGGGAGCCAGGTTCAGGTTCCGATTCTGTCCTGTCTGCGGTACAACGGTGTTCCACGCTGAAGAAGGCTACGAGCAATCCTCTGTGAGTGTCGCCGTGGGTGCCTTCGCCGACCCAGGCTTTCCGCCACCTCAGGCTTCGGTCTATGACTGTCGCAGACATCCGTGGGTGCGACTACCGCCAGGGACGAAGACGCATGACAAGGACCCTGTTCGCGCTCCTTCGTCTGCGGCGAACTTGCGGCAAACAACAGAGAGAACGCCGATGTCCGACACCATCACAATCCCCGCACGGCGAGGCAAAGCGGCTTATGTCGCGGCGAACCAGGTTATTCGCGTGATCAACACGCATGGCGAACAGGTAGTCGACACCTGGGCGTTCAACCGCCACGACATCACCGAGTTCATGTCGATGGAGCACAGCCGCTCCTGGTTGCGACGAATGATCCCGCGCGTTGGCGATTCGCTGGTAACGAATCATCGCCGACCGATCCTGACCGTATTGGAGGACACCTCTGGCGGTATTCACGACACCCTGCTCGCAGCGTGTGACCGCTATCGTTACGAACAGCTCGGCTGCACCGAGTACCACGACAACTGTACCGACAATCTGGCGCAGGGGCTTGCCGAACTCGGCTTCACACCGCCGGACACCCCGAGCCCGCTCAATTTGTTCATGAACATCCCTTGGATGTCGGACAGCTCGCTCTCGCTGGAGCCGCCGATATCAACACCAAACTGCTACATTCGGCTGCGCGCTGACATGGACCTTATCATCGCGTTCTCCGCCTGCCCGATGGACCTGTTGCCGATCAACGGGCTTGCAGGGAAGCCGACCGAGGCGCATTTCCGGATCGAGACGTAGCCAGTCAGGGGCGCTTGCGAACTGATTAGCGCTCGAGCACCGTCCTTAGAAAATCCTGTGTGCGGGCTTCGCGCGGGGAGGCGAAGATGGCGGCAGGAGTCCCTTGTTCGACGATGCGGCCGTGGTCCATGAAGATGACGCGTGACGCGACCTGGCGAGCAAAATTCATTTCATGAGTGACTACGAGCATGGTCATGCCGCGGCCGGCGAGGTCGCGCATGACGGCGAGAACTTCGGCAATCAGTTCGGGGTCGAGCGCGCTGGTGGCTTCATCGAACATCATCGCTTTCGGGTCCATCGCCAATGCACGGGCAATGGCGGCACGCTGCTGCTGCCCGCCCGAGAGTTCTTCGGGATAGCTGTCCGCCTTCTCGGCCAACCCGACCTGCACCAGGAGTTCCATGCCGCGTCGCCTTGCCTCGGCCCTGGAACGACGCAGGACGTGGACCGGCGCCTCGATGAGATTCCCGATGATTGTGAGGTGAGGGAACAGGTTGAAGTGCTGGAACACCATGCCGACCTGCGCCCGCACGGCGGAGACGGCACGGTTGCTGTGTGCGCGGAAGACGCCGCCGACTTCGTCGCGATAGGCGATTTCGCCGTCGATGCGGATGCGGCCCTGTTGGGCCACCTCAAGGTGATTGATGCAGCGCAGCAGCGTGGATTTGCCGCTGCCGGAGGGGCCGATGATGCAGACGACTTCGCCGGCGGCCACCGAAAGATCGATACCCTGCAGCACATGCAGGGAGCCGAAATATTTGTGCAGGCCTTCGATCTCGATCATTGGCCGGGATTGCTGGTCGTTCATGGGTGCCTGCGTCGGTAGCCGCCGCGGGTGACGCGCTCAAGGTGGCCGACCAGGCGCGCGGCTGGAAAGCTGACCGCGAAATACATCAGCGCTACCACGGTATACAGGGTGAAATACTGGAAGTTCTGCGCGGCGATGATCTGTGCGGTGAACACCACCTCCTGGATGCTCACGACGGAGCAGAGCGCGGTGTCCTTGAACAGTCCGATGAAATAGTTGCCGAGGGTCGGAATGATGATGCGGATGGCCTGTGGCAGGATGATGCGGCGCATCGCCAGACCGCGGGTCATGCCGAGCGCGGCGGCGGCGTCGTGCTGGCCGGCGGGGATGGCTTGAATGCCCCCGCGGTAGACTTCCGAGATGTAGGCTGAATAGTTCAGGGTGAGCGCGATCGCGCCTGCGGTGAAGGATGCCAGCCGGATGCCGATCTCCGGCAGCACATAGTAGATATAGATAAGCTGCAGCAGCAGCGGCGTGCCCCGGATAACCTCGATATAGGCCTTGATCACCCAGCGCAGCGGTGTGATCCGTGACATGCCGGCGAGTGCGACCAGCAGGGCACCCACGAGGCTTAGGATGATGACCACGAACGTAAGCGCGATGGTCATCAAGAGACCAGCAAGCAGCGGGCCGAAATTCTCGACCGCTACGTCGACATTGAACAGTTCGATCACGTCAGCTCAATCCGGCAGGTCGGTGAGATTCCGGCCCGGGCTGGTGTTGTGGTCGGCTCGGGCCGGCACGCGGGGTCAGGGATTGAGCTTGAAGAAGACCAGATTGCGGTCGCTCAAGCCGTACTTCTTCAGGATGGAGCTGACTTGGCCATTGGCGCGGATTTCGGCCAGGCCCTGGGTGTAACCGGCCCGTAGCGAGCAGTCTTCCTTGCGCATGGCATAGCGCGCCATGCCGTAGCCGCCGCCGTCGATGATTGAATCCGGCACCGGGATGCCCCACAGCGGGTCGAGATTGTTGCCGGGAACATTCTTGGCAAAATCGAGATAGACGATATCGTCCTCGAGAACGGCATCCAAGCGGCCCTGGTTGAGGCTTTGCAGTTCATCGACCGCGACCTTGAAGGTCGTGGTGCCGACGCCGATGTGCCGCAGGTAGTAGTCGGCGGCGGCGCCTGAGATCGAGCCGACGCGCTTGCCCTTCAGGTCGTCATAGGTTTTCACGCCAAGCGGGTTGCCTTTTGCGACGATGATGACCGGACCGTACCACCATGCCGGCCCGGAGAAGCTGATCACCTTGTCACGCTCCGGGGTGTGGTGGATGTTGCCGGCAATAATGTCGGTGCGCTTGGAGAGCAGGGCGGGTACCTGGGATTCCCATGGCATCCATTCGATCTTGACGTTCTTCACGCCCAGCCAGTCCAGCACGGCCTTGTTGATCTCCCAGTCAACACCGCTGGGCTGCTTGGTTTTTTCGTCAAGCATGGCTTCGGGCGGAGCCTGCGAGAAGCCCAGCGTGATGCCGTCCTTCTGTGCCTTGGCGAGCGATCCGTCGCCGCAATTGTCGAACAGCGGTTTGGCCTCGTAGAAGAAGGTCGGTGTCTGCGCGATCGCAGGCAGCACGAAGCCGCAGGCCAGGCCGAGGCCAAGGGCGAGGCGATGTGAACTATTCAAGGCGGAACCTCCATTACAAGGATCGCGAAACCGCTTCGCGATCGGCTGCGTGCTTCTGGTCCGGGGAGCGTCGCGGACGGTGACATCGGCCAACTCCGTGCGCAGGTCGTTCGCAAAGCTGTAGCATATCCGCAGGGTCGCACAACCGGGGCCCAGTTGATCTCACAGTCGTGCCGACTGCCCTGGCCCTCTCCTTTTCGATCATTCTGATTGGTTCAATCTGCCATGCGATCGATTTCAGCCCAGCTTCGGCGTGGCGTATAATGTCCTGCCGGCGACCTTGATGTCGACGTCGACCAGATAATCGCGCATGCCGGCGGGGTTGATTGCGATGCCGAGGCCGGGGGCGTCGGGGGCGGCGATCTCGCCGTTGCCGTTGCGTTGCAGTGGGGTGGCCACGAAATCCACCGAGAGTGATTTCGGCTGGAACGGAAACTCGCAGATCCGATGATCCACCAGGCCAGCGAACGGCTGCAGCGACGCGCTGAGAGCCAGATGCGAGGTGAAGGTGTGATTGACGAAGGTCACGCCCTTGGCAACGGCGTAGTCGGCGACGCGTTTGGCCGGTGCGATGCCGCCGATACGGCCGGTGTCGATCTGGATGAAGCCGACACCGCCGTAGTCGATCAGGTGCTGCGCCATGGCGAAATTATGCGCGCCTTCGCCGCCAGCAAGCCTGACCGTGGGGCTGCGGCACGACAGGGCGCCGTAGGCCTCCAGTGCGCTGGCATGGAACGGTTCCTCCAGCCAGGTGGCGTGGCTTGCTTCGAGTGAAGGGATGCGCGCGGCGGCGGCCTCGACATCTTCGCCCCAGATCTGACCGACATCGACGAGCAGAATGCCATCGGGGCCGAGCCCCTCGCGGGCCGCGGCGAAATGATCGGCGTCGTCACGCACGTTGCCTCGGCCGATCGGACCCCAGCCGAACTTGGCGGCGGAGTATCCTGCGGTGCGCGCGGCAAGACCTTGCAGCAGTGTCGCCTGCGGCGTGTCCCCGAACAGCATGGACGCATAGGGGCGTTTCGGATGCGAGGCACGATAGCCGAGCAGGCGCCAGACCGGTTCATCGCGCGCATGGCCGAGGAGGTCCCAGAGCGCCATTTCGACACCGGAAAATGTGTGCGCGGCCTGTAGCAGATCCATGCTGTCGTATTCGACCTTCGCCGCGATGCGGCGGATATCTTCGGGACCGTCGATGGTTGCACCGAGCACGGAGGCACCGACCGGGTGGCAGACGCCGTGCGACATCGGGCAGACGAAGGCGGCGATGGAGGGCAGGGGGGCTGCCTCGCATTCACCCCAGCCGACATGGCCGCCGGCAGCGACGCGGACCAGCAACGCGTCCTGGCTGCCGTCGGCCTCGGTCGTGATCTCGGGCATGGCGAGGTAGAACAGATCGACAGCTTCGATCCTCATGGCGAACGATCCTGGCGGGTGCGGTGCTCGCGGGCGTGGAGCACGGCGGCGGGGGTGAACTGCATGTCTGCGTCGAGCGGGAACATCGGACGGGCGCAGATGGTGTGGCCGAGCGTCTTGATGTTGGCGGAGGTGGCGCCGGGGACGTCGATGTTGAAATTCTTTTCGACCCACTCATCGTACATGTGGTACTCGGTGTGCGGTGACTTTACGACGATGAGGTCGTAGTCGCGCGGATTGATGCCGACGGCGTAGTACATGGCGCGGTCGAACAGGCTTACCGAGCGGCTCATCACCACCACCGAGGTATTGTCGTAGGTCAGAACCGCCGTGGGGCCGGCATCGAGGCCGGCGCGCATCGTCTCGAGGCGGCCCTGGCCGTCGGAGAGCAGCCGCACCTTCGCGGTTACCCGCATCGGCACAAACCGTGCCGGGTCGTGGCAACCGCCGAGAGCGACATCGATGGTGGCGCCGACACCGGCCTGGTGCGCGGCTTGTGCAGCGCCGGGGTCGACAATCTGCGCGAGCGCGCGCTTGGCGTAGCCCGCGTCGCGCAGTGCCTTCAGGATCAGGTTCGAATCGCCGGACGCGCCGGAGGATGTTGCGTCCGCGGCGTCCGTGAACAGTACCGGGCCGGCTATGGTGCGGGCCTGGGCGATGGCGCGTTCGACCGAGATGAACTTGCCCTGCATGCGGTGGCGCTGGGGCCAGAACTCGCCGGCGAGGCGCAGCGCTTCCCGTTCGGCGCTCACGGAGTCATCCGCGGTCATGACGATGGCCTGGCTACAGAGTTCCGGCACGTCGGTGAAGGGGTTGCCGATCATGACGCCTGCCGCGAGGGCGGTGCCGTCGCGCTCGATGCGCTGGCATTCGCGGATGATGTCGCCGTAGCAACCGGACTTGGTGATCAGTTCGTCACCGCGGACGAGTGCGGGAATGACGACGCGGGCGATGGTGGTGCGGCACGGATGTGCCAGCAGGCGCAGCAGCAGGCGGGCCGCGCGCGCGCCGGTGTCGGCAAAGTCGACATGCGGATAGGTGTGATAGATCGCAAGGCCGTTGATCTGCCGAAGCATGCGGTCGGTGAGGATGCCGTGAAGATCGAGCGAGATGACGATCGGGATGTCGGGGCCGGCGAGGCGACGGATTTTCTCGAGGATCCAGCCTTCGGGGTCTAGTTCGCCTTCGGCCCCCATGGCGCCGTGCAGCGAGACGTAGATGGCGTCGACGCCGTTCAGCTTTGGCGCAACCGTTGCGATGAACTCGCGGGACAGGTGCTGCCAACCGCGTTCCGACAGCAGCCCGGCACTGCCGGCGCGGGCACTGTAGGTGGGCACAACCTCGATACCGGCGGCCGCGCCGAACACCGCGAGCGCGCCCCCGACGGGGCTGTTGAGGCTGGCCTGGCGCATGATCTCGTCACCGCGCTGGACGGCGAAATGGTCGTAATCCGAGAGCAGAGGATTGAAGGACGAGATTTCCTGCATGCACTCCGCGATCAGGACCCGTTGCATGGTTTCGCCTCGTGTGCGTCCGTCATGCGCATCGCAGCGGGCGGCGCGAGGACGGGTAGTGTTGCGGCAATGTACGGCACTATCATCCACCGAGCGGCATCAGCCGCCAAGAGCAGCCGTAGCGCCGCTACGGTGACGTTGCATGAAAGAACCACCGCATGGCTACGTCCATCGACAACCGCTCGATCCGTATCACCTCCATAGCGGTCGCGCCGTTGCTGGGGGAAAGCCCGAAGGGCGGGTGGTCGGCGGAAATCCGGCCGGACGACTCGATCCATGCGCTGATCGCCGTGCACACCGACGCGGGGATAACCGGCCATGGCAGCGTGTTCACGGACGGGCGGCTGGTGCAGGCGGGGGTGCAGGTACTGGCGCCGCTGTGGCGCGGCGAGAATGCCCTGGAGCCCGAGCGTGTCGCCGAGAAGTTGCACCAGAACACATTCTGGATGGGCCGCGGCGGCACGCTCACGCATACCATCAGCGGCATCGATATCGCGCTGTGGGATATTCTCGGCAAGGCGACTTGCATGCCAATTGGCCGGTTGCTCGGCGGGTGTTATCGCCGGCGCGTGCTGCCGTATTGCTCATTGCTGATGGAGGAGCCGCCACAGATGCGCGATGTCGTCGCGCGCTACCGGGCCGACGGGTTTCGCGCCTTCAAGATCGGCTGGGGACCGTTCGGGCGGCGTGACGACGCGCGGCTGGATGCGGCCATCGTGCAGGCGGCGCGGGAGGCGGCGGGAGCGGACGCAAAGCTGTTCGTCGATGCGGGCGCGAGCGATGCCCACTGGCCGCAGGGGCTGAAATGGGCAATGCGCACGGCCGAAATGCTCAAGGATTATGACGTCGGCTGGTTCGAGGAGGCGCTGCGGCCGGACGCCATCGACGATTTCTGCCACCTCCGTCGGGTCAGCCCGGTGCCCATCGCCGGTGGCGAAGTGTTGACGCGGCGGCAATCGTTCCTGCCCTGGCTCGCGCGCGGCGCGCTCGACATTGTGCAACCGGACGTCACCAAGGTCGGCGGCATCAGTGAGCAGCGGCGAATCGCGTGGATGGCGGATGATTTCGGCGTCCGCTATGTTGGCCATGGCTGGAATACCGCGCTGGGCCTGGCCGCGGACCTGCAGCTCGCGACGGCGCTGCCCAATGTTGAACTGGTGGAATTCATCGGCGGCAGTCCGTATGTGGACGGTATCACGGAGACGCCGTTCTCGCTCGATCAGGATGGGCATCTGACCATTCCGGAAGAGCCTGGTCTCGGCGTGCGCCTCGATCGCGACAAGCTGGGGCGTTACACGCCGAACGCCGCGGTGCTGTTCGAGTCCTGAACGGCACGCGCCCCAGGACAGCTGGCGCCGCACCAGAGGCCCGGGGTCATGATCACTTTCGACAGGGCAGTCGGGTGAACGTCCGGCCCGCCGGAGTGGCTGGGATAGTCCACAAGAAAGGATTCAACACGGAGGAAGATCGAGGGCCACAGCGGGGCCACGGAGGTCAATTGTAGCGGGCGCACAGCGGATTCAATCCGTTCTCCGTGGCCCTCCGTGGTCCTCGATCTTCCTTCGTGTTAGAATTCCTCTGGCTTCCGGTGGCTCCGGTCGTTCACCCGATTGCCCTGCCGCTTGCGACCCTTAACGACCATGCGGCGTGCCCACGGCTTGAGTCCGACGGGGAGTTGTCATGCATACATTGCCACTCGGGATTGAAGGGATTACGGACGAGGATCGAACTTATGGCGGATCTTGTTTCTCAGACGTCGAGGCGGCTCTATTCGCCAACCCCTATCAGAAGACGTGGTCGGCGCCCGGCGAGCCGCCAATGCCTGTATACAAAGTCACGTTGGCGAATATGCTGCGCGGTATGCGGCTCGCTCGCAAGGACTTTGCCTTCCAGAAGGCTACGGAACGCGCCGTTGATTTGCACGCCGATCTGCGTTGGGGACCGGACCGCAAGGGTTTCCGCCGGTTGTTGCATCCGAACGGAATTTGCCTGACAGGCGTATGGCAGATCACCGCGTCGACGCCTTACTCGGGCTACTTTGCTGAAGGCGCCAAAGGCTTGATCGTGGGGCGCTACTCGACGTGTTGTGGCGAGACGCAACGAGGAGTTTCCCGTTCCCTCGCGCTTGCCGGCAAACTGTATCCGACAGCCGACAGAGACCATCGCGAGCCACTGCTGCCCGCGCACTTTTTCACCCAGCAGGACATCGGAGGCGCGCACACCGATTATATCAACGATGTCGAGTTGCGTAATGCGCCGAACACCACCGTGTGGCGGCGAGGGACAGGGACCGCCACCCTGCTCGTCACCGGTATTGTCTTCGGACGTGTCGACAAGCAACCGAGTATCCGCCAGCTCTATCAGATTGCAGAGCTTGGCAAAGCGAGCAGCGAGCCGACGCGGGCGCCGGCGTTCATGCGGCTTCTGGTAGCGCCGGAACAGAGCAGGATAGAGGGTAGCGCCTTGGACTTTCGCGACGAGGTCCTGGCGCAAATCTACGATCGCGGAGAACCGGAGCCGAAGCGGGAGCTAACGTTTCACATCGAGGTCACTGACGCAGGCGAGACCCACGGCCCACAGGTTTTCGAGCGCCGGACATTCAGCGGTTGGCGACACATCGGCAAGATCACGTTTCAACGGGCCGTCGCCTCGTACAATGGCGACTTCGTTATCCATTTCAATCATCCCACCTGGCGCGAGGACAGGAACGATCCTTCAACGGCCACGCGGGTACAGGGCCGAAAGGTTCGCTGACCCGTCGCGCGACGCGGCATTGCTACTTCAACCTCGGGCGGACGAACTGGAGCACAGGACGGTGTCCCCCACGATGCAAGGACCTCGAGTCCCCAAACTTCGCGCGCACCGCTACACTGCCTCGACCAGGAGTGGAGGAACGCCATGGCCAAGCATGTTTTCGTCGTATTCACCAACCCGGTGGAAGGCAAGGAAGCTAACTATAACGACTGGTACGACAATCGCCATTTGCCCGACGTACTGGACGTGCCCGGCTTCGTCTCCGCCCAGCGCTTACGTCTCAGCGACACCCAGCGCGCCGCGGGGCCCTTCCCCTGGCGCTACCTGGCCCTCTATGAGATCGAGACCGACGACCTGAAACAAACCCTCGCCACACTCGCCGCCCGCTCTGGCACCTCGGCCATGGTCATCAGCGACTTGCTTGCCGAACAGCGCCTCGCCTGGGTGTTCGACCCGGTCACCCCCGTGGTGACAAAAAAGTCCTGATCACCACGCAGTTGCTAGAGCATAACCGGATCGAATTGAGTCGTGAGTATTCCGGCGCGGGGTGAAATCTGATTCAAGCTGCTGGCTGGGTTGGAGGCCAGCAGCGAGTGCCGAAGCCCTACTCATCTGATCTTCGCCAGCGAGCAATTGCGCTGGTTGAGGCGGGTCAGTCCCGCCGCGCGGTTGCGCAGCTGCTCAACGTCGGCAAAGCGACGGTGATCCTGTGGGTGAAGGATTACCGTGCCACAGGCAAGCAGGCCGCCAAGCCGATGGGTGGGCGACGTCGCTTCGCCCTTCTCGGTGAGCGCGACTGGCTGCTGGCGCGGATTGCGGCGGCACCTGACCTGACAGGGCAGGCGCTGCGGGCCGGCACCAAGGTCAGCTACGATGCGGTGTGGCGCTTCCTGCGTGAGGAACGGCTCACCTTTAAAAAAAAGCCTGCGCGCCACCGAGCAGGACCGTCCCGACGTCGCTCGCAAGCGCGAGCGGTGGAAGCGCCACCAGCACCGCGTTGACCCGGCGCGCCTGGTTTTCGTCGACGAAACCTGGGCAAAGACCAACATGACCCGCACCCATGGTCGCGCCTTGCGCGGACAGCGTCTGGTCGCCTTTGTGCCACACGCGCGCTGGACCACCATGACGTTCGTGGCCGCCTTGCGCTCCGACGGCCTCGTTGCACCCTGCGTGTTCGACGGTGCCATCAACGGCTGCCTGTTCCTGGCATGGGTGACACAGTTCCTTGTGCCAACCCTGCGGCCTGGCGACATCGTCGTGCTCGACAACCTGGGCAGCCACAAAGGCGTCGCCGTCCGCCGGGCAATACGAGATGCCGGTGCGCACCTGCTGTTCCTGCCGCCCTAAAGCCCGGACCTGAACCCGATCGAGATGGTCTTTGCCAAACTCAAGACCCTGCTCCGCAAAGCAGACGAACGATCCATCGCCGCCGTCTGGCACCGCATCGGAGCACTCCTCCAGCAGTTCAGCCCAGCCGAATGTGCCAACTACCTCAGGCATGCAGGCTATGACCAAAACTGATCCGGTTATGCTCTAGGACTCGCTGCTGAAGCAGCGGAAACCAGGCGCGATCCGCGAGCAGGAGAGTGCGCCTGGCGAATGTCTAGCCTTTGCGCCGAATGTTCCAGAACACCACTGTTTCCGGAACCGTCAGCAGCCCGTCGAGGTTGTCGCGCCAGGCGGATGGCGTGAGGTACTGGCCGAAGGGGATGTAGACCACCACCTGCGCTCCGCGAAGCTGGATGTCCTCGGCCAGCCAGCGCGCCTTCACCGGGTCGGTCTCGCGGATCCACGCCGCGCGCAGTCGTTCCAGTTCAGCATCGCACGGCCAGCCGAACCAAGCCTTATCGCATGACGCCGACATCTGCACGTGGAACACTGGATTGGCCGGGCCGAGCGGGCCGCCCATGGTCTGGAACAGGTGCCACGAATTTGCTCCGGAACCTTTCACGGTGCGGCGCGTGACCAGCGTCGCCCAGTCCATCGTCTGCAGCTCGACGTTGACTCCAGCCTTCTTCATCGCCGCATACAGGACCTGCGTCGCGCGGTGCATGATCGGCTGATCCTGCGGGTCCAGGATGACGATCGTCTGGCCGGTGTAGCCGCCCTGCTTGAGCATCTCCATGCCGCGCTTGAGGCGCACGTCCTCCGGATCACTGGACGTGAGAAGCTCGGCACCGTATTCGCTGCCGTTCGGAGAACCGCAGATGAGGAGCGCGCCGCAGACCTGGCCGAGCGCGGGATCGCCGAGGACGGCCAGGATCATGTCGGGCTGGCTGACGAAATTGTAGATGGCGCGACGCGCGATCGGGTTGTCGAAGGGTGGATTGGTCCAGTTGATGCGCATCGTGCCTTCGCTGCCGGTTGGCCATAGCGCCTGCACTCGTACGCCTTTCGATGATTTCAACATCGGCACGAGGTCAAGTGTCGGGGATTCGATGAAGTCCACCTCGCCCTGGCGCAACGCGGCGGCTTGCGTCGCCGGGTCTGGGATCGCCAACCACTCGACGCGGTCGAACGTCACCTGCTTGCCACCGGCGATACCGGAGGCCGGCTCGGGCCGCGGCACATAGTTGGCGTTACGCCCATAGACGACCTTGCTGCCGGCCACCCACTGATCCTTCAGCATGATGAACGGCCCGGAACCAAGCGGATCGGTGAATTGCGTGCGTGCCGGCAATCCCTTCACGATCTTTGCCGGCTTGACAAACATCGGCATCGCCATCGGTTTCGCCAGCACGTAGGTGAGCTGTCCGAACGGCTCTTTCAGCCGCACCCGGAACGTTCTGGCGTCGATCGCGTCGAGCCCCGCGAGGAATGTGTTGATCATCTGCCCCGCGCCGTCGGTCTCCGCCCAGCGTGTCCAGGAAGCCAGCACGTCCTCGGTCGTGACCGGCGAGCCATCCGAGAAGGCCAGTTTGTCGCGCAGGGTGAATGTGTAGGTGAGATGGTCGTCGCTCTCGGTCCAGCTGTCGGCCATCTGCGGCTGGATAACCTGGTTGGCATCGAGCCCGAGGAGCGTGTCGTAGACCATGAAGGCGTGGTAGCGGGTCAGTGCGGCAGCGGTCCAATCCGGATCGATGCTGCGCAGCTCGCCGGCGAGCACGATGCGCAGCGGCTGGGGCTCGATCTGCGCCTGCGCCGGCGTGACGGCGGCCGCGAACGCGAGCAGGCCGAACACCTGTAGAATTGATTGCATGCAGCCTCCGTTATTTGGCGCCCCGGCGTCGTGCCGGTGTTCGTCGTTTGGTGGACCGAAGGCTCCCGGCGACGATGGAGCCAACCGGGGGCGAGGGCAGTGTTGCCTGATGCACGCATCGGCGACAACAGCGCGCATTTCACGGACGACGTGGAGACACTGAAGCTGCACCACACGGAACGCGATCGATATCGACGACTTCCAGACACGGTCCGGCCTCTACGCGGGGCGCAACATGAACCGCGTGCCGTATGCAATGAAGATGCAGTTGGAAGCAGGATGGCCGGCGTCAACAAGGTCTATAGGCCAGTGCCGCGTCTTCTCGGGTGGAGGAGATTACAGCAAGTGCCGCGCAGCAAGCGGCGACACCCACAGGATGCCTACAGCCGACAATTGAGACCACGCACCGCGCGGCACCAAGAGACATGGGTATGTTGGCACGAAAGAGCATCGGCCCCGGCGTCGGGTCCTGAATTGCGCGCCACGCAGGTGTCAGGCAAAAGCCGCCGCGTCACCCCTCGCCGGCCGGCACGTCACTCCGCAGCACATCGAGCGGCACCAGCCGTCCGTCCCGTTCGAAGTGCCAGAAGGTCCATCCGTTGCAGGACGGCGCGTTCTGCACCGCCGCGCCCACCTTGTGGATGGACCCGCGCACGGCACCCGCCACCACCGTCCCATCGGCGGCCACCACGGCGCTGACCCGGCGCATCCGGTCGAACAGCTTGGTCCCCGGCGCCAGCAGCCCACGTTCCACCAGGCTGCCGAACGGCACCCGCGGCACCTCGCGCTTCGACACCGCGCCCGACAGCCCCTCCGGCGGCGCCGGCCGCGTCGCCCGCACCCGGCCGATCGCCGCCTCGGCATAGGCCGGATGCCGCTCGATGCCGATGAAATGCCGATGCAGCCGCTTCGCGACCACCGCGGTGGTACCGGTGCCGAGAAACGGGTCCAGCACGATGTCGCCGGGAGCGGTGCTGGCCAGCAGCACCCGGTGCAGCAGCGCCTCCGGTTTTTGCGTCGGGTGCAGCTTCAGCCCGTGCTGGTTGCGCAGCCGCTCGGGCCCGGTGCACAGCGGCAGGAACCAGTCGCTCCGCATCTGGATGTCGTCGTTCAGCGCCTTCATCGCCGCGTAGTTGAACCGGTGCCGCGCGTCGCGACCGCGCGCCGCCCAGATCAGCGTCTCGTGCGCGTTGGTGAAGCGCCGGCCGCGGAAGTTCGGCATCGGATTGGCCTTGCGCCAGATCACATCGTTCAGCACCCAGAACCCCAGGTCCTGCAACGCGGCGCCGATGCGAAAAATGTTGTGGTAGGCGCCGATCACCCACAGCGTGCCGTCCTTGCGCAGCAGCCTCCGGCACTCGGTCAGCCACTCGCGGGTGAACGCGTCATACGAGGCAAAATCGGTGAAGCGGTCCCAGTCCTCGTCCACCCCATCGACCAGGCTGTCGTCTGGCCGGCGCAGCTCGCCGCGGAGCTGCAGGTTGTACGGCGGGTCGGCGAACACGCAATGCACCGAGGCCGGTGGCAACATGCGCATAAGCTGCACGCAGTCCCCCAGCATGACCTGATCGAGCGGCAGTTCGCGGACGACTTCCACGGTGCTCCGGGTGACGGGGTTGCGGCGGCGCGCCGCCGGTCAGGTGGCGGCTGCCATCGTGGCGGGCCGGCCGAAGCCGCGTCAATCCAGCTCCAGCACGAGCTGGCTCACTGTGCCGAAGCTTGGCCGATGGTGGCGGGTCGGCCCCAGCCGGCGCAGCGCCGCGATGTGCACTTCGGTCGCGTAACCGGCATTGCTGCCCCAGCCATAGCCGGGGAAGCGCACCGCCAGCCGTGACATTGCCCGGTCGCGCAACACTTTGGCAACGATCGATGCCGCGGCGATCGACAGCGACCGGCCGTCCCCGCCGACCACACATTGGACGGCGCAGGCGAGTGGCGGCGGCTGGTTGCCGTCCACCAGGACCAGGTCGGGCGGCAACGGCAGCCGGGCAACCGCGCGACACATCGCGAGCAGCGCGGCACGCAGGATGTTAAGCCGCTCGATCTCCGCCACCGAGGCCGCAGCCACCGCGATCTCGGCGCGGCCCGACTCTCGCAGCGCATGAAACGCCACCAGCCGCCGCTCGGGCGTCAGCTTCTTGGAATCGTCGAGCAGACCCGCAAGCCGGCGCGGCACGCCGGTGGGGAACACGACGGCCGCCGCAACCACCGGGCCGGCGAGTGGGCCACGTCCCACCTCGTCCACCCCGGCAACCCGGCCGCCAGCACGCTTCTCCAGCAGAAAATTCGGCACCGGCCCTGCCTAGCAGGCGTGAGGGAGTCGGGCCAATCGTCACTCGGGATTGGTGAGCTGTGTCGTGAGATGCCTGACCAGGCTGCGAACCTTTGGCGCGCCGGCCCGATACGCAGGGCTCACGGCATGCAGCGTGCTCCCCGCCGGGGTATGGTCCGGCAGCAGCCGAACCAGCCGGCCGATGGCAAGATCACTTTCGATCAAATAGTCGGCGCACAGCAGTACGCCCGCGCCGGCGCGGGCGGCATCGCAGCGCAGCATGGCGTTGTTCACCTGCAGCCTGCCGTAAATCGGCACCTCGGTTGGTCCGCCCGGACCGTCAAACTGCCAGCTTGTGCCGGCCCCGTTGTCGGTCCCGGTGATGCAGTGGTGCGTGCTAAGGTCCTCGGGCGTGGTCGGCACCCCGTGCCGCGATAGATAGGAGGGCGCAGCACTCAGCACGTAGTCGAGCGGCATGAGCGGCCAGGCGACCAGACCGGCGCCGCTGGTAGGGTTGGTGCGAATCGCCAGGTCATAACCTTCCTCGATCAGATCGACCGAACGATCCGACAGCTCGACATTCAGCGTCAGCTCGGGATGTTGATGAAGGAAATCGACCACGAGCGGTCCGAGCCGCGTGCTGCCGAATACAACCGGTGCCGTGATGCGCATGTTGCCGCGCACCGGCGCACCCGGACTGGCGATAGAACGCGCCGTCTCCATGTCCTCCAGGATACGCGAGCACTGCACGAAGAAGCTCTCGCCAATATCGGTCAGGGCGACGCGCCGAGTCGTGCGGTGCAGCAGCCGCACGCCTAACCAGTCCTCAAGTGTCTGCACGTGCTTGCTGGCGGTCGCCTGGGAAATGCCTAGTTCCCGCGCCGCGCCGGAGAAGCTCCGTGTGCTGGCAACCTTGGCGAATACTGTCATGCTGGTCAGCCGGTCCATCGCCACCGTCCACCGGGGCAACATCGCCCCGTCTTTTCATTGACCGGCAATTCGACCATTCGCATTCCTAACAAACAGTTCAGGACGCCCTTCAGAGGCGACGTTCGATCGTTTCATCAGTGTTCGCGTCGGTCGTGTGGTATCCAGCTACTGCAAGGCGATATTTTCCTCCCGCCCGTTACCGGACGGGAACAGTTTTACTTAGCCTGTTGCAGATTGCAAGCTGAAGATCAGAAGCTTCGCGACAGTTGCCGACTGGGACAGTCCTACAACCTCAATCCGACCTGGTCCGGACGATCGCGTTGCCCCATCAGATGCGGCGGAGCACTGCGGGCTGTTCGGTCAGCCCCGACGGGTGCTCGACACGCGTGGGCATGGTGTCCGGCCAGCTCCATGCGGGTGGGCCGAACAGTCGACGCATGGCGCCGATATCACAGTGAAACGGCGGTCCGCTTGGCCGGTCGCTTTGCATGAACATGATGAACAGCGCCCCGTCCGGACGCAGCCAGCGATGCAGGCGCCGGGCATAAGTGGGCCATAGTCCCCGCGGCAGCGCGCAGAGGCACGTCTGATCGTAGATGGCATCGAATGGTGCGTCCGGGTCCCACGCGAACAGATCAGCCTGCTCGGCCCACGCCGCGAGCTTCAGCCGTTCGAAGTGCGCCCGCTGCATCGCCACCGCGCTTGGCGCCGCATCCACCACCGTGACCTCGAAGCCCGACTCGGCCAGCGCCAGCGGCTCCAGGCTGCGGCCGCCACCCGGGACCAGGATGCGGCACGGCGCCAGGGTACCGGCCTCGCGCCAGGCGAGGAACGCCGGGTTGAGGCCGCGTCGCTCCCAGCCGGCGGTGCCATTGCGATAGCGGCTCTCCCAATCGATTGCCTGGGTCTCGCTCACGACACCGGCTCGGGCAGTCCCATCCAGGCGGGCACCTGCGGCGTCAGCGACGCTCCACCGCAGTCCAGCACATCGCGTAGCGCCTCGATCCGCAGCACGGCCAGACCGGACTGATCGCGCCCTGACCGCATCGTCCCAACCTCTACGCCGCCGCGCAGCACCGCCGTGCCAGGCACCGGCAGCGAGCCTGCCACCGCCACTGGAACCAGCCTCCGCTTGACCAGGCCGCGGTATTTGGTGCGGGCGGTCAGTTCCTGGCCCATGTAGCAGCCTTTGGTCCAGGAGATGCCGTTCAGCTCATCGAAACCGGCCTCCAGCAGCACGGTCTTCTCCGCTTCCAGGTCGCGCGATCCGTCCGGCAGACCGAGCGCGAGACGGTGCCGATCCCAGTCCGCCGCGGCGGCTGTGGTGGGCAACGGAACGGCGGACAGCATGCGCCAGCCCGCCTCGGGAAGGCGCGGATCAGGCGCGGCAATTGCCCCAACTGCCGGTGTGCCGTCCCAGGCCACATGAACACCAAGCTCGTCGGCCACGCGCAGCGTCACCTTCGACCGCAGCCGAAAGCGTGACAGTCGCGGCAGCAGCATCGGCACCTGGAGACGCTCGCAGTCCAGCAACAGCCGATCAGCGTCCGTGAAGACGAAGAAGTCGGCGAGCCACTTGCCCTGCGGCGTCAGCAGCGCCGCCCATACGGCGCGACCGGGGCCCGCCAAGGTGACATCGTTCGACACCAGGCCTTGCAGGAAGATGATGCGATCCTCCCCGCCCACTTCGATCACGCCCCGATCGGGCAGCACCGTCAGTTGCGTCATGCCGAAAGAGTGGGCGTTGCCGCGACCGGTCGCAAGGATCGAAGGCGCGAGGCCATGAAGGTAGCGCTGGCGTTTCGATCGGCAACGCCGCTAGAACGCAGGCCCGACATGAGCACAACCTCCCTGCTTCCGCAGCGCGTGCGGCCGGCCGCCGGTGTGACACCGATGCTGGTCTATCGTGACAGGATCGGCGCGCCGTCCGAGATCCAGTTCCTGCGTCGGCAGTATGTCGGTTTCGCGCAGCTCTCGCCGGTCTGGGTCGGCCGCCATATCATGCCCGGTGCTGCGTCGCTTGGCGGCGACGTAATGCGGCTGGCCGGCGATGGTCCGACCGGCTGGTTGCAGCGGCTGCTGTTCCGCCACGTCGGACGCGTGCCTCGGCTGGACATCGGTCCGGTCGCCAATGTTCTGCATGCGCAGTTCGCGCGCGGCGGCGCGCTTGCCTTGCCGCTGGCGCAAACGCTTGGTCTGCGCCTGGTGGTGACGCTGCACGGCGGGGACGTCAGCAAGACCAAGAACTGGCGCGGCACAGTGCAGGCGCGGCGCTGGCCAGCCGTGGTGACAGCGGCGGCTCGATTCATCTGCGTGTCGCGCGCGGTGGCCGACATGGCGCTGGCGCACGGCGTGCCCTCCGATAAGATCGCGTTGCTGCGGATCGGCGTCGAAATGCCGGCTGCGCCGCCCGCGCCACCCGCCGGCTCGCCCTGCCATCTGTTCGTTGGCCGCTTCGTCCCGAAGAAGGGGATCGAGGTCCTGGCCGGCGCCGTCCGTCGTCTGCGCGCCGCGGGCGAGGCAACACGCGTGGTGTGCGTCGGCGACGGCCCGCTGCGGCCGGTGTTGGAGGCGGTTGCCCGCGACACGGGAGGCGTCGAGCTCACCGGGTGGTTGCCGCCCGATGCCGTGGCGCGGCGCATGGCCGAGGCCTGGTCGCTGCTGGTTCCCAGTGTGGTCGCCGCCGATGGTGACGCCGAGGGCTTGCCGAGCGTGATCCCGGAAGCCATGGCACAGGCCTGCCCGGTCATCGGTTCCGCCGAGGGAGGCATCGCCGAGGTGGTGCAGCACGGACGCACCGGCCTGCTGGTGCCGCCCGGCGATGCCGCCGCGCTGGCCGAGGCGATGCGGCGGCTGGTGTCGGAGCCGGAATTGCGGCATGGCCTTGGGATGGCGGCCTTCGCGTATGCGTCCGAATGCCTCGACGCGCGCGTCCAGTCGGTTGCCCTGGAGAATCTTCTGTTGGAGGTCGCGAACTAGATGTGCGGCATTGCCGGATTGATCCTGTCGAGCGGTGCGCCGCCGCCGGACCCCACCACGCTGTCGAAACTGATCGACAGTCTGCACCATCGCGGCCCGGATGGCACTGGTCATGCGGTGGTCGGCCGCGTCGCGCTGGTGCACAACCGACTGGCGATCATCGATCTGGTGACCGGCGACCAGCCGCTGTTCGCCGGTCCCGCCACGCTGATCTGCAACGGCGAGATCTACAACTATCGCGAGTTGCGCGTGGCGATGCCGGAGGTTAACTTCGCCACCAACAGCGACTGCGAGCCGCCGCTGCACATGTGGCTGCGCGAGGGTGCCGACTACGCGCAGCACCTGCGCGGCATGTACGCGATCGCCATCCATGAGCGCATGCAGCGCACGGTGACGCTGACCCGCGATCCGTTCGGCATCAAGCCGCTGTATATCGCCCAGGTCGCCGGCGGGCTGGCATTCGCCTCGGAGCCGCAGGCGCTGCTGGAGGCAGGATTGGTGGCGCGCACGGTGCGTCCCGCGGCGCGCGAGGAACTGCTGCAACTGCAGTTCACTACCGGGACCGACACGATTTTCGAGGGCATCCAGCGACTGCTGCCTGGCGAGACGCTGACCTGTGCCGACGGCCACGTGCTGGATCGGCGGCGGGTGTCGCCGATTCCCGAGGGCGGCCCGGAGAACATTGACGAGGATGCCGCACTGGAGCGGCTGGATCGCGCGCTGGAGGAGAGCGTCGATCTGCATCAGCGCAGCGACGTGCCGTACGGCATGTTTCTGTCCGGCGGCATCGACAGTTCCACCATCCTCGCGCTGATGGCGCGGCTGAACAGCCAGCCGGTGCTGGCATTCACCGCCGGCTTCGACGCGCCAGGGGCGGCCGACGAGCGCGAGCATGCCGCGACAGTGGCGAAGGCGCTGGGCGCGAAGCACGAAACGATCGAGGTCAACGAGCAGATGGTCTGGCAGCATTTGCCAGAAATCGTCGCGTGCATGGACGATCCCGCGGCGGATTACGCCATCATCCCCACCTGGTTCCTGGCGCGGCGGGCGCGGCAGGACGTGAAGGTGGTGCTGAGCGGCGAGGGGGGCGACGAGATCTTCGCCGGCTACCCACGCTACCAGAGCGCGATGAAGCCGTGGTGGCGGGGTGGGCGCACAATGTGGGCACGTGGCAGCTTCGACCGGGTGGACGTGCTGCGAGCGCGTCCGTCGGCCTGGCGCGACGGCATCGCCGCGGCGGAGGCCGAGGCGGCGGACGGCGGCCGCTCGCGGCTGGCCGCGGCGCAGGTGACCGACATGACCGACTGGCTGCCGCACGACCTGCTGCTGAAGTTGGATCGCTGCATGATGGCGCACGCGGTGGAGGGGCGCACGCCGTTCCTCGACCCAGGCGTGGCGAACGCTGCGTTCCGTCTTCCGGATGGGCTGAAGCTGCGCGACGGCATGGGCAAGTGGATTCTGCGCAAGTGGCTGGAGAAACACCTGCCGGTGGCGCGACCGTTCGCTCCGAAGCAGGGTTTTACGGTCCCGGTGGGCGAGTGGATCAAGGGGCAGGGATCGCGCCTCGGCCCGCTGGTGGCGGCGCAGCCGGGAGTGGCCGAGATCGCCGATCCGGACAAGGTCCGGCTGTTGTTCGGCCACATCCGCCGCTGGCGGCACGGCTTCGCCTGCTGGAAGCTGCTGTTCTACGCGCTATGGCACCGCCGGCACATTCTTGGGTTGCGGCCGGTCGGCGATGTGTTCGAGACGCTGACGGCGCAATGACCGAACGCACCGTCCTGCTGCGCGACATCTTCGTGAATGCCGGGCTGCCGTACGCCACGTACCTGCTGTTGAGCTATCAGGGCGTGCCGACGGTGCAGGCACTGGCGGCCGGCGCGGTGTTTCCGGTCGGCGCCATCGTCTGGGGCTTCGTCCGCGAACGCCGCGTGCAGGCGCTTGGCATGATCGTGCTGGTCGCGACCGTGATCTCAATTCTGGCCGCGTTGTACTTCACCAGCCCGTTCCTCGCCCTTGCCAAGGGCTCGCTGTTCACCGGATCGCTTGGCTTGGCTTTCCTGGCGTCGCTGTTCGCCCGCCGACCGCTGGTGTTTCACCTCGCACGACTCGGTCAGGACCAGGCTGACCGGCAACACGCCGAATCCCTCTGGAATACTGTGCCGCCGTATCGCCGCCTGTTGCGCCAAATCACGGCGGTCTGGGCCGTTGCGCTGCTCGTCGAGGCGTCGTTGCGCCTGATCCTGATCCCGCTACTGCCGATCGCGCTGTTCCTGCCGGTCAGTGAGGCGATGTGGCTCTGCTGCCTCGGTCTGATGATCGCGTGGAGCTGGCACTATGGCGCAAGGCGGATGGACCGGATCGAGCAAGGCTGAAACGCAATCCCGCTCGGGTTGGCCGGGTCTTGGCCGAAGCACACTGCAATGGGCCTTGCCGGCCTGACCGTCCTGTTTCGATAGGGATACGTAAACATCATCGCGCAAGTGAGCCATGCATCGTGAGGCTGCTCCGCGAGATCGATTGATCCCCAGGCGTGTCTCAGCCACTTTCAGCAGGCGAGTGTCGGTCCCAGATGCTGTAGCCTGCCGGCGGTGGCGGCAACGGTTCCGAAAGTGCGGTCTGCCGGATGCCCGGCGGCTGTTCGTACCAGACGAAATGCTTGGCGCCGATCGTTGCAAGAACGGCTGAGGCCTCGGCGCCTGCCGTCGGATTGCTTCGCCGCAACACAATGAGATTGCGCCGAAACCACGACAACGTTGCTAGGCACCGCATGCCCAGACTGTCTGTGAGATCTGGATACCAACCGCGCTCTGCCCAGCGCTCTAGCCAGTGGGAGATCGGACGGCAGTTGATGTGCCCACGACCTGGCTGCTCAGGCTCGGCTGCAGAGAAGACAACCACGCGACCAGCATGGCGTGCGACGCTGTCTAGGAGCACATCAGAATACTGCGCGTCCAAGTGCTCCACCACCTCCACGCAGATGACAAGATCGAACAACCGCTCAAGATGTAGTGGATCGGACAGATCTCTCGCGAGGTATTCATGGCCGGTCAGGATGGTTGTGTTCGCCGGTATCCCGTCCACGCCGACCACGTCTGTCGCACCGAGTTGTTTGAAGAGGGCCAGATAGGCGCCGATGCCACAGCCGACATCCAGCACTTGGGCCGGGCGGTGCTTTTCGGCGATGAACCGGAACGGTGGAATGTCCACGAAGAGGTTATCCCAGTGCCACGCCGCGTCGAACGCTGTCGTGCCTGCCCCGGGGGAAACAGCTGTGGTTGCCTCGGGGCGGATGAGGTGGAAAGGTGTCGGCGGCACCAGTGAACGCTCCCAGGAACGGGCTATCAGGGAGAAAGGGTCGCCGAAGGCCCCAGTTGAATGGCGGCGAATATAGTCGGTTGGCGGATCGCTCACGACCGCGCCAACGCGCCAATCGATGCTGGGGCGGTCCTGGGCATAACGCATGGACAGCTCGCAAATCTCGAAGTCACTGCTCGATACAACCTGATCGAAAATATTACGCCATTGAAAGCCGCTCTCTTTTTCTCGAGCCGCGGGATCCTTAGCCAAATAGGCCATCCAGCCTATGACGCCTTTGACGACGACCTGCGCACGACTACGCACCGGGAAATGCAGCAACGGAAGGTCATCCAGCTGGACGGCAGGTAGCGACTCTCCCGTCGTGTCGCAGATATCATGATTTCCCTGCATAATCAGTAGATCCGGCCGATACGCACCGTCGAGCCGAAGAACAGCCTTGAAGAACTGCGGCACTTCGGCAGTCCGACACAAGTGAATGGAGCGCGGCGGGTCCTTCGCCGCCGCGCTGGCCTTTCCGGGCGCGACGACGAAAGTCCGCCAGGGGAGGCGGCCGATGCCGTTCGGCGGGATGGTCTCCAGTATCGTCGTCATTGCCGTTCGATCGCCGATGCCAAGGAATTCATCAGCATCGAGCAGCAACACGAAGTCAGCGAAGAATGCACTCTGGCAGTGATGCAGGAGGCGCGTCATGCGTTCTGCCTGCGTGTAGCTGAACTCCTCGCTGTCGACGACGACAACGTTCCCAATTTCCCTAGCGCAATCCAGCGCGATACGCCGAGTTTCGTCCACTGATGCATTGTCCAGAATGATCATGTAGTCCAAGAAACGGACGTTATGCCGTATAAATGGCTCGATAATGTCCTGCTCATTCTTGACCATCGAGAGGCTGACAACCCGAGGGCTACTGCGCACTACCGCTCTGTCTTGAGCGGATGGCCTGGGAGAGACATTATTCCGACTACGCCACAACCCTCTTAACAACCTCACGGCTCCGCTCCATCGAAGCGGCTGACATGGCGGCGAGCTTCAGGGCCGCCATACGAGGGAAGCCAGTGCCATGCCCTGCTGCGCGGCACTCGGTCCACACCGATCAAAGAACGGGATCCGACCCTGAACGCAACAGAAGACCGTCCGGGCCAGGCGACTGCGGCGAGAATTGCAGCTTCGCTATTGCCCATGTGTATCAGTCGACAGGGATCATCCGCGGCACGGATGGCGGCACAATATGCTTCGCCCAGAAGATCTCCACAGTGGCGTCTGGGGGCTGCTTGACACTCTGGTAGCCCTCGCTGATGTGTGCACCACCCAATCTTTTTCATGAAGAATTAGATTCGGCTCCTGCGAGAGAAGCTCCGGTGTTTCGGGTCACGGATGACCATATTCTCCCACCAGGGACTGACTTCGTTATCGTCAACAATAGCCATGGTCGCGTCAAGCGCCGGCTCATAGTAGATATGTCCACCTTCCGGGCCGGCTTGCATCTGGGCTATGGCTAGAGGGAAATTCGGTAAACAAAATCCTCCGGTTCAGAGCCACGCCGCTGTCGAGCTCGTAGGGCGGGTAGAACCCATCGGCTGGACCCGCGGCTCGAGGCGGAGGGGCAGTTGCGATTCCTGCCGGCTATTTCAATCTCACGATGCCGGAGAAACCGGCGAGGGCCAGCACCCCGAGGGCAAGCCCCGCAATTCTCTGTGCATATTCAAAACGCTTGGCAGCATAACCAAGTGCGGACCGCGTATCCGGCGACCAATAGGCGCGCTGTCCGGCCTCGAGTCCCGGCAGCACGGCCTCCAGCGAATACACCCACTTATTGAATTTTGGAAACGACCGCACTTCCGGCTGCTCAAGGAAACACGCAACCTGTGACTGGTCGGGAACAGCCAGACCCCGGCGGCGCTGATCAGACGACGGCAGATAGACCTCCTGTGTCGTCGGCGCTCCGCACAAGACCCACTCGGGCGAGCGCAAGAAGACCGGAGAGTTCGGCCGTAGCTGACCCTCTGCCTGGACGGCAGCGAGCAGCCCTACCCCGGCCAGCCAGAACAGAGCGATCCAGACGAATGCCAACAGCGGGCGCAGTCCGTAGCCGACCGTCACCAGGAGCAGCGCATCCTTCAGCAGAAGGATGGTGCGCCGAGGCCGACCGGCCCTGATCCGCCGCGTCCGCCGCTGCAGGCGCTCCTTTTCGAACAGGATTTTGCGGGCGTCGTCGCGATGGCCCATCTGGTCGAGCACGGCGCTCAACTGTTCGTATGGCTGCGGCCAGAAATCCTCGCCCCAGCGCGCCGGCGCCTGCCGCGACAACCAGTCGAGGCGGCTTCGCGCATCAACCGGGGCGCCGACGAAACCGCCGTAGCGGAAGCGGTTCAGCAGCAGATCGCCCGCCTTGGGCCAACTTTCCGGCTCGTCGACGATCGTTCCGACCTGCGTCCCATTCAAACTGAGCGCGCCATCCGTCCTGACGCCGCCGCGCAGAAACAGCGCGCCTTCGATCACGGCTCGGTTCAGCGTCAGGGCGATCTTCCCAGGCGCTTCGAATGTGCCGCCGTCGAGCTTGATGTCGCCGCTGACGCGCGCGCCGATGAGGCTGGATTCGCCTGCAATACTCGCCGCGCGAAGATCCACATCGCCTGCGACCTTCACGCCGTCGGCAGCCAGAGCGATCCCTTCCGCGTGGTCCAGGCTGGTGCCGATCAGGCTCAGGTCGCCGGTGAGCTGAGCGCCTACGACCTTGACGGAGCCGCGGAACCGCGAGCCCCGCAGCGTCAGATCACCACGCGTCACGATGTAGGCGGCGTCGAACGCAATGCCTCCAGCTTGCGTCACGGCCGAGCCGTCCAGGACCAGGTCGCCATCAAGCTTTGCCCCCCGCAAATTGATCGCGCCACCAATCTCGGCCGCACGCAGATGGACACCGCCTCTCGCCTGGAGACGTTCTGCTGCAAGGCCTGGGAGGACGGAACCGTCAAGCAGAAGAGCGTCGATGACTGCAGATTGCAAAATGAGAGGCGAATCAAACCGGCAATCTGCGAGCGTGATGCCACGGAGGTCCCGGCACTCTTCCAGGTCGAGGGAACCTGTCACCCATGCTCCCCGGAGGCGAAGCCCCTTCTCGTGCAGCCGCGGCATGTCCGGCCCGCCGACCAGGAGCAGGCGGAGAAGGCTCGCCCGTATTGCGCACGCCGTATTGCCCACTGCCGGCAAGCTGCCGTCGCCGCACTGATGGTATCCGCCGCTGTCAAGGTCAGCGAGCAGCCCCTCCTCGGGTAACGTAAGCTCGCCAATATCGTGTAGCGTTCGCAACGACATGTGTCGGGGCCGATCTCCTGCTGACGCCTTGTCCCGCAGCTTGCATTCCCCCCGCTTCTCCGTCATATCCCGCCCGCCGGCAAACGCCGGTAATTCACACGCGGGGCGCCTTTCCCGGTTCGCCGGGTCCGGTGCGGCAACGCAACCCCCGCGGAGGCTCAACCGGACGCAACGGAAGGACCCGCCCCATGGCGATGCCCGATTTCTCTATGCGCCAGCTGCTCGAAGCCGGCGTGCATTTTGGCCACCATACCCGTCGCTGGAATCCGGCGATGGGTCCGTACCTGTATGGCGTGCGAAACCAGGTGCACATCATCGACCTGCAGCAGACCGTGCCACTGCTCGACCGGGCATTGCGCGCCGTGCGTGACGTGACCGCGGCCGGCGGGCGCGTGCTGTTCGTCGGCACCAAACGGGCCGCTGCGGAATACGTGGCCGACGCCGCCAAGCGCTGCGGCCAGTACTACGTGAACCACCGCTGGCTCGGCGGCACGTTGACCAACTGGAAGACCATCACAGGCTCGATCAAGCGGCTGCGGCAGATCGAGGAGATGCTCGGCGGCAACATCGAGGGCCTCACCAAGAAGGAGGTGCTCGACATCACCCGCGACCGCGACAAGCTGGAACGCGCGCTGGGGGGCATCAAGGAGATGGGTGGGCTGCCGGACATCCTGTTCATCATCGATACGAACAAGGAGAAGCTCGCGGTCGAGGAGGCGAACAAGCTGCACATCCCCGTGGTGGCAATTCTCGACAGCAACTCCGACCCGGTCGGGGTGACCTATCCGGTTCCGGGCAACGACGATGCGATCCGCGCCATCACGCTGTACTGCGATCTGGTGGCAGGCGCGGTGCTGGATGGCATCAGCGCCGAGATGGCCGCCTCGGGCCAGGATCTGGGCGCGGTCGAGAACCTGCCGCCGGAAGCGATGCCGGAGGTTGAGATGTCCGCAGAAGCCGCCAACGCCTGACCCCCGGGTCAAGCCCGGGGCAATGGGAGATTGAACGATGCCTGACATCACCGCCGCCATGGTAAAGGACCTGCGCGAAAAGACCGGTGCCGGCATGATGGACTGCAAGCGCGCGCTAACCGAGGCCGGCGGCGATACGGAGGCCGCGGTCGACTGGCTGCGCACCAAGGGGCTTGCGGCCGCCGCGAAGAAGTCGGGCCGGGTCGCCGCCGAGGGCCTCGTGGGCGTCGTCTCGGCGCCCGGCCGCGCCGCGATGGTGGAGGTGAACGCCGAGACCGACTTCGTCGCGCGCAACGACAGCTTCCAGGCCTTCGTCGAGACGGTGACGCGGATCGCGCTGTCGGTCGGCGAGGACCTCGATGCGATCACGGCGGCGCCGTTCCCAGGCTCCGGCCGCAGCGTTGCCGAGGAGCTGACGCATCTGGTCGCCACAATCGGCGAGAACATGAACATCCGCCGCGCCCGCGTGCTGAGTGTCGGCGGCGGTTTGGTGGCGACCTACATTCACAACACTCTGAAGCCCGGACTGGGCAAGATCGGCGTGCTGGTGGCGATCGAGGGCGCTGGGGAGATGGCCGCACTGGAGACACTCGGCCGCCAGGTCGGCATGCACATCGCCGCCAGCAGCCCGGAGTCAGTCGATATCGACGGCGTCGATCCGGCGTCGCTGGCGCGCGAGAAGGCAGTGCTGGTCGAGCAGGCGCGTCAGTCGGGCCGGCCGGACAACATCATCGAGAAGATGGTCGAGGGCCGCATCCGCAAGTTCTACGAGGAGGTCGTGCTGCTCGAGCAGGTCTGGGTGCACGACGGCGAGAGCCGGGTGAAGGCGGTGCTGGCGAAGGCTGGCGTGAAGCTTGCTGGCTTTGCACGCTTCAAGCTAGGTGAGGGCATCGACAAGCCGGAGGGTCCGGATTTTGCCTCCGAGGTCGCGGCGACCAGGGGGCCGCTCAGCTAAAGTCCAACGTGGCTAATGCGGTGCGGTAAAACGCGTCGAGCGGGGCGCTGAAGTCGATGCTGGCCAATGTGAGGGTATCGCCTTGCTGCAACGGCACAGGGGTGTCGGGCCACGTGCCGTTTTCCTGCCGCCGAAGCAGGTCCGCGCGAGGCTGTGCCGTGTGCAGCACAAGAATTTCCCGTACACTGGGAATTGTCACATAGCTCCAGACGTTCGCCCAGGTGTCCGTCTTCTTCGATGGTGACAAGATCTCGCTCACCACCAGCGGCTCCGGCAATACCAGCTCCGCAGGGCTCCATTCGCTACAGCTGACGGCGACGCCGGGCACACGGACGTTGAGGTTGGCGCGAACCTTGGGCTGGATTCCTGGCGCGGTGATCACACGGCAGGCCGGATGCAGCTCGGTCAGATGGTTACCGATCAAGCGCGCCGCTTCGGCCTGGATCGCCCCGTGCCTTGGCGACGCCGGCGCCATTGCGCGCGGAGTGCCGTCGATCAGCTCCCACCGATCGCTGTCCTGTGGGTTCCAGGTGAGAAATTCGTCCGCCGTGATCGTGGCCGGCAGTTGGTTCGCCGCGCTCATGCCGCCCTCCGCCCGTGCAGCCTATATCTAAGACGCCCTCGGCTCCACGCCCAGCCGCCAGCTTTGCGACGATATCTTCATGCCTGCTTTCCCTGCTAGATTGATTACTGTGCGACGCTTCGGTCAGCACGGTTGGCCGATTGGGAGGCACGCCCGATGTTGGAGATTTGCCCGCTGTCCGCCTCGTTTGTGGCCGAAGTCGCCGGCCTCGATGTCCGCAGGCCGATCGATGCCGCCGCCACCGATGCGCTCCGGTCCGCCGTCGACCGCTACGCCGTCCTGATACTACGCGACCAGCGTCTCACCGACGCGCAACTGCGCGACTTCGCCGCCCGCTTCGGCCCGCTGGAGATCGGCCGTGCCGCCGCGCGTCCCGGTCGCCGCCGGCTGGCGATCCCGCAGATCGGTGACATCTCCAACCTCGACGAGGACAATCGCGTCCGTAGCCTGGACGACCGCCGTCGCCTCGACAGCCTGGGCAACCGACTGTGGCACACCGATGCCTCCTACATGCCGGTACCCGTCGTGCTTGGCATGCTGCACGCGGTCGCGCTGCCAGGCCCTCGCCGTTCGGCAACGGTGAGACCGAGTTCGCCGACATGCGCACCGCCTACGACGCGCTGCCGGACGCCACCAAACAGGCGATCGACGGGCTGATCGTGGAGCACGATGTGTTCTGGTCGCGCGGCCAGATCGGCTTCACCGAGTTCCCGCCAGGCGAGCGCGAGCAGTATCCGCCGTCGCCGCGACGCTTGGTGCGGCTGCACCCGGGTTCGCAGCGCAAGACGCTCTATTTGTCCGCGCACGCCTCGCATGTTGTCGGCTGGCCGGTGGCGGACGGCCGCCTGCTGCTGTCGGACCTCACCGCGCACGCCACGCAGCGGCAGTTCGTCTACAGCCATAGTTGGCGGGTCGGTGATCTGGTAATCTGGGACAACCGCTGCACCATGCATCGGGGCCGACCGCACGACGAGACGCAGCCGCGCGACCTGCGGCGCGCGACCACGCTGGATACCGCCTCGACGCTCGATCAGGCGGCGTAAACGTTGTCGTCGTTGCTGCACTTGGAGGTGTGGCCGATGCGCCGGACCTAAGGCGGCGAATACGGCGGACAAAAAAAGGGAGGCACAATGTCTGCAACCGCGATGCCCGCGGCCAGAGAAAGCGTCACTGGGCCTCAGGAAACCAAGCTCACGCTGCTTCCGCTGGTGGCGCTGGTTGTCGGTTCGATGATCGGCGGCGGGGTGTTCAACCTGCCGAAGGACATGTCCAGTGGCGCCGGGCCGGGGGCAATCATCCTTGGCTGGGTCGTCACCGGCATCGGCATGCTCATGCTGGCCTTCGTCTATCAGAACCTCGCCGTGCGCAAGCCGCAGCTCAACGCCGGACCGTACGCCTACGCGCGAGCCGGCTTCGGCGATTTTGTCGGCTTCAACTCTGCCTGGGGCTACTGGATCAGCGCCTTCCTCGGCAACGTCGCCTATGCGGTGGCCATCTTCAGCGCGCTGTCATATTTCGTGCCGGCCTTCGGCAACGGTAACAATTTGATCTCGGTGATTGGCGCCTCAATCTGCCTGTGGCTGATCCACGCGCTTGTGCTCAAGGGCGTGAGTGGTGCGGCGTTGATCAATGTCGTGACCACAATCGCCAAGCTGGTGCCGCTGTTCCTGTTCATCCTGGTGGCAATCGTCGCCTTCAACTATGACAAGTTCACGCTCAACTTCTGGGGCAGCGGCGGCGTGCCCGGCACTACCGACCTCGGCAGCGTTGTTGGCCAGGTGAAAAGCACGATGCTGGTTACACTGTGGGTGTTCATCGGCATCGAGGGAGCGAGCGTCTATTCGGCGCGCGCCAAGAATCGCAGCGATGTCGGCAAGGCGACGGTGATCGGCTTTGCCGGCGCGCTCGGCATCTACGTGCTGGTCTCGCTGCTTGCCACCGGCATCCTAGCGCAGAAGGACCTCGCGGGTCTGAAGGTACCGGCGATGGCAGGTGTGTTCGAGCCGCTGGTGGGCAGTTGGGGAGCGGCGCTGATCAACCTCGGCCTGGTTATCTCGGTTGGCGGCGCATTTCTCAGCTGGACCCTGCTGTGCGCGGAAATCCCCTACACCTGCGGGAAAGACGGCACCTTTCCGCGCTGGTTCGCGCGCAACAACGCCGCCGGTTCGCCTGCCAACTCGCTGTGGGCGACCAATGGGCTGATCCAGGTGTTCCTGATCATCAGCCTGTTCTCCCACAGCGCCTATCAGTTCTTCTATTCCATTGCCTCGGTGGCGATTTTGCCACCCTATGTGTTCTCCGGCGCCTACGCGTTGAAGCTGGCACTGAGCGGCGAGAGCTACGAGCGCGCGGCTAACGGACGTAACAAAGATGTCATCGTTGGACTCGTTGCCACTGTGTATGGGTTGTGGCTGGTGTACGCCGCGGGTCTCGAGTTCCTGCTGATGACTGCCATCCTGTTTGCGCCTGGCATCGTCGTCTATCTCCTGGCACGTCGTGAGACGCAGCGGAGTTGGTTCACCGCGGCGGACGGCGTGATCGCGGCGGCGATCGTCGGTACTCGCCGTGGTATCGATCTGGCTGTTGGCAACAGGCGAGATCAGCCCTCCCTGAAAGGACTTGGTGTCCGACGTACGGAAATCCGACCCGGCCAGCCGAGAGCAGCACTACTGGAGGAGAAGCATCAGATGCGTCAATTCGGCGTCCATTCGGAAGTCGGCACGCTGCGGACTGTCATGGTCTGCCGCCCCGGTCTGGCTCATAGCCGCCTTACACCAGGGAACTGCCACGAGCTGTTGTTTGACGACGTTATCTGGGTCCAAGAAGCACAGAAGGATCACTACGACTTCGTCCTGAAGATGCGGGAACGTGGCGTAGAGGTGCTGGAGTTCCACGACCTGTTGGCCGAGACACTGAAACTACCTGCGGCGCGTGCATGGATACTTGACCGCCGCATTACCAAGAACACTGTTGGCACGCTGATGGCAGCGGCGTTGCGACCGTGGCTGAACGAGATTCCCGAGACCAATCTTGCCGCACACTTGATCGGCGGCATTGCGGTCAGTGACATTCCGAAGTCGGAGTGGTCGCAGATGTTGGGCGATGCGATGGGCGAAGTCTCGTTTGTCACTCCACCGATTCCCAACTCCCTGTTCCAGCGGGATCCGTCCTGCTGGATCTACGGCGGCGTCACCTGCAATCCGATGTTCTGGCCCGCGCGAAAGCCGGAAACCCTGTTGCAGCGTGCCGTCTACAAGTTCCATCCGGAGTTCAGCGGCGGAGACTTCCACATCTGGTTCGGCGACTCCGACGAAGACTTCGCTGCCGCGACGATCGAGGGCGGCGACGTGATGCCGGTGGGCAAGGGTGTCGTTCTGATCGGCATGGGCGAGCGAACGACTCGCCAGGCGGTCGCTCAGGTCGCGCATGAGTTGTTCCACCACAAGGCAGCAACGCACGTCATCGGCTGCCTCATGCCCAAGAGCCGCGCCGCGATGCACCTGGATACGGTGTTCAGTTTCTGCGACCGCGACATCTGCACCGTGTTCGCCGAGGTCGTCGATCAGATCCGCTGCTACAGCATTCGCCCGACCGACGAAACCGGCGGAAGCGAGGTCCGCACGGAGAGCAAGCCGATGCTCGAGGTCGTCCGGGAGGCGCTCGGCCTGTCGCAACTGAGAGTCATCGGCACCGGCGGAAATGCCTGGGAAGCTGAACGCGAGCAGTGGGATGACGGCAACAATGTTGTGGCACTGGCACCCGGCGTGGTCGTTGGGTACGACCGCAATACCCACTCCAACACATTGCTCCGCAAGGCCGGGATCGAAGTGATAACGATCCGAGGTGCGGAATTGGGGCGCGGGCGCGGCGGCGGACATTGTATGACCTGCCCGATCTGGCGCGAACCCGCGTACTAAGCGCCAGGCCCATCAACGCCATCACCAGGAGACGTCTCATGGCCTTCAATCTCCGCAACCGCTCGCTGTTGACGGTGCAGGACTACACGCCGCGCGAATTCCGCTATCTGCTCGACCTCGCCCGCGACCTCAAGCGTGCCAAGTATGCCCGTACCGAGCGGCAATCCCTCAAGGGCAAGAACATCGCGCTGATCTTCGAGAAGACCAGCACGCGCACCCGCTGCGCGTTCGAGGTCGCCTGCTATGACCAGGGCGCCAACGTGACCTATCTGGAACCCAGTGGCTCGCAGATCGGCCACAAGGAATCGTTCAAGGACACCGCGCGCGTGCTCGGGCGCATGTATGACGCGATCGAGTATCGCGGCGCCGTGCAGGGCGGCGTGGAGACTCTGGCGAAATATGCTGGCGTGCCGGTCTACAACGGCCTGACCGACGAGTACCATCCGACCCAGATGCTCGCCGACATCATGAGCATGCGCGAAAACCTGGAGAAGCCTATCGAGACCATCCGCTACGCGTATCTGGGCGACACGCGCTCGAACATGGGCCATTCGCTGATGCTGGCCGGCTGCCTGATGGGCATGGACGTGCGTATCTGCGGCCCGCGCCAGCTCTGGCCGGAGGAGAGCTTCGTCGAGCACGCAAAGCGCCTGCAGGCGCAGTCCGGCGCGCGGCTGACCATCACCGACGACGTGCAGGAAGCTGTCAAAGACGCGGAGTTCGTCCACACCGACGTGTGGGTCTCGATGGGCGAACCCAAGGAGATCTGGGCCGAGCGCATCAAGTTGCTCAAACCCTATCGTGTCAGCATGCAAGTGATGCGCGCGACCGGCAATCCGCAAGTGAAGTTCATGCACTGCCTGCCGGCGTTCCACGACACCGAGACCAAGGTTGGGCGCGACATCGCCGAGCAGCATGGGATCAGCGATGGGCTGGAAGTGACCGACGAGGTATTCGAGTCCGAAATGAACATCGCGTTCGAGCAGGCGGAGAACCGCATGCACACGATCAAGGCGCTGCTCGTCGCCACGCTGGGGGACTAGAGCGATGCGCATCGTGGTGGCCCTAGGCGGCAACGCCCTGCTGCGGCGGGGCGAGCCGATGACGGCCGAGGTGCAGCGTGCCAACACGCGCGTTGCGGCCGAAGCGCTGGCGCAGATCCATCCGGGCAACGAGATCGTCATCACGCACGGCAATGGTCCGCAGGTTGGTCTGCTGGCGCTGCAAGGTGCGGCGTACAAGCCGGACGAGGCCTATCCGCTCGACGTACTCGGGGCGCAGACCGAGGGCATGATCGGCTATATGATCGAGCAGGAACTTGGCAACCTGCTGCCTTACGATGTGCCGTTCGCCACTATGCTGACCATGGTGGAGGTCGACGCGGACGATCCGGGGTTCGCGAACCCGACAAAGTTCGTAGGCCCAGTCTATGACAAACCGCAGGCCGATGCGCTCGCCGCCGAGAAGGGGTGGATCTTCAAGGCCGATGGCGGCAAGTGGCGGCGGGTTGTGCCCTCGCCGATGCCGAAGCACATCTTCGAGATGCGGCCGATCCGCTGGCTGTTGGAGCAGGGCGTCGTCGTGGTCTGCGCCGGCGGCGGCGGCATACCGACGATGTATGAAAAGGGCCGGGAACGCCATCTCGTCGGGGTGGAGGCGGTGATCGACAAAGACTTCTGCTCGGAGCTGCTGGCGCGCGAGATCGGCGCCGACCTGTTCATCATGGCCACCGACGCCGAGGCGGTGTTCACCGACTGGGGCAAGCCGACGGCGAAGGCGATCCGCAGCGCCGACCCGGCCTCGATGCGCGCCTACCAGTTTCCGGCCGGCTCGATGGGCCCGAAGGTGGACGCTGCGTGCCAGTTCGCCGAGGCAACCGGCAACGCCGCCGCGATCGGGGCGCTGAAGGACCTTCCGGCGATCGTGCGCGGCGCGGCGGGGACCACGATCACCAAGGCGGCGACGCGAGTCGAATGGGCGGCGGCTTGAGGGAGGACCATTCGCAGCAATAGCCAGCCTTCAGGGGGGGTGACATGATGCGGTTGCAGTTGAGCCGTTGGCCTGCGTTCGCTCTCACTGTGGCGATGGCGCCGGCGGCGGCGCATGCGGTCGATCTGCCCGATCCTGTCACCTTCGATGCCGGCCCGCTCGGCACGCTCGAGCTCAGCGGCGGAGCGGATGGATATGCCTATGCGCTCACCGGCGCCGGCGACGGGACGAACAAGGGTCTGCTCGGCACCAGCACGAGTTGGGGGGGGCAGTTTCTGAATGGGCTGATCCAGTTGGACAAGCCCGACGGATTGCTGCGGTTCACGCTGCAGGTCGGCGCAGTCAATTCCCTCACTCTCGGCACCAAACCGACTCCGCCGTCGGTGCAGACGTGGTCCACCTGGCCGGTGCGCACCGCATATGTCACTCTGGCGCCAACACCGGATGTCACGATCTCGGTGGGCCAGATGGGATCGGTTGAAGGCTTTGAGTCGAGTATCGACTGGGACAACTATAATCTGCTGACCACCGCATTGTGGTATGTTCAGAACTCGCAAAGCGTAGGCGTGAGGGCAACCTACAGGCTTGGATCGTTTTCAGGAACAATCATTTTCGGTGATGGTTTCGACACAAATGTTTGGAATTACCTGCAGATTCAGGCTTCGTACACGATCAACGACAACAACAATGTAACGTTGTATGGAGCTACCAATCTCGGCACTACCGGCCTTGGTGCGCGCTTCTATGGCAACGCGACCACGCCGTACAGCTCGACCACGGTGGGGTCGGCCGGTGTCGCGAATCTGGTCAATTCCTCGGTGATTGGCGGTTACTACACGTTCACCGCCGGTAACCTGACTCTGGTACCGGAGGTGCAGTATGTCTGGTCGACCAAGAATCTGAGGGTCGGGCTGACCGATTATTCGAGCCATTTCGGCGTAGCACTGTTCGCCAACTACAAGTTCGGAGATTCACCCTTTTCGATCGGTGCCTGGGGACAATATTTCTCCAGCAATGGGTCGGCTTTCTGGTTTCTCAACCCGGGTGCGCAGGGTTTTGGCATGGTGATCGGGCCGACGTGGTCGCCGCCCTGGGCCAACAAGCACCTGTTCGTGCGGGGCGATGTCGGGGTGATTCACTTGACCAACGTCGGCGCCCCGGGCTCGGTCGCTTATGGCAGTAGCGGCAGAGAGCGCAACCAGGCGACCTTCCTGCTTGAGGCTGGTGTGTTGTTTTGAAGGGAATCCAACCGGCCAACATCGCAGGAGGACCGCGGGAAGATGGTGGAGATTGAGCGGCCGACGCCGGCAGATTCCCCTCGGCCACCCTCACTGCTTGACGCCTGCATTCCTGCCGCAGCGTTGATCGTCCTGCTGGCGATGTCGTACTTCCTCTACGGCGAAAAGGCCGCGCAGGGGCCCAATCAGGTCGCTCTCGTATTCGCAGCCCTGGTTGCGGCCGGTGTGGCCGCCAAGAACGGTATTTCGTGGTCCGGGTTACGCCAGGCCACGATCGATGGCGTTGCCGCAGGGCTTTCCGCCATCTTCATCCTGCTGGCGGTTGGCGCGTTGATTGGAACCTGGGCGCTGAGCGGTACTATCGTCGCGATGGTCTATTACGGACTGGAGCTGTTGAGTCCGCACTACTTCTACGCATCGACCGCGCTGATCTGCTCGGTGATCGCGCTGGGCATCGGCAGTTCCTGGACGGTCGCCGGCACGATCGGCATCGGTCTCATGGGTGTTGCCGCAAACATGGGCCTGTCGCCGGCAATCACGGCGGGCGCGATCATTTCCGGTGCCTATTTCGGCGACAAGGCGTCGCCGCTGTCCGATACCGTGAATCTGGCCACTGCGTCGGCTGGTTCCGATCTGTTGCAGCATATCAAGGAAACCTTGTGGACGTCGGTGCCGGCACTGCTGATCGCGGTGATTCTGTTCGGCCTCCTGGGTCGGCCGGGAGACTTCGACGCGTCCGCGACACTGTCGGGCCTCAGCCAGCATTTCGTCATCACCCCGTGGGCACTGTTGCCGCTGGTGTTCGTCTTCGCGCTTGCCGTCCTGCGCGTCCCGCCTTTCGTCACGATCTTCGCTGGCGCACTGCTGGGCGGCGTTTTTGCCGTGGTGTTCAACGCCCACCAGGTGGCCGCCTTTGCGCAGGCTCCTTCGCTGCCGCAACCGTTGGCGCTGCTCAAGGGGATCTGGTCGGCGTTGGCCAACGGCTATGTCTCCGCCACGAATGAGCCGGACATCGACCGCCTGCTGTCGCGCGGCGGCATGGAGTCGATGCTCAATACGATCTGGCTGATCGTCACTGCGCTTGCCTTCGGCGCCGTGGTCGAGCATGCCGGGCTGCTGAACCGGCTGATCGATCCGGTGCTGCGCAATGTGCGCTCGACCGGGAGTTCTGGTGGCTGCCGTGGTCGGCAGCTGCGTCGGACTGAATGTCATCGCATCGGACCAATATATTGCCATCGTGCTGCCGGCTCGGATGTTCCGCGTCGAGTTTGATCGCCGTGGCTTGCTCCCCGTCGTCCTGTCGCGCGCGGTGGGTGATTCCGGCAGCGTGACCTCGCCGCTGATCCCCTGGAACAGTTGCGGCGCCTACATGGCCGCTGCCCTGGGCGTGCCGACGCTGAGCTACGCGGGATTTGCTTTCTTCAGCCTGCTCAACCCGCTGGTGACGATAGCTATCGCGTTCCTGGGGTTCCGCATGCTGCGCACCGAATTGCCTGTCGACAACGAGCAGATGAGCAGCGACTAGACGCTGGGCCCCACCTGAGCGGCGGTGACGGTTCGATTGCAGGAACTTGTTCCACCCGCCCCGCGCGATTAGGGTGCGCCCGCCATCGTCAGGGACTCGCTCTGCATGCCAGACTGCCCGGTCTACCGGCGTGTCCTGCTGAAACTGTCGGGCGAGGCCCTGATGGGCCGGCGCGAGTTCGGCCTCGACAACGAAACCGTCCGCGCCATCGCCGCCGATATCGGCGACGTGGTCGGCATGGGCGTCCAGGTGTGCATCGTGATCGGCGGCGGCAACATCTTCCGCGGCATCTCGGGCGCCGCCGCCGGCATGGAACGCGCCCAGGCGGACTACATGGGCATGCTGGCGACCGTGATGAATGCACTCGGCATGCAGTCGGCCCTCGAGAAGTGCGGCGTGCCCACCCGGGTGCAGTCGGCGATCCCGATGTCCTCGGTGTGCGAGCCCTATATCCGCCGCCGCGCCGAGCGGCACATGGAGAAGGGCAGGGCGGTGATCTTTGCCGCCGGCACCGGCAACCCGTACTTCACCACCGACACCGCCGCCGCGCTGCGCGCCGCCGAGATGCACTGCGACGCCTTGTTCAAAGGCACCCAGGTCGACGGCGTCTATTCCGCCGACCCGCGCAAGGTCGTCGACGCCAGGCGCTACGAGCAGCTCACCTATCTCGACGTGCTGGCCAACGACCTCGGTGTGATGGATGCGGCCGCGATCAGCCTGGCGCGCGAGAACGCGCTGCCGATCGTGGTCTTCAACATCCACGCACCCGGTGCCTTCGCCGCCGTGGTACGTGGCGAGGGCCGCTTCACCAGGATCATCGAACAGCAATAAAATACCGGGACACGTCCAGGAGGCCGCCATGGCGCAAGCCGATCTCAACAAGCTCAAGCAGGACCTGACACGCCGGATGGACGGCGCACTGGATACGCTCAAGCGCGAGTTCAACGGTCTGCGCACCGGCCGCGCCCACCCTGGCCTGCTGGAGCCGGTGAAGGTGCAGGCGTACGGCTCGGAGACGCCGCTCACCCAGGTCGGCACCGTCGGAGCACCGGAGCCGCGCATGCTGACGGTGCAGGTGTGGGACCGCAGCCTGGTCGGCACGGTGGAGAAGGCGATCCGCGATTCCGGCCTCGGGCTGAACCCGGCCTCCGATGGGCAGCTGGTCCGCGTGCCGATCCCTCAGCTCACCACCGAACGGCGTGCCGAGCTGGCCAAGACGGCGCACAAATACGCCGAGGGGACGAGGGTCGCGGTGCGCGCAGTGCGGCGCGATGGGATGGAACAGATCAAGACCCACGAGAAGAAGCATGAAATCGGCGAGGACGTGGCAAAGGACTGGAGCGGCGAAGTGCAGAAGCTGACCGACCAGTACATCAAGCGCGTGGACGACACGCTGGCGGACAAGGAAAAGGACATCCGCCAGGTCTGACCGCCGAGCATGTCTCTCACCGCTACCCGGCGCGAAGCGGACGCGGCGCAAGCTGAGTGCCCGGCGCATGTCGCCATCATCATGGACGGCAATGGCCGCTGGGCTGCCTCGCGGCGCCTGCCGAAGATCGCCGGCCATCGCGAAGGTGCCCGCGCGGTCCGTCGCACCATCGAGGCGGCGATCCAGAACGGCGTCGCCTGGCTGACGATCTACGCGTTCAGCAGCGAGAACTGGCGCCGGCCAGCGGGCGAGGTGATCGACCTGACCGGCCTGCTCCGCCAGTACCTGAAAAGCGAGATCGCCGAATTGAAGGAGAACGGCGTTCGGCTGCGCGTCATCGGCGATCGGTCGCGGTTCGACCCTGATATCCAGCAGGACCTCACCAACGCGGAAGCGGAAACCGCCGGCAATACCAGGCTCAACCTGACCGTGGCGCTGTCCTATGGCGCGCGGGCGGAGATCGCCGCAGCCGCGCGCAAACTGGCCGAGGCGGTGCGCGACGGCAGACTTGAGGCCGGCCAGATCGATGAAGATCGGGTCGCTGACGCTCTTGCCACCGCCGGCATACCCGATCCGGATCTGGTCGTGCGCACCTCGGGTGAGCAGCGGCTGTCCAACTTCCTGCTCTGGCAGGCCGCGTACGCCGAGCTGGTGTTCCTGGACGTCCTATGGCCGGACTTCGGCGCGCAGCATTTCACCGCCGCGCTCGTCGAATACGCAAGAAGGGAACGGCGTTTCGGTGCTCGTCCTGGCTGAGCGACCGAGCGGTCGGTGGGCCGACCTCGGTACGCGCGTGCTTTCGGCGCTCGTGCTGGCTCCCGTCGCCGTGGTCTGCGTTTGGTGGGGAGGCATTGCCTTCGCGGTCATTGTCGCTGCCGCGATGGCTGGCCTTGTAGTGGAGTGGCTGGGCCTTTGCCGCCGGTCCGGCTGGGCGCTGCTGCGCCCGGTCGGCCTGGCCTACATCGTGTTGGCGGGCGCAGCGCTGCTGTGGCTGCGGCACGATTCCGGCGCGGGCAGGGCTGATGTGCTGTTTCTGCTGCTGGTCGTCTGGGCCGGCGACATCGGGGCCTATTTGATCGGGCGGTGGATCGGCGGCCCGCGTCTGGCGCCGCGCATCTCGCCCGGCAAGACCTGGTCGGGCGCGATCGGCGGCCTGCTCGCTGCCGTTGCAGCCGGATTGCTCGTTGCCCATGTGCTGTCGGACGCCGCCACCTGGCACGCCGTCGTGATCGCCGCCGCCCTCGGCGTCGTCGCACAGGCGGGCGACCTGCTGGAGAGCTTCGTCAAGCGACGGCTGGAGGTAAAGGATTCGGGCCAACTCATCCCCGGCCATGGCGGCCTGTTCGATCGCCTCGACGGCGTGCTGGCCGCGGCCCCGGTTGCGGCCCTGCTGGCGCTCACCCTGGGACGTGGAGTAGTTCTGTGGCAATGACCCCGGCACCGCGCAGCGTCACCGTCCTCGGCAGCACCGGCAGCGTCGGTACCCAGACGGTCGAGTTGCTGGCCGGCCGGCCCGAGCGCTTCCAGGTTCTCGCCCTGGTTGCCGGCCGCAATTCCAGGCTGTTGGCCGAGCAGGCCATCATGTTGAAGGCCAGCCGCGCCGTGATCGCCGACCCGGCCGGCTACGCGGAACTTCGCCAGGCGCTTTCCGGCACCGGCATCGACACCGCCGCCGGTCCCGAGGCCGTGGTGGAAGCCGCCGCGCTGCCCGCCGACTGGACCATGGCGGCGATCACCGGCGCCGCGGGCCTCGCCGCCACGCTGGCCGCGATCAGCCGTGGCGCCGTGGTGGCGCTGGCCAACAAGGAGGCGCTGGTCTGTGCCGGCGAAGTGATGCTGCACGCCGTGCGGGACGCCGGCGCCACGCTGCTGCCGGTGGACTCCGAGCATAATGCGATCTTCCAGGCACTGGAGAACGGCAATCGATCGGCGGTGGAGAAGATCGTGCTCACGGCGTCGGGCGGTCCGTTCCGCACCGCCACGCGCGACGAGATGGCCAATGCCACACCCGACGTGGCGCGCAAGCATCCGGTCTGGTCGATGGGAGCGAAGATCAGCATCGATTCCGCCACGCTGATGAACAAGGGCCTCGAGCTGATCGAGGCGGCGCGGCTGTTCTCGCTGCACGAACCGCAGATCGACGTGCTGGTGCATCCGCAGTCGGTGATCCACGGCCTGGTGTTCTACCGGGACGGCAGCGTGCTGGCGCAGCTCGGTTCGCCCGACATGCGCATTCCGATCGCGCACACACTGGCCTGGCCGGAGCGGATGACCACGCCGGCGCCGCGTCTAGACCTCGCGAGCCTTGCGCGTCTCGACTTCATGGCGCCCGACACCGAGCGTTTTCCCGCGCTGCGTCTGGCACGCGACGCGCTGCGTGCCGGCGGCGGTGCGCCGGCGATCCTGAATGCGGCGAACGAGATTGCGGTGGAAGCCTTCATGCAACGCCGGATCGGCTTCCTCGATATCGCCGGAACCGTGGCGGAAGTGCTCGACGCGATGGGCACGCATCCGGCAAATACACTCGACGAGGTGGTGGCGCTCGACGCCGCCGCCCGCCGCACCGCTGAACGACTGACCGCGGCGCGCGCCGCCTGACACGATAACCGAACCGAAAGCACGCCAGATCATGCCCGCCGCTCTGCAGAGTATCCTCGCATTCCTCCTCGTACTTGGCGTGTTGGTGTTCGTGCACGAGTTCAGGTCATTACCTTGCCGCCCGGCTGGTGCGCGTGCATGTCGAGGTGTTCTCGATCGGCTTCGGCCCCGCGATCGCAACCTGGCGCGATCGCGTCGGGACGGTCTGGAAACTCGCCTGGCTGCCGCTTGGTGGCTACGTCAAGCTGCACGGTCATGAGCGGCCGGAAGTTGCAGTGCCCGAGGAACCTCGCGAGCCAGGCCGCATCAGTCAGGCGATCATGCGCTGGCGTGGGCGCACCCCGCAGGCCGCCGAACCCAGGCCGGTCCGCGTGGAGCCGGCTGGCGATGCCGGCCGCTGGATCCCCGGTCGCGTGTTCCACGAGAAGCCGGTCGCCGCGCGCGCGCTCGTGGTCGCCGCCGGACCGATCGCGAATTTCCTGCTGGCGATGGTATTGTTCGGGTTGCTGTTCGCGACCGCCGGCCGTCCGCTGATCCTCCCGGTGGCCGGCGACGTGTTGCCCGGCAGCGCCGCGGCGCACGCCGGCATCCAGTCGGACGACAGGATTTTGTCGATCGCGGGTACGCCCATCGCAAGCTTCGAGGACATCCAGCGGATCATCGCGGCGCGTCCGGCAGAGACGCTGCCAATCACGATCAAGCGCGGCCGTGAAACGATGGAGCTGTCGGTGCTCACCGACGCGCGGGAGTCCGGCGGACACAAGGTGGGAATGCTGGGCATCCGCGGCGGCCAGGTCGAGTATCAGCGGCTCACCCTCCCCGAGGCGCTGGTCGGCGGCGTGACGCAAACCTGGCAGGTCACCTCCGAGACAGTCGTGGGCCTGGCGCAGATGATCAGCGGGCGCCGCGGCACCGAGGACCTTGGCGGGCCACTGCGGATCGCGCAGCTTTCTGGCCAGGTGGCGCAGCTAGGGCTGGCGAGCCTGATCTCGTTCATCGCCGTGCTGTCGGTGAACTTGGGCCTGATCAACCTGTTCCCCATTCCGGTGCTGGATGGTGGGCATCTGCTGTTCTATCTGGCCGAGGCAATCCGCGGCCGGCCGGTCCCGGCGCGGGCCCAGGAATATGGCTTCCGCGCCGGCCTGGCGTTGCTGGCGGGGCTGTTTATTCTCGCAACCTGGAATGATCTCACGCATCTTGGGATGTTCCACTGAATTCGCCTGCGCGAATTGGCACGTCTGCCGCGTTATACCAAGTGCCGGAAGTGGTGACGTATCTGAGCAACAATGCTCCATACAAGTCATCCTTGCGAAATAATCGTCATTCCCGCGAAAGCGGGAACCCAGGCCCAAATGTGCGGTGCGGCTCGCCTGGGTTCCCGCTTTCGCGGGAATGACGGGATGGATGGGTCACCACTTCCGTCGCTTGGTATTACGGCATATGTGAGCCGCCCGACCAACCGCGCCGAATGCCGACGCGGCGGCTGCGGCGTGGTCCCGGGGCGAGGCTAAATACCAGTCGACGGATTTGATGACGCGCCGGCGGACTCACCGTCATGGCGCGGTTTGGCGACGCCATCCACATCTTTGCTGCGAACAGTAAGGAACGACGTGGAAGGCCGGACAAGCCCGGCGATGACGATGAGGGACGGCCGGTGAGTCGGCAATTTCGTCGTCTGGTATAATACCAAGTGCCGGAAGTGGTGACGTATCTGAGCAACAATGCTCCATATGAGTCATCCTCGCGAAGTAATCGTCATTCCCGCGAAAGCGGGAACCCAGGCCCAAATGTGCGGTGCGGCTCGCCTGGGTTCCCGCTTTCGCGGGAATGACGGGATGGATGGGTCACCACTTCCGTCGCTTGGTATAACAAGTACTTAAGCATTTCCGCCTACCGAGGCTTCTGGCTGAGGAAGGTGGGCCACAATGCAGCGATTGAACGTCGGGGCAGCCTTGCTCGGGGTTGCCGTCACGAGCCTGCTCGGTACGTCCAGCGCAGCAAGCCTCGATCAGTTCATCGGCTTCGGCGACAGCACCATGGACAGCGGGTACTTTCGCTATGGCCCAACGGGTGGCTCTCCCGGTCTGCCGCCCGGCGCGCCGAGTGACGCGATCGATATTCTCATCCGACAGACCGTCGCAGCCGGTGGCACCGGAGCGTTCATGGGTCCCGGCGTGGTGGACACTATCCAACTGGCGGCAAAATTCGGCTTGGCCGCCGCTCCCGTCACAATTCCCGGCGGTGGCGGCACCAACTATGCCAACGGCTCCGCGCAATCTGTCCCCACTACTGCAGGCGATGGCTATTTGAGTGGTCTCTACAACAACGTACCCATCGTAGCCCAGATTTCGAACTACCTCGCCGCAGTCCGCAACGCCGCCAATCCCAATGCATTGTATATGATCAGTTTCGGCGGGAACGACCTGACATGGTTGGATACCCAGGGCGGCGGCGTGCCGCCGCAAGCCTATCTCAGTTCGTTGGCGACCGCCCTGACCGCGCGCGTCGCGACCTTACAGGCCGCCGGAGCGCGCACCATCGTGGTGCTGGATCCTTACGCCTACTCGAGGTTGGTCGGCCCGAATGGTGCATTGACGGCGGCTGATGCGATTACCGTCGGCCAGGCGGCGACCTACGGGACAGACACCTGGTTCGACCTGCGCGCCGCGGGCGTGAACTTCGTTCCAGCAGATGTCGAAGGCGTTCTGAAATACGTATCCCGGAATCCGACACAGTTCGGTTTCACACCCGCGACCGAGTTGGCGAGCGGCCCGGCATGCGGTGCCACGTCAGCGCTGCTCTGCGCGCCGTCCCAACTCGTCACCCCCAACGCTGAACAAACCTATCTTTGGAGTGATGCGCATCACCTGACCACGGCGGGGCAGACGATCGAGGCGGACTACATCCACAGTTTGCTGACCGCGCCGAGCCAGATCTCGCTGCTGGCGGAGGCCGCCGTGCAAGGCGGCCTGGCGCGGATGATCACGATCCACGAACAGATCGATCTGTCCGGCCAACATCGCGGCCCGAGTGGTGTCAACGCCTGGATCAGCGCCGGGGCCAACAGCCTGAGCCTCGTGAACGCGCCTGACTTCCCGAACGTATCCGGCACACCCACCGGCGGCACGGCCGGAGGGGACTATCTGATCCCAGGTGGAATAATCGTGGGCGCCGCGGTCACCGCGGGCGGGCAGACGCAGGGCTTCTCCTCGGGTGGCCACTTCACCCAGGCCGCCGAGGCGGCGAGTCTCTATATCGCCTATGGGTCCGGGTCACTGTGGGGCAACGCCATCGCGAGCTACGGCCTGTTGCAGAGCCACGTCGAACGCCAGGTCGCGCTGGGTGTCTTCACCGACCAGAACAACGGCGATACCGACGGCCGTTCCCTGGCGCTGGCGTTGCGCGGCGGGTACGATTTACACGTCGGCGCGCTCACCACGGGACCCGTGGCGGGCGCGGTGCTGCAACAGGTGCACGTCAACGGATTCACTGAGACCGGCACCAGCGGAGTCACGGCCCTCGCTTTCGGTGGCCAGACGCAAGGTTCGGTCATCAGTCAGCTCGGCTGGAGCGGATTTGTGGACGTGGGTGACTGGCAGCCCTTCGCCGAGGTGGCATGGAATCACGAGTGGGCCAACAAGAACCGCACGGTAACTGCCTCACTCACGTCGATCGCCGCCCCGTCCTGGACCGCTGATGCCGCGCCGATTGCCTCCGACTGGGCCACCGCATCGCTCGGGGTCTCGTACAAACTCAATTCACAGGTAATCCTGCGAGGCGCCTTTTCAGTAGTATTGGTGAACCCACAGGCTGCCAGTTACGGTGGCGAACTGAGCCTGAATGCCGCCTTTTAAGCCGATTCACAGACGTTCGGCCCGGCACCTTCGCGCTCGTCCTCACTGATGGCGACCAGATCGACGCCGAGCCTGGCGAGCGACTTTGCGTCAGCCCAGGATGCAACATGCCGCACCAGCACGCGGGCCTGATGGGCATGCAGGCTGTCCACCAGTTTGCCGAGCCGCTCCGTATCCCTGGCTGTGCGTGCCGCCTGCCGGTCCTGCAGCAGCACGACAATCGCCGTACCCAACAGCGAGAGCTCCACCGACGGCGTCTCCATGCTGTCGGACTGGAAGCCGATGCCGTGGCAGAATGGGCGCAGCCGCATGACGCACTCCAGCACGCGGCTCTTCGGGAACCCCTTCGGCATGCCGGACAGCACCAGCACCAGTCGCTCGCGTAGCCTCGGCTGTCGAGCGTCCTGGCAGGCGGCGACATAGCGTTCGGTGCGCCGCCGATCGAGAAACACCTCGAAATCCACATTCACCAGGATCAACAACGACCCGCCTGCGGCGATCTCGGTGATCGCCTGCCCGGCAGCCACGCCGAGTACCAGCCGATCGAAGTCGAAGTCCTGCCGTTCGCTCATCGGCAACGTCGAGTAGGCCGCGAGTATCCGCTGCTCCTGCTGCAACGGCAGCCGGGCGAAATGTGCCACGACTTCGCGCGTCCGCCGGCTGCGCACCGGTTCCAGCCGACAGCGTGTGGTCAGCACCGCCTGGCGCAAGGTCTCGCGGGCCCGCGCCTCGATTTCCGCCAGCCGGCTGTTGAGCCGCTCGCCGATCACCGTGGCGAGCATATCGGCCGACCGCCCCGGCACTTGTGGCACATCGACCGCGGCGGCGATCGCGGACACGTTGGCCGTCGCCTCGGTCTCGCCGTCGCCCACCAGGCGCGTGCGGATCTCGCGCGCCAGTGCTGCGGCGCGGAACCCGGCCTCTTCCTCGGTCGTGTTGGCAAAGCAGATCAGGAAGCCGCCGTCCGGAGTGCGCGAGAAGGTATCGTGCGGACCGCAGCGGCGCCGGATCACATGCTCGGCGCTGGCCATCGCGCGCGCCGCGACTGCGGTCCAGCGTGATCCGAGCGCCTCCTTCACCGCCTCCAAGCCGATCAGCCTGATCTTGCCGGCGACCTGTACGGTTGACGGCGGCTCATTCGGCCGCGGCAGCACGGTGATGATGCGGAAGCGTCGCAGGTCCTCACGCTGCACCGTGATCGAGGTGACCACGACCGGTAGCTCGGTGCCATCGGCCCGCAACAGCCGCGTCAGGAGGCTGTAGTCGTGGCCGTCCGCAGTCTGAAGCTGGCGCGCCGCCACTGCTGCCGGGCGATCGCTCGGCGCATTGCAGTCGATTGCACTCTTGCCGATAAGGCCACCTGTCGAATAGCCCAGCAACTCCTCCAGGGCAGGGTTGCTCATCTGGATAATGCCGTTCTCGGAGACGATGGCGACCGGCGCCCGGACGCACAGGAACACCTTCGCCAGCAGGCCCTGGATCGCCGCCTGCTGCTGGCGTGCCTGGAGGCTTTCGGTGATGTCGCGGCCGAGGACAACGAAATGCGGTGGCGGCGGCCCGCGCACCTGCATCAGGTGGAAGCCGAACCAGAACGTGCTGCCATCATTGCGGCGGCACAACAGCTCCGCGCGGGCAGACCCTTCCTCCCGCGCGGTTCGGACGATCCCGTCCCAGCGGCGCGGGTCGGCATCCTCCACCACCAGCGCGTGAAACGGTTGGCCGATCAGGTCCACAAGCCGATGCCCGCCGCTGCGAAGGAACGCACCGTTGGCGGAAGCGATGCCGAGGTCGGCGGCATCGTCGCCGGCCTGTTCCAGCACAAGGACCATGTCATCCGAGAGGTCCAGCGTGTCGTAGAGCATTCGCTGGAGCGACGCGGGGTCGAGCAGACCGTGGCCCATTCACTTGGCCCATGTGGTTCCAGCGACCTGCCCCGCCGGCAGGCCAGGTCACTATGTGCGCGATGGCTTTAATGCGCGGCTAATGGTCCACCCCCAGTCCTCTCCCTCTCCTTGCGGGATGGGGTGGGGGGAGGGCGCGTTGCCAGGTACCTGGGCCGCCCCCTTCCCCGGCCCCCTCCCGCAAGGGGAGGGGGAGGACTGGGGTCCACACAGGGCTTATGCTTTCCCACCATGCATCTGATGCGAGACAAGCCTGCCGGACGCTTCAGTCCGGCCCGTCTGTTCCACCCGGAACTGATCGTCGCGATCGGCGCCGGATCGGAGGTCGGTCGCCAGGTGATGGCCAATCTCGACGCCGGCGGTTTCAAAGGCCGCGTGGTCGCAGCCGATACTCCTGAGGGCATCGCCGCACTGCCATCGCCGCCAGACCTCGCGGTGATCGGCGCCCCGCCATCGCCGGATCTTCTGCAAGCTCTGGCCGCCAAGGGCACTTTCGCGTCCATCGTCCTCTGTGGCGCCGACGGTCTGTCCGACCCGGCGCGGCGCGGCGGCGTTCGCGTGCTGGGCCCTGAATCGTTCGGCATCGCGGTGCCCGGCATCGGACTGAACGCCTCGCGCGCGCATCTGCCGGTGCCGGCCGGCCGGCTCGGACTGGTGTCGCAGTCGGCATCGCTGTGCCGCACGGTGCTGGACTGGGCGCAACCGAACGGCGTCGGCTTCAGCCACATCGTCGGCATCGGCGACCGCGCCGATATCGGCTTCGGCCTGGTGCTGGACTGGCTGTCCCGCGACCCGGGCACCGGCGCGATCCTGCTCGACATCCGGCAGTTGCGCGACCGGCGGGCGTTTCTCTCCGCCGCCCGCGCCGCATCGCGGCTGCGGCCGGTGGTGGCGATCCGGCCCGGTAGCGTGCTGGCGGACCCGAGCGGCGCCGCGGAACGTGCCTTCGAGGCCGCGCTGCGTCGCGCGGGCGTGCTGTGCGTCACCAATCTCGACGACCTGCTGGCCGCGGCCGAAATCCTCGCCCGTGCCCGCCCGGTCCGCGGCGAGGCACTGAGCATCGTCACCAACGCGATCGGCGCCGGCCGGATGGCCGCCGACGCGGTGCTGCGCAACGGGCTGCGACTGGCCGCCGACATCGTCCACGTCGAGCCGGATGACTCGACGCGCCTGGCGACGCTGGCGGAGGCCTCCGCCGGCACAGCGGGCGTCGGCGGCGTCCTGGTGGTGCAGGCGCCGACCGGCGGCGCCGATGCGGCGGCGACCAAGGCTCTCGCGGCATCCCGCGACGCCATGAAGGTGCCGTTGCTGGTCTGTGCCATGGGCGAGACCACCGGTGCGGCGTGCCGGCGCGGCCTGGCCGAGGCCGGCATGGCGGTGTTCGCCACGCCCGAGCAGGCGGTACGCGGCTTCCTGCATCTGGTGCAGGATCGCCGCAACCGCGCCGCCGCGCGCGAACTGCCGCACAGCACCGTGCTGACCGTGGCGCCGGACCGTGATGCGGTGCGCGGCATGTTCGCGGCCATCCGCCGCGGCGGGCGGCTCACCGCGATGCAGGACGAGGCGCTGGCGGTGCTGTCCGCGTACGGCATCCCGGTGGTGCCAGGTCGTGCCGTGACGTCGTCGGACGACGCAGCCGAGGCGGCGGCGTTGCTGGGCTTCCCCGCCGTGGTGAAGCTGCGCCAGAGCGTGCGCCCGGACGAACGCGCCTCCGGCGGGCTGGCGCTCGATCTGCACAACGCTGCCGAGGTCGCCGCCGCCGCCCACCGGCTTGCCGCGCGCACCGAGCGCGGCGATCCGTCGCTGTTGGTGCAACGCCAGGCAAACCGCTGGCGCGAGCTGCGGGTGCGTGTGTGCCGACGATGCCACGTTCGGGCCGATCATCAGCTTCGGTCAGGGTGGCACGACGGCGGACATCGTGGGCGACATCGCCGCCGATCTGCCGCCGCTGAACCTGGCGCTGGCGCACGGCCTGATCGGCCGCACCCGGGCGGCGGCGACGCTGGCGCGGTTCCGCGACAATCCGCCGGCGAACGAATTCGCCGTGGCGGAGGCGCTGGTGCGGGTCAGCCAGCTCATCGTCGATTTCCCGGAGATCGCCGAACTGGACCTGAACCCGCTGATCGTCGATGCGGATGGGGTGGTGGCGGCGGATGCCTGGCTGCGGCTGCGTGAGGCAGGCGATGGCGGTGGCGGACTGGCGATCACGCCCTATCCGGCCGAGCTGTCGGAACACTGGGCGACGCCGGACGGCGAGCGGCTGATCATCCGGCCGATCCGACCCGAGGACGCCGATCAGCACGGCGCCTTCTTCGCGCGGCTGTCGCCGCAGGACATCCGCTATCGTTTCTTCACCGCGATGCGCGAGCTGTCGCCCGAGCAGATGGCACGGCTCACCCAGATCGACTACGACCGCGAAATGGCCTTCGTTGCGGTGCGCGAGGCGAACGGCGAAACCGTCGGCGTGGCGCGCCTGGTATGCGAGGACGAACGGTCTGGCGAGTTCGCGGTGATCGTGCAGGCCGACATGAAGGGCAGGGGCGTTGCCCGGCATCTCATGCAGCGGCTGGTCGACTGGGCGCGTCGGCGTGGGCTGCGTGATGTCGTTGGTCAGGTGCTGGCGGACAACGCGCCGATGCTGACCTTCGTGCGGCATCTGGGTTTCAGCGTGAAGCGCATGCCGGAGGAGCCGGATGTGGTGGAGGCGCGGCTGCGGGTGGGGTAGGCTTCGGGAAGTGGGACGCATTTCAGATGGCGGCGATCAACGAACTGGTGCTGGTAAGAAGAACAGAAAATGGAACCGCAAAACACGCAAAACACGCAAATGAAAGCAAGGTAAATAGACGGACCAGTGCTTCACTGTCATTGCCGGCGAGGTCAGGTGCTGCCGAGAGGCGCCGGTCTTATCTGCGTGCTTTGCGTGTTTTGCGGTTCCGTTTCTTTCTTGTTCACTTGCAGTGTTCTTCGCCGCTGGCTGGTTTGTCGAGGATTTCAGAGTTCCAGACGGATCGACACCCTTTCGCTACTCGATCCAAATTCAGGTCCATGATCGTCTATATATTTGCCGCGGGTGACCGTATCGGCGACAGCAATGGGAGAAATTCATGGCGGGTGACAAGTCGATCTGGACGGGACTGAAGCGCGGGCTGGCCCGCCGTTGCCCAAATTGCGGCAAGGGGCGACTGCTGGTCAGATATTTGACTATTCGTTCGCCCTGCGAGGTCTGCGCGAACGACAACGACGCCTATCCATCTGACGATTTTCCGCCTTACCTCACTGTGTTTGTCACCGGGCACGTCGTGATCGCGCTGTTCGTATGGACCGACAGTGTCTATTCCCCTCCGATCTGGCTGGAAGTTACGATCTGGCTGCCAGCGACGGTTCTTATGTGCCTGGTGCTGCTGCCGTTCATGAAGGGTGCGGCTGTTGGGTTGTGCTGGGCGATGAATATAATTCGGACGGAGTCGGCTACGTGACGCACAGCGAGAGCGATCTGCTGATCCGGCAATACCAGGAGATCAACGCCCACCTGCGCACCAACACGACCCAGTTTGTCAACTGGTTCAGCATTCTCCTGATATTCAGCCTGGTGGCGGCCGCGGCCTTCCTCGTCACGGGCGAGCATCGCCCGGGGCTGCGCGGGATCGCATTGGAGTACGGTGTGCCGACAGTCTCTCTCACGCTGCATGTACTCGTCTTTGCAGGCATCCTGATCTTCCGACATTATATCAGCGCGGCTCATCGCAAGATTGATGAAATCATAGCACTGCTTGGCGATAAGGGAGGATCGCCGGTTCCAGTACGCTTCTCGTTATGGATGACCCACCTCATGGCTGCTGGGTTCGTCGTATCATACTTCGTATGGCTCTCGCTGCTGCTTCTCTCGTGAGGCCGGGTCGGCGTCAGTGTTTCGTCAGAATGACAATGCGCTGCTCGACCCGGCTCCCAATTTTCAGTCCCTACACCGAGGCGATCGAGGCCTTCTACTCCATCAGGGACAGGCGAGTTGGGTGCTGGGCGAGACTACATGGCAGCAAGGCCGACCCAATTCGAGGCCGGCCGCAACGGCCTGCCATGACGGATTGACATCTCGCCATCATGAAGTCGCGATACCGCAAAGGACAGCATGAATGACGTCAGGAGGCCGGTGGAAGGACCGAGCGTCTCCAAACCCTACCGGACCTTTAAGCGCACAATCGAGGAATGTTGGTCGCCCATGCCCATTGGCGCATACGCGACCGAGGAGGAAGCGGTGGCGGAGGCGAAGGGTCGGCTGGACCGGCGCGCTCGCGTCATGAAAGGCCCGACGCAATTGTGGCCGCCGGCCCTGCTCGGCGCCGCAGGACAGTAGCAGTGGGAAGGGGTGACCAAGCTATTCAACCACTCGTCGATAATTGTCTTTGGGTTCGTCCATGTCATGGGGCTTCTCGCCACGGTCTTAGCTGGCGTCGAATACCTCTTGGCCTGGACCCAAACGACCTCAACCTCACCGTATGGTCGCTTCCGCTGGCACCCTTCCCGCTGATGCATGTAATCTACCTTCTGTTTCGTCCCCGATGAGGGAGGGCCATGATGGGCTGGGATGTTGAATATCACGACTTTCATGGTCGAAAGTTGAAGTCGCTGTCCGACACTCGAGAATCCGCGCTACGTCATGCCTGTGAGCTGATACTTCAGGGTTCCACCGTGCATGAGGTGCTCGGCCGCAACGGGCAAGTAGTGGCGCCGGACGTGGTTGAACGAGACTGTCGCAAACGGCTTGCGGCCGGGCAGCTCACCTAGCCCATCTTATTCACCGTACCGGCCGGCTGTACATATATTACGAGTGGACAACCAATATGTTCGCGCACCGCCGCTGCTGGCTCGACCGCGTTTCAGACCGTATCTGGGAGGCGTTGAAGGTTGATCAGGTGGGATTCGACCGGGGCACTTGCCCCGCCGCTCACGTTGGGCGCGGGATCAGCGCACCAATCAAGCCACGGAACAAGGCGGCGTCGGGGCAGTTTGCCGCGAACGACAGCTTGATCCGGCTGGCGGTCTCCTTGATTCGTACGGCGATCTTCAATAACCGCAGTCGGATCGTGGAGAATTCGCCGTTGGCCAGCGCTTGCGGTTTGGCGATGGCATCGCGCACCGTCAGCATCAGCCAGTAGGCGGCGGTGTGCAGGATCAGTCGCATCTGGTTGGCCAGTGGTGAGCGGCAACTGGTGCGATCGGAGGCGAGTTGGCTCTTGTGCCGCTTGATCAGGTTCTCCGCCTGCCCACGTGCGCAGTAGATGCTGTCATAGAGCCATTCGGCGGTACCGTAGGTGATGTTGGTGACGACGTAGCGGACGTCGAGACCTTTCCGCGTTGCCTCGATCCGCGCCACGACGCGACGGAGCTGCGACCAGGACTTGGCGCCGTATCGGGTCTCGGTGTAGTCGCGCACCACATCCAGGTTGGCGATGGCGCGCCGCACGCACACATCGTCGGTCTTGGCAAAGACCTGCGCGGCGAGGACCGCGTTGGTGGACAGACCGAAGATGTAGTGCACGCCGTGCTTTTCGCACCAGTCCATGGCCTCACGCCGGCCATAATGTCCGTCGCCACGAATGGTGATGCGTGTGTGCGGCCAGTGCAGTCGGATACGCCGCACCAACCGGCGCAGATGGGTGCGCACCTCCTTGCCATCTGGTGTTTTCCCGGGGCGCAAAATGGTCAGCACGCAATGGCCGGTGTCGGCGTCATAGATATGGATCGGCAGGAAGCAGCGTTCGTCGTAGTGCGCGTTGAACAGCGACAACTGCTGATGGCCGTGCACGGTGTCTGCGGTATCGTCGATGTCGAGCGTGATCGACTTGGGCGCACGCCTGTAACTCTTGCACCATAGGTCCACCATGGCCCGCGTCAGTCGGATCAAGGTGCGCAGGTCGGGGGCATTTTCCCAGCGTGACATGGTGGGTTGTGAAGCCAGGTGGTCTCCGCTTTCTGGTAGGCGCCCACAGGCGAGTTTGAAGGCCGGGTCCCTGCGTAGGTCGTCCAGATCATCGGCATCCGGGTATCCGCAGGCGATGGCGAAGACGCGGGCGCGCAGAATGTCCGCCATCGAATGGGTGATCAGATCAGGGTCACGATGGTCCGGGATGATCGCGGCCAATGTGTCGATCAGACCAAGTCGTTTGTCGGCACCGGCCAAAAGTAAAACACCGCCATCGGAACTGATCAGGCCGCCGTCGAACGCGGCGGTGATCTTCTTCTGGCCGATACTTGGCAAAGCGAACGGCAGAAGAGTATCGTCGTCGGTGGCGGGCATGGCAGATTCTGTCCTCGCTTCGAGAGTGGCGTCGACAACCAATCTCTATGCGATTCCAGGCGGTTGTACCATGCCCGTCAGCGAATCCCTGCTATGCGGTGAATAAGATGGGCTAGGGGGGTCAGCGCGCCATGAGCGACCTCTACGACACCGACATGCTCGCCTGGTCGGAACACCAGGCCGATCTGCTGCGCCGGATGGCCGCCGGCGAGCGGGTCAACAATCAGGTCGATTGGGAGAACGTGGCGGAAGAGATCAGCGACATGGGCAACAACCTGGTGCGCGCGGTCGCATCGCACCTCGTGCAAGCCATCCTGCATGATCTCAAAGCCGAGGCGTGGCCGCTGGCGCGCGACGTGGCGTACTGGCGCGCCGAGGCCAGGATGCATCGGGACGAAGCCCGCGAGGCCTACGCGCCGTCGATGGCGGCTTAGCGCTTTCGGCGAGAAGCGGATCGCCATCCGCTGACCGTAGGACCTCGCTCCGCTACTGCACCAGGCCGACGGGATGTCCGCCGCGGCCACCGCACCCGGTCCAACCAACCAGCCCGCCCGCTGGCCAGCGAGCACAGACCGGCGCGGCTGCCTCGCGCGTCTGCTCGGCCTGGTCCGCAAGCTCATCGACCACGGCAAGCAATTGGCCGCCGCGGTCGGGCAACGCAGCCTCCCGAATGATCCCGCCCTCGCCGGTTGTTGCTTCGGCACCAGCGACATCGCGCTGATCCTGTCGCGCATCACCCTGGCCTTGCAGCGCGCCGCTGCGCTCGAGGCCAGGCTGCTGCGCAGTGCCGCCCGACCGGACCCGAAACCTCAGCCGCCGCGCGCACCATCGCAGTGCTCAGCGCGCGCGCCACAGGCACCGCGCGAACCGGCCGCGGCCGAGCCCCGCCTGGCCGGCCTGCCGACGGCAGAGCAGATCGCCGCCGAGATCCGCCGCCGGCCGGTCGGCGCCGTCATCGCCGACATCTGCCGCGATCTCGGCATCATGGCGGACCATCCGCTGTGGCGGGAACTGCATACGGCGATCATCCTGCACGGCGGCAACCTCGCCGGCTTCCTCAACGACATGTTCAAGCGATCGCGTGCCGCGCGGCATGAGCGCATGGCCGCGCTGTACGCGTCGCCGACGCCGGCCCCGCCGCCATCCCTGGAACCCACCAGCACCGGCCCGCCCTGAACGCGTCGCTCCAGGCGTGATCAAAGGGACCAGCCCACGGCCGGCCCCGCCATTCCGATTCGCTGCCGGCATGCGCACCCCTCGTGTGCAGCGCCGGCAATGGAGCAGCGCCTGACCCCGGAGTAATCTACCGTAATGGAAACGTCCGCCGTCCGCCTCCCCGCCGCCGACCTCCGCGCGGCGCGCCGCCATGCCATCCTCTACGTCCTCAGCGCCTCGGCCACATTCACGGTGGGCTCGGCGCTGGTGAAGGCGCTCACGGCGGACTTCCCGGTGCTGGAAATCGTCATGTTCCGCAGCCTCGTCGGCTTCCTGGCGATGCTGCCGTTCATCGTGCGCGCCGGCGGCCTCTCCGCGCTGCGGACGCGCCGGCCGATGGGCCACGTGATGCGCACGGTGTATGGCTTCATCGGCACGGTCACGTCGGTATACGGCTTCGGCGTGCTGCCGCTGGTCACCGTGACGGCGCTCGGCTTCGCCATGCCACTGTTCCTGACCATCGTGTCGGTGCCGCTGCTGGGCGAGCGCGTCGGGCCGCGCCGGGCCACCGCGGTGCTGGTCGGCTTGCTTGGCGTGATGGTGATGCTGCGGCCGTGGCATGTCGATGCCGATTCACTGCCGCTCGGCGCGGTGGGGATCGTGATGGCCGGTGTGTTCACCTGGTCGCTGTCGATGATCAACATCCGTCAGATGGGCGATGCGGGTGAGCGCAACGTGACCATCGTCGCGTGGTACAGCCTTGGCACCGCGGCGCTGGCGGCATTCGGGTGCATCACCGACTGGGTGACGCCGAGCCTGTGGCAACTGGGGGCGCTGGTCAGTGCCGGACTGATCTCGGGTTTCGCGCAGTGGCTGATGACCGAGGGATACCGGGCGGCGGAGACCACGCTGGTGGCGCCGTTCGAGTATGGCGCGATCATCTACGCAACCGTGCTGGGAATCGCCTTCTGGGGCGAGTGGCCGGACGTCTGGAGCCTGGTCGGTATCGTGGTTCTGATCGCGTCGGGGTTGTATATCTGGCACCGCGAGGTGACGCTGGGCTTGCGACGCTGATTTGCCAGGGCAGGGTGGCGGACCCGATCCTCGCGCTCTCCATGGGACGGACCGGCACGAGCAATGAATCGACGCAAGTTCACGCGAGCCGCGGCAGCGCTTGGCGTGTTGCCGCTTCTCCGCTGGCAGGAACCGGCTGCGGCTGCATCGGCCTCGCGCGTTCGTCCCGGCGATGCGGCATGGCCATCCGATGCCGCGTGGGATCGCTTGCGCCAACAGACAGGCGGGCGATTGATACGTGTGCGGTCGCCACTGACCGTCTGTTTGGACGCCCCTGTGGGACCCGACTGCCGCGATCTCGTTCGGGAACTGAAAAACCCTTACTTCCTGGGCGATGATCCGGCGCTGACCCAGACGCTGGGCTGGGTGGATGCCTGGACGTCCCAGCCAAGCACCTACGCGGTCGCCGCCGAGACAGCCGACGATGTCGCCGCCGCCGTCAACTTCGCGCGGGACTACAACCTGCGGCTGGTCGTCAGGGGTGGCGGCCACTCCTATCTCGGCACATCCAACGCCCCGGATTCGCTGATGGTCTGGACACGGCGGATGAACGCCATCGCGCCGCATGACGCATTCACCCCGCAAGGTTGCCAGTCGGCGCAGCCGGCGGTCAGCGTCGGTGCCGGCGCGATCTGGATGCATACCTATGACGCGGTCACTACCGGAGGTGGCCGTTACGTGCAGGGCGGCGGCTGCGGCACGGTCGGCGTGGCCGGCCTGGTCCTCGGCGGCGGTTTCGGCAGCTACTCGAAGAACTTTGGCACCGCTGCCGCGTCACTGCTCGAGGCCGAAATCGTCACCGCGGATGGCGCCGTGCGGATCGTCAATGCGTGCTCGCATCCCGATCTGTTCTGGGCACTGAAGGGTGGCGGTGGCGGCACATTCGGTGTGGTCACCCGGGTGACGCTGCGCACTCATGAGCTCCCCGAACGGTTCGGATTCGTGGGCGCCACGATCCACGCCGCGTCCGATGTCGCGATGCGCCGGCTGATCGGCCGCTTCTTGGATTTCTATGCCGAGCACCTGAACAACCGGCATTGGGGCGAAATCGTCACCATCCGACCGGGCGGCCGGTTCGAGATCAACATGGCTTCGCAGGGGCTCGATGATCAGCAGGCCGAGGCGATCTGGCAACCATTCCTGCGTTGGGTGGCCGCGGCGGACGACATGGCATTTGTGGTTCCGGCGGCCATTCGCAGCGGCCCGTCACGGCATCGTTGGGATCCCGCGTTCCTGAAGGCCCACCTGCCAGGTGCGCTGCGGTCTGATGACCGGCCAGGAGCGCCGGAGGACAACGTGTACTGGTCAGCCAATCTCGGCGAGGCGGGGCATTTCATTTATGGCTATGAATCCGTTTGGCTGTCCGCATCGCTGCTGCAGGAAGATCGGCGAGAGCACTTGGCCGATGCAGTGTTTGCGGCCGGCAGGCTCGCTTCGGTGGAACTGCATTTCCAGAAGGGCCTTGCCGGCGCGCCCGCCGAGGTGATCGCCGCCGCAGCGGATACCGCAACCAATCCGGCGGTGCTCGACGCCTTCGTGCTCGCCATCATCGCCAGCGAGGCACCGCCTGCCTATCCCGGCCTTCCCGGCTATGCCCCCGACATTCAGACGGCGCGTCATGACGCCGCGCTGGTCGCGCGGGCCATGGTCGCGCTGCGGTCCGTGGTGACCGACCCCGGGTCATATGTCGCCGAAAGCAGCTTCTTCGAGCGCGAATGGCAGCGCTGTTACTGGGGCACGAACTATCCCAGGTTGCTCGAAGTGAAGCGGCAATACGACCCGGACGGCGTATTCTTTGTTCGTCATGGCGTGGGCAGCGAGCCATGGAGCGACGATGGCTTCACCCGCCTGAGTGCGCCATGACATTCAGTGCAGCAGCGCCACCACGATCGTCACCAGCCCCAACACCAGGTTCATCCCGATCAGCTTGCGGATGCGGTCGGCGCTGGCCGCGGCGGTGGCGCGATCGGTGGTCCGGCGAAACCTGGCATAGGGGCCGAACACGATCAGCACGAACACAGCGCTCATGATCAGCCCGAGCAGCATCATACTGGCCACGTTCCAAGGCGCAGCGGCGGGTCCGCCATAGAGACCGAACAGCACTGCGAAGCCGGACAGCAGGATCAGGGGCATGACGTGCCACACGATCAGGAAGAAGCGGCGGAACACCTGGGTATGAAGCGCGATGCGCTGGATCGGTTCCAGCACCGCGAGGCTCGGACGCAGCACGACATAGGCGAAGAACATGCCGCCGACCCAGATCACCGCGCACAGCACATGCACGGCGAGCACCCATCTGTCCCACGTCATCCCGTCAGCTCCTGCAGTTCGGCGAGCAGCGCGCGCAGTTCCGCGGCGGCGGTGGAGCGCGGCGCGGCCTCGGTGACGCCGAGACCGGCGGCGAAGGCATGCGCGAAGCCGGCGCGATTGCCAAGGGTCGAGCGCAGCAGGGGAAGCCGGCGGTCAGCGAGATCCGTGGCGATGGCGTCGCGCAGCCGCGAGGCGGGCGGCGCGCGGTTGAACATCAGGTGCGCGCGTCGCCGTTCGTCGGCCGCCAGCTTCAGCGTTCCCTCCGCGGCCCAGACGTCCGGCATGCTGGGCTGGATCGGCACCAGCACGAGGTCGGCGGCGCGCACAGCGACGCGTGCGTCGGTGTCGAGCTGCGGCGGGCTGTCGATCAGCACCACGTCGTGGTCGCGCCTCAGCCGCTCCAGCTCCGCCGGCAGTCGCCAACCCGAGATGTCGGAGAACGCCAGCGCGGCCGCCTGTCCCAGCCGCGCGCGGCGCAGGCTGTGCCAGCGACCGAGGCTCTTTTGCGGATCGATGTCCAGCAGCGCGACACGCCGCGACGGCGCGAAGGCAGCCGCGAGATTGGCGGCCAGCGTGGTCTTGCCGGTGCCGCCCTTCTGCTGCGCGACCGTGATCACCACCGCCATGGCGTGCGACTCCGCTGCTGCGGTGCAGTATAGCCGATCGGTGTGGCGTCACGTCCCCGCTTCGGGCGATCCGGTCCACAGGTTCCAGACGCTGTTCTCGACCGTTTCCGGCGTGATCGCCGTCATGCATTTCAGCTCGAACGGGCAAGGCGTGGGCAGCCAGCAGGGTGCGCAGGGCACGTCAGTCGCCAGCGCGATGTTCCCCGCATAGTGGGTGCAGAAGGTGGGCAGGTATCCGCCATACAGAATGACGCACGGGGTGTTGACCGCCGCGGCGATGTGCATCGGACCCGACTCCGGCCCGACATGCAGATCGGCAGCCGCGAGCGCCGCCGCCATCTCGGCGACCGAGGTGCGACCGCGCAGGTCGACATAGGTGTTGCCCGAAACCTCGAGCGCCGGCCGGCGCGACGCGCCGATCTCGATGACGGTGGCGCGTCGCGACAGCCGCTCGATCAGCGCGGTCCAGCAATGTGCCGGCCACTCCTTGTTGGGGGTCCATTCGCCGCCGTGCCGGCTGATCACGATGTAAGGGCGCGGCAGCGACCGCCACGCATCCCGGTAACACGCGACAAGCTGAGGATTGATGACGCAATCGACCCGCTGATCGGTGACCTTCAGACCCAGCCGGTCGCCCAGCAAGGAAATCAGCCGGCCGCGGAGTGGGACCGGGTTCCTGTCGTCGTCCCAGTAGTTCACTTCGACCGCCGGGTACGGACAGAACTCGCGCGGCAATGCCTCGTCGATATAAGGCAGGCCGGCAACCAACGGGCTGTACTTGGAATAGAACCGGATCCGGCAATCGGGGTTCCGGCGCCGCAATTCCCGCAGCACGGGCGTGCACATGATGACGTCGCCGACCCCGCCATGGCTGATGATGTCGAGCTGCGCGCGCCGCCACGGGGCATTGAACGGATTGGGGAAGCGTACCCAACGGGACAGCGCGCCGGAGTGTGGCGCGGCCCGGCGCAGCAATGCCTTGTGCAAACCATCGACCCCGAGCTTCATAGCTGTCGAACACCTCGCGGGAACGCCAATGACGCTCAAGCTCTACGCCTTCACCTGCGGCACCGTCACCGGTGAGTTCGGACGCCTGATGGAAGGTGGCGAGGGTGACATCACAGTACCGATCCCGGTGTTCCTGATCGAGCATCCCAAGGGCAGGGCGCTGTTCGACACCGGGCTGCACCCCGATTGCCGGCACGACCCGGCCGGGAGGCTCGGCGCGCGGATCGCCGGTCTGTTCCGCATCGCCCTCGCGCCCGGCGAGGAGGTGAGTGGGCGGCTTGCCGCGATCGGCCGCGATCCGGGCAGAATCGACCTGGTCATCAACTCGCATTTCCATTTCGACCACGTCGGCGGCAATGCCCTGATCCCCAACGCGACGATGCTGGTACAGCGCCGCGAGTGGGATGCCGGCATGGATGCCGACACCGCCGATCGGCACGGCTACAACCCGCGCGATTTCGACCTCGGCCATACGCTGCGCCTGGTCGACGGCGAACACGACGTGTTCGGCGACGGCTCGGTGGTGTGCCTGCCGACCTACGGGCACACGGCCGGGCACCAGTCGCTGCGGCTGCGGCTCGACGGCGGCGACGTCGTGCTGGCGGCCGATGCCTGCTACTTCTGCCGGACGCTGCGCGAGCGGCGCCTGCCACTCCGCGTGCACGACCGTGCGGCGATGCTGGCCTCGCTCGACCGGCTTGCGGCGCTGGAACAGGGCGGCGCGCGCATCATATTCGGCCATGACCCGGGGTTTTGGGAGACCGTGCCGCGGGCACCCGATGTGATCACGGCAACAGGGTAACTCGATTGCGTGCGATCGCCTGCACGGCGCGGTAAGCGTCCATGGCGCGCTCCAGCGGATAACAGGCGCTTTCCGCTATTGGCAGCGGCCGTAGCTGCGCGCTGGCGAAGCCCGGCAGCAGCTCGCGCAGCAGGGCGGCCGAAGCGGTCGCATCGAGTGCCAGCGAGTCGATGCCGAACAAGCTGTGCTCGCCGCGGTAGAAGGCGAAGATGTCGAACGGCACTGGTCGTTCCACGGTGGAGATCAGGATCTGCCGCCCGCCATGCGCCATCGCCTGGTTCGCCGCCGCGAAGTACGGGCTGCCCACCGTGTTGTAGACGATGTCCGCGCCGTGGCCGACGGTTTCGTCGCGTACCAGTGCCGCGATGTCGGCGCTCGATCCGTCGATCATACGCACGGCGATATGCGGCAGGGCGAATACCTCCGTGCGCCGCGTCACACCGAACACGCGCGCGCCGTGCATCGCGGCGATCTGCGCCGCGGCCTGACCGACCATGCCGTTCACCGCGGTCACCAGCACGACGTCGCCCGGCTCGGGCATGCCGGCGCGGCGAAACCCCTGAAGCGCGGTGACGAACGGCACGCCGAGTGCCCCGGCCTCGGTCGGCGTCAGCGTGGCCGGCTGCTCCACCGCTGCGTCACGCGGCACCAGCAGATGTGTCGCATGCGTGCCGTCGCGGGTGATGCCGAGGTCGCCGCCGGCGCCGAATACCTCGCGCCCGATCATGTCGGATGGGCCTTCGACCACCACACCGGCCCAGTCGCGGCCCGGCGTCCGCGGCCACGCCGCCTGCGGCATGCGGCCGAGCGCGGCAGCCACGTCACTGCGGTTCACCCCGGCGGCGCGCACCTCCACCAGCAGCTCGTCCTTGGCGCGGTGCGGCGGATCGCCGGTCTCAAGCCGCAGGTCGATGGCGTCCAGCGTGTCGGCCATCCGCAGCAGGCGCAGCCGTCGCATGGTTATCGGCCGATGCCCGCGTAGTAGATCGCAAGCAGCTCGATTTCGCGCGGCGTCAACCGCGAGGCGACCCCGCGCATGCGGCGATAGATGTCGTTGTGTCGCTGGCCGTTCGCGAACGCCTCAAGCTGGGCCTGCAGATAGTCCTGGTGTTGGTCGGTGAGTGTGGGGACCTCGATCGGTCCGCCTACGCCTGCGCCATGGCAGGCGATGCAGGGCGGCAGTCCGCGGGCGACGTCACCGTTGACCACGAGATTCTCGACCTCCGCCGGGACGAAGGACGGGTTCTCCAGATCGGAACTGCCGCGTTCCAGATGGCCGTAATATACCGCCACATCAGCGATCGACTTGTCATCAAGTCCCGTCACCTGCGCGGACATGATCTCGTTCGTCCGCGACCCTGAGCGGAAATCATGTAGCTGCTTATAGATCGCGAAATAGGATTGCCCCGCCATCCGTGGAATCGTCGGCCCCGCCGAGCTCCCATCGGGGAGATGGCAGGCCACGCATCGCTCCTGCGCCACCTCGGCACCGTGCCTCGGATCGGCGCCCTCGATCGCCGCGAGTGTGGCGACGGTCCACGCGACCTGCGTCACCGGCTGAGGCGTGGCGCGCGAGACCGGCGTCGGATGTGCCGGCGAGCCCGGCAGGATGCCGAAGGCGCGGCAAATCGCCGTGAAACCGTCGATACCGGCGGCGCGGCCTTGCACCAGAGGGATGATGATGAAGGCCAACAGGGCACCGGCCAGGAGCAGCGCCCCCACCACAAGCCAGGTCCGCATGCGCAACGCCGTATCGCGGGTGGCCACATCATCGGACATGACTAGCCCGTCCCGAACATGCGATGAGCCACCGCGCCCGGGGACGGCGTCACCAGGAACTGGCCGATCGGCCAGCCATAGGCCAGCAGCATCAGGACCAGCAGCACGAGATTCCAGGTGCGAAAGCCGTTCAGCACAGCCGGCACATGCGGCGTGGGGTACAGGGTGAGTGAATAACGCTGCGGCTCTGGCGCCGAGTCCGTCGCCACCGAAACATGTAAGCCGGCGAGATTCCAGACAAACATATACGCGCTCGCGAGCAGCATCAGGCCGCCAAAGACGGAGACCACAACCCAGGGAGCCCACCACGCCAGCTGCGGGTCAGAGTAGTCGAAATGAGCGACACGCCGCCATTGCCCGTTCAGACCAAGCCAATGCCAAGGCAGCGTCGTCACCATCATGCCGATGAACCACAGCCAAAGCTGCCGGCGCTGCCACACCAGCGATCGCGCAACGCGCCCGGTCAGTCGTGGCCAGATTTCATATGCGATGGCGAAATACATGATCACCGTCGTGCCGCCAAAGATCAGGTGGAAATGAGCGGTCACCCACGAGGTGTTATGGATCAGCGCGTTCATGCCATAGCTCATGTTGACCAGGCCACCGCCACCGCCGAACCAAAGCATGATGAAGGACAGTCCGGTCGCCAGCACCATTGGCCGGACCCAGGGTATGGCGCGCAGCCAGCCGAGCCGGCCCGTGCCGCCGCGCAGGCGCCCTGCGATTTCGAACGAGGCGCTGATGGTGAAGATGGTCAGCAAGGTCGGGATGGTGACGAGTGCAGTCAGAAAGCTTACCAGATACTTGAAACCAGTCGATTGCTCGGGATCCATGAACAGATGGTGGATGCCGACCGGCACACTGTAGATGAGCAGCAGCGCGAAGCTGATCCGCCCCATCGTGTCGCTGTAGAGACGCCCGCCGGCAGCCTGTGGCGACAACGTGTAGAACGCGATATACGCGGGGAACAGCCAGAAATAAACGATCGCGTGCAGCGTCCAGGAGAACAGCGTGCGCGCGAGGCCGGCATCCACGGTGTCGGTCCAGCCAAGCGACGCCGGAATCACCTGAAACAGCAATTCGGCAGCGACGCCGGCCGTGGTCCACAGCCACATGCAAGCATTGGCGACCGTGCCGAAATGCACCAGCGGCACCGGTTGCCCGGGATTGGCGCGTTTCCATTGGACCATCGCCACGATCATCAACACGCACCACACCCAGGATGCGGCGACCACCAGAACCACGCCGATGTAATAGGTCGCGTCGCCGGTGAGCGGCGGATAGAAGGTGTAAAGTACCGTCGCGCGCCCCGCGAGCACGGTCGCGAGCGCCATCACCGTGCCCGCCACCCCAACCACGAATGCGCCCCATGCCAGCATCAAGCCGGGTACCGCGCGCCCCAGGGCGGTCTCGGCGACGTAGTAGCCGAAACCCATGATGAAGAACGTGCTCATCACATAGGCCATCGACGTGCCGTGCGCGGTTACCGAGATAAAATAGGTCTGCGGGTTGGAAAACGGCGCGTGCAACGGGCTGCGCACCCACATCTGCCACGCCCCAAGCGTCGCGGCGGCCGCGAAGATCAGAAACGAGAACCACAGATGCGCGAGCACCAGCTCTTTATTGCGCGGCACAGCTTGCCCTTCCCTGCGCATCCGGATGGAATTGCTCGCTTGGCACCACCTGCACCCGCGCCAGCATCTGGCTATGGCCAAGGCCGCAGAACTCGTGGCATGGCATCAGCAGATTACCGGTGGTGCGAAACACGGTGTGGACCTGACTGACGAAGCCGGGCACGACCATCGTGTTGACATTGGTGCCGGTGACCAGGATGCCGTGGATCACGTCGGGAGTGGACAGCCGCAGTGTCACCGGCTGGTTCTCCGGCACGATGACGCAGCTTGGCACGAAGACGAACTGCGTCATCACGATCCGCACCACCACATGTCCGTCCTCGACTGCGGTGCCGAGGTTGCCTTCGGTGAACTCGCCTGTCAGGTGCAGCGTCTTCGGATCGATGCGCTCGAGATTACTCGGCGGATTGCGATGCAGCGCCAGCGCCGAGAACAGGGTTGCCGCCACGATAAGCGCGACGGCGCCGGCAACCACCATGCCCCACCGGGTTTCCGATCGCTGAACCGAGGCTTCGTTTTCTGCCATGCCTCAGCCGATCGGGCCGCGCGGGAGATAGATCAGCAACCAGATGAGGAACCACGCGATCAGCAGCAGCGCGACGGCAGTGCCGGCGAGCCACGCCGCTCCCATGGGCACCGGAGCCAGAAGCTTCGCTTCGGTATCGGTAAGGTCACTGTCGTCGTTGCTCGCCATGTCTCCCCCAGATGGCAAAGCGGCAGCATCGTTCCGCGCGATCAATGCAATTCTGCCATCACGCGCGTTGCTGGCAAGGCACTATCTTTTACACGTGATCGTGAGGATGGGGCATCGGCGCGGTGGAGTTGTATCGGCCTTCCGCAGCACGCGCAGGCGTCGCATGGTAACCATCCTTCCGTCGCTGGAGCATCGCGCATGAACACCCCGCTGGCAGGCATCACCGTGCTGGATTTCGGTCAGATCTTCCAAGGCCCCTATGCCACGCTGCTGATGGCGAAGGCCGGTGCCGACGTGATCAAGATCGAGCCGCCGCACGGCGAGCCGGCCCGTCGCCGCGCTGCTCCGGGCAAGCACACCACGCTGCCGGTGGCGATGCTGAACGCCAACAAGCGGGCGATCACGCTGAACCTGAAGTCCGAGCGCGGCCGCGCGTTGCTGCGCGAGATGGTGGCCCGCGCCGACGTGCTGCTGGAGAATTTCTCGCCCGGCACGATGGATGGCCTCGGCGTCGGCTACGACGTGCTGAAGGCGATCAATCCGCAACTGGTGTACGCGACCGGTTCCGGCTTCGGCATCACCGGGCCGGACCGCGACAACCTGGCGATGGATTTCACCATCCAGGCGCAGTCCGGCATCATGAGCGTCACCGGTTTCCCCGATGGCCCGCCAGTGAAGGCCGGACCGACGCTGGTGGATTTCATGGGCGGCATCCATCTCTATGCCGCCGTCGTTACGGCATTGTTGCAGCGCGAGCGCACCGGCGTGGGGCAGCTGGTCGAGGTGGCGATGCAGGAGACGGTGTATTCGTCGCTCGCCTCCAGCATGGAATACCATGTGCGCACCGGCGAGGTCCCGCCGCGTACCGGCAATCGCCAGTCGGCGCTGGCCAGTGCGCCGTACAACGCGTTCCCCACCGCCGATGGCTGGGTCGCGATTCACGTGGTGACCGAGGCGCACTGGAAGAACCTGGCCAAGGCGATGGGACGGCCCGAGCTGGCGGACGATCCGCGCTTCGCCACCAACGCCGCGCGCGTCGCCAATCTGGCGGCGACCGACGATGCCGTGGCTGCATGGACGCAGACTCTCGGCAAGATGGAAGTGTTCGCGGCGGCGAAGCGCTACCGCATTCCGTGTGCGCCGGTGCGCACGGTGCCCGAGGTGATGAACGATCCGCACATGCACGGCCGCGGCATGCTGGAGCGGATCGACCATCCCGAGCTCGGCAACATCGTGGTGCCAACGACGCCGTTGCGGCTGCATGGCGCGGAGCGGGTGAAGACGCAGCCGAGCCCGACGATCGGGCAGCACAATGCCGAGGTCTATGGCGGCTGGCTGGGACTGTCGGCCAGCGAAATCGACTCGCTGCATTCCGAAGGCGTTATTTGACCTGCGCCTCGTCATTGCGAGTTCCGTCGACGATGGGGGCAGTTTCTTGGGGGATTGCTTTCCGGATCAGGTCCGGGACTGCTGCCGCTCCGCGCAATGACAATCAGTCGGCCGGCCAGCAGGCGACCGTACCGCCTGCCGGCTGTATCGACGTCTGTGGTGGCCCGATCGTCGACGTCCGCGTCATAGCCGATCACGCTCGGTGACGCGTCGTCGGCCTTCATGCCGTCGATCTCCTGCTTGATGCAGGCGGCAGTCTTGCGGTGGGCAATCTCGCATCGTGCCGACGCGAGTTCCTGCTTCGCGCGCAGATAGCCCGCGGCGCAATCCGGAGCCGTCTCGGGCGGCAGATGCGTCGCGGCGGCGATGCGCGCCCGGCAGGCAGCGCCCTCGGTCTGCACCGAACAGGGGGCCGTATAGACGCGTGTATAGTGCAGCCTGAGTCCCGCCGCGTCGCCGGCGATCGACTGGAAGCGGACGCGATCGTGCTCGAACTTCACCGCATCCTGAAACAGGCTGGCGGGATCGACGCCGCGGTAGACCGAGAACCCCAGCCCGCCGTTCACCCCGTCCTCGGCCGAGAGAACGACATAGTCGTCCTTGGCGCCAAGGAAATAGCCGCTCCAGCTATCGCTCGGGATGACGTGTTCGTTCGCCGCGTTGTTCGCCTGGCATGCCGGACGATCGGTGGACGAAACGATGGGCAGCAGCGAGATCTGCGCGTCGCCGACCTCGCCGGCGTCGATCTCCTTCACCATGACGTGGGCGAAGCTGTGGCAGCGGATTTCCTGCTTTCCCGTGCGCACTCGTTTGGTCCGCAATGGCCGTTCGAATGGCGGCACGTTCTGGCCCTCGCGCGCGAAAGTCGCCGGCGGCCAAAGGCCAGCCAGCAGGATGAGCATGACCGCCGTCGCAACGGATCGCACGATGAGCAGCCTCCGACACGAGGCCGCATTGTTACCCGGCGGCCGCAACCTGTCGTCACGGCTTGCGCCTCGGTGCGCGGAGTTCCACTTTCCCGGCCGAACAGCGGGAGGTTTCCATGACCAAGGTGGCGGTGCTCGACGACTGGCAGGGCGTGGCGAAGACCAGCGCGGACTGGTCGCCGTTGCAGGCGCGCGCCGAGGTCGTGTTCTTCGCCAAGGCGTTCGACAACGAGGACGACGCCGCGCGCCAGCTTGCCGACTTCGACATCGTGCTGTCGATGCGCGAGCGCACGCCGCTGCCTGCTTCGCTGATCAACCGCCTGCCCAAGCTGCGCATGCTGGGGATGACCGGCGCGCGCAATGCCTCGCTGGACACGGCGGCCTGCACCGCACGCGGCGTGGTGGTGTGCAACACCCAGGGCGGGGGCAACACCGAGGCCGCCACCGCCGAGCTTGCGCTCGGCCTGCTGATCGCTGCGGCGCGCGCCATCCATGTCGGCGACGCCAACATCCGCGCCGGGAAGTTCCAGGAAGGCGTGCCGATCGGCTATGCGCTCGCCGGCAAGACGATGGGCCTGATCGGCCTCGGCCGGCTCGGCTCGCACATGGCGCGCTACTGCAAGGCGCTGAACATGAACCTGCTCGCCTGGAGCCAGAACCTGACGCCCGACCGCGCGCAGGCGGCCGGAGCCGCGATGGTCTCGAAACAGGAACTGCTGTCGCGGTCCGATGCGGTCAGCATCCATCTCGTGCTGTCGGACCGCACGCGCGGACTGATCGGCCCGGCGGACCTCGCGCGTATGAAGCCAGGCGCGATCCTGGTGAACACCTCGCGCGGTCCGATCGTCGATGAGAAGGCGCTGATCGAGGCGGTCCAGGCACGCCGGATCGTCGCGGCGCTCGACGTGTTCGATCGCGAGCCGCTGCCGGCCAACCATCCGTTGCGCACCGCGTCGAACGTGGTGATGACGCCGCATCTGGGTTACGGTGTGCAGGAGACGTGGGTGAGCTTCTATCCGCAGAGCATTGAGAACGCGCTGGCCTTCCTCGACGGCAAGCCGGTACGGGTCACCAACCCGGAGGCGCTGGCTGCGCGCTGACCGGCGAGAACGCCACTGCCGGCCACTCCCTCTCGACCGGGCAGGACTGATCGCCTAACCTTGGGCCTTCCAGTCTGGACCGGCGTTGGACCGGGCCGGTCAACGCGCGCAAACATCGGGAGCAGGAATGCCAACGCTCAATTACGCCGCCCCCTCGACGGTCGATGAGGCCGTCAAACTGCTGACCGGGGCTTCCGGTCTGGCGAAGGTCCTGTCCGGCGGGACCGACCTTCTGGTGCAGATGCGGTCGGGCCGGATGAAGCCGGACCTGATCGTCGACACCAAGATGATCCCCGGCATCATCGGCATCCGCGAGGAAGGCGGTGGCTTCGTGGTCGGCGCCGGCACACCGGGCGCCGTGGTCGAGGCGCATGCCGGCTTGAACAAGGCCTGGCCCGGCGTGGTCGAGGCGCTCGACCTGATCGGCTCGACCCAGATTCAGGGCCGCTGCTCGCTGGCCGGCAATCTGTGCAACGCCTCGCCGGCCGCCGACAGCGTGCCGGCGCTGTACGCCGCCGGCGCAATCGCCGTGGTGGTGGGCGGCAAGGGCCGGCGCGAGGTGCCGGTGGAGCAGATCCCAGCTAGCCCTGGTCGGACCAATCTGGCCAAGGACGAGTTCATCCTGGAGTTCAAGTTCCCGCCGCGGCCGCCGCGCTCGGGCGATGCCTATCTGCGCTTCATTCCGCGGACCGAAATGGACATCGCCGTGGTCGGCTGCGGCATCAGCGTGACGCTGGACGCCAACGGCGTCTGCACCGCCGCTCGCGTCGGGCTTGGCGCGGTGGCGCCCACGGTGCTGCTGGTGAAGGACGCGGCCGATGCGCTGATCGGCCACACGCTCGACGCCGACACACTGGGAAAACTGGATGCGGCGGCGCGCGCGGCGTGCAAGCCGATCAACGACAAGCGCGGAACCATCGAATACCGCACCAAGGTGGCTGGCGTGCTGGCACGCCGCGTGGCCGCCATCGCATTCGACCGCGCCATGGGCAAATCGCAAGGGAAGACTCACTGATATGAGCAAGCATCACGTATCCACCACAATCAACGGCGAGCCGGTCGAGTTCCTGTGCGAGACGCAGCAGACCATGCTGGACACGCTGCGCGACGTGCTGGGACTGACCGGCAGCAAGGAAGGCTGCGCCTCGGGTGACTGCGGCGCGTGCACGATCATCCTGGATGGCAAGATCGTATGCTCGTGCCTGATGCTGGGCGTCGAGGCCGAGGGCAAGACGATCACCACCATCGAGGGCATCGCACAGGGCGATCACCTGCATCCGGTGCAACAGAAGTTTCTTGAGCACGCGGCGCTGCAATGTGGCTTCTGCACCCCCGGGTTCATCGTCGCGACCAAGGCGCTGCTCGACGAGAACCCGAACCCGACGGAGACCGAGGCGCGGTATTGGCTCGCCGGCAATCTTTGCCGCTGCACCGGCTACGACAAGATCATCCGCGCCGTGATGGACGCCGCCGCTGAAATGCGAGGAGCAGCCCAATGAACTACCTAGGCACCGATCTAAGAGTTGTCGGCACCCGTCCGGTCCGTCCCGACGGCGTCGACAAGGTCACCGGCCGCGCGCAGTTCGGCGCGGACATGGTCATGCCCGGCATGCTGTGGGGCAAGGTGAAGCGCTCACCGCACGCGCATGCGCGCATTGTGTCGATCGACACGTCGAAGGCGCTCAAGCTGCCGGGCGTGCGCGCGGTGATCACCGCCGCCGACCTGCCGAACATCGAGTCGGAAGAGGCGTTCGTCGGCGAAGGTCCGATGAATTTCCGCGATCTGTCGCGCAACTGCATGGCGCGCGACAAGGCGTTGTACGAGGGGCACGCGGTCGCCGCGGTGTGCGCCATCTCGCAGGCGATCTGCGACGAGGCGCTCGGGCTGATCGACGTGAAGTACGACGTGCTGCCCTATGTCATCGACGTCGAGGACGCGATGAAGGACGACGCGCCGGTGCTGCACGAGGACCTGTTCACCGCGAACGTCGAGCCGAAGCCGACCAAGCCGTCCAACATCGCCAAGCGGGTGTACTTCAACAAGGGCGACGTCGAGGCCGGTTTCAAGCAGGCTGAGGTGATCGTCGAGGGCCGCTACACCACCGAGCCGGTGCACCAGGCGTATATCGAACCTCATGCCTGCCTGTGCTCGTACGGCGCCGACGGCCAGTGCACGGTGTTCAGCTCGAGCCAGGGCCACTTCATGGTGCGCTCCTACGTGGCCAAGCTGCTGGGCATCGACATCTCCAACATCCGCTGCACCCCGGCCGAGATCGGCGGCGGGTTCGGCGGCAAGACGCTGGTGTATCTCGAGCCGCTGGCGCTGGCGCTGTCGAAGAAGTGCGGCCGTCCGGTGAAGATGCAGATGACGCGCGAGGAGGTGTTCCGCGCCTCCGGCCCGACCTCCGGCGCGACCATGGAAGTGAAGCTGGGCGCCAAGAAGGACGGCACCATCGTCGCCGCCAGGCACGTGCTGAAGTACCAGGCCGGCGCGTTCCCTGGTTCACCGATCCAGCCCGGCTGCATGTGCGGCTTCGCGATGTACGACCTGCCGAACATCGAGGTGCTCGGCTACGACGTGGTCAGCAACCGGCCGAAGGTCGCCGCGTATCGTGCACCCGGCGCCCCGATCGCCTCGTTCGCGGTGGAATGCGCGCTCGACGACCTGGCGCGCAAGCTGGGCATGGACCCGATCGAGATCCGCGAGAAGAACGGCGCCAAGAGCGGCACCAAGACCCACTACGGGCCGACCCACCAGAACATTGGCTACCTCGCCACGCTGGAAGCGGCGAAGAACAGCGCGCACTGGAAGTCGCCGCTGAAGCCGGGCCAGGGGCGTGGTATCGCCACCGGCTTCTGGTTCAACATCGGCGGTGAATCCTCGGCCGCGGTGCACGTGGCCGAGGACGGCACGGTGGTCGCGGTGTCGGGCAGCCCCGACATCGGCGGCTCGCGCGCCTCGATCGGCATGATGGTGGCCGAGGCGCTGCAGATCCCGGCCGAGAAGGTGCGGACGATCGTGGCCGACACCGCCTCGATCGGCTTCACCCACGTCACCGGCGGCAGCCGCGTGACATTCGCCACCGGCATGGCGGCGACCATGGCGGCCGAGAAGGTGGTGGACCAGCTCAAGCAGCGCGCCGCGATGATCTGGGACATCACTCCGGACGCGGTGGACTGGCGCGACGGCCAGGCGTTCCCGGCCGGCACCAACGCCGGCGCGTTCGAGCCGCTTAGCCTCGCCGAGATCGCGCTGAAGGCGGCGCGCACCGGCGGGCCGGTGACGTCCGAGGTGTCGGTGAATGCCCAAGGCGCCGGCCCGGGCTTCGGCGCGCATATCTGCGACGTGGAAGTGGACAAGGAGACCGGCCAGGTCACCATCGTCCGCTACACCGCGGTGCAGGATGTCGGCCGCGCCATCCACCCGTCCTACGTGGAGGGCCAGATCCAGGGCGGCGCCGTCCAGGGCATCGGCTGGGCGCTGAACGAGGAATACATCTACGACAAGGACGGCAAGATGGATAACCCCGGGTTCCTCGACTACCGCTGCCCGGTGGCCTCCGACCTGCCGATGATCGAGGCGATCCTGGTCGAGGTCCCCAACCCGCGCCATCCGTTCGGCGCCCGCGGCGTGGGCGAGGTGCCGATCATCCCGCCGATGGCCGCGGTCGGTAACGCGATCCGCGACGCGATCGGGCTGCGGATGGCCAGCCTGCCGATGTCGCCGCCGAAGGTCCGCAAGGCGCTGGACGTAGCGAACGGCGACGATTGAGATGGGTGGAACCACGGATGAACACGGATCAACACGGATGGTGTGAGTGCTCGCGCGTTCATCCGTGTTTATCCGTGTTCATCCGTGGTTCAATTTTCTGTTCCCTGAGCCATGCCCAAAGTAACCATCACCGGCGACGCCGGCCGGCGGTTCACCGGCGGCAAAGCGGAGCTCGAGGTGGCGGCGACCACCTTCCGGCGCCTGGTCCTGGAGCTGGACCAGCGCTTCCCCGGTTTGGGGAAGCAGGTCGAGGAGGGGATGGCGGTGGCGATCGACGGCGAGATCTTCCAGGACGCGTACGCCGCACAGTTGCGGCCGGACAGCGAGATCGTGCTGATACCGAAGATCGCCGGGGGCTGAGCAGGCCGATACCTCTCCTGTTCCGAGCCTGCTTGCTTCCAGGGATGGGAGGGCCTTGCGCCCAGCAAAGGAGACGCGAGCAGCCGGCCTCACTGGCGAACGCGGGGCGAGTACGCTACGCGCAACGCCAGGACATGCCGGTGCAGCCCTCGATTCTGCTCTACGACTGGGACAACACGCTGGTGGACGGCTGGGCCGGCATCGCCGCCGCGCTGAACGCGGTGTTCGACGCCTTCGCCATGCCGGCCTGGAGTGTCGCCGACACCCGGGAGCGCGTCCGGGTCTCGCTGCGCGACAGCTTCCCGGTGATGTTCGGCGCCGAATGGGAGCGCGCCCGTGACATCTTCTATGCCACTCTGGAAGAGCAGCACCTGCACCACGTCGCGCCGATGCCCGGCGCCGCCGAGGCGCTGGAGGTGGGCGCGGCCTGGCCGCAGGGCGTGGTGTCCAACAAGTCCGGCAAGTTCCTGCGCGCCGAGGTGACGCATCTCGGCTGGGCGGGGCATTTCGGCGCGGTGGTCGGCGCCGGCGATGCATCCGCCGACAAGCCGGATCCCGCACCCATCCTGCTGGCGCTCGACCGGATGGGCCGGGCGGCCGACCGTTCGGTCTGGTACCTCGGCGATACGGCACTGGACATGGCGGCGGCACGGGCGGCGGGCGTCACCGCCGTGCTGGTCGGCGATGCTTCACACGACGGTGGGATTGACCGGGCGGGTCCCGATCTCCATTTTCCTCACGCGCTCGACTTTGCCGCACGGCTGCGTGCGCTTGCGCGAGAGGGGTTACTGCCTAAGTGACGCTGCAGGGTGGCCGTGCCACGACCGCCCTGGCCTGAACAAGAACAACAGCCGACAAAAAGAAGGACAACCACCGTGGCCAACGAGAAGGCGCAAAACGTTCAGGACGTATTCCTGAACCATGTGCGAAAGAACAAGACCCCCGTGACGGTCTTCCTGGTGAATGGGGTCAAGCTCCAGGGCATAATCACTTGGTTTGACAACTTTTCCGTGCTGCTGCGTCGGGACGGGCATACGCAGCTCGTCTACAAGCACGCGATCAGCACGGTGATGCCGGGCGCGCCGATCCAATTGTTCGACGCGGCGAAGGCCGAAGGAACCGCCGCTGCGCCGGCCCGGGAGATGTCTGCTGCCGCAGGCGAGTAACGGTCGCCTCCAGCCGGTCCGCGCCGCCGTGGTCCTGCCGTGGGACCGCGGCGAGCCGAATGGTGAGCAGCGCCGCTCGGCCGAGCACCGCCTGGCCGAGGCGGTCGGGCTGGCCGCGTCGATCGGGCTGGTTGTGGTGCATACCGCCATCCTGCCGCTGCGTGCCCGTCGCCCGGCGACCCTGCTCGGCGAGGGCCAGGTGGCGTCGCAGGGTACTGCGATCGCCGAGCACGAGGTGACAGTCGCGATCATCGACGCGGCGCTCTCGCCGGTACAGCAGCGAAACCTGGAGCGCGCCTGGGGCTGCAAGGTGATCGACCGTACCGGGCTGATCCTCGATATCTTCGGCGAGCGCGCCGCCACCAGGGAGGGTGCGCTCCAGGTGGAACTGGCGCATCTCGACTACCAGCGCTCGCGGCTGGTGCGGTCATGGACCCATCTGGAGCGGCAGCGTGGCGGTTTCGGCTTCCTGGGCGGTCCCGGCGAGACGCAGATCGAGGCCGACCGCCGCCAGATCGGCGAGCGCATCGTGCGGCTGAAGAAGGATTTGGCGCAGGTGCGCCGCACCCGCGGGCTGCACCGCTTCGCGCGGCGCCGCGTGCCGTTCCCGGTGGTGGCGCTGGTCGGCTACACCAATGCTGGAAAATCAACGTTGTTCAATGCTCTGACTGGCGCCGAGGTGACCGCGCGCGATCAGTTGTTCGCGACTCTCGATCCGACCATGCGGGGGGTGCATCTGCCGTCGGGGCGGCGCGCGATCCTGTCCGACACGGTCGGCTTCATCAGCGAACTGCCGCACGAACTGGTGGCGGCGTTCCGTGCCACGCTCGAGGAGGTGGCGGAGGCGGACGTGATCCTGCACGTGCGCGACGCGGCGCATCCCGACAGCGCCGCGCAGCGGGTCGATGTGGTGGCGGTGCTGGAGGACATGGTGGCCGACGGCGCCTTGGATGCGGACTGGCCGTCGCGCACCATCGAGGTGTTGAACAAGGCCGATCTGCTGGGCGGCGTGGCGTTTGTGCCGGAGCGGGCAGGGGCGGTGGCCGTGTCCGCGGTCACCGGCGAGGGGCTGACGGCGCTTCAGGCGGCGATCGACGCGCGGATCGCCGAGGGGATGGAACTCGCCGATTACGACATTCTGCCGCAGGACGGCGCGCGGCTGGCCTGGCTGTATCAGCATGGCGAGGTGGTGGATCGCCACGACGCGGACGCCGCCGTGCATGTTACGGTGCGCCTGCTGCCGGCGGATCGGGCCAGGTTCGAACGGCACGAATGACTTTCGGCACGGCCGAACTGACGGTGCTGGTGGAGGTGCTGCGCGCCGCGGCGCGGGCGGAGATCCTGCCGCGCTTTCGCCGGCTCGGCGGAGGCGACGTGCGCCAGAAGACCGGCCCGCTCGACCTGGTCACCGAGGCGGACGAGGCAGCCGAGCGTCTGATCACCGCCGACATTCTGCGGCACTTCACCGGATCGGTGGTGGTCGGCGAAGAGGCGGCCTCGGCCGACCCGGCGCGACTTGCGCTGCTGGCTGACGCGGACCTTGCGTTCGTGGTCGATCCGATCGATGGCACCGCCAACTTCGCCGCCGGCTTGCCGCTGTTCGGTGTGATGGCGGCCGCCGTGGTGCGGGGCGAAGTGGTGGCGGCGGCGATCCACGATCCGATCGGCGACGACACCGCATTGGCGGTGCGCGGCGAAGGCGCGTGGACGGAAACTCCGGATGGCAGGCGGAGCGACCTTCGCGTTGCCGCGCCGGTTCCAGCGGAGCAGATGACCGGCAATGTGTCGTGGCGCTACCTGCCGGAGCCGCAGCGCGGGGTAGTGTGCGCCAATCTGCCGCGGCTCGGCGGCACCTGGGACTATCGCTGCGCCGCCCACGAATACCGGATGACCGCCGCGGGCCACTGCCATTTCCTGTTCTTCAACCGGCTGATGCCGTGGGATCACGCGCCGGGTTGGCTACTCCACCGCGAGGCCGGTGGCTATTCCGCACGGCTGGACGGCAGCGACTACACGCCGCTGCGGACCGATGGCGGTCTGATCTGCGCGCCGGATCGGGACAGCTGGCAGGCGGTAAGGGCGGCTCTGCTGTCAGTCTGAACCGTAGGGCTGTCGTGCGGTGTCGCTATCGCTGTCGAGCTCCGAACTGCCTGACGGATGGTGACCAGCAGGCCGGCGGAGTGGAATCGCGACGGGATGATGGGTTTCGCGTGCGCTCTACCCATCCTACGGCAACGAGCGCGCAGCAACTCGTAGGATGGGTAGAGCGCAGCGAAACCCATCGAGCCAGATGCAAAGTCGATTCACAGGAGACAGGCCATGATCGACGTCAGCAAAGCCGGCACGTTCACGCTCGGCGATCGCACCGTGAAGCGAATGGGATACGGCGCGATGCAGCTCGCCGGACCGGGCGTGTTTGGTCCGCCGAAGGATCCGGAAGGGGCGCTCGCCGTGCTGCGCGAGGCGGTGGCCAGCGGTGTCGATCACATCGACACGAGCGATTTCTACGGCCCGCACATCACCAACCAGTTGATCCGCGAGGCGCTGCATCCCTATCCCGACGATCTCGTCATCGTCACCAAGATCAGCGCCCGGCGCGGCGACGACGGCTCATGGCTGCCGGCCTTCTCGCCGGAAGAACTGACTGAGGCGGTTCACGACAATCTCCGCAACCTGGGTCTGGATGTGCTCGACGTGGTCAACCTGCGCAGCATGTTCGGCATCCACGGACCTGCCGAAGGGTCGATCGAACAGCCGCTCACCGTGCTGGCCGAGCTTCAGCGCCAAGGGCTCGTCCGTCATATCGGCCTCAGCAACGTGACGCCGAGGCAGGTCGCCGAAGGGCGGGCCATCGCGGACATCGTCTGCGTGCAGAATCATTACAATCTCACACACCGCGACGACGATGCGCTGATCGATGAGCTCGCTGCCGCGGGCATTGCCTATGTGCCGTTCTTCCCACTCGGCGGCTTCACGCCGTTGCAATCGACCGCGCTGTCCGATGTCGCAGATCGACTGGGTACCACGCCGATGCAGGTGGCGCTCGCCTGGCTGCCCCAGCGCGCGCCCAACATCCTGTTGATCCCTGGCACCTCATCGGTTGGACATCTGCGGGAGAACCTGGCGAGCGCCGATCTGGTGCTGCCGAGCGGGACGGTGGCCGTGCTGGATCAGATCGCGACCGGCGCAGCACGCTGAGTGTCAGCCTTTCGCCCAGGCGATCGATGCGCGGGCCAGCGCATCGATCGTGTCCACGATCTGCACTTCCAGTTGCGGTCCCGCCTGCATGCCGAGAGGAATCTCGGTGCAACCTAGCACGATCGACCCCGCCCCGCGTTCCGCCAGGCTTCGCGCAACGGCGGCCAGCGGCGCGTAGGCCTCGACCATGCGATTCAGCTTCACCAGCCGGATTGCCGGCGTGACCAGCTGGTCCATCTCGTCCTGGCTGGGCACGATGCAGTCCCATCCCAGCGCGCCCAGCCGGTCCTGATACAGGCGCATCCCGAGCGCCGCCTGCGTCGCCATGACGCCGATCCTGCCCGTCCCGGGGCTGCTCCGGTGCAGTTCCGCCGCCGCCGCATCGACGATGTGCAGGATCGGCACACGGGAGGCCTCTCGCATCGCATCGTACCAGCGATGCGCGGTGTTGCACGGCATGGCGATCGCGCCGCAGCCCGCGCGCTGAAGGCCCTCGATGCCGCGCAGCAGCCAGGGCAGCGGGTCGGCGTCGCCGCTCGGTTGGTCGACCGTGCGGTCCGGCACCCGCGGGTCGGACCACAGCACGGCGGGGACATGGTCCTGATCGCGCGTCGCCGGCGTCAACTGGGTGAGCCGCACCATGAACTGCGCGCTCGCCAGCGGGCCCATGCCGCCAAGCACGCCCAACATCCTGACATTGCTGTTCATGCTGCAGCATTGGCGGCATCTTGACGCATGCGCAAGGAGGCCTCTACGCGGTGGCTGTGATGCACACGATCGATTTGCACGGCCACCGCGGCGCGCGCGGCCTGTTCCCCGAAAACACGCTGGCCGGATTCGCCGGGGCGCTGGCGATCGGTGTCGATGCACTGGAACTCGACGTGGCGGTGACCGCCGATGATGTGGTGGTGGTCACGCATGATCCGCGGCTCAACCCCGACATTACACGGACCAGGAACGGCGGCTGGCTTGCAGCGCCTGGTGCGGCGATCCGCTCGCTGCGGGCAGCGGAACTGGCCGGCTACGATGTCGGGCGCATCCGCCCCGACAGCGCCTATGCCGCCGCCCACCCGGACCAGGTGCCGCATGACGGCGCCGCGATTCCGACGCTGTGCGATGTGCTGCGCATCGATCCGCTGGCGACCTTCAACATCGAACTGAAGACTTTCCCCTGGCATCCTGATCTTGCAGTGAATGGTGCCGCGATGGCCGATGCGGTAGTCGCGGTGGCCGAAGCGCATGGCGCCACTGACAGGGTCATCGTGCAGTCATTCGACTGGCGTGGGCCGCGTTGGCTGCGTCGCACGCGGCCGGATATCCGCGTGGCCTGGCTGACCAGCGCCGCCTTTCTGGTCGGCGCGCGGACCTGGTGGGATGGGCCACATCCCACCGACTTTGGCGGCTCGGTCGCACGCGCCGTCGCGGCGGAGGGTGGGCCAACATGGGGGCCGGACGCTGCCGATCTTACCGAGGAGACCCTGGCGGAGGCCCATGGCCTGGGTCTCAGTGTGGTACCGTGGACGGTGAACCGGCCCGAGGACATGCGCCGGCTGATCCGCTGGGGCGTCGACGGGCTGATCACCGATCGCCCGGACATCGCGCGGGATATGCTGACGGAGGCAGGACTTACACTGCCGCCATCACGGCGGGCTGAGGAAATTGGCGGTCGCTGAAGCGCGGGCCAGCAGAGCCTGAAGGTCCGGATTCTTGTCGCCGTCCCACGCGGTCAACGCCTCCATCGGCGCGAAAAACTCGTGCGCGTGCGGCAATTGGTGGCGGGCAAACCCCTGATAATGCTTCTGCTTGAGGCCGTAGAGCACGTGCATGTCACGCACGGGCACGGCGAACGGCAGCGTCGGTTCCTCGCGCAGCACGCCGGTGACCCTCCAGCGCGGCGTCGGATCGCCCGGCATCACCGGCGAGAGCAGCCATTGCACCGGACAGACTGCCAGCAGAGAGTGTGTGCTCGGGGCGAAGCGGGACCGCTTGTCCAGCAGGTTCTGCAGCGAGCCGCAGGCCTCGATCGCGAAGATATCCACATAGGCATCCACAGGCGTGCCGCCGAAGTTCAGCCACAGCCCGTCCGGCAACGTGCGCCATCGTGTGCTACCGGGAAGCTTGAGGAATGGATGGTTGCGCAGGTCCTCGGATGGGCGCCCACGCAGCCAGGAGTCGCGGCCGAGAGCGGCGGCCTTTACGCCGGGAGGCCGCTGGGGCCACTGCTTCAGGCGCTCCCTCACCAGGGAGTCCAAAGTTTGGGACGGGCGCATTCTCTTCCCCGGATTGTTGTGCCGATAGCCGAATATACAACCTATAGATGTAGGTCAACAGCATACTCTCGCAGGTTGCCAGGACATTTTGGTACAAAAGGTTAACACTGTCGCACTGATGCGGCGACCTGACGTGACCTTGGGACGGCGAGCCATGCAGGCCGCGCCAGCCATAGTGGGCAAAAGCCCATCAGCACGGGCCGTTAGCAATCGTTTCTGCGATGATCTATCAACAGCCCTGTGGATAAGAATATCCACAGGGGGTGCGTCGATGGATTTCGTGGTCCGAAATCCAGACGGAAGCGGTCAGGCCCGGCGGTCGAGCGGCACGTAGTCCCGTTGCGGCGCGCCGGTGTAGATCTGCCGTGGCCGCCCGATGCGCTGCTGCGGATCCTCCAGCATCTCCTGCCACTGGCTGACCCAGCCGACGGTGCGCGACACCGCGAACAGCGCGGTGAACATGCTGGTCGGAAAGCCCATCGCCTTCAGGATGATGCCGGAATAGAAGTCCACGTTGGGATACAGCTTGCGATCGACGAAATACTTGTCGTTGAGCGCGATCTTCTCCAGTTCGATGGCGAGATCGAGCAGCGGGTCATCCTTGATGCCGAGTTCGCTCAGGACATCGTGGCACGCCTTCTGGATGATCCGCGCCCGCGGATCGTAATTCTTGTACACGCGATGCCCGAACCCCATCAGACGGGCGTGGTTATTGCGATCCTTCACGTCCTCCAGGAAGTCCGGGATGTTCTTTACGTGGCCGATCTCGTTCAGCATCTTCAGCACGGCCTCATTGGCACCGCCGTGCGCCGGTCCCCACAGGCTGGCGATGCCGGCGGCGATGCAGGCGAACGGATTGGCCCCGGTCGAGCCCGCCAGCCGCACTGTGCTGGTGGAAGCGTTCTGCTCATGGTCTGCGTGCAGAATCATGATCAGGTCCATCGCACGCGACAGCACCGGATTGGCCTTCCACGGCTCGGCCGGCACGGCGTGGAACATGTAGAGGAAGTTCTCCGCATACGAGAGATCGTTGCGCGGATACATGAACGGCTGGCCGACCGAATACTTGTGCGCCCAGGCCGCGATCGTCGGCACCTTGGCGATCAACCGGAACGCGCTGATGCGACGGCTCTCGGGATCGTGGATATCGAGGCTGTCGTGATAGAACGCCGACAGCGCACCGACCACGCCGCACATCACCGCCATCGGATGCGCGTCGCGGCGGAAGCCGTTGTAGAAGGTGCGGAGTTGCTCGTGCAGCATGGTGTGCCGCATCACGCCGAGGTCGAATTCCTCGCGCTGCTTCGCGTTCGGCAGATCGCCATTGAGCAGCAGGTAGCAGATCTCGAGAAAATTCGATTTTTCCGCCAGTTGTTCGATCGGGTAGCCGCGATACAGCAGGATGCCTTCGTCACCGTCGATGTAGGTGATCTTGCTGTCGCACGACGCGGTGGCGCCATAACCAGGATCGTAGGTGAAGATCCCAAGATCACCATACAGCTTGCGGATGTCGGCAACCGCCGGTCCGATGGTGCCGTCGATCAGCGGCAGCGTGCTCGACTTGTTGGAACCGTCAAGCGTGACCGTGATGGACCGTTTGGCCGAGCCGCTCATGCGCGTGTCCTTGTTGCCGAGGCGGGCACCATGCCCGCAGTTAAGCGCCTGCCGCCCGGGCGGTGCTCGCGCCAAAATTATGGCGGACCGCTGCCCGACGCAACCTTCGCGGTTGCAGCATGCTGTTGCAGGTCAGGGCTCCGCCCTGAGGCCCGCCAGGGGGCTTTGCCCCCTGGACCCCCAGCAAAGGCAGAGCCTTTGCAATCCATCCGTTTTGGCCCGGAGCGGGGTGGGGTGTCCGGACCTGGCAATGGCCAGATCCGGACACCCCACCCCGCTCCGGGCCAAAGTGACAGGTTCCAAGGGCTGCGCCCTTGGCGGGAGCCCAGAGGGCAGAGCCCTCTGGTGGGGTTCGGGGCAAAGCCCCGCCCTCAATCGGCAGGCTGCGGCGCGACGGTGAGCGGGCGCGTCTCCACCTGGCCGTCGCGCATCAGCCGCACGTCCACCTGCCGGCCGACCCGCTCGGGGCCAAGGAAGGCGCGCAGCGCGTGGGCGCCGCTGATGCTGTGGCCGTCGAGTGACAGCAGGATATCGCCCGGGCGTAGCCCAGCCATTTCGGCAGGTCCGCTCGGCGCCACGCTCACCACCATCCGCCCCGACGCCTGGCCGACCGCGCTGCGCATCGCCTCGGGCACCGTGATCGGTTGCAGCGCGACGCCCAGCCAGCCGCGTCTGCCGTTGATCTGAGCGTGGGGCGTTTCGAGCATGCGTGCCATGCTGGCGTGAGAAATCACTGTAGCCTCGCCGCCGGCCCCGATGGTCGCCATGCCCAGCAGTCCGCCTGCCGCGTCGAGCACTGGCCCGCCTTCGGCCACCAGGTTGGCTGGCATATCGAGCGTCACCGCCCGGTCGTTGCCATTGACCGCCACCTTGCGGATCGCGGTCAGACGCACCATCGGTGCGGCATCCGCATCGGCCTCGAGCGCCAGCACCAGCGCACCCACCCGCGGCTCCGCGGGAAACAGTATCTGCACCGGGTTGGCGGTCATATCCAGCCGCAGCGAAACCAGGTTGCCCGCGGCGTTGCGTCGCGCCGGACGCGCCGCGGTCAGCACGCCGCCTGGCAGCACCAGCGTGAAGCTGTCCTGCGCCGGTAGCGCCTGGTCGGAGGTGAGCACCAGGTCGTGCTGCCAAAGGATACCGCTGACATGCCGATTAGGACCGGTGCGGATGGCGACCAGCATCGGCGCCGCGGCCGCGACCTGGGTGGCGATCGCATCCGACAACTCGGCGAGTGCAGAGCCCACCCCGATCGGCATTCAGTGGTCCTTCGCGGTCAAGACGTCGTGGGCCTTGTGGCACGCCGCAGCGGCAAAGTGAACGGATCGACCCAGGCAAATTAACCGGCTGGCGTCGATCATCCGTTATTAGGCCGTTGTTTTTTGATAATAGTCCCGGTATCGATTGCGCAGGTCCGTTTTGAGCAGCTTGCCGGTCGCGGTATGCGGAAGCTGCTCCACCACCACCACGGCATCCGGCAGCCACCACTTCGCCACCTGGCCCTGATAGATTTGCAGCACGGAGTCCGGATCGACCGTGTGGCCTGGCCGCGGCACCACCAGCAGCAGCGGCCTCTCGTCCCATTTCGGATGGGTAGCCGCTACCACCGCCGCCTCGGCCACGTCGGGGTGGGAGACCGCGATGTTCTCCAGGGTGATCGAACTGATCCATTCGCCGCCGGACTTGATCACGTCCTTCGACCGGTCGGTGATCTCCATGTAGCCGTCGGGATCGATGGTCGCGACGTCGCCGGTGGCGAACCAGCCGTCGGCGTCGCAGGCGCTACCCGGTGGATCGCCGAAATAGCCGCTGCATACCCAGGGGCCGCGCACCATCAGGTCGCCGAACTGCCTGCCGTCCCACGGCAGCTCGTTGCCGTCGCCATCGACGATCTTCATGTCGATGCCGGGCAGCACGCGGCCCTGTTTCAGCATGTGCCGCACCGCCGGCTCGCCGGACAGACCGACCTGCGCCAGCTTGGGCGCATTGTAGGTGCCGACAGGGCTGAGTTCGGTCATGCCCCAACCATGCTCGACGGCAACACCGAACTCGTCGCGGAATGCCTCGATCAGCAGTGGGGGCGCCGCCGAGCCGCCGGTCATGATGCGCTTCACGGTCGCCAGCTGCTCGCCGCTGGAACGCAGGTGCTGCAACAGGCCGAGCCACACCGTCGGCACGCCGCAGCTCATCGTCACGCGTTCCTGGTTGAACAGCCGGGCGAGGCTGGCCCCATCGAGGTGCCGGCCCGGCAGCACCAGCGCCGCACCGGTCAGCGCGGTGGCATATGGAATGCCCCAGGCATTGACGTGGAACATCGGTACCACCGGCAGAATGCGGCTGGTGGCGCGCAGATCCAGCACGTCCGGCAACGCGATCGCATAGGCGTGGATCACCGTGGAGCGGTGGCTGTACAGCACACCCTTCGGCCGTCCGGTGGTACCCGAGGTGTAGCACAGCGCGCTTGCGGTGTTTTCGTCGAACTCGGGCCAGGCGTAGTCGTCATCCGCCGCCGCCATCAGGTCGTCATAGCAAAGCAGCCGCATGCCGCTCGGCAGATCCAGCTCCGGCATGCCTGCCGCGTCGGTCATCACCACCACGGCGCGCACGCTGTCCTTGATCCTGGGGGCGATGCCGCCGATCAGTGCGGCAAAGCCCGGATCGACGCACAGCACGCTGTCGCCGGCGTGGTTGATGATGTAGCCGATGTCGTCCGGCGCGAGCCGCGGGTTGATCGTGTGACAGATCGCCGCCATCCCGGATGTCGCGTAGTAGATCTCGAGATGCCGGTAGTCGTTCCAGGCGAGCGTGCCGATGCGGTCCTGCGCCGCCACGCCCAGACCTTGCAGCGCTCGCACGAGCTGTCGCGCGCGACGCTCGGTCTCTGCCCAGGTGGAATGATGCGTCGCGCCAGGTCCGGTCGCCGACACGACTTCGGCCGTGCCATGATGCCGTGCCGCGTGGATCAACAGCGACGAGATCAGCAGCGGCCGCTGCTGCATCAATCCGAGCATGACGTGCCTCCATTTTGCGGCGATGATAGGCAATCTGGATCACCGGGAACAGAGAGCGGAGGTGTGTGATGGACATTCGATCAGCCCTGATCGTCGGCGTAGGAAGCGGCCTCAGCGCCTCGCTGGCGCGGCTGTTCGCGCGCAACGGCCTGCAGGTGGCACTGGCGTCGCGCAATCCGGACCGGCTCACCACTCTGGCGCACGAGACCGCGGCGAACACCTTCGCCTGCGAGGCCGCGGAACCCGAGGAGGTCGGCGGCCTGTTCGACGCGGTGATCGCCACCCAGGGCGTGCCCGACGTGGTGGTGTACAACGCCAGCGCCCGTGCGCGCGGGCCGATCACGGAGGTCGATCCGGAGGCGGTGGCGCGCGCGCTGGCGGTGAGCGCCTATGCCGGGTTCCTGGTCGGCCAGCAGGCGGCGCGCCACATGCTGCCGCGCGGTACCGGCGCGATCCTGTTCACCGGTGCATCGGCTTCGGTGAAGGGGTATCCGCAGTCGGCGGCGTTCGCGATGGGCAAGTTCGCGCTGCGTGGCCTGGCGCAGAGCATGGCGCGAGAACTGGCGCCACAGGGGATCCATGTCGCGCATTTCGTGATCGACGGCGGCATCCGCAATGCGGGCCGCGCCGAGCCGCCGGACCGGCCGGACAGCATGCTGGATCCCGATGCGATCGCGGCAAGCTATTGGCATGTGGTGCAGCAGCCGCGCAGCGCGTGGACCTGGGAGGTTGAACTGCGGCCATGGGTGGAACGGTTCTGAGCTCCGGCGCGATCGGCGAGACCTCTGCCGACATCAGTCGATGGGGTGCGCGATCATGTCGTGCCTCCATTGCGCAATCAGGTCATAGACGCGCACCCATTGGACGGCTGGGACCGCGGAGTCCAACTCACTCCCGAGCGAGGCAGGTGCCGTGAATGATGGGATCATCACAGCCAGAAGTAGGAATTCAACAGGTCCACGTGGTGCTTTCGGAGATCGGCAAGCGCAATCATGCAGTCGGCGAACTGCGATGTCCCGGCCGCAAGACCAAGCCTGCCGCAGAGCGCACCGTCCTCATGATCGATCTGCTCCAGCATCGCCCGCTCGCCGTAGGGGCGGATGCCGGTTGCGGGGATCGCGATCGCAAGTGACGTCACGGCTATACCCAGGACAATCGCGATCGCGCCTGGATTCAGCTCGATGGGAGAGACGACACGCATTGCAACCTCCTTGCCCAGTTGCGGCTACTTTGGGGTCACCGGGGCGCCCGCAACGGTGTTGCTGTTGGGTGCATCGGGAACTGGAAAACCGGCGAAGATGCCCATCGAATCCAGAATCGCCGTCCCCGGATGCACGGGCCGAGTGGTCTGGACCGGCGCTTCTGCGACGATGCCCTTCGCATCGAGCGTGGCCGTGCCCGGATGCGGCGGCCCGCCGGTGGACTGGCCGTACGCCGCAACGCTCGCGCTCGCCATTGCGGCCAGACTGACGCGTAGTATGGGTGTCATCCGAAGTCTCCCATTCCCGTTCCGGGATCAAGAACCGCCGTGCGGATGCCATGGCGCTGGATTGGTCCCTGGCCTTGCCGCTGTGGGATTGCCCTTCCGGGCTCGTATGCGCAGACTGGAGGGCTTTGCTTTGCCCGCGCCACGAGCTGGCGATTAATTGTTGTGAAAATTTCCGAATCCGGCGGCGCCCCGGTTTCTGTGGACACGTGCCTCACGCCGCGGGGTGTGCCATTCCTCGATTCTCCCGCTGCCGGTTCCAAGGAGTTGCGAGGCGCAAGATCGACGTGACCGCCACCACAGGGACATATCGGTTCGGCCTGTTCCGCCTGGATATATGCGGCACAGGCTGCACTCGTCTCGATGATGCCGGCACCTGGAAACCTGTCGCCATTGGCGCGCGTGCTCTCGAACTTCTGTTGCTGTTCGTGCGCCGTCGCGGCGAGATCCTGCCGAGGGACGAGATCATGGCAGCGGTCTGGCCCGGCGTCGCCGTCGAGGAGAGCAATCTCACTGTGCAGATATCCGCACTGCGCCGCGCGCTCGACCAGGCGCATGAGGGCGCGAGTTGCATCCAAACGATTTCGGGTCGCGGCTATCGGTTTCTGCCGGTGGTGACGTCGGACGTGGCCGACGCTTCTATCGGTGATCCGGCCACGATCGGCCCATCGCCGACGCCGGATCGCCGGCAGCGGCTCTCGATCATCGTCGCGCGGTTCAAGAGCCTCAGCGATGACCCGGACTCGAGTCTGCTGGCAGATAGCATTACCGAACAACTCACCGTCGATCTGGGGCGCTTGCCGGGAACCGTCGTGATGGCGCATGCCGACAGCGGCACGGACTGCCGTGCAAGCCATCTCGTCCAGGGCAGTGTCCGGGCGACCGCCGACCATACACGGGTGAATCTGCAACTGATCGATCAGGAGACCGGTACCCACCTGTGGGCGGAGTGGTTCGACGTGGACCGGGTGGCCACCGCCGATGACCGCGATGAGATTGCCGGACGTTTGCTGCGGACACTGACCGTGAAGCTCATCGAGGATGCATACCGCCGCATCGAAGCTGCTCCGCCATCGGAATGGACATCCGATGATCTGGTGATACGCGGACGCGCCCTGGCGTCGCGGACGCTCTCCGAGGCAAACCGTTACGCGGCCATAAGCTGTTTTGAGCAGGCGCTGGCCATGGACCCGGCGTCCATCGCTGCCAGGCTCGGAATTGCCGCGATGCTGGTCAGTAACATCTTCCAAGGCTGGAGCCATTCCTCGGCACCGGACAGCGCGCGCGCCGAGCAGTTGTTGCTCGATGTGTTGCATGACGATGCGGAGGTTCCCGGTGGCCACCTGTGCATGGGATCACTCCGCCGGCTGCAAGGCCGCCTGATCGATGCCCGGATTGAACTGGAGATCGCGATCGCGCTCGCCCCGAACAGTGCGGCCGCCTACAACCAGCTCGGCGCGACGCTGGTGTTTCTCGGGCAGCCCGACGCGGCGATACCGCATATCGAGAAGTCCCTGCGATTGGCGCCGCACGACTGTACCACCCCGGTGAACCACTACTACCTGGGAATGTGCCACCTGATGCTGGGCCATACCGAGGAAGCCATCGCCTGCCTGCGGAAGGGCCGCGTGGGCAATCCCCGGCTGTATTACATTCATATGTTCCTTGCGGCGGCACTCGGTCTTAAGGGCGAGCTGGGCGAGGCGGCCGCGGCCTTGCGACAGGCGATCGAGATCCAGCCCGAGATCGGGTCGTTCTCCGGCCTCCGTGCGCGATTCAAAAATCAAGCAACCCCGCAGTTCTACGCCCTGTGTGAGCACACTTTCATCCGCGGCCTGCGGCTTGCGGGGCTGCCACAGTGATCGCGGCAAGCTATTGGCATATGATGCAGCAGCCGCGCAGCGCGTGGACCTGGGAGGTGGAACTGCGGCCCTGGGTGGAACGGTTCTGAGGCCGGCTTGGATCGTAGAATCATCGCACTGGTCTGGATCGGCGGCATCGTGCTGATGGCGGCGGTGTACGCCATCGGGCCGCAGCATTTCCTCGCCGCCTGCGAGGCGTTCATCGCGACCGCCGTAAGCTTCGTCAACGACCTTGCCGCGACGCTGATGTGGCGCGGCTTCGAGGTGATGCGCGCCGCGGCGATCGCGCTGTACGCAGTGTTCGTAGTGCTCGGCGTGCTGGCGATGCAGCGCGGCCTGCGCGCAGGCGGTATGCTGGTGGTGGTTTCGTTGGTGTTCCTGATGCTGGTGCGCACCGACTGGTACGATCCGGGCACCAAGTGGCTCGCGGCTGCGGTGTTGACCGCGGTCGCCGCAGGTGTGACCACGAAGCGATTGCTGACCGCGACGCCACCACGCGATCCGGCCGATCCGTGGGGCGCGGGATATCGCCGCGACAATGGCAGAGGTTCGGCGCGCTAGGCCACAAATCGCTGCAGTGGTTGACCGTCGCTTGGTCGGTGACGCATGCTTCGACACCCTGGAGGGGAGTGAAACATGCTGTACGAATTGCGGATCTATGAATGCGTTCCCGGCCGGCTGCCGGATCTGCTGAAGCGCTTCGACACCATCACGCTGAAGCTGTGGGAAAAGCACGGCATCAAGCAGGCCGGGTTCTGGACCACGGTGATCGGTGAGTCGAACCAGACATTGTATTATTTCGTGGTGTGGGAGTCGCTTGCCGAGCGCGAGAGGAAGTGGAACGCATTCGGTGTCGACCCGGAATGGATCAAGGCCCGTGCGCAGACCGAGGCGAACGGTGCGATCGTCGCCAACGTGAAGAACTTCATCCTGGCGCCGACGGCATTCTCGGCGGTGAAGTAGCGACGCCAACCGCATTCCCTCTCCCGCCAAGCGGGGGAGGGTAGGGAGGGGGCGTGTTCAGGCCGCGGTCTGCACGCCGGCCGCCGCGACGTCGCCGTCGGCCAGCACGCCGGTGGCGAGCCATGCGCGCGCGATCTTGCCCGCGACCGACGCGTCACTCCTCCTGGCAACATCGAGTGTCGCCAGCGCGCAGGTCTTGAAATCCGCGTCCGGCCGCAGCTTCTGGGTCAGCACCGTGTACCAGATCCTGCCGGCAACCTCCCACGCATTGCCGCCGATCGACTGCGCCGCCAGCACGAACGCGCGGTTCGGAATGCCCGAGTTGATGTGCGCGCCGCCGCGGTCGACGTTGTCGGGCAGTGTGACGTAGCCGCTCATGTGCCCCGGTTGCGGATCCTTGTGATAGACGGGATTGTCGTACGCGGTGCCGGGATTTGCCATGTCACGCAGTGCGCGGCCTTGAAACGCCGGCCCGAGCACCGAGTTGCCGATCAGCCAGTCGCCCTGCGCGGCGGTCTGGCCTTGCGACCACTGCTTCACCAGCGACGCGAACACGTCCGAGAAGTGCTCGTTCAACGCGCCTGACATGCCGGCATGGCCGAGCGCGGCGGTGGCGTTGGTGACGCCGTGCGTCAGTTCATGCGCGATCACATCCAGTGCGGCGGTGAAGCCTCGCAGCATCTGGCCGTCACCGTCGCCGTACAGCATCTGCTGACCGTTCCACATCGCATTCATGTAGTGCATGTCGTAGTGCACCGACGATGTCAGCGGCCCGCCGTTGCCGTCGATCGAGTTGCGGCCCAGCACCTCATGGTAGAATCGCCATGTCGTCGCCGTGTTGTCGAACGCGTGGTTCACTGCGGGGTCCGCCGCCGGCGGGTCGGCGGTCGCGCGCACCGCGCTCCCCGGCAGCGACACGCCGTTGTTGCAGGTGAACACGGACTGGGTAAGCGCCGCGGCGGCACCGCCGTCGGGCGCGACCGGAGCAACCGCCGCGCCGCGCGTGGCAACCAGGTGCTGCGACATCTGCAGACTGTTGAACGCCGCCGCCGCCTGCGGATGCTCCGGCGTCTCGGCGATCCGGCGCAGCAGATGCGGCGGCACCACGAAGCAGCAGCGGCACCGATCCGGCATCGTGGTCAGGCGCGATCGATCGAGGCGAACGGGAACTTCTTGTCGTCCGCCAGCCGCGCCGCCAGATCGACCCCGCTCAGCAGCATCAGTCCGGACTGTTCGCGTTCATGGCCCTGCAGCCACTGCTGACGCAGTTCGGTGATCGCTGCCGCGGCGTCCTGCCAGCCGGGCGGTGGCTGCTTCAGGAAATTGCCCCACGCCTCGTAGATCTGCTCGATCGTCTTGCCGGCGCCCGGCGAGTAGCTCAGCAGCATGCGCACCTGCGATCCGCCGGTATGCTTGGCAAGATAGGTGCCGAGATACGAGCCGATCTTAAGAAACTGCATCGCGTCGTTGAACAGCGTGTCCGGCGTCTTGCCGGTAGTGCGGTAATTCGTCTTCAGGAACGCCTGCAATGTCTCGATCTGCTTCCAGCTCATCATGCAGCTCCATTCCGCCAGCGTGGTATGCGCTGTGGTGGGGCCGGGCGGCGCGACGACCTCGAAGAACAGGCCGTCATCCGACCGCGTCTCGCCTGGCATCGCCATGGCGTTCGGCGCCGGCGCGCCGTGCTGGCGCAACAGATCGCGAAGATCACTCATGTCGTTCGTCCTTCCTCGGTTTCATTCATGGCGGCGGCGGCAAGCTCGCGTCGGATCAGCCGTAAGTTCTCCAGCCCATGCAGTGCGGTCTCGAAGGCGCCTGGTTCGGCACCCGGTCCGCCTGCCTCGCGCACCGCAGCATCGTAATCGCGACCGATCTCGGCTTCGCTGCGTCCATCGCACAGCGTCAGCAGCAGCCAGCTCGTCAGATTGAGCCCGAACAGCATCGGCGGTTGCGGCCGATAGGCAAGACACACCGCCTGCTCCGGCACCGGCCTCAGCCGCACGCCGTGCTCACGTATCCAGGAGAGCGGGCGGGGCAAGGCTGAGATCGATGCCATGATTGAGCGTCACGTCGAACGGATCGGGCGCGGTCCAGCGTCCGTGCCAGGCATAGGCGGTGCTGCGGCAGCCGCCGGGCCGACCCTGCGGCGCGCTGCAATCGCTACAGCTCGCTTCCACCGGACCTTCGCGCAGCGCACGGTACTGCGCATTGGTGCGGAAGATCTCGTTGTACGGTGTCTGCGTCGCGTCGCCGAAATCAACGTATTCACGCAGATACATACAGCCGATCGCACGGCCGAACGCATTGATCGCCGCGGCCTGCCAGCAGCAGTTGCGATCCTTCGGATGCCAGGACTGCATGATGCCCAGTCCCGCCGGTGGCCTGATCGCCGTGATCGCCGCCATCTGTTCGGCCAGCGGCAAGGCGAGATCGCTCCACGCCTGCCTGGCGCGGCCCAGCGGATACAGCCGCAGGATACCCAGGCGATCCGCGCCGAGCGTGGCGGCGAGATCGGCGATCGCCTGGAGCTCAGGCGCGGTCTGCCGGGTCAGGATCACCAGCGCATCGACCGGAATGTGATGACGCGCCAACGCGGCGATCGCATCGCAGGATTGCCGGAAGCTGCCCACAACGCCGGTCGCGGCGTCATGCGTCGCCGCGTTGCCGCCGGCAAGATCCACCAGCGCGCGTCCGAGGCCCGCGTCCGCCAGCGTCGCCGCCAATGCATCGTCGAGTTGCCAGCCATGCGTGCGCAGCTTCGTCATCATGGTGGGCGAACAGGCACGCAGGATATCCAGCAGACCAGGTTTGATCAGCGGCTCGCCGCCTTCGAAATACACCTGGATGACGCCCTGTTCGGACAGATCGCGCAGCAGGCCGATCCATCGTTCGGCATCAAGTTCGCCGGGCTTCGGCGCACGCGCGCAATCGGCATAACAATGGTGGCACCGTAACGGGCACGCCTCGGTCAGGCCAATCGTGATTTTGGGCGGCGTGTGCAGAACCGGATTCATGCGGCCTGTGTTGGTTGCGGTCCAAGCGTGAAACGAAGCCCTCATTGCAGTCAAGGGCACGCTGCCCCGTGGCAGAGCTATCGGGTGAATGGCCGGAGCCAACGAAGAGCGGCATGAATGCACCTTGCGCCCGCCAAAATCTACCCTCCGTGGATCGCAGTGGCCCTCGATCGTTCTCCGTGTTGAAGCTTTCTTGCAAACTATCAAAACCCTCCGGTGGGCCGCACGTTCATCCGGTTGCCCTGACCTCGCCGGTATTTGGTTTGGCAGTGCAATGCGGTATGGAGTCACCGTGAATCACGACAACATTCCGATCGGAGACATCGGACCGCCCTCAGCCGAGCACCGCTTTCTGAGCGTGTTGTTCTGCGACATGGTTGACTCCACCGGCCACCAGTTCCGCGTCGAGCCGGAGGCATTTGCCGAACTGCTTTCCGGCTATCGCCGTCTCGCGTTCGATATCGTGCGCCGTCATGGCGGCCATGTCGCGCGCGTGGTCGGCGATGGGATCCTGGCGCTGTTCGGTTGGCCGCGCGCGGGTGGGCACGATGCGCATGCGGCGGTTGCCTGCGCGCTGGAGATCGGCCGGCGTGTGCCGCGTCCTGGAAGCGAAGCTACCGGTGTCGGTGCGCCTGGCGATCGAGACCGGCTGGGTGCTGGTGGGCGACATCGGCGTCGGCGGTATCGCGGGCGCCGATATCGAGCACGACGGCGTGGTCGGTCCCGGCGCCGAACATCGCCGCCAAGCTGCAGCACTACGCGCGCCCGAACGGCGTCATCGTCGGCGAGGGGACGCTGCCGTTGCTGGTCGGCATCTTCGTTACTACGCCGGCGGATACGCGTGGCCTGGCACTGCCGCGCCCGATGCGCGCCGCGCATGTGCTGTCCGAAGCCACCGGTGGCGATCTGCTGGCGCGTCTGCGGATGCACCGCGCCAGCAGCATGGTCGGCCGTGACCGCGAACGCGCGGCCTTGCGCGAGCGGTGGCACAGCGTGCGACAGGGCGAAGGCCGGATGGTGCTGCTGTCCGGCGATCCCGGCATCGGCAAGTCGCGGCTGATCGCCGACCTGGTGGCCGACATCCAGCACGAGGCCGCATCGGTGATGGCGGTATTCGGCCGGCCGGACGGAACGGACAGCCCATTCCGCCCGCTCGAGGAACCGCTGCGCGCGGCAATGTCGATCGCCGAGGATGCCGATCCCGAGGACATTCGCGCCCGTGCCGCAGCGTTCGCGACCTCGATCGGACTGGCGAGCGACACCGCGGGAATGGCGTTCGCCGTCATGCTGGGCGTCGCGCAGGCGGAGATGCCGCCGGCCGCGGGTCTGCGGCGACTAATCTTCGAGGCGCTGCTGGGTTGGATCGGCAAACTCGCGGCTGACGGCCCGACGGTGCTGATCGCCGAGGACATTCACTGGGCCGATGCATCGACACTCGACTTCCTGCGCCAGCTCGCCGAACGGATCGAGACCATGCGCGTGCTGCTGGTCGCGACGCATCGCAGCGACTTTACCGCGTCGTGGCCGCCACGACCGCAGACGTTGCAGGTCGCGCTGGGGCCGCTGGTCGGGTCGGCCGCGACACGACTGGCCGAGGACGTCGCCGGCGACCTGCCGCAGCAGTTGCGCCAGACCATTCTGGATCGCGCCGAGGGCGTCCCGCTGTTCATCGAGGAATTCGCTCGCTCGGTTGACGCACAGGACGTCACTGTCGGTTCGCCTGCCGGGATCGCTGTCGCAGCTGCTCACGGCGCGGCTGGACAGCGTCGGTCCGGCGCGCACCTTGGCGCAGATCGCCGCGGTGGTCGGGCGCGACGTCAAAGTGCGCACGCTCGCCGAGCTGTCCGGTCTCGATCCAGACGCGTTCGCCGCCACCGTCGAGGTGCTGGTGCGCAGCGGTGTGATGATGCACGTCGGCACCGGCGCGGATGCGGCGCTGTCGTTCCGCCATGCCCTGCTGGGCGACGTGGCCTATCAGGCGCTGCCAAGCGAGCGCCTGCACGCCCTGCATCAGCGCGTGGTCGATGTGCTCGGCAAGGATCCGACGGTGCGGCCGGAGACGCTGGGCCAGCACCTGGCGGCCGCGGGCAGTCTTCAGCAGGCAAGCACACGGTTCCGCGACGCGGCGGAGAATGCGTTGCTGTCCGGCGCCCTGGTCGAAGCCGCCAGCCACGCACGACGCGCGCTGGAACTCGCCGAGACAGCTGCCCGTGACAGCGCGCGATCGCGCGGTACTGGCAGCGCTCGCGCCGCTGGGCAGCGCGCTGATGGCGACGGCCGGTTACGGCAATTCGGAGGTCCAGACGACGTTCGAGCGCGCCGCGCGGCTGGCGCTGGCCGGCGGCACCGCGAACGATCTGTTGCCGGCGCTGCGCGGGCTGGTCGGCTTCTACCAGGTGCGTGGTCCGCTCACGCGCGCCCACGAGCTGGGCGAGAAGCTGCTGCAGCTATCGCGTCGCGACGGTAATCCGCTGCTGGTCGCCGAGGCCGAGCGGCGGCTCGGCTGGTGCCGGTTCTGTCAGGGCGCGTTGGGCGAGGCGCGGCAGTTGTTGGAAGCAGCACTTGCCCGGCTTGACGCCGCGGACGCCGGCCCGCCCGGGGTCGATCAGGAGTTGACCGCGACGCTGACGCTCGCCGCGCTTAGCTGGCTCGACTGGCTGACCGAGGGCGATGCCGCGGCACTGGCGCGGGCCGCGTTGGTGGCTGAACGCGCGGTCGGCGCGCGGCGACCGATCATCGGCGCCTATGGCCTGGGCTTCGCCGCGGCGGTGCACCAGATGACCGGCGACCCGGAGGGCGCGCACCGACACGCCGTTCGCTGCGGTGAGATCGCGGCCGCGCGCGGCATCGCCTACTGGTCGGCGATGGCGGAGATGCTGTGCGGCTGGAGCCGATCGGCGCTCGGCGATGTGGCGGATGGATTGCTGCAGTTGCGCGCCGGGCTGCGCCGGTACTCGGCAACCGAAAGTGAGATCCTGCGACCCTACGCGATGCAACTGCTCGCGGAGGCCGAGCATCTGGCCGGCGACACCGTGCGTGCGCTGGGCACGCTGGACGACGCCGCGATCGCGGCGCGGGCGGTCGGCAGCGAGGTATTCGTGCCGGTGCTGCTGCACGCCGCCGGCAAGATCGCGTCAGGGCAGCGCCAGCGCGAGATATTGGCCGCGGCTCATGACGCGGCGACCGCGATGGCGGCAACCGCGCTGGCGCGACGGTGCCGCGAGCCTTGGGGATGATCACAATGCAGACAAACACCCACGTCGGAAACGCGCAGCGCCGACGCCTCCGCGACGCCGCAGCGGGCGTTCTTGCCGTCAGCCTGTGTGCTGTGCTGTCCGGGTGCGCTGCACCGGGCCAGGCGCCAGCCGTCAACGCCAGCCAGTTCGATGGAAACTACAGCGGTACCATGACCGGCTTGCCGGGCCACGACGTCGGCTGTCGACCGACTATGAAGGTGGAAGGGATGCATGTGTCAGGCGGTCGCGTCAGCTTCGGCTCGTTCAGTGGCGCGATCGGCATCGACGGCATGTTGCAGATGGAATTGCGGTTCGAGTGGATAACGGGCCAGTTCACCGGCAATCGATTTTCCGGACGCGTGCAGCCGCAGCGAGAAGGTTGCGGCTACCAGATGGAGCTCGAGCGGACCGGCTGAACACGGATCAGTTCGTAAGCATTAGAGCAACGTCAACATGACCGGAACCTGTCGTCGATGCTATCATTGCGAGTTCCACACCGGCCACCGACATCCCCATCGTCATTCCCGCGCAAGCGGGAACCCAGGGCGAGCCCCGTGCGGTACCCTGGGTCCCCGCGTTCGCGGGGATGACAACTGGATCGTAATGACATGTCGGGTTTCCAGCCAACGTGAAAGTTGGCTAGCTGCGGGCAGCCACGAACAGCTGTTTGGTCGCGAACGACAACCACACGCGCCGCACTTGTAACCAGTCCGCGCCAAGCAGCATGTCGACGATCGGCACCACGTGCGCCGATGCAACCCAGAGCATCGGATCGCGCGTGGTGTCGGGGCCGACGCGCAATTCGGCGAAGCGGTGAAGCCGCATCGGTACCGGTGCCGGTCCTACCCCGCTGCCGTTGCCACCCGGATCGCGCGCCAACAGCTCCTGGCGTAAGGCCGAGACGATATATGCCCGGCGCGGTGATCAGACTGGCGCTGGCACCGCTGTCGATCAGCGCGCGCAGCGGCCGGCCATCGATCAGCACCGGCACCACCAGCGCGGCGCCCATCGGCGTGGTGGCTGGGATCGCTGCGTAGGGCGAGGTCCACGGCAGGAACCGCGCATCGCAGCCGCGCACGTCGTACAGCGTCATCCGATGCTCGGGCAGATCGAGGTCGAGGTCGAACGGCGAGAGGAAGTCGCGGCCGAGCAGGCCGGCGATCGGCCGACCCGCGATTTCGTTCACCGGCAGCGGGCCGACGGTCACGCTGGTGTCACCGGTGATCGTCCTTCGGCGCAGTAGCGTGGCGCCGAGACGCAGCGAGCGGGGCAGGGCGTTGGGGCGCTCCTCGATCCCGGCGATGCCGCGGACGGTGGATGCCACCCAGCCATCGCGCTCCACGCCGAGGCGGCGGACCACATCCTCGCCCATCAGAGTGCGGTCGGCGCCGGTATCGAGGATGAACGTCGCCGCGACGTCGTTCACCGCCACCGTCACCATGATGTGGCCGTCCACGGCATCGACCGGCACCACGCCGCGCGGCTCGACGCGACAGGCGGCCTGCGCCGTCGCGGTGATCCCAATGCACAGAAGCAGCGCCAGAATTTGTCGCATCGCGGCGGGCCAAGTATCCAGCCAGGATGCCCGATACGCCAGCCCCACCCTCGTTGCTCGCGCTGTTCCTGGGGTTCCTGTCGGTCGGCATGGTTGGCTTCGGCGGTGTGCTGCCCTGGGCGCGGCGCATGGTGGTGGAGCAGCGCCGCTGGATGACCGCGGCAGAGTTCACCGACATGCTGGGGCTCTGCCAGTTCCTGCCCGGTGGCAACGTCATGAACGTGACGATCGCACTCGGCGCGCGGTTCCACGGTGCGGCCGGCGCAGCGACGGCGTTCACCGGATTGATGGCCGCGCCGATGGCGAGCGTGATCGCGCTGGGTGTGGCGTACGACCGTTACGGCGCGCAACCCGCGGTGCGGCACGCGTTCGCCGGCCTGGCGGCGGCGGCGTCCGCGCTGGTACTGGCCAATGCGCTGAAGATTGCCGCGCCACTGCGGTCGCGGCCGGTCGGCATCGGCATCGCGGTGGCGACGTTCATCGCGATCGCCGTGCTGCGCCTGCCGTTGCCGCCGGTGCTGCCGACGATGGCGGCGCTCTCCACGCTGCTGATGTGGCAGTTCCGTCGGTGAGCAATTCGGGTACTCTGGCCGATCTGGCCGCGGTGTTCATGCAGCTTTCGCTGCTGTCGTTCGGCGGCACCAACTCGGTGCTGCCGGAGATGCAGCGGCAGGTGGTCGAGGTACATCACTGGCTGACGGCGCGCGAATTCGCGTCGCTGTTCGCCCTCGCGCAGGCAGCACCGGGGCCGAACATGCTGGTGGTGACACTGATCGGTTGGCGCGTCGCCGCGCTGCCCGGTGCGCTGATCACTACGCTCGGTGTGGCCGGCCCATCGTCGGTGCTGACCTTCATCGGTTCGGGGCTGTGGTACCGGTTCCGCGACGCGCGGTGGCGGCGGCTGGTGCAGTCAGGGCTGATGCCGGTGACCGCCGGCCTGATCATGGCGTCCGCCGCGCTGTTGATCCGTACCACATCGGCCGAATGGGGCACCGCGGCGATCACCGTCGTCGCGACTGCGCTGTTGCTGTTCACGCGGGTGCATCCGTTGCTGGTGCTGGGTGCGGCGGCTGCATTGGGTGCCACAGGTTTGCTGACATGAGCGTTTCGCGTTCGGGCCACGGTCTTCGGCGATGAACGACCCGATCGTCCTTCACCCCGGTTCGAGAGCCATGCAATGATGAGCCGATCGCATCACACGTGATCGGCACGAAATATATGTGGCGTCGGTGATTTATATGGCGCCGCCTGCCCGGCGGCGGCTATGTAACTGTATCCGCAAAACCTGTGTGGCGCAGTCAAGGCGTGCGATCGGGCCGGTCACGGTCGTGGCAGCGCAGCAGCGCCTTCGTGAGGAGCACTATCATGTCGCTGCGAATCAACTCTGTGGCGCCGGACTTCACCGCCGAGACGACCGAGGGCCCCATCAGGTTCCACGACTGGATCGGCAGCGGCTGGGCGATCCTGTTCTCTCACCCAAAGGATTTCACCCCGGTCTGCACGACGGAGCTTGGCTACATGGCCAGGCTGAAGCCGGAATTCGACCAGCGTGACACAAAGATCATCGGTCTCAGCGTCGATCCGGTGGCCAACCATTCCCGCTGGGCCAAGGATATCGAGGAGACCCAGGGACACGCGGTGAATTACCCGATGATCGGCGACACCGACCTGAATGTGGCGACGCTGTACGACATGCTGCCGGAGGGCGCCGGCACGACGTCGGAAGGTCGCACCGCCGCCGACAATGCCACGGTGCGCTCGGTGTTCGTGATCGGGCCGGACAAGAAGATCAAGGCGATGCTGACCTATCCGATGAGCACCGGCCGCAACTTCGACGAAGTGCTGCGACTGCTCGATGCCTGCCAGCTGACGGCGAAGCATACCGTCGCGACGCCGGTGAACTGGCGTCCCGGCCAGGATGTCATCATCCCGCCGGCGGTCTCGGACGAGCAGGCAAAGGCCAAATTCCCCGGCGGCTGGAAGACCCTGAAGCCATATCTCCGCGTAGTCGCGCAGCCGCACGATTGAGATCCTGGACTTGGAGGTTGTCATGGACCAGGCGCTGGATGGTTTCATTGCTGACGCACATGGCGTGATCGAGCGGCAGCAGGATGCGGCGGATCGGGTGACCGCGATCGCAGCATTGATGCGGCGCCTGCTGGATACCGACCGATCGTTCCTCCAACCTGATCACTTCCGTTCCAATCCACAGCAGTACGAGCGCAACGCGATCCATATTTCGCCCGACGGAAACCTGTCGCTGTTCGCGCTGGTGTGGCTACCGGGGCAGTGGACGCCGGTGCACGACCACGGCAGCTGGGGTGTGGTCGGCATTGTGCAGGGACTGCTCGAGGAGCGTTCGTTCATGGCGATCGACGGCGAGATCAGGGGGGATGCCGGCATCCGCCTGCGCCGCGGCGGGGTGGTGTTGCTCAATCCCGGCTCGGTCACCAGCTTCGTGCCGAACCCGGATCATATCCATATGACCGGGGTCGCCGCGGAACGGGAGACGTGCATCAGCCTGCACCTGTACGGCGGAACATGAATTCGTTCCACATATACGACGTTGCCGCCGGTACCCGGAGGATGATCGACGTGCCGCACCAGGAAAGCCGGTAGTAACGCCCTGGGCCAGAAACGAAGTCTTAAAATGCACGCGAACGCACGCAGACAACGAACGATCGGCGTGTTTCGCGTGCATCTGCACTGATCTGAGATTTAAACCTTCTTGTGCGGCGGCGCGACAGGCCTGCAACGCGGGTCGAGAGGCCGACCGCGTCACCCGGCGGCGGCTACAGCTTCCGCTCCAGTGCCGCCATCTGGTGCGAATGGTGCGATGCCAGATGGACCGTGCGCCGGTGCCGCCGCGGCGAGGCCGGCGCTTCGGCGACCTCGTCATACGCTTGCGGATCCCGCTCGCCGAGCGGACGCAGGTCGTTCGGTGCCGGGTTCAGTTCCGGCTGCGGCGCCGGGGCGCTACGCGAGGCCAGCATCACGCCATTGTCCTGCCGGTCATAGATGAAGCCATAGGTTGGATAGACGCTGCCGAACTTACCGCTCTCGCCGAGGCCGACGCGCACCGCGGTCCAGTCGTTGGCCTCCGAGACATCCACCACCGGAATGTTGCGCGACACGCCGCCATACGCTCCGGTACCCCACCAGTTGGCCTGGTCGACCTCGATCTCGCGCGGATTGACGACCTGGCTCACCACGGCGACATGACCCATGTGCATCCGGCCGTTGGCGCGGAACGTGAGCACGCTGCCCGTCTCGGGAACGCTGCCGCGGGCATAGACGCCCGCCGCGTTGTCCCACCACTGCCAGGCGTTGCCGGCAACGGAGATACCGGAATCGTTGCGCGCAAACGGCACACAGGAGATGCCGCCGCCGGCATAATGGCGGCCGTGCACAGCGATCCGGCCGTGGGCGGCGACGCGCAGCGCGTGCCGATTGAACTGAGAGGGGTGGTGGGCGGCGTCGACCGTCGGTGGTTGGTGTCGACTGGACGAGGCGCTGGCGGGCGGTGCGGCGATCTGACAACCTGCGGCAAAAACTGACATGAAAAACAAAGACTTAGCGCCGGTTCCCCAACCCCGCATCGCGACTCGCTCCCCGATTGCTTACGCCAAAGCTCTGTGAATCGGTAGCAACAGGGTTGCAAAGGTGACAATCCGCGAAGGCTATCGTTCCGCGTGCGGGGCTACACTTCGCCTGTTGCACCCTGTGGATAAGGTCGGAATTCGAGACTATTGTCCTAATTGGGCCGATCTGTTCCCGGTTCGGTCGAATGGCGATGACACGAAGGGACTCCGGCACCGGATTCGTGCCGGAAACACCGACGGTCAGGCCGAGGCTATTTGCACGCCGTGACCATGATCTCGACCAGGATCGACGGATTGGCGAGTTCCGCCTGAACGCAGGCGCGCGCCGGAGCGCCTCCCTTTGGCAGCCACGGGGTCCAGACCTCGTTCATGGCGTCACGGTCGCGGATGTTCCTGACCCAGATCAGCGCCTGCAGCAGCCTGGTCTTGTCGGTGCCGTGGGTTTCCAGCAACTGGTCGATCTGGGCCAGGACGTCGGCGGTCTGTTCCTTTATCCCCTTGGTGGTGTCCTTCGCAGTAACACCCTGGAGGTAAACGAACCCGTGGTACTCGACGGCCTTCGACAGGATGGCACCCGGATCGGTACGGTCGATCTTCGGCATCGGCGATGTCTCCCCATGTTGCTGTGGCTCGCGGCCTTCTAGGGCAAGCGGTGCGATCAGGCCAGCGTCTCGCTGCCCTCCAGCGCCGGCGCGATGCGCGGCAGCCGGGACTTCGCGAGCAGCCAGGCCAGCGAGCAGAGCAGGCAGCCCACCAGCACCGGTATCTGCAACCCCAGGAACTCCGAGGCCGCGCCGTAGGTCAGCGCTCCCATCGCCGGGGCGGCGCGGGTGATCATGCCCCACAGGCTCAGCACGCGGCCCACCATGGTGGGAGAGGCGGAGCTCTGCAGCAGCGTCTGGATCGATATGCCGTGCATCGTGGTGGCGGCGCCCATCACGCCGATGCACACCACGCCGACGGCAAAGTTGTGGGTCGCCACGAAGCTGGCGGTGGCGATCGTCATCGCCAGGCCGGCGAACACCGCTATCCGGGTGAGGCCGCCGAGACGGCCGCGGATCGCCACCAGCGTGCCGCCGACGAGGGCGGAAAAACCCATCGTGCTGGCGAGCGTGGCGAGACCGCGGGCGTCGCGCCCGAACAGATCCGCGACGTAGGGCGGCAGCATCTCCGGCACCGCGCGCACCGTCATGCCGACGGTGGCGACGAACAGCATGAGCGGGCCGATGCCGCGGTGGCGTGTGACGTAGCGGATGCCCTCGATCGCGTCATGGAACACGCTGTGAGTGGACCGATGGCCAAGCCGGACAGCGGGATCGAGCCGCAGCAGATACATGGTCAGGCTGGCGAACAGGAAGGCGAAGCCGTTGCAGGCGATCGGCGGCACCACGCCCCAGGCGGCGATCATCGGCCCTGACAGCGCCGGACCGATGAAGCGAGCGACGTTGTAGGTAAGCGAGTTCAATGCCACCGCGCCGGGCAGGTAGGCGCGCGGCACCAGGCCGGGGAGCAGGCATTGGCGTGCCGGCTGGGCGAATGTCTCGGCCATGCCGTTGCACGCCGCGAGGGCCGCGATGTACTCGACCCGGATCAGCCCGGTCAGAATCAGCACCACCAGGATCGCCGCCTGGCCGGCGGCGACGAACTGCGAGGCCACCGTCAGCCGCACCCGGTCGATCCGGTCGGCCACCGCGCCGGCGAGCGGCGAGATCACCACCGAGGGCGCCAGATTGCAGAACGCGATCACGCTGACCCAGAACGCGGAGTGGGTCAGTTCCCAGGCCAGCCAGTCGGTGGCCACCCGCTGCATCCACGAGCCTGTCCAACATGTGACGCTGCCGGCGTAGAAGATCCGTGCGTTGCGCTGCGCGAACACGCCACCGATGGCAGACAGGCTGGCCACCTGGGCCGCGCGCTCCGGATCAGGGCGTGGTCGGTGCCGGTGCTGGCGCTGTGGTGGCGGTCGGATCGGCGTCGGCGCCGGTGTTGCGCACGCAATCGCGCACCATGTTCTCGAAACCGTAGCGTTGCGCCAGGCCGCGGGTGACGAGACCCGGCGTGTAGTTGGCCGAATAAGGCGAGTTGGCGCTGCTGATCGTGTAGATCGAATCGCGATTGTTGCGATTGTACGCGGTATCGGCGTGTTCGCGGCAGGCGGCCAGTGTTGCGGCGTCAGCGCGCGCCTGTGGCGGACGGCGGTGGCGACGCGCAGTGCGCAAGCGCCAGCATCGGCGAGAGCAGGAGCGGGACGGTCAGGCGGCTCATGGGGTGGCTCCTGTCAGGCGTGGGGCCGCTTGGCCTTCCAGTGCGAAGCCGAAGGCGAACCGCGCCAGCCGGCTGCGAAATCCGGGTTCGTCGAAGCGTGCCTCGGCGGTCAGCGGCGCGGTTGCGGCTGCGCGCAGCAGCGAAGGGTGCAACTCGGCGCCATCGCGATGCAGCAGGCAGAGCGAATCCGCCCAGCGCACCCGTGCCAGCAGGTCGACCAGCGCCAGCAGGCGCAGGCAGACCGAGAGGCCGTAGCTGTTGCGCAGACCGAGCGTGCCATCCACCGCGCCGGCCCAGCAGCACGCGTCGCGATCGGCCAGTGCCAGATCGCCGTAGGAGCCGTCGGGACGCTGGAAGCGAAAGCAGCGCGCCACGTCCCAACGCTGCGAAAGCGCGGCGTCGCGCGCGGCATACCAGGCGCGCTCCAGGTCGCGGCGATGCACCGGCGGGAGGTCCTCGGGCGACAGCGTGACGAAGTAGGTCAGCGACCCGTCGGGGCCGGCGCCGACTTGCACGGACGAGGGATGCTCGGGCGGTTCCATCGGCTGAAAGGATGGACCCGCGAGGCGGGTTGCGCCAGCCTGCGTGCGCGCTGCCAGGGGAGAATTCAGCCATGCAGGACCCGGCCAGGTTGACCGCCACCGAAGCTGCCAGGCTGATCCGCGAGGGCAGATTACAGCCGCTCGACCTCATGGAGGCGTGCCTTGCCCGGATCGCGGCGCGAGAGCCGGTGGTGCAGGCGTTCGCATGGTTCGATGCCGACACCGCGCGGCGTGCGGCGGCGACGGCGCGGCCCGGGCCGCTGCACGGGCTGCCGATCGGCGTGAAGGACGTGCTGGACACTGCTGATATGCCAAGTGAATATGGCTCGCCGATCTGGCGAGGCTGGCGGCCGCGCGCGGATGCCGCGGCGGTCGCCTGGGCGCGAACGGCGGGAGGGGTGGCGATCGGCAAGACCGTCACCACCGAGTTCGCTACTCGCAAGCCAGGGCCGACCGCCAACCCGCACAATCTGCGGCATACGCCGGGCGGTTCGAGCAGCGGATCGGCGGCCGGGGTGGCGGATGGGTTCTTCCCGTTGGCCTATGGCACGCAGACCGCCGGCAGCGTGATCCGGCCGGCGGCGTTCTGCGGCGTGGTCGGCTACAAGCCGAGCTACGGCATGATCAACCGGTTCGGCATGAAGCTGATGGCGGAGAGCCTTGATACGGTGGGAGTGATGGCCCGCAGCGTCGCCGATTGCGCGCTGTTCGCCGGCGCGGTGGCGGGACGGGAGCTCGGCGATCCGGAGGTGCGGCCGGAGCGGGCACCGCGGTTCGGCATCTGCCGGTCGCCGGCCTGGGACCACGCCGCGCCGGAGACCAAGACGTTACTGTCAAAGGTCGCGTCGGCGCTGGGGCGGGCAGGCGCCCAAGTCGTTGATCGCGAACTGTCGCCGGCGGTGGCGGCGATCGCCGGAGCGCACCCGATCGTGACGAACCACGAGAGCGGTCGCGCGCTGGGTTGGGAGCTGGCGAACGCGCCCGAGCAGATCAGCGAGGGGCTGCGCGAGCGGCTGGAGTTCGGCCTGTCGCAGAGCGAGGCGGCGGTGGCGGACGCGTGCGACGTGTTCGATCGCGCGCAACGCGAATTCCCCGCCGACATGGAGGGACTGGACGCGCTGGTGACGCCCTCGGCGCCTGGCCAGGCGCCCGCCGGGCTGGAGTGGACCGGCGATCCGGCGTTCAACCTGATCTGGACCAGCCTGCATGTGCCCTGCGTGACGGTGCCGGCGGGAACCGGGCCGGACGGGCTGCCTCTCGGCATCCAGATCGTGACGCGGATCGGCGAGGACCGGCAGGCGCTGGCATGGGCACAATGGGTGGCGGCGGCGATCGGGTGACGGGGCTCCGACATTTTCGTCTCATTGAGGAGTGATGCAGCAACCAGGCCGCCGGTGATCATCCCGAGCATGCCGCAGCAAGGGTAAGGGCGGCGACGCTGGTGGCAATAATGTCCGCGCTCGCGATGTCCAAGGGTCAATAGTTATAATATGGTAACAATATAGCCTCAAGGTTATTGCTGCATGGTGCCCGCACTGGATGCTGCATAGGCACCGGTTGCGTTATGAATCCTTGGTCGCGACGCTGGATCGAAGCCGCAGGCAGCCAGTGTGACCTCTAATTGCCCGGCGGCTTCTTCTTCCAGTCGTAGCCATGCCGGCCCTGCTGATAGCCGTAGTCGAACAGCGCACGCATGTAGCCAGGGTCGAATGGTTCCGGCAACGTCATGGTGAAATCCTTGCCGATATAGGCAAGGTTGTAGCCGACACCGTCCGCCTGCGTGGTGTTGTACATCCGCACCACGTCGTTGTAGCCACTGGACGCGATCATGGTGGCGATGGCGCGGCTGGCGATGCCGAACGTGCGGCGCTCGACGACAGCCCAATCGGGGTCGAGCCGAGCGTTGCGAATGACGTAGGCGGTGATGTCGATCACCGGCTTGCCCTGCCGCATGCGCTCGCGCCGCCCCTGGGTCAGCGAGGCAGGGTAGAGGAAGGCTTGCGTGAAGGCACCGCCATCGACGTGCAACTCCTGATACGCCACCCCGTCCACGGTGACATCGAACATGGTCGGTGGGAACGCGCCGGGGATGGCTGCGGACGCCAGCAGCACGCGACGGATCGTGTCCAGCGCCTTGGGGTGGTTGCTGGCGGCGATGGCGCCGATGTTCCAGATCACCGGCAACTGCGCGTCGAGGTCGGAGGTGCCGATCAGCAGCAGCCGCCCCTCTCCATAGGCCTTGGCGAGGGCAACCTGCATGTCCGGCGTCAGGTAGCGGGAGATGGTTTTGAACAGCGGCGAGTTGTCGGCCATCGCATCGTAGAACAGCGCGCCGGCAAGCAGGCCACGCGCCTCCAGTACGTCGGCCGGTTTGAGTTCGGTGTACACCGCGCGCAACTGTGGATCGTAGGCGGAGCCGAGGAACGCGAACGGGGCGGTCAACGCGCCGGTGCTGACGCCGGTGACCAATTCGAACACGGGGCGGGTGCCGGTCTCGGTCCAGCCGCACAGCAGGCCCGCGCCGAAAGCGCCGTTCTCGCCACCGCCCGACACCGCCAGGATCTGCATCTCCGGCGGCAGTTGGCCCGGCGCCTGACCGAGCATCCGTTGGCGACGCTGCACCGCCGCCAAGACCTCTGCGTACAATGCGTCGGAGCCGAACGCGGGAAAGAAGCGTTCGTTGGGCAGGCCCAGTACGGTGGCCTTGGTGGTCTGCCCCACCGGCACGGGCGTCCCACGCGCCGGCACGCCACAGCCCGCCAGCAGCGCTGCCATGCCACCACCCCCGGCCATGCCAAGCAGACCCCGGCGTGAACACCCGTCTCGGGTCTGGATCATCGGCCTGTTCTCCGTGGGTATTGCTCGATCTGCAGCCGATCGTTCCGGTAGCGGCAGGAGGTGGTGCGAAATGCGACAGGCTGCCAGCGGACACGATACGGCGGTCGCTCACTAGCCCAGGCATATCCCAGCATCAAGTCTGACGTAGCCCGAGCGATGTCGATGACACTTGTCAGCGGCGGCCTGTACCATTTCAATTCAGTCGCACACTACTGAGCTATGTCGGCCATCCGCGCGCCGGTATAACAGCCGATGTCTGCCGCAATACGGCAGGTCGATTCGGCGGCGGGACCAGGCGCGACGAGCGGGAGAACGTGAGTGGCGATGAGCGCGAAATATGGCTGCCGTGCCATCTACGCGGGCCTCGTGGTCCTGGTCGGCCTCCTGCTCGGTGTCTCGTGGGCAGCCAACGCAGCCGCCCCCAATCCGCTCCAGCCCGCCGACACGTCCAGCCCAAGGGCGTCACTGCAAGGCTTCATCGATGCCGTCGATGATATCTATCTTGGCATGACGGACGTGCTCGAAGAATACAGCCGATCCGATCGGCTCTACCTGAGCTTGGCGGAAGAGAAGAAACACTCGGCCGTACTCGGAAACGCACCGAAGGTCATTCGATTCCTGGACGTGTCCCAGATCCCGCCGGTGCTCCAGGACACCGTCCCGGCCCAGCGCGCGCTGCAACTCAAAGAGGTGCTTGATCGAATTGAGCTTCCACCCCTTCAGGATATTCCGGATCGGGAAGCCATGGCCCACGCTTCATTGAAGCAATGGACGCTGCCGGGTACGGAAATCGAGTTCGTTCGTATCGAAGCCGGGCCTCGCGCCGGAGAGTTTCTGGTGTCGGCTGAAACCGTGGATCGCCTTCCGGAGTTTTACCAGCGGGTCAAGAGCCTGCCTTACAAGCCCGGTCCCGCAAAAGAACTGAACGATGTCTATCGCACATTGACTGCAAGCAAGGCGGACACGATCTACGAGGCCTTTTTGAGCTCGCCCGTCGGATTGAGCTACATTGTCCCTACTCGCTGGATGCTGAACTTGCCGGACTGGGCCAGAGACCGTGTAGCTGGTGCTGCCGCCTGGCAATGGTTGGGGCTCGGCATCGGACTTCTCCTGGGCGCGCTGGTCATTTTCGCTGGCTATCGTCTGGCGAACCGCCTCACGGATCGCAGCGAGGACCAGCCTGGTTCTCGATGGGAATCACTGCCGGTTCCCCTGGCGGTCATTTTCGTCGCGGGCATGCTCGTACCTCTGATGTTTGCACTGTTTCGTATCGGCGGCACCCCGCGTGTCGTCATTGCCTTCGTTCAGACAAGCGCACTGTTTCTCATGGCGGCGTGGCTGTGCATAATCGGCTCGATCATCGTCGGTGACGTGATCGTGTCGTCGGAGCATCTGAAGCGCCACAGCCTCGACAGTCAGCTCACCAGGCTGGGCACTCGCCTCGTCGGCATTGCAGGCGCCATTGCATTCCTGATTCAGGGCGCGGACGAGTTGGGTTTTCCGGCCTATTCGGTGCTTGCCGGACTGGGTGTCGGCGGTCTGGCCGTTGCACTCGCTGCCCGTGACAGCATCGCGAACCTGCTGGGCTCGCTGCTCATCATGGTGGAGAAGCCATTTCGGATCGGCCATTACATTCGGCTGAGCGGCACGGAAGGCGCGGTGGAGGACGTTGGCTTCCGCAGCACGCGTATCCGCACGCTGGACAACTCATTGATATCGATCCCGAACAACACGGTGGTGAATACGACGGTCGAGAACCTGAGCCTTCGCACCATGCGCCGCCAGCGCTTCTTAGTACAGATCACCTACGACACGCCGCGTGAAAGAGTGGAGGAGATGGTCGCCGGTATTCGGCAACTCATCACCGATCATCCATTGACCAACAAGTCGAACTTCCAGGTGCGTTTCAATAATTTTGGTGAGAGCAGCCTCGATATCCTTGTCATGTTCTATCTCGATGTCGATGACTACGGTGTCGAACTCAGAGAGCGAGAGGCAATGCTTTTGCAGATCATCGATTTCGCCAAGGATGTCGGGGTCGAATTCGCATTTCCGACGCGCACACTGCACGTCGAGACCACGCGCCCTGCGACAAGGGCCGCGAACGCGGATCTATTGCACTGGCCCGCCTCTTGAGCGTCCGATCAGCCGCAACCTGCGTATGGACGTCGATCTTGATGCTGTTCGGCGAAGACCGGTTGAGTTTACGAGACATCCGGCGGATTGTAGAGGGCGGGTCGCATTCGATATCGCGCGAGGTCTGCCATTCGATGTCCGCGCAAGACTGCGATACTTTGGGAGGGCCGACGGTGGTCTTGGTGCGACTAAGGTCAAAAAGCTCGACGGCCACCGTTCCTAAGTGGCGCGCGAATTGCGTTGCAGCCGCCACGGCCGCATTCTGCATTCTCGGCTGGACAGCCGCGGCCCGCGCGCAGGTCGCAAACCTCCCGCCTACCCAGCAATCGGCCAGTGGCTGGACCTTTGCGATCACCCCCTATTCCTGGATGCCGAGAATCTCGACCACATTCAGTGTCACCGGTCCACAAGGCGGCACCGTGACGCAATCGATCAGCGCTGGCATTCTTGACTATATCTCCGAACTCAATTTCGGTCTGTTTATCGGCGGAGAGGCCCGCTACGACCGCTTCACGGTCATGAGCGATCTAATCTATTCCAACCTCAGCATCACCACGAGCAACAGCCACTTCTCCACGATCAATCTTGGCCCGGCTCCGGTCGACATCCCCCGCGCGGCGCAGCGCGACACCGGAACGCGGTCGTACACAACCATCTGGTCGTTCGCCGGCGGCTATACAGTGCTGCAGGGCGATTGGGGCAACCTCGATGCCGTCGCCGGGCTGCGCATGCTGTTCGTCGGCTCCACCACGAACTATCAGTTCACCAGCGCCATCCAGCTGCCCGACGGAACGGTCGGCCTTGCGAGGTCCGGCACCCTCAGTTTCGGCATGACCAAGCCCGAAGGCATCGGCGGTATCACCGGCCGCATCAACATCCCCAACAGCAGGTTCTACCTGCCGTTCTATCTGGACGCCGGCGGCGGCAGCGTACCTTTCACCTGGCAGGTCTATGCCGGCGTTGCCTGGCAGCCTACCGACTGGGTCGATGTCTCGGCCGGCTACCGCTACCTCTCGTTTCAGAACGGGAGCAAAACGCGTGGCGTGGAAAATCTCAGCTTCGGTGGCGCGCTGATCGCCGGCAACTTCCACTTCTGAGCCGGGTTATCCTTGCAGCGGGTGGTGCCGTGCGTCCCGCAGGAACTTACCTCGAGCGAGCTCCGACGGAATTGTACGTCGTGGTCCGCACCTCGGTCGCCCGTCATGACCGCGTCTCGCCCATACCCTCTGTGGGAACGGGTGGTTGGCAGATGCGACAGGGCCGTCCGCCTGGGGCAACGAACAGCCGGCATGTCATCAGGCCGTGAGTGGCTGCTGTGGATCAACCGAGATCATCAAGCCGACAATCCGTTGCCCTGGTTTCGCCATCTGCCGGCCTTCACACAGGGAATTCCAGTGGAACGGAGATTCGCACATGACGATAGACATCATCACGCTCCAGCCTCTCGTGGCACTGATCGCAGGCATCCTCATTCTGCTGATTCCACGGCTGCTCAACGTCATCGTGGCCGTCTATCTGATCCTGATCGGCGTCGTGGGGTTGTGGCCCAACCTTCACCTTCCCCATTGATCGCGTCGACTGATGGGTGAGCACGACGGTCGTTGGTGCCTGAGCCGTATTGCGTTGGCCCAAGGTGCCATGGCAGCGTTGCTCCGGCTGCTGAGGCGGATCGATTTGGGAGGACTCGAACATGGCAGGTGAGTTAGCGCATTTCGGCCTACGGCACCGCGCGCCGACACCAGCGGTCAGGCCCTTCGAATTGCCGCCTCGGCTACAGCCGATGCGCGATCGCGCGAAGGCTGCGCTTGCCGAACCCTTCCATGGCATTCGGCCGGGTGGCGAGTTGGCAACGGGGCTGTTCTCAATCGAACGGACCGGCGTCTCGCTTGCGCCCGTAATCGAAGCCGCGCGTGCCTTTCTCGCCACGCTGGCCGCCGAGCAACGCAAGGCGGCATCGTTCGCTATCGGCGACGAAGCGTGGCGCATGTGGTGCAACATCCATCCGTGGGTGATGCGTCACGGTGTCTGCCTCGCCGATCTCGGGCACGATCAGCGCGAGGCCGCGCTCGCCTTGTTGCGGGAAAGCATGAGCGAGGCAGGATACCGCAGCGCGCGCGACGTCATGCGGCTGAACGAACACGCGCTCGAGATCACCGGCAAGCCAGAGGAATACAGCGAGTGGTTCTATTGGGTCAGCATATTCGGTGATCCATCGCCGGACCAACCGTGGGGCTGGCAGATCGACGGTCACCATCTCAACCTGAACTGCTTCGTACTCGGCGATCAGCTGGTATTGACGCCCGCGTTCATGGGGTCGGAACCGGTGCTGGCGCGGTTCGGTAAATACACCGGCACGCGCGTCTTCGCGGCCGAGGAGGAGCAGGGGCACGCGCTGATGCGCTCGCTGTCCGCGGATGAACGCCAACTCGCGACCGTGGGCAAGGACCTTCCGTCGGAGCTGCTCACCGCGGCGTTCCGCGATAACCAACGGATCGATCCGATCGGGATACGTTATGGAGACCTGACGCCGGAAGGACGCGAGCGTCTCGAATCACTGATCGGGCTCTACACCGGCCGTCTGCGGCCGGGGCATGCGGACGTCCGCTATGCCGAGGCGAAGCGTCACCTCGACAATACGCAGTTCGCCTGGATTGGTCAGTTCGACGATTCGAGCCCGTTTTACTACCGCATCCTGAGCCCGGTCATCCTGGTCGAGTTCGACCACCAGTCGGGCATCGTCTATGACAACGACACGCCCTCACGCGACCACATCCACACTGTCGTGCGCACGCCCAACGGCAACGACTACGGCAAGGACCTGCTGCGACAGCACTATACGCAGCACCCGCACGCGCATCCCGACACCGGCCATCGTCACCACCATCACGGCAAGGCTGCCTGATGAGCAGGCACGGCCGACGGTGGCCGCGAGCGACTGCAGCGATTGTCCGGTTCGGCTCCGTCATCGTCGGAGCACTATAGCCGGCCCCCGAGTTGCCTGTAATCGGGTGACGTCATAGCCTCCCCCAATGGGTCCTCTTGCGGGTATTAGGATACTTGAGTTCGCCGGCATCGGGCCGTGTCCGATGGCAGCGATGATGCTTGCCGAGATGGGCGCCACCGTGCTGCGCATCGACCGCGTGGCCGACAGCGATCTCGGCCTGCCGCTGCCAACCAGGTTCGAGGTGCTGAAGCGCAGCCGCCACATCCTCCGCCTCGACCTCAAACGCCCGGAAGCCGTCGCACTGACGCTGCGCTTGATCGAGCAGTCGGATGCGCTGATCGAGGGCTTCCGCCCCAAGGTGATGGAGCGCCTCGGGCTGGGTCCCGACATCTGCCTGGCCCGCAATTCGCGGTTGGTGTTCGGCCGGGTCACCGGCTGGGGTCAGGAAGGCCCGTTGGCGCACGCCGCCGGTCACGACCTCAACTACATCGCGCTCACCGGTGCGCTCCATGCGATCGGCCGCGCCGGTGCCCCGCCGACGCCGCCGCTCAACCTGATCGGTGACTTCGGGGGCGGCGCGCTGTATCTGGTTGCCGGTGTGCTGGCGGCGATCATCGCGGCGCGGCAGTCGGGCAGGGGCCAGGTGGTGGACGCCGCCATGGTGGACGGCGCGTCGTCGCTCATGACCTCGATCTATGGCGCCAAGGCGGCCGGGCGGATGGACGGCGGGCGCGGCGAAAACATTCTCGATTCAGGCGCCTATTTCTACGAGGTCTACGAATGCGCCGATGGCCGTTATGTCTCGGTCGCGGCGATCGAAGAAAAATTCCACGCCGACCTGCTGCGCCGGTTGGAGATCGACCCCGCCACCATGCCGCCACAGATGGACCGCTCGCGTTGGCCCGAGGCGAAGGCGCGGCTGGCCGGACGCTTCCGCACCCGCACGCGTGACGATTGGTGCGCGCTGCTGGAAGGCAGCGACGCTTGCTTCGCGCCTGTTCTGTCGATGGACGAGGCGCCGGACCATCCGCATAACCTCGCACGCAACGCGTTCGTCGATGTCGATGGCGTGCGCCAACCCGCGCCGGCGCCGCGCTTCACCAGCACGCCGCTCGCTGCGCCAACGCCGCCTGAGCCGCCGGGTGCCATCGACCTCCGCTCGGGTACTGGCGGCGTGGGGGATTGGCGAGACCGAGGTGGAGACTGCCCGGGCGAACGGGTTGCTGGCCTGACAAATACGCATATTGCCGTAATCGGAACGGCCACCTATCCTACGCCGGTCAATTGCGAGTGATTCGCAACACGGAGGACCGCCCGGCAATGGGTCACGAGGTCAGTCAGATCGCACGGCGCTGCGAGCGCGCGGTGGTCACCGCCTACCGCGACCTGCGCCATCTCGGCTCCGATGACATGGCCGCGTTCCAGGCGTGTACCGCGCTGTATCGGATTCACCATCCTGAGGCGTCGCTGAACGAGGCGCGCCGGCTGGTGGCGGAATGGATCGACCACCACGTGGTACGCGACGACCGCGGACCCACACCCGGTTGCGCCTGCGCATAATTGGTGTGTGTCGTTGCGTGAGTTTTCTCGCTTCAACGTACGCTAGGGCATCGACTTTCCGTTTTCGCCGCGAGCAGGCGACCCATCTGAATTGAACTGACGCACCGAGACCTCGGCGCGCGCCGCGGCCGCCGCCCGCTTGATCATTCGCTGCGTCAGGAGCCGACTCAGTTCATCCCGGACCGTATCAAAAGAGGACCGCGGAACGCTGCTTCGTTGTTCAGCCTTGATAATGTACCAGCCGCTGCGGGCGCAGACCGGTCGTGGCGTGGCGTGGTCTCCTGCGGCTTCAGCGAGAAGGCAACGGCGCTCGGATCGCGGCTCTTCTCGCGGGCCACAGTCGCGAAATCTTCGCCGGCCTGCACGCGCGCCTGCGCCTTGGCTGCATCGGCTTCGCCGCCGAGCAGAATGAGGCGGACGTGGACCTCGTCGATCGTGGTCTTGCCGCCGTAAATCTCGTTATAGGTCGTAAGCAGCGCCTGCTCCGTGACCTGCTGTTCCTGCAGCCGTTCCAGTAGCGCCTGCTGTTCCGGCGCGGCATGGTCAACCAGGTCGCCGAGTGTCGAACGGTATCGCGCGATCCGCGGGCGCAACTTCGCGGACCAGGTCCCCGGGATCGCTCAGATGCAGATACCGGCCATCGACGATCGCGACGACTGGATCGCGCGCATCCTTCATGGCGTCACCACGCTCATAAGTTGTTATGTTGTGCCCGACCAGGAATCGGTGTCGCCATAAGGGCGGCGACGGCGGCTGCGACGGGCAGTCGCCGCACGGACGCGTTGATTTGGTGCGGGCGCGGCATTGGCCACGTTATAGTGTATCGTGACGCTGAGCATCACGTGGAAATGGGTCGGGCTGGCCGGTATCGCGCGACGCCAAGCGTCCTACGGCGGCAAGCGGCCCGATCGTGCCCGCCGCGCCATTCCAGGAATGACTGCGGGATCAATCCGCGCGCGCCTCGATGGCACCGGCCTTGATCGCGTCGACAAACGATCGCCAATCGCTTTCCACCTGAACGGCGTAGGCCATGGCAAAGTCGGCAATCGCCGCATCGAATGAGCCGCTGGAACCTATGTAGCCGGCGATCCGTGCCGCATCGCCCGACCGCGCATGCGCGCGTGCCAGCGTGATGCCGCATAGCGGGGCGTAATATGGCAACGCCGCATCGGCGATCGTGTCGCCGACCGCCGAGAGCCGCGAGTCCTTCAACTGGCGCACATAGCAGGTACCTGATCGCTGCCGTGTTCCTGCGTCCAACCCAGGAAGATGTCGTGCTCGCCCTGCATGATGCGTTGCCCGGTCACCACGCGCTGCCCCTGATCGGCGTACACGCTCGGCGCGGTATACGGCGCCAGCACCGACTGCTGCGCCTCCTTCAGTTGCAACAGCAGCGTGGCGCCATCGCAGTTGGTGAACAGCCCAAGCGCGCAGAACGTGCCGACACTGCCGATGCCCACCACCTTGAACGCGACATCCGCCAGCCGGTAGCGGTCGAGCAACACACCGCGATCCTCCGGCTGGCTCACCTTGTAGGCTTCGAAGGCAGTACGCGCGACCACCTCGAGCGTGTTGTCGTTCGAGGACGGTGAGGGCGGGATCAGTGGCCGTTGCGCGCGGATACGCCAGCCTGTCTTGCGACGCTCCAGCAGCCTTCGATAGCCCGTGCGCTGCGCCTCGGCCGCGATATGCAGGCGCTTGAGTTCACGTTGCCGCAGCTTCGGCTCGTCGATGTCCTGCAACACTTTTGTCACATCCACACGCAACCACCATGCGTGTTGCGGATCGAACCGCATCAGCTTCGTCATGTGCTGCCGATACCCGGTTACCACGCTGCGGGCGAGGTCGCGGCAGGTGCGCGGCGGCAACAGTCGGCCGCGCGCGTCGACGGCGACACTGGTGGCGAGGCGCTTGAGGTCCCATTCGAATGGTGCCGGCAGCGTCTCGTCGAAATCGTTGACGTCGAACACGGGCGTGCCGTCCAATGCGGCATAGACGCCGAAATTCGCCAGATGGCAGTCGCCGCAGGACTGCACCCAGATGCCGCTGGTCGGCGTGGTGGCAAGGTCCGCCGCCATCACCGCGGCCGATCCGCGCAGGAACGCGAACGGGGATGGTTGCATCCGCCCATAGCGGATCGGCAGCAGCGACGAGATCCGGTGCCGGCTGCTCTCGATCACGATATCCAGCGGATCGCGGCGATCGGCAGGTACCTGCCAGTCGGCATGCAATCGCCGCGGCACCAGTCGGCGCAACGCATGGCCTGCCTCCCGTCGCTCCGCCGCGGACAGCAGGTCGTCGGGTCGGATATTTTCCAGCGGCATTGTTCTGGCCCCCCGACTATTGCCGCGATCACACCGCAGGCGAGCATGTCAGCGCAAGCCGAATATTGGGGTACCTGCCGGCGCGCAATAATCCCAGATCGGAAACGGATCAACCCAACAAGGACGGCCAGCGTGAACCGCTCGCCCAGAGTATGCCGGCAGTGATTGCGCCGGCGATCACATCGTCCGCCATGATGCCCGCGGCGCCGCTCTTGCGGTCAGCCCAGCCGATCGGGCCGGGCTTGGTCACATCGAGCAGACGGAAAATGATGAACGCGGCGATCAGGCCGGCCACCGACACATGGTCAAGTCCGTACAACGCCAGCAACTGGCCAGCGATTTCATCGATCACCACCCAACCGGGATCTCCGGCGACACGTGCGGCACGGATTGCCCACAGGCCGGCCACGGTCGCGACCAGGGCCGCGGCGGAAACCAGGGCAGGGGAGATGTGCAGCAACAATGCCCCCGGCAGCAGTGCGGCCGCTGACGCGACCGTGCCCGGTGCGAGCGGCGCGAAACCGCAGCCGAAACCGCTGGCGATGAGTTTTGGAATCACCTGGCCTGCTTGCGGCAGATGTGGACTGTTGTGATCAACCCGCCGCATCCATAAACGTCCGCAACGCTGCTAACACCTCCGGCTCGGTCAGTGTCGGCGCATGGCCGATGCCGGGCAGCGAGGCGACCACCATATCCGGCCGTGCCGTCCGCATGCGTGTTACCGTGGTGGGCAGCAGGATGTCACTCGCTTCACCGTGCACCAGCAGCAAGGGCAGATGCGTCAGTGCGCCGAACAACGGCCACAGATCGGGCGTCGTGCCGTTCACCAGCCGGGCGATGCGCGTGTCCCACAGCGGGCGCAGCCTGCCATCGCCGTCTGGCGCATAGGTGAGTGCCGCCATCGCCCGCCATGCTTCGTCGCCGTCCAGCGACAGCGGCGGCAGCACCGCCCGCAGATGCGTGACCGCGGCATCAAGGTTGGGAAACACGATGTCGTGGCCGATGAACCGCCGCACGAACTCGGTTCCGCCGCTGCCAAGCTCCGGGCCGATGTCATTCAGCACGATCGCACGGAACAGCGATGGCCGCGCCGCCGTCAGCCCCATGCTGAGCAGCCCGCCAAAGCTGGTGCCAATCGCGATCGCGCTGTGCAGGTGCAGAGCAGCACAGATGTCGAGCACGTCGCGCAGACAGGCCTCGGGTGCATAGCGCGTGATGTCGCGCGAGCGTCCCGACTGGCCACGCCCGGGATAGTCGGGCGCGATCACCCGCCGTCCGGCACCGATTGCCTGCGCCAGCGTTGCGAAGTCGCCAGAGGTACGGACGATCCCCGGCAGACACAGCAGCGGCGCGTGCTCGGTGCCGCTCCGCCATTCGCGGACGACAAGTGGAAATCCGTCCCACGCGGAGATCCTATGGACTAACGAGTCCATTGCGCGAGCAGGGTCGGCGTGGTCTCGCCGCGCCGTGCGCGGTAGATCACCACGTTCTCCAGCACGCGCTGCACGTAGTTGCGGGTTTCGTTGAACGGGATCAGCTCGATCCAGTCGACCATGTCGATCGGTCCGACCCGCGGGTCTCCATTGTCCGCCAGCCATTCATCGACGCGATGCGGGCCGGCGTTATAGGCGGCGGCGGCGAGCGGTAGCGAATTGCCGAAACGGTCCAGCACCTCGCGCATGTAGGCGGAACCCAACCGCATGTTGTGCGCAGGATCTGAGGTCAGCGAGACCGGCGAGGTGACGGTGCCGATCTGCTTCGCCACCGCCTGGGCGGTGAACGGCATGAGCTGCATCAGCCCGCGCGCCCCCGACGGGCTGACCGCGGCAATGTCGAAGCTGCTTTCCTGGCGGATCAGGCCTAGCGCCACCGCCGCGTCAACCGGGCCATCAGGCGGCTCGGCGGCGATCGGCCAGCCGGCCTCCGGCAAGGCCAGGCCGTCGCGGCCCATGCGCCGGGCGACGAACACCGCTGTGTCCGGCAGCCCCACACGCAGCGCGAAGCGTGCGGTCAGAGTACGGTCGGCCGGATCGGGCGCGAGTTCGTCCATCCGCAACAGGAAGCCGCGCGCCCGCTGGGGATCGTTCCAGGCGACCAGCATCGCCGCGGCACGCACCACCTCGCGGTCGGTGAATGCCAGCACCTGATCGCGTGTATAGGCGGGATCGTGCAGTGCCGTGATCCGGTGTGCCAGTGCCACGGCATCGTCGCCGAGCGCGATCGCGGCGAGTTGGCCGTAGAAGGTGGTCGTCCAGGCCGCCGCGCGTTGGTAGTCCGGCTTCGGATCGCCGCCAGACGCGGCGGCGGCGCGGCCCAGCCAGTAATGCGCGCGGCTCTGGGTGATCGCCGCCTTGGACTGCTCGGCGAGAGCGGTGAAGTGCTGTGTCGCCGCGGCGGGATCATTCAGTCGGCGCAGCGCGATGAAGCCAGCCAGGAACTCGGCATCCAGCATCTGGTCCGGTGTGATCCGGCCATGTTGATCGGAAACCGCATAGGCGCCGGCGGCATTGCCGTCACGCAGCAGGCGGCGGGCCAGCAGGTTGCGTTCAGTCCAGAACCCGCTGAGCTGGTCCGCCGGTGCGTCACGCTGTGCGGCCTCGCCGGCGCGCTGCCACAGGGCAAGGTCGTCCGCGGTTCGCTCGGCGTGGCGCAGCCAGTGGGCGTGGTCAAGCACCATCCCAGGATCGTGCCGCAGTCCATCGGGCAGGGCGGCTAGCAGCGCTTCTGCGTTGGGGGCGTCATGCTGCAAGGCCAGCCGCGCCTCGGCCGCGGCGCGGCGGGACGGGTCCAGGCGCGGAAGCTGTCGGGCTGCTGCCGCAGGGTCACGCCAGGCGAAGTGCCGAAAGCGCTCCCACTGGTCATCCGGCCCCACGGCGCCCGACCAGCGGTGCAGGAAGCTGGCCTCATCGGCGTATCCGGCGTCCCAGGCGTGGCGCGCCGCCTCTTGCGCCTCCGCGTTGCGCCCGGCATTCGCCAGCGCCTCGGCGCAGTGCAGCATCGTCTGCGGCAGGGTCAGCGCGTTGCGGTCGCACTGTGCCAGCGTCGACGCAAGATCGGGATCGGCTGCGATCGCCTCCTGCCGCCTTCGCTCGAGCAGCGCCTGGTTCGGCCAGTCGGGGCTCTGCGTCATGAAGTCGGTGATCTCGTCCGCCGTCGCCGCGCCCGGTGCCAGCAGCCGATAATAGGTGACCAGCTTGGTGGCGACCGGATCTGCATAGGCGCCGGCCGCGCGTTGTGCATCCGTCCACCGGTCGGCGCGGATCGCCACGATCGGATCGGCCTGCTGCGCCAGCGCGGGCGTCGCGGTCAGAACGGCGAGCAGAGCGAAACGGGGACGAATCGAGGCTGCCATGCCGCCGTTGTAGCGCAGGCGCACCTTGCGATGCACCTCCCACGCGCCTAGCCTAGCCGGCCACGCCGTGTTCCGCCAAATCCAGGGAGAGGACAATGTTCAAGGGATCGCTCGTCGCTCTGATCACGCCGATGCGCGCGGACGGATCGATCGACGAGAAGGCCTATGCCGAGTTCGTGGACTGGCAGATCAAGGAGGGCACCGACGCGGTCGTGCCGGTGGGCACCACCGGGGAGTCGCCGACCCTGTCGCACGACGAGCACAAGCGGGTGGTGGAGATCGCGATCGAGGTGGCGAAGGGCCGCGTGCCGGTGATCGCCGGCGCGGGATCGAACTCGACCGACGAGGCGATCGAGCTGGCGCGTCACGCGAAGCACGCCGGCGCCGATGCCACGCTGATCGTGACGCCGTACTACAATAAGCCGACCCAGGAAGGCATGTACCTGCACTTCAAGGCGATCGCCGATGCGGTCGATCTGCCGATGATCATCTACAATATCCCGCCGCGCTCGGTGGTGGACATGAGCGTGGAGACGATGGCGCGGCTGGCGAAGCACAAGAACATCGTCGGCGTGAAGGACGCGACGGCCAACCTGACGCGTCCGCTGCACACGCGCCGTGCCTGCGGCGATGATTTCTGCCAACTGTCGGGCGAGGACCACACCGCGCTGTCGTTCAATGCCGCCGGCGGCGTCGGCTGCATCAGCGTGTCCGCCAACGTCGCGCCGCGGCTGTGCGCGGCGATGCAGGATGCCTGGATGGAAGGGCAATTCAGCGAGGCGATGGCGATCCAGAACCGCCTGGTGCCGCTGCACGACGCGCTGTTCACCGAGACCAGTCCTGGCCCGGTGAAGTTCGCCGCGAGTTTGCTGGGGAAGACAACGGAGCGATGCCGGTTGCCGCTGGCACCGTTGATGGAGAGCACGCGAGCCAAGGTGCGTGCGGCGATGACCGACGTCGGGCTGTTGAACTGACGCAAAGCGTCATGGCGGGCGAAGGCCAGCCGTCCACGGCTTCTTTTGACGCGTGCGACAAGGACATGGACGGCCGGGATAAGCCCGGCCATGACGATATACCCCAGTGGCAGAAGCAAAGACGAAAAAGGGCCTGATCTCGCACGGCATTGCGGCGCAGAACCGCAAGGCGCGCTTCAACTACGCGATCAAGGATACCGTTGAAGCAGGGCTGGTCCTGAAAGGCCCCGAGGTGAAGTCGCTGCGTCATGGCCGTGCCACACTGTCCGAAGCGTGGGCCGGAGAGCGCGACGGCGAACTGTGGCTGTTCAACGCCTACATCCCGGAATACCAGGGCGGCGTGCTGTCGCGCTTTGAGCCGCGCGCACCCCGTAAGCTGCTGCTGAAGCGCAAGCAGATCCGCGCGCTGGCAGGCGCGGTGGCGCGCGACGGCGTCAGCCTGGTGCCGCTGCAGATCCACTTCAACGATCGTGGCCGCGCCAAGGTATTGCTGGGCCTCGGCGAGGGCCGCAAGAAGCAGGACAAGCGCGCCGCGATCGCCGCGCGCGACTGGCAACGCGACAAGGCACGCCTTATGCGGGCGCGCGGCTGATGTCGCGCGACAAGCTGATCGAGGCGAAGCAGCGTTGGGCGCGTGAGGGGCGGCTGCTGACCGGCACCACCGGCGATCCGGACCACGACCGGTTGCCCCCAGGTCAGCGTCTGGTGGGCGACTGGCCGGTGCTCGATCTCGGCGCGGAGCCGGATGTCACGCCGCAAAAATTCCGCCTGGATGTCGATGGTGCGGTGGAGCACCGGTTGAGCCTGTCGCTCGACGATTTCATGGCGCTGCCGCAGAGCGAGAGCGTGTCTGATATCCACTGCGTCACGCAGTGGTCGCGCTACGACAATCACTGGAAGGGTGTCGCTGCGCGCACGTTATTGGAGATGGTGCAGCCGAAGCCGGAGGCGCGGCATGTCGTGTTCCACTGCTTCGACGGTTATACCGCGAATCTGCGATTGGAGCAGTTCGATCGGCCGGATGTATTCCTGGTGCACGGATGGGAGGGCAAGCCGCTGTCGCGGGCGCATGGCGGACCGGTGCGGATGTTGATCCCTCGCCTCTATTTCTGGAAGTCGGCTAAGTGGCTGCGGCGTATCCAGTTCACCATCAGCGACCATCCGGGGTTCTGGGAGCAGCGCGGCTACCACAACAATGGCGACCCTTGGCTGGAGGAGCGCTATGATTGAACCGACACGCCGGATGGTCCTGGTGGCGGCAATGGGGGCTGGCATGACTGCGAACGAAGCAACGCTCGCGTGGGACTTCGGCTTTCCGTCGATCGACGAGGGCAGGCTGGATTTCACTGCGTTCAAGGGACGCGTGCTGCTGGTGACGAACACCGCCAGCTTCTGCGGCTACACCTACCAGTACGAGGGGCTGGAGAAGCTGCACAAGGCGAACTCTCCGCGTGGCCTGACGGTGATCGGCGTGCCGAGTCAGGACTTCAACCAGGAGTCCGCCGACAACAAAACGGTGAAGACATTCTGTGAGGCGACGTTCGGCGTGGAGTTTCCGATGACCGGGATCGTGCATGTGCGCGGCCCGGAGGCCGCGCCGTTCTATGCCTGGGTGCGCGCGCAGAAGAGCTGGGAACCCAACTGGAATTTCAACAAAGTGCTGATCGGCCGCGACGGACGGATCGCAGGAATGTTTGGCTCAGGTGACGAGCCTGTCGGACCGAAGCTGTCGCAGGCGATCGCAACCGAACTCGGCAAGACGAGCGGTTGAGCCGCCTGTCGAGCGGCCGATGACGGGGCTGGTACCGGCGCAGCGGCTGCCGGATCATCTGCTTGTCAACGCAAGAGTGTTGCCTGATCGTGAGGCCATCCTGCCGTTGCTGCCGAAGCGCAAGGTGATCGCCGAGGTAGGAGTGGCACTCGGCGACTTCTCCGATTTGTTCATTCAGGTATGCGAACCGGAGCGCTTTATCGCGGTCGATCTGTTCGGCTTGCACCACGTTTCCGAAATATGGGGGAGGACGACGAAGGACCTGTTCGGCGGTGGCACCCACGGCAGCTTCTATCGCAAGCGCTTTGCCGATGCCATCGCGCGGGGAAAACTGATCGTTCTGGAAGGCGACAGCGTGGCGATGTTGGCAACGCTGGAGGATGCGAGCCTCGACATTGTCTATATCGATGCCGGCCACGACTACAAGTCGGTGAAGCGAGAGCTGGCGGTCACCAGAAGGAAGATAAAGGATGACGGCTGGATCATTCTCAACGACTACGTCATGGCTGATGCAGTGACCGGCAATGTCCCGTATGGCGTCATTCAGGCCACAAACGAATTCATGATCGCCGAGAACTGGGAAATGATCTACTTCGCCTTGCAGCACTACATGTTCTGTGACGTGGTGCTGCGGAAAGCGGGCCCCGCCCGTGCCGCTGCCTGAACCGGCGCAAATGCGTCCCTCAGGACGGAGCTTGACGCGATGCGTCGCTTGACCCCGTGGCGGATCCCCGCGCTTCTGCGGGCATTGCGCCGGTCCGAGCGCGAATAGCATTGTGACTGGTCAGAGCAATGCGCTCTCCCGTGGCGGCGGCAACCGCCCGAGCAGTTCCTCGACGACCGCGTGAAACATCGCTTCCGTCAGCCGGCCAGTGTTCGTGTTGAGCCGCGACACATGATAGCTGGTGGCAAGCAGCCGGTTCTCGGGAAGCTCATTGATCGCGCCGTGGCGGAACGGCATATGGGCTGGCCGCAGGCCATGCACCCGCAGCACCGCGTTGTGCGCGGTCCCCCCGAGTGCCAGCACGCCGCGCAGTCGCGGCATCGCGGCGATCTCGGTGGCGAGGAAACCGTTGCAGGCGCCGATTTCTGACCGGGTCGGCAGATTGGCCGGCGGTACGCAGCGCACCGCATTGGTCACGCGGCAATCCGCCAGCATCAGGCCATCCTCAGGATCCGCCAGATAGCACCCTCGCGCCAGGCCAAAATGCAGCAAAGTACGGTACAGCAGATCACCGGCGAAATCACCGGTGAACGGGCGGCCGGTCCGGTTGGCACCGCGTACTCCGGGCGCCAGCCCGACGATCAGCAGTCGCGCATCCAGCCCGCCGAAGCTGGGCACTGGCGCGTTGAACCAGTCAGGGTGTGCGGCGCGATTTGCCTGCCGGAACCCGGCGAGCCGTGGGCAGAGCGGGCAGTCGGCGGCGGGTTGCCTTCCCGGCGCCTCGCTCACGCCGCGTCGTGGGGATCGGGGAACGGCTCCGCCGGTGTCTGTCGCACCGGCACCGAGCGGACCCGCGGTTCCGTCTGGCGACGGGTGAATTCGGGGGCGATTTCCGCCAGTTCCAGGAACTGGTCGGCCTGCCGGCGGAGTTCGTCGGCCACCATCGGCGGACTGGTGCGGATCGATGATACAACCGAAACGCGAACGCCCTTGCGCTGCATTGCCTCGACGAGACGGCGGAAATCGGAATCGCCGCTGAACAAGACTGCGTGATCGAGCCGGGGCGCCAGCTCCAGCATGTCCACCGCGACCTCGATGTCCATGTTGCCCTTCACCCGACGCCGGCCGGCCGAATCGGTGAATTCCTTGGCCGGCTTGGTAACCAGCGTATAGCCGTTGTAGGCCAGCCAGTCGGTCAGCGGCTTCAGCGGCGAGTATTCGTCGGTCTCCAGTACCGCGGAGTAGTAATAGGCGCGAACCACGTGCGCCTTCTTGCGAAAGAATTCGAGCAGATTGCGGTAATCCACATCGAAGCCGAGATTGCGGGAGGCGGAGTAGAGATTGGCACCGTCAATGAACAGGGCAATCCGTTCACCAGGCAGGAAATGCATCGAACTTGACCTCATGAAGCAGCGTCGGGAACCAGTCGGAAGCCGCGCTGACCGGGCAAAGGATACGGACCGGGGCGCACGCGGATCAAATCATCGCAGTTTCTTACCGAATTGTGAACCACCTGGTCGGGTTAGTCACCAATGATCCTGATCGGCATTGGTGCAAATCTTCCGGGCCTGGACGGCGCGCCTCCGCTTGCGACGGCTCGCTGCGCCGCCGCGCAGTTGCACATGCTGCCAGGGCTGCAACTGCGTGCCTTGTCCCATTGGTATTTGACCGAACCGGTTCCGCCATCAGGCCAGCCGTCGTACGTCAACGCCATAGCGGTTCTACAGGCGAAGCCGGCCGCCAAGGCTCCCGATCCCGCCGATCTGCTCGCCTGGCTGCAGGCGATCGAGGAGCGTGCCGGCAGGATTCGGAGCGAGCGCAATGCGGCGCGTACGCTCGATCTCGATATTATCGCGATGGGCGCCGCGGGGGCGATGGTGCGGAGCGCACCGGATCCGGTGCTGCCGCACCCACGCGCGCATCTGCGGGCCTTCGTGCTGGTGCCGCTGCTCGAGGTGGTGCCTGGCTGGGTACATCCGCTACTGGGCCGCACCACAAAGGAGCTGTTGGCCGAACTGCCGCCGCAGCGAATCCGACCGATTTAGGTATACCGCGACTCCCCGAGAAGCCGAAAAACCCCTTGCCAATCGGCGCGACACGGATTCTACCGTCGGCATGATCCGCCGCGGCTTCCTGGACGCCGAATCGCGCAAGGACCTGACCGAGTTGGCTCGGGACGGGTCTGCCGCCCATCGTTTGGCCCGGCGCGCCAATGCGCTGGTGCTGCTGGACGACGGCATGAGCTGCGAAGCCATCGCGAAAGTCCTGTTGCTGGACGACGATACGATCCGCACCTGGTATCGGCTGTACGAGGAAGACGGGATCGAGGGCCTGGCGAGCTTCGGCTATGAGGGCGGTGCCTGCCGCCTGAACGAAGAGCAGCAGGACAAGCTGAAGGCCTGGATCAGCGATACGCTGCCGCGGACGACGCGCGAGGTCGGCGCCTGGATCGAGAAGGAATGCGGCATCGAGTACCAGGGCCGGTCCGGCCTGATCGCGCTGTTGCACCGCGTTGGCATGGAACATCGCAAACCAAAAACGGTGTCGCGCAAGCTCGATCCAGAGAAACAGGCCGCGTTCATCAAGGCGTATGAGGAGTTGCTGAACCGCCTGGACGCGGATGAGGCGGTGTTGTTCGCCGACGCGGTGCATCCGACGCACGCGGTACGGCCGGTGGGATGCTGGGCGCCGAAGGACACGCCGATCGCGGTGGCGCAGACCAGCGGGCGGCAACGCCTGAACATTCACGGCGCGATCGACCTGGAGACCGGCGACACCCGGATGCTGGAGGTGGAGACGGTCGATGCCGCCAGCACGATCAGGCTGATGATCGCGCTGCTGACGATGTACCCGCGCAAGCGGGTGATTCATCTGTTCCTGGACAACGCCAGGTACCACCACGCGAAGTTGGTGCAGGCTTGGCTGGCGCGGCCGGGTTGCCGGATCAGGCTCCACTTCATCCCGACCTACTGCCCGCACCTCGACCCGATCGAACGACTCTGGGGCTTGATGCATAAGCACATCACCCACAACACGTGCCATGAAACCTTCCGAGACTTCAGCGGCGCGATCCTAACGTTCCTGCGAGAGGAGGTGCCCAGGAACTGGCGCCTCTACTGCGATGAGGTCACAGACAACTTCCGCATCATCTCGCCCAAGGATTTTCGGATTCTGGCGTGAGCGGGGTATAGGTTACATGAATGCGGGGATGATCTTGGGCGCAGAGGCAGTCCGTCAGTTTGCGCCGACGGTCTGGCTCCGCTGCGCTGTCAGATGTCGAACACAACGCATGGTGGTAAGCGTGGCGTCGAGCTCTGTTCCGATGATGCGTCCTCGCAGCACTGCCCAATCAGTGCGATAGTGCGAGAACTGCACTCTGTCGATCTCGGCGCCGTATTCCAGCCGACCGCCCAGCGTGCCGTCCGTGGCGATCCGCGTGGGCAGCGGGACCATCATGGGTGGGGAGACCGGGAACGGGTAGGCGAACTGCCCGTCGTGCACGTCGATCCGTTCCGGCTTGCTGGTGTCGCCGCACTGGAAATCCACACCCCTGAGCAGGGTATCCTGGCCAGCATAGCTGCCATCGAACTGCGTGCCGGCCATCGGCACCGGCGGCGCATTGTCCGCGCAGCCCGCCACGGCGAAGGCGCATCCCGCCAGCAGCAACAGCCTGGTCATTCCACCGACATGGCACCGAAGCAAAGCTCGTCAAGCTGGTCCGCACCCAATTGTCTGCCTGGCAGAAGGGATCGGGAGCGGGCGCAAGGCTTGCTTTGCGGGGGGGCCTCGCCTACATCCACAGTTCGCCCCAGTACAATGCCCGGAGGCTGAGCGCATGGCGCGCGTCACCGTTGAAGACTGTGTCCAGAAGGTTCCCAACCGCTTCGAGCTGGTTTTGCTCGCCGCACAGCGCGCGCGCAACCTGAGCCGCGGCGAAGAGCTGACCATCGATCGCGACGACGACAAGAACCCGGTGGTCGCGCTGCGCGAGATCGCCGATGAGACCATCGACCTTGGCCGCATCGAGCAGGACCTGGTCAAGTCGCTGTCACGCGCGCCGGAACCGGAGCCCGCGGACGAGGAGGTGCTAGATCTCATCCCGACCGACCAGAATATCTTCGGCCTGCAGGACGTGACCGCCGAGGAAGAGGCTGCCGGGCTGCCGGTGGAGGGCGAAGAGATGTCGCCCGAGGACCTCGAGGCTGCGATCGAGGCGGAGCTGGGCGGTCGCCACCGCCCGTAATCGCGCATGGCAATGGGGGGCGCAGGACGCGCTGGCACGAGGCCGACCCTCACCCCCGTGTTCGCGCCTGACGGCACGGCGGTCGAGGCGGCATCCCGACCGAGCCCGCCGCCTCCGACGTTCCGGCTGACCGAGAAGCTGCGGGCGTACGACCCGAAGGCGGATACCGGGCTGATCGACGCCGCCTACACGCTGGCGGAGCAGGCGCACGGCACGCAGCGCCGCGACAATGGCGATCCCTATATCACCCATCCGGTCGCGGTCGCCGACATCCTGGCGGGCTACCGGCTGGATACGGCCTCGATCGCCACCGGGCTGTTGCACGACGTGATCGAGGATACGGCGGTCAAGCTGCCGGAGATCCAGACCCGCTTCGGCGGCGAAATCGCCGGGCTGGTCGATGGCGTCACCAAGCTGACCCGGCTGGAACTGCAATCCGACCGCACCAAGCAGGCGGAGAACTTCCGCAAGCTGGTGCTGGCGATCAGCCGCGACATCCGCGTGCTGTTGGTGAAGCTAGCCGACCGGTTGCACAACATGCGCACGCTGCACTTCATGCAGGAACCGGAGCGCCGGCAACGGATCGCGCGCGAGACGATGGAGATTTACGCGCCGCTGGCGGAACGCATCGGCATGGACGCGGTGAAGACCGAGCTGCAGACGCTGGCGTTTGCGCAGCTCGATCCCGAGGCGTACGCGACCATCCAGGCACGGTTGAATTTCTTGCGCGGCCAGGGCGCCGACGTGATCGAGGAGGTGCGCGCGGAGCTGAAGCGTGTGTTCGCGGAGTCCGGCGTACCAGTGATCGAGGTCGCGGGCCGCGAGAAGTCGCCGTATTCGATCTGGGAGAAGATGCACCGGCGGAACGTCGCCTTCGAGCAGCTCTCCGATATCATGGCGTTCCGCATCGTCGTGCCGAATAAGGAGGCCTGCTACGCCGCATTGGGCGCGGTGCACTCGGCGTATCCGGTGATCGCCGGACGCTTCAAGGACTACATCTCGACACCGAAATCCAACGGCTATCAAAGCCTGCATACCGGCGTGACGCTGCGCGAGCCACGCAACCAGAAGATCGAGATCCAGATCCGCACCGCGGATATGAACGACATCGCGGAGAACGGCGTCGCGGCGCACTGGGTCTACAAGGAGCCGAACGCCAAGGCGGACCGGCGCGATCTGCAACGGTTCCGCTGGGTGCAGGATTTGCTGGAGATTCTGGAAAACTCTGCGGCCCCGGACGACTTCCTCGAGAACACCAAGCTGGAACTCTATCAGGACCAGGTGTTCTGCTTCACGCCGAAGGGACAGTTGATCCAGTTGCCGCGGGGTGCCACGCCGGTGGATTTCGCCTATGCGGTGCACTCGCAGGTGGGCGACGCCTGCGTCGGCGCGAAGATCAACGGCCGGCTGCTGCCGCTGCGTCATCAGTTGCAGAATGGCGATCAGGTCGAGATCATGACCGCGCGCGGCGGCACCCCGTCACCGCAGTGGGAACGCTTCGTCGTCACCGGCAAAGCGCGCGCGCGCATCCGTCGCTTCATTCACCAGCAGCAGCGTCAGCAGCATCTCGACGCCGGTCGGGCGGAGCTGGCGAAGGCGTTCCGCCAGGCCGGCGTGGATGGCTCCGAGAAGGCGCTGGATCCGGCGCTGAAGTCGCTGAAGCTCGGCGCGGTGGACGATCTCTACATTGCGGTCGGCAATGGCAATGTCGGGCCGAAGGACGTGGTGCACGCCGCCTATCCGGAGCTGCGGCAGTCGCCGCGTGCGCCACGCGTGGTTCCGCCGCCGCCGCCCCGGGCGCACAGCCGGCACCCGCACAAGTCCGATTTCGACATGCCTATTACCGGTCTGGTGCCAGGCATGGCGTATCACTTCGCCGGCTGCTGCCACCCGGTGCCTGGCGACGAGATTGTCGGCATCATCACCACGGGCAAGGGCGTGACGATCCACGGGCGGGAGTGCCCGACGCTGACCGGCTTCGCCGCCACGCCCGAACGCTTCATCGAGGTGGACTGGAACTACACGTCGCTGGCCGGTGGCCGCACCGATGGCAAGTCGCCACACCATACGGCACGGATCAGCGTGATCGGTGCCAACGAGCCGACCGCGCTCGCCAACCTGACCAACGCGATCGCCAAGCAGGAGGGCGCGGTCGCCAGCCTGAAGATCGTCAGCCGCCAGGCGGACTTCATCGAGGCGCTGGTGGACGTCGATGTTCGCGACGTGGCGCACCTGTCGAAGGTGATCGCCGGACTGCGCGGCGCGGTCGGCGTCAAGGGCGTGGAGCGCGGGTGAGTTTATCGGTCATTGCGAGTTCTGGACCGGGCTGTCCGCCGACGACGGTCCCCACCGTCATTCCCGCGCAAGCGGGAACCCAGGGGGAGGTCCGCGCGGTCGCCCTGGGCGCCCGCGTTCGCGGGGATGACGACGGGGGGCAGCAAGCCAGAGGATGCTCCGCCGTGCGGCCGGCATGATCCTCGGCCTTGGCTCCGACATCTGCGATATCCGCCGCATCGAGTCGGCGATCGCGCGGCATGGCGACCGGTTTCTGGCGCGCATCTTCACCGAGATGGAGCGGGCCAAGGCGGCGAGCCGCACCGAGCGGATTCAGGCCGCCACCTATGCCAAGCGCTTCGCCGCGAAGGAGGCAGCGGCGAAGGCGCTCGGGACCGGCTTTCGACGCGGCGTGTTCTTTGCTGATCTTGGCGTGGTGAACCTGCCCTCGGGCCAGCCGACCTTGCGAATGACCGGCGGTGCGGCGGTGCGACTGGCGGCGATCACACCTGCCGGAATGCTCGCGTCGGTCGCATTGACCATGACCGACGAATACCCGTACGCCTTCGCCCAGGTGATCATTTCAGCCGTGCCGGGCGGCTGAGGGAGAGCGGACATGCGACGTGTTGCGGGTCTGATGGCCCTGGCGCTGAGCGCGATGTGGTTGGCCGGCTGCGTGTACAATCCATACACCGGGACCTACGCCGCGTGCTGCGGCTACTACGGTTATCCGTCCTACGGATACCCGTACTACCGGTACCCGCCGCCGACCTACGCCCCGTACGGATTTCCGCCCGGGCCGTATGCGGTGTCGCCGGGCCAGCCGGGCGCGTACCCGCCACCTGGCGGACAACCGGGACCCGTGCCGGGCGCGGCCGCCGAGCCCTCCGGCAGCAGTGTATTGGCCCGGCGCTTCGGCGCGGCCAACATAACGCATGACGGACGGCTGACCCGCGATCAGGCGGCGACGGGCATGCCGCTGGTCGCCCAGAACTTCGATGCCATCGACATCGATCGCAAAGGCTACGTCACGCTTCCCGAGGTGCGCGCCTTCGCGGTCCAGCGGCGCGCCGAACGCGGTCAGGCGGCGCAGTCGAGCGCTCAGTAGCGCTCGAGACGAAGTCCGGCGCCTCGCTTGACACACCATCGGCCCGTGGGCTTGATCCGCCCGGATTATTCGGACGAGAGCCCTTCCCGGTATGGCGACAAAGGTAAAGGCCAGGCGCAAATCGAACGCCTGGGTCGAAAACGCCAAGACGATCATCTATGCCGGCCTGATTGCCGTCGTGGTGCGCACCGTTGCCTTTGAGCCGTTCAATATTCCATCTGGCAGCATGATTCCCACGCTGCTGGTAGGCGACTACCTGTTCGTGTCGAAATTCAGCTACGGATACTCGCGTTATTCGTTGCCGTTCGGTTGGCCACCGTTTTCCGGGCGGATCTTCGGGCGCCTGCCGAACCGGGGAGATGTCGCCGTATTCAAGTGGCCGCGGGATAATTCAACCGACTACATCAAGCGCATCGTAGGGCTGCCGGGCGACCATATCCAGGTGCGCCAGGGCCAGCTCTATATCAATGGCCAGCTCTGTCCGCGCCAGCCGGAGGGTGACTACGTCGCCGACGACAGCGGTATCCACATGGTGCTGCGCATGTACCAGGAGACGCTGCCGAACGGCGTGAAGCACGATGTCATCAAGGCGACGGACGAGGGCGACGTGAACAACACGATCGATTTCCTGGTGCCGCCAGACCATTTGTTCGCGATGGGTGACAACCGCGACAACAGCTCCGACAGCCGCATCGCGCTGGAGCGGAACGGCGTCGGCTTTGTGCCGGTGGAGAATTTGGTGGGACGTGCCGAGATCATCTTCTTCTCGGTCGATGCGGAGTCTCCGTGGTGGCAGTTCTGGTGGTGGCCGTTCGAGATCCGCTGGAGCCGTCTGGGGATGGGTATCCACTGAGTGCGTCGACGTTGAACACGCCGATCGAGACGATCCTCGGCCACGAATTCGCTCGTCCCGAACTGCTGCGTGAGGCGATGACCCACCGTTCGGCGGTGCATGGCCGCGGCCGGGCGCGTGGCAAGGGTTCGAACGAGCGGATGGAGTTCGTCGGCGACCGCGTGCTTGGTCTGCTGATCGCCGAATGGCTGGCGGAGCGGTTCCCACGCGAGCAGGAGGGCGACCTCGGCCGCCGTCTCGCGGTTCTGGTGTCGCAACCGGTACTGGCGGAAGTGGCGGAGACGATCGGTCTTGGCGAGGCATTGTCGGTGGCGCCCGGCGAGGCAAAGGCCGGCGTGCGACGGCGCGCCACGGTGTTGGCGGACGCGCTCGAGGCGGCGCTGGGGGCGCTGTTTCTGGATGGCGGACTGGAGCGGGCACGCGCGTTCGTGCGGCACGCCTGGGACGGTGTGATGACACGGCTGGAGACACCGCCGCGTGACGCCAAGACGATGTTGCAGGAGTGGGTGCAGGCGCGTGGGTTCGGTTTGCCGGAGTATGTGGTTGCCTCCCGCGTCGGACCGCCGCACGCACCGGAGTTCGTGGTGACCGTGGCGGCCGGCGGCTGTGCCGGTACCGGCATCGCCGGCAACAAGCGTGCCGCCGAACAGCTTGCAGCACAGGACCTGCTGCGGGTGCTCGGCGCGTGACCATCGGGGCAAGCCCGGTGGCAGGCTCGCGGTGCGGCTTTGTCGCGGTGGCGGGCGCACCGAACGCGGGCAAGTCGACGCTGGTCAATCGTCTGGCCGGCGCGAAGCTGTCGATCGTTACCCCGAAGGCCCAGACGACGCGGTTTCGCGTGCTGGGCATCATGATGCAGGGGCCGAGCCAGGTGCTGCTGGTCGATACGCCGGGCATCTTCACGCCGCGGCGGCGGCTGGATCGCGCGATGGTGGCGGCGGCCTGGACTGGCGTGCGGGATGCCGACCTGACGTTGCTGCTGGTTGATGCGAAGACCGGCGCGACCGGCCCGGTGCGTGAGATCGCCGCGGCGCTTGCGGCACAGCGGCGGCGAAGCTGGCTGGTGCTGAACAAGGCCGATCTGGTGGCGGCGCCGACACTGCTGCCGCTCACGGCATCGCTGACGGCGCTGGCGCCGTTCGAGCAGACCTTCATGGTGAGTGCTGCGACCGGCGACGGCGTCGGGCAATTGGCGGACGCGCTGGCGGTTGCGGTGCCGAAAGGGCCGCATCTGTATCCGGATGATGATCTCACCGATCTGCCGGACCGGTTGCTGGCGGCAGAGATCGTGCGCGAACAGATCTTCCTGCAGACGCACGAGGAGGTGCCGTACGGCACGACGGTCGAGACCGAGAACTGGCAGGAACGCAACGACGGTTCGGTGCGCATCGAGGCAACGGTGTATGTCGCGCGTCCCGGCCACAAGGCGATCCTGATCGGCGAAGGGGGCAAGCGGATCAAGACGATCGGTGCACGGGCCCGGGAGGAACTGGCGACGCTGCTGGAGCGCAGGGTGCATCTGTTCCTCAACGTGAAGCATCGCGCCGGGTGGGATGAGGAAGCCGCGCGGCTGCGCGCGATCGGGTTGCAGGATCCAGGATAGTTACTGGCTTGTTACAAGCCGCACGGCTCAGCCCGCGCCCAGCCGGATCAAGTGCCTCTTTCGGCTTTAATTGCTTTGCCGTCACAATGACCGTGATCCGAGAGTGTCGCGCCATGTTCTGCGCAGGATTCTGCGGCGGACATTGCCTTGGAGCCGGCAGCGTCTTGGCTCGCGGGTCGGGGCGAGCCCAATATTGATCCAAGGATATGCAGATTGATCCTTCGATCACGGAATTACCCCCACTTAGGGGTTTTGTCAGGCAACAATCCGTTATAAGAATGACTATCAAGCGTTAACAAAGCATGACTGTATTCGTGCCTTGGTCGGATGCAACCCTGCGCCGCCGGTTAATACGGCAGTGAAGCTTCGCGACATAAGTGCCTTACGGGCAAATGGTGATTAGCGAAGGCGGTACAATCTAGCGTAGCGATTCGTACCGAGAAAGCAGGGAGATGGATAATGAGCCATCCTAAAGCCGACTTCCGGCTTGGCTCGCAGGCTCGCTTGAGCGACGCGGCGCTCGTAGGCGCGCTGATCGTCGTCGAGCGCCAGGAATTCGCTCGGGGATGCTTAAGCTGCTGGATTACCAATTATTGCGGCGGAATTGCCGTAGTTCCGGTTGGCGACGTGGAAGCAGAGTTGCCAGCAGACGCTTTCGGCCGCTGCATAGCCGCCATAATTGGGGTGGAGCCGTCCGAGCAATACCAATGGTTGCATCGCCAGATTGCTTGGTTGCGTGCGAGGCAGCCAAGGTTTCCCATCATACTCATCACCGGGTCCGACCAGTGCACGCCAGTTGTAGACCTTGCCATCCAGCTTGGCCTGCAAGGTTACATCCCGGCATCCTGCAGCCCGGAAGTGGCCGCGGCGGCGGTACAACTGGTTATCGCGGGTGGCACCTACTTCCCTCGCCCTCCGATCGGGGCATCTCATCAGGAGGAATTTGCCTCGCACCATGAGTATTCGGTGGCGGACCTGACCCGGGCCGTTGAGCTCACATCGCGCGAGAGGTCAGTACTGGCTCTGCTCAGCGATGGTTTGCCGAACAAGGTCATTGCCAAGCGGCTGAGCATGTCACTCAGGACCGTCAAAGCTCATGTGCACCACATCATCCGGAAGCTGAAGGTTGGCAACCGAACCGAGGTTGCACTTCTCGCCCAACACTTAAGTCCTGGAATACCCGAGACTGCGGCCTCAGCTATACCGACCATCGAACCGTCTACACCTTCACGTCGTGGCTTCCATGAGCGCGATGACAGTTAACCGCGCTTGGTGAACAAGTTGTAATGTTTCAGTACTCTTCTGTCTGGCACGCGTCCCGGTCTGTCATTTCACCTCCGGAGCAGCTAGACTGTCGAGTTCCCTGCGCGCCTCATCGAGCCCCTGGGCAGCCGCCTGCTCCAGCCATTTCCGTGCTTCTTCCGGATCTCCGTCGCTGGCCGCCCCCCGAGCGAGATTCCGCCCCAGTATCATCTGTGCCTGAGCGTGACCCTTCTCGGCAGCCGCCCTGAACCAGCGCTGGGCGGCCTGAATGTCGCTCGGGACGTCGTAGCCGCCATTGTTAAGTGCCCCGAGGGCAAACATTGCCCCGATATGGCCCTTGCTGGCGGCTGCATTGAAAAGAGTGACTGCGTCAGCATGGCAGCGCGCACCGCCTCGCCCGTTGACCAGCATCTCGGCCAGCGCCACCTGGGCGTCAACCAGTCCTGCCTGCGCGGCCTTGGCAAACCAACGGCGAGCCTCGGCCGCATCGGCCGCCCCACCGCGACCTTCGGCGAGCATGAGGCCATACCAATATTGTGCGTTTGCGACAGTATCTGCCGCGTGGCGAAACCACCTGACCGCCGCCTCATCATCGCGCTCGCCGCCAAACCCCTTGGCCAGGCAGACACCAAGATTGAAGGCGGCAACGAGATCGCCCGATTCGGCACTCTGCTGAAACCATTGGCGAGCCCTGATCGAATCGTCGGGTGTGCCCACGCCGCGAACCGCCAGCTTGGCAAGCTCGGCTTGCGCCTCGGCATCGCCCGACCTCGATGCAATGCGAAACCAATACGCCGCCTGCTCAGGATCGTGCGCCGCGGCGACGCCGGTCAGATGCAGCCTGCCAAGCGCGCGCGCTGCCCCACTGTGGCCGGCGTTGGCCGCACGCTGGTACCACATGGACGCTTCGACGTAATTCGGCGGCAGCGGAGTAGTTTTTGCATAAAGATCGCCCAATATGGCCGCGGCGTCCCGATCACCGGCCAAAGCTGCTCTGCGAACCCAGGACTCGCCCTCGAACGGATCGCCCGTGCTGCCGCTGCCTTCGAGCAGAGCGATCCCCCAACGGAGCTGACCCGATCGGTTGCCCTTCTCCGCCGCCTGCCGGTAGTACTGCTGTGCCAGCACCTGGTCCCGCTCCACACCCAGGCCTTGTTCGGTCAGCTGGCCCATCATATTCAGTGCCATCGGCAATCCACTCTCCGCCGCACGTTTCGCATGATCGACCATGCGGCGCTGGAACTCGCTGCTGTCGCTGTGACTCTTGGCGAGCGAGAGAGCGTATCCGAGATGTCCATGCGGGCAGCCGGCCGCCGCAGACCGCTCATACCAAAGTCGCGCCTCGTCAAGGTTGCGGAGCGTCTCCGGGCCCGAGGTCAGAATGTAGCCCAGCAGCGCCTGCCCGATCGGAGATCCGCCCTGGGCGGCACGACGTGCCCACGCGTTCGCCGCGGCAAAATCCGGATCGCCCATGCTGTTGGTATCGAACACGCTGTTTGCCGAGCCCAGGCGTGCGGTCTCCGTCCCTGTGGTCTCGCTGGCAACCCCATGGATGTACAGCTCCGCCAGCAGCACTTGGGCATCGACATGCCCGCGAATGCCCGCTCTGTGTAACCAGCGGATGGCATGGGCTCGGCTCACCGGAACTCCAGTGCCTTCCAGGTAGAAGCGAGCCACACAATAGGCAGCCTCGCGGCTGCCAGCCCTGGCAGCGCGTACATACAGCCTCAAGGCGCGGCGGACCTTGCCCTTGCCGCTCAGTCCGTTCGCATATTTGAATGAGACGCGGGGCCCCGCCAGATCGATCAGCCAATCCAACGGATTCACGAGACGAAAGACCGGTTAAGCGACGAGTTTCCGCTCCCCCGACGGCTCGTCGAAGACAACCGGGCTCAGCAACGTGTTCACGGCACGCTGCGGCCCCGCTGCCAAGTGTTCGCTGGTGGGCTGAGACCATTGCTGATCGGTGACAGGCAGAATTGCCTTTGTTGCTGCGAGCGCATTCACCCAACGCCGTGCCGCCTCAAATGCGGGGCCGGTGATCACCAGCGGCGCGCAACCCTCTGCTTCCCAGATCCGCGACATGAAGTCCGGGAACAGCGTCATTAGCTGGCCTTGCTGCCAGAAATCCGACCGGTTGCCGATATTCAAGTATGATTCGGTCGGCAATCCTTCGGCGAGAACGAGGTTATGCCTCGGCAGTTCGACGTGGTAGTAGGTAACTGCGTTCCCGGGAACCTGCGCGATCGACGTGCCGTTGATCAGATACTTCACCGGCGTCAGTATTCCGGCAAAAAAGATCGCATGGTCTGGTGAGAGCCACAGGTCGCGGCAGGGCCTGCCCGGCCCGAAGGCGTTGGCGGATACACGGATCGGCCACACCTGCTCGGGTCTCGGATGCCGTTGGCAGTCCACGCGACGATGCCCGATCCATATCACCGGTTCGGTCGTCTCGCCGAACAGGACCTCGAGACGGTCACCCTCGCGCAATTTCTCGACGGCGACCGGGCCCTCGTCAGTCATGATTCGTGTGCCCTCGGCAAAGCAGGCAATGAGCTCGACGAAAGTTCCCGCGCCATTGGTGACGATGGAGAACTGAGACGGATCCAGGGTTGTCGGGAGCCCTGTATCAAGGGTCACACCGGTCAATTGCGCCAGAAGCGAACCCGTACCGTTGATGCCGGAAAAGAAATTCAAATCCTGACTTGCATCATAACTTGCCGACTTGACGGAGGAGATACCGGCGACTCCGATCAGGTCGTCGACCCCATAGCCGGCGATGGTCAGGCTCATCCCGTCCTGCGTGTTGGGCAGCGCCAGTTCGTCATGCCCTGTTCCGCTCATGTCGACGACCTGATCGGCGGCGTTGCCGGTCGCGTTCGACAGATCGCCGATCTCGGACAGATTGGCGACGCCACCCGAAAGGGCGATGGTGCCATCGTTGAACGCATCGTCGGCGGTCGCGTTAAACGTCGCCCCATTCTTCAAGGTGATGAGGGCTGTAGGGTCCACGATCGCCGTGGCGTCGAAATTCACCCCGTCCATGGTGATGACGGCACCGAGGTCGATGCCAAAAGTCGAGGCCGTGAAGGCAACCTTACCGGGAGCGCCGACACCGTCGCTCTTGATATAGAGTGTCTGGTTGTGGAAGTCGCCGCCGGTGGTGTCGGAGGTATAGGTCAGGACAGCGCCGTTGCCGACCTCGAGCAGCCCGCTGTTGCTTGCCGTGCCGTCGGTCGACCGTGATCCGCTTACCGCACTGACAGTGATTGACTGTTGGACGTCGAGGGTGACGTTAGGTGACAGAAAGATTGTGCTGAGCGAGGTGGCAAAGGGAAAGCCGGTATCGACGACTGACGTGTAAGAGCCCGACGCGAAGGTGGCATCGTCACCGTTGCCCGGTTCTGCGCTGCCGGTCCAATTGGTCGCCTTGCTCCAAACACCGCCGAGTATGTTACTCCAGTTCCTGGCCACCATCGCTCTGTTCCATCTTTCCTGCCTGCACCCTTGCGTTGCCGCTGTCTGGCGAACCGATCGTCAGGTCCCACCGAAGCCAGCGCCTGGGCACAGAGCCCGTAATTACACGACCGTACCATATAACAAGTACGGGCCTGCCCATAAGAATCGGGGCAGGCCCGCCAGACTTCAGTTTGCTAACTGAAGGCGAAGTTCTGTGCGTGGATCGAAGCAAAAGCCAGGTCGAGTGAGCCTGAGCCGAGGTGGATGAGTGTGCCACCATTCCCGTCACTGGTCGCGTTGAGCTGACTGATGTTGGTGTAGCCGAACGCTTGCAGGTCGATCAGCCCATTGGTGTCGCCATCATCAGCGAAGCCCGTCAGCACGACAGTTCCGGAATTGCCGGCACTGGCATTGATCGTGAGGTTCAGTTGCCCGCCGGACAACTCGTCGGCGATACTTACGTTGGCGTTGGAGTTCAGAACGATGCTGTTCTGGGCGCCAATTGAGTCTATCGTCGTTCCCGTTCCGGTGGCATTCAGCGTGACTACGCCGTTGCTGCCGAGCGCGATCGAGTCGGTTCCCTTGGTCGCGGCGATGGTATCGCTGTCGCCCTTCGCGGAAAGGGTGTTCTTGCCACTGCCCAGGGTGATGGTGTCGTTGTTGCCGTCCGCGCCGATCTTGTTGTTGCCGTTGCCGACCTTGATCGTGTCGGTATTGCCGTTGGACGTCAGGGTGTTGCCGCCATTGCCGAGCGTGATCGTGTCGGTATCGCCGTTGGCCAAGACGGTGTTGCTGCCGTTGCCGGCAGTGATCGTGTCGTTGTTCCCATTGGACGTCAGGGTGTTGCCGCCGTTGCCGAGAGTGATCGTGTCGTTGCCGCCGTTTGCCGTCACTTTATTGGCGGCGTCCCCCAGTTTGATGCTGTTCGAGGAGCCGTTGGCCACTACGGTATCACCGCCTGGCTCGTCGGAAGTCCCCATGGTGATCGTGTTGTTGTTGCCGCTGGTGCTCAGGAAGTTGTTGCCGTCTCCCAGCGTGAACTTGCCCGCTCCGCCGTTGGTGACGTTGATCGTGAAGTCCTGATCGCTTTTGCCGGTTACCGTGTTGTTGGTGCCGGCGAGGGTGATGACGTCGGTGTTGTCCGGACCCGGTTCAGAGGCATTGGCAGGGCCCACCGTGATGGTCGCGTGCCCTCCAAGGTCCTTTATGACGTTGTTGCCGCCCCCAACCGACATCTTGTCTTGAACACCGGCCTCGGTGATGGTGTTGTCACCGTTGCCGATCATGATGAGGTCGAAGCCTTGGCCGCCACTGATGGTGAAGTTCTGATCGCCACCGATGACAGTGTTGTGCTGACCCCCGTCAATAACTGACGTAGTGAACCCGAAGTTTTCGTCACCGCTCTTGCCAGCGTTCACGGAGCTGTTCCCCGCCCCGCTGAAGATTGTATTCGTGGCGTCGGAATTGACGGTGATATCGTTGAAGAAACCCTGGAGGGAGACGTTATTGTTACCCTCCGTGTTTTCCAGTTTCGTGGTGTTCTCGCCGGTGCCGCCCTGGACGGTAAGAGTGCTGCCGATATGGCCGCCGCCTTCCGTCTGGACCACGTTGAAGGCGCCGCCGACATTCACGGTGTCGGTCACGCCAACGAAGGTCGCGGGTGGACTTGCGTTGCCGTTGAGGTGCACCGTCGCGCTGCCGGAGCCGGTGTTGATCTGGTCGTTCGCCCCCATCGCATAGATGACGTTGTTGAAGGCAAAGGCGGTGATGGTTTCATCAAGCCCAGGCAGCGGATCCCCGATGAGGATGCTGTTCCCGTTGGGGCCGCCGTATATATTGGAACTCATGACGTCCTGCTCTCCTGTTGTTGGTTGGTCCTTGCCGCCGGCATCAGCAGGACTGCTAGGCACGGGGTCTTGAAGATGCCGATTGTACTCGAGGCGGCTTCTTGTGATGTCACGGTGGAAGCGCCGCCACAGTAACGAATAACGTTTCGCTGTCTATGGATCGGAGGGATTGAGCACTAAGATTCAATCCCGTAGCTGTAATATCGGTCCCGGTTGCAATCCAAGATATATGCACGCGAGATTGAGCTAAATCCTGGGTGGTAAATGCTTGATGTCGCGGGGCAGATCACCCGGCCAGGAAGCCTGCTCCTCGCGCCTTGAAATTGGCGGTGGCGGTGGCTGGCTTGGCGCTCCGATCGTCCCAACTTAGCCTGCGATATGGATTGGGACGCACCCGCAATCGTGCTCGATGCACGACCGTACGGCGAAGGCGACGCCATCGCCACGGTGATGACGGCGGAACATGGCGCGCATCGCGGCCTGGCGCGCGGTGGTGCGGCGCGCGGGCGCACGGCGATCTGGCAGCCCGGCAACCTCGTGCATGTGCGCTGGGTCGCACGTCTCGCCGAGCAACTCGGCAGCTTCAGCGCGGAACTGGTGCATCCCGGGGCCGCGCTCGCCATGGACGACGCGCTGGCCTTGGCGATGCTGTCGGCGGCCTGCGCTGTGGCCGAAGGGGCGTTGCCGGAACGCGAACCGCATCCGCGGGTGTTCGACGGCCTGCTGCACCTGATCGTCCACCTGTCACAGGGTGCGGTCGTGCTCAGCGACCTGATCCGCTGGGAGACAGTGCTGCTCGCCGATCTCGGCTACGGACTTGATATCGCAAGCTGTGCGGTCACCGGTGAGACGGCAGGCCTCGCCTTCGTCTCGCCGAAGACCGGCCGCGCCGTGACCGCGACGGGGGCCGGCATCTGGGTCGAGCGTCTGCTGCGTTTGCCGTCCTTTCTGGTGGGCGGAAACGACGCCACTCCGACGGACTGGCGCGACGGTCTGCGGCTCACCGGCCACTTCCTGGAGCGCGACGCGTTCGGCCTTCACCACCGCCCGCTGCCGGCCGCGCGCCGGATGCTATACGACCGCATTGCGGCACTGGCCGCCGATTCGGAGCAGCAGAATGCCGGATGACCTGATCGGGCGTATCGAGGACACTCGCCTGACCGACGCGCTGTCCGAGCGCTATCTCGCCTATGCGCTCTCCACCATCATGTCGCGTTCGCTGCCGGATGTGCGCGACGGGCTGAAGCCGGTGCACCGGCGCCTGATCTACGCCATGCATCTGCTGCGGCTCGATCCCACCGCCGGCTTCAAGAAGTGCGCCCGTGTCGTGGGCGACGTGATCGGCAAGTTCCATCCGCACGGCGACGTTGCCGTCTACGACGCGCTGGTGCGGCTCGCGCAGGATTTCGCCGCGCGCTATCCGCTGGTGGAAGGGCAGGGGAACTTCGGCAACATCGACGGCGATAACGCCGCGGCCATGCGTTACACCGAGGCGCGTCTGACCGAGGTCGCGCGCGCGCTGCTGTCCGGCATCGACGAAGACGCAGTGGATTTTCGTCCCACCTATGACGGCGAGGAAAGCGAGCCCATCGTCCTGCCAGGTGCGTTTCCCAACCTGCTGGCGAATGGAGCGGCGGGGATAGCGGTCGGCATGGCGACCTCGATTCCGCCCCACAATGCTGCCGAGGTGTGCGCCGCGGCGATTCATCTGATCCGTCATCCGGGGGCGACGACAGCGGACCTGCTGCACCATATGCCGGGACCGGATTTTCCTACCGGCGGTGTGATGGTGGAGGACAAGGCGGCGATTCTCGCCGCGTATGAGACCGGACGCGGCGGCTTTCGGGTGCGGGCGAAGTGGGCGGTGGAGAAGGGCAAACACGGCACCTGGCAGATCGTCGTCACGGAAATCCCGTATCAGGTGCAGAAGGCGAAGTTGGTCGAGCAGATCGCGCAGCTGCTGGAAGAGCGAAAATTGCCGCTGCTCGGCGATGTGCGCGACGAAAGCACCGAGCTGGTCCGCCTGGTGCTGGAACCCAAGACGCGCGGCGTCGAGCCCGAGGTGCTGATGGAGACGCTGTACCGCGCTTCGGCGCTGGAGGCGCGGTTTCCGCTGAACATGAACGTGCTGGATGCGACGCGCACGCCGCTGGTGATGTCGCTGCCGCAGGTGCTGCGGGCCTGGCTCGATCATCGCCACGAGGTGCTGCTCCGCCGCACCCATCACCGGTTGGCGGCGATCGAGCGGCGGATCGAGGTCCTCGACGGTTACCTGCTGGTCTATCTGAACGTGGACGAGGTGATCCGCATCATCCGTAATGAGGACGAACCGAAGCCGCAATTGATGCAGACCTTCAAGCTGACGGACACGCAGGCCGAGGCGATTTTGAACATGCGCCTCCGCTCGCTGCGCCGGCTGGAAGAAATCGAGCTCCGCAAGGAGCACAAGGCGCTGTCGAAGGAACGCAAGGATATCCAGGCGCTGTTGAAGGACGAGACGCTGCGCTGGGACCGCATCGCCGGGGAACTCGAGGAAACCCGGAACAAATTCGGCTCCGGCGCGCTGGGCGCGCGGCGCACCGAACTCGGCGTGGCGCCGTCGGTGGTCGAAGTGGCCAGCGAGGCGTTCGTCGAGCGCGAGCCCATCACCGTGATCCTGTCCGACAAGGGCTGGATCCGCGCGGTGAAGGGTCACATCGGCGACGATGTCGAGCTGCGGTTCAAGGAAGGCGATCGGTTGAAGCGCCTGCTGCACTGCCAGACCACCGACCGGCTGACGCTGTTCGGCACCAACGGCCGCGCCTACACCCTGAAGGCGGCCGACCTGCCGCGTGGCCGCGGCGACGGCCAGGCGGTGCGGCTGCTCGCCGAGCTGACCAACGAGGATGATGTCGCCGCCTTGTTCATCGCGGTGGAGGGCGGTCGGTACCTGGTCGCGTCATCGACCGGCCGAGGCTTTGTCGTGCCGGCGGCGGAACTGGCGGCGGAAAAGCGCACCGGCAAGCAGGTGCTGAACCTGCGGCCAGGCGAGGAGGCGGCGCTGTGCGTGCCGGCTGACGGCGACCATGTCGCGGTCGTCGGCAGCAACCGGAAGCTGCTGATCTTTCCGCTGGAGCAGGTGCCGGAGATGACGCGCGGCGGCGGGGTCATCCTGCAGCGCTACCGCGACGGCGGGCTGGCGGATGCGAAAGTGTTCCGGCTGGCGGACGGGCTGACCTGGCGGCTGGGCGACAAGACGCGGACCGAGACCAACCTGCGCGACTGGATCGGCGAGCGCGCGCAGGCGGGACGGCTGCCGCCGAACGGGTTCCCGAGGGCGGGGAAGTTTGGCTGATTCGCTGTCTGCTACCCGCTGAAAGTTCCTGCCCTTCAGCGGCCACCGAAGCCCGATCCGATGGCGATGCTCTTGAAGATGTATCGGTGCATCAGGATGGTCAGGATCAAACCGGGCAGCATCGAAATGGTGGCGCCGGCCATCATGTAGTTCCACTGCGTGCCCTGCTGACCCTGGAACATTGTCAGGCCCAGCGGCAGCGTCGCGTGGTCGGGGCCGTTCACCGCGATCAGCGGCCAGAGGAAGGAATTCCACTGGCCGGTGAAGGTGAACAGTGCCAGCAGGCCCAGCGCCGGCAGCGACAGCGGCAGGAAGATCGTGAGCAGGATACGCAGATGCGAGGCGCCGTCGATGCGTGCGGCATCCTCCAGTTCCTGTGGGATGGTGAGGAAGAACTGCCGCAGCAGGAAGGTGCCGAAGGAACTGAACGCCACCGGCACGATCAGGCCCTGATAGGTGTCGATCCAGCCGAACGCTCCCATCATCAGGAACAGCGGAATGACGATGACCGCCTGCGGCACCATCAGCGTCGCGAGGTAGACGACGAACAGGCCGGCGCGCCCGGGAAATTTCAACCGCGCGAACGCATAGCCGGCCAGGCTCGACACCACGAGCACGATCGCGGTGACGGTTCCGGCGACGAAGGCGCTGTTGAGGAAGAACCGGCCGAACGGCAGATAGCGCCATGCCGCGACGAAGTTGAACCACTGCACACTGCTGGGCAGCAGGCGCGGCGGCATGGCGAACACCTCGCGGTCCAGCCGCAGCGCATTCGAGACCATCCAGAAGAACGGAAACAGGAACACCATCGCGACGATTGCGATGCCCAGGTGCCGCATGGCACTCGCGGCGCGTGCCGCCTTGCCGCGGCGGGACACCTCAGATGTCATAGTGCACCCAGCGTCGCTGCAGCCGAAGCTGCAACGCGGTCAGCGCCATGATCACGGCGAACAACACCCAGGCGATCGCCGAGGCATAGCCGAGCCGATAGGTGACGAAGCCCTGGCTGTAGATGGCATAGCCCAGGGTGGTGGTGGCCGCACCCGGCCCGCCACGCGTCAGCGCGTAGACCTGATCGAAAATCTGCAAGCTGGAAATCGCTGTGAGCACGGTGCCGAAGAACAGCGACGGCGAGATCAACGGCAGCTTGATGCGCCAGAACCGCTGCCAAGGTTTCGCGCCATCGATCGCGGCGGCGTCGAGGTAGGTCGACGGAATGGATTCAAGTGCTGCGCCGAACAGCAGCAGGTTGTAGCCGACATGCGACCACAACGAGACGATCACCAGTACTTGCAATGCGTAGTCCGGGCTGGTGATCAGGTTGGGGATTGCGAGGCCGAGTGCGGCGAAGCTGCCATCGACGATGCCGCCCGGCGTCAGCATCAGCAGCCAGACCAGCGCGATGCCGACCAGCGGCGTGAAGGTCGGCAGAAAGAACAGCAACCGGAACAACTGCCTGCCCCACGACAAGCTGCCGATCCACACTGCCATGACAAGCGCGAGCACGATGTTCAGCACCAGGTATTCCGCGGTGTAGAACAGCGTGACACGGAGCACGCCCCAGAAGATCGGGTCCCGCGTCAGCAGGTTGACGTAGTTGGCCAATCCGACGAACCGCGTCTGTCCGATCACCTGCCAGTTGCTGAAGCTGAGCAGCAGGGAGGCGAGCAGCGGCAGGATCAGGAAGGTGATCAGGCCGAGCAAGCCGGGCAGCAGGAACGGGATGGCGGCGCGCAGGTCGGAACGTCGCCGGCGCCGGCGACGCCTTGTGTGCGTTGCCGCCAAACGCGTCTACTGGGAGGCCAGGTTCTGGATGGTGTCGAGCACCTTGCCGGGCTGCTCGGAACCGCCAAACGCGAGCGGGGCATATTGCTCGAACAGGGCGGCCACGGTGGCCCAGTTCGGCGTGGTCACGTACGGTTCGGCGGTCTTCAGCGCAGCCGGCAGCGCCTCGCGCGCACCGACCACGCCAACTGCCGCGACGTCGTACCAGAATTTTTGGAAGTCTTTGCGCGCGGCGAAGGCGCGGCCGGCCTCGGCGAGGTACCGTTCAGCCTCCGGCCCGGTCATCACCTGGATCGCCTTCCAGGCTGCGTCCTTGTGCGTGCTGGTGGTCGAGATGCCGAACCCGGAACCGGCGCTCACGGTGATGCTGCCCGCCTCGCGCACCGGCACCGGCGCCATGCCGACGGTGAAGCTGGCCTTCTTCTTGATGTTCAGCAGTTGCCAGGGCCCATCGACATACATGGCGACGTTGCCGGAGGTGAAGCGCCCGTTGGCCATCGAAGAAGACTGCACGCCGCTCGCCGGCAGCAATGGCGCCACTTTGTCCTGGCTGACCAGCGCGGTATATTGTGTGAACGCGCTCTTCATGTCGGGGTTGGCCAGGTCGAGCTGGCCCTTGGTGTCGAGATAGTGCGCACCCTTCGAACGGGCGAACACCAGGAAGGCATCGGGCACGCTGGCGGCGAAGCCGAACGTGCCGTCCTTGGTCAGCGCCTTGGCGTCGCGCATGAAGTCCGCCTCGGTCCAACCCGGCGCCGGCAGGGGCACGCCTGCCTTTGCGAACATGTCGTGGTTGTAATAAAGCACCAGCGGACCGAAATCGTACGGCAGCGCGAACTGCTTGCCGTTGCGCGACAGGCCCTTGATGATCGACGGATCGAACGCGTCGATATCGAACTTTTCCGCTGCGATGCGGTCGTCCAGCGGCACCATGAGGTCAGCGAAGCCCGGCGCGCGCAGGCTCTGCAGGCTGACGATATCGGGCAGCTTGCCGGCGGCGGCCAGCGCCGGCAGCTTGGTCCAGTAATCGGGGAATGACGTGGTCTGAAACTCGACGGTGATGTCGGGATATTTCTGCGTGACCAGCTCGGCCACGTGCTTCCATGCCACCACCTCCGGCTCGGTGCCGGACCACATGAACCAGGTCAGATGCACCTGCTCTGCTCCGGCGGCGTGGCTGGACAGGGCGATCAGCGCGGCTGCCAGACAAGCGCGCAGGGCGCCAAGAACGCTCGTCATCGGTATCCCCCCGGTTATTCTCGGTAATGTCCCTATGCTCGTCCACTGCCGATCAGCACCTCGACTCCCATGGTCAGCTTCCCGTCTACGGATTCATATCGGGACAACCGTCTGTGGACCTCCTCGCGCACCCAGCGTCGGTCTGCCTCATCAAGCGCATGGTACACCTGCGGGATCTGCCCAACTCCTTCTTCGATCGGCGCCCAATAATCCTCGAAGCTACTGACCGAGCCTTCACGTCTGATCTGTTCCACACGGATGTCCTGAAAACCCGCATCGTTGAACAATCCCTCCAGCCGCCTGGGATCGGCAAGGGACCATCCCATCGCGAGGACGTTGCGCTGCTCTTGGGTAAGAAATCGATCCATCGCGTCGGCTAGATTGCCCCACATGGGTAACCGATCCCTTGTGACGTTGACGCAAACCGCCACCGTCCCGCCCGCTCTGACGACGCGGCGGAACTCCGACAGGCCCGCAGCCTGGTTGGGGAAGAATTGTAGGCCGAGCTGGCATATCACGGCATCGAACGCACCATCCTTGAATGGCAAGGCCTGGCCATCGGCGTTGACCGGCCAGTACAGCGGGTCGGCAAGTCTGGCACGCGCACTCGTGACCATTTCCAGCGAGATGTCGGCGCCAACAACAAAGCCGGCGTTGCCAACGATCGGGATGGCCAGCGAAGCAGCCTCACCCGTGCCCGACGCAACATCGAGCACGCGACAAGCCTGCGCCACTTTGGCAGCGGCAAGCAGGTCTGGAACAGACAGCCGAGACCAACGTCCCAGGTAGCGATCGTAAGCTGAAGAACTGACAGCGCGCCCCGGTGCCGCATGCAAGCCTCGTCCGAAGCTGGTGCTCATTGCGGACCTCCCTCGGCGCGGTCGCTATGGATTATAGCTGGCCTGCGCGAACCGGATAGGGACGCTCAGTAAATGCTGGCCGGCGACGTGTGCGGACACCAACGCGCGGCCTTCAGGAACGGCAGCAGCACCTGGATCGCGGCGGGCGTGGCGATGCGCTCCAGCGCCTCGACGGCGTAGCCAGGCACGTAACGGTTGTCGTCGTGCAGCGCGTCCTCCAGCGCCGGCACGGCTGCCTCCGCCGCGGGGCCGATCTGCGCCAGCGAGAGTGCCGCGGAAAAGCGCGCCTGCGGATCAGCGTCCTTGATCGCGCGCGACAGGGCCGCGACGGCAGACGGCGTGGGTGGCTTCAGGCCGAGAGCCTCGATCGCGTTGATGCGCACCGCAGCGGCCGGATCCTGTGTGGCGCGGGCGAGCGCGTCGGCGACCTCGGTGCCAGTGCCGGCGATCTCGCCCAGCGCAAATGCGGCGAGCTTGCGTGCCCGTGAACCGGCGCCGTTGGCGAGAATGGCGAGCAGACCAGGCACCGCGGGCGCGCCGATCTCGGCCAGGCCAAAGGCGGCGCTGCGGGCCGGCATCGCCGCATCCGGGCGACTGCCGTCATGCGAGCCGCGGTCGAGATCGGTGTCCTCCTCGGTGTCCTTGCGGATGACGTCGAGCAACGGCGGCACCGCATCGGCGCCGGCGCTGGCCATGGCATAGGCAGCATCGACGGCGATCGGTTCGAGCGGGTCGTGCAGCAGCGCGGCCAGCGCGGGCAGGTGGGCGCGCGCGGTAGCACCGCTGCGAGCGATGGCGTTGATGGCGGCGAGGCGCCTGCGCGGATCGGCATCGGCAAGTCCGGCGGCATCGATGTCGTTGACCGGCACGTCCCGCCTGCCCACGCCCCGCAGCCAGTCCCATTGCCGACGCCAGACCGCCGACAGATCGAGGCCGGGCAGTTCGTCCAGCCGCCAGTCCGGATCGGCATGGTGCCAGCTCGGCGCGTCGGGTTCCCGCATGCGGATGAACTCGAACTTCATCATGAACCGCTTGTCCTGCGTGCAGTTCTGCATCTTGCGGTGCCAAATGTCGTAATGGATCAGCAGGAAGCCACCAGTCTCCAGGCAGCCCGCAACTTCCGGCATCAGCGCCTCGTCCGGCCGCTGCGACTGGTACTGGCTGCCGGGGATCACGCCGGTGGGACCGCGTTCGAGCGGAGTAGCCTGCGGCACGTACATGATCATCGCCCAGCGTAAGCGATGGTTGCGCACGCGGCGCAGATAGCCCCAGTAGCTGTCCTTGTGGATGTGCTGCGCGTCGGAGCCCGGCGGATTGTTGTGCAGGGCGCGGTGCGGGTGCATCACGTAATCCGGCCCGACCACGCTGGTCAGCGCACCGCGCACCACGGGGTCGGCGAACACCTGGTTCAGCTCGGGTACCGCCGGCAGCAGATTGTTGCCAGGGTTGAGATTGGCCTCGGCGCCGATCAGCGCGTCGAACCGCTCGAAGATGCCGCGATGAAAACTGTCCGGCAGTTCCGTGCGCAGGCAGAGATAGCCGTGCGCGACAAAGCGCTGCATCTGGTCGTCGGTGAGCAGTCTCGGCGTGGTCATGGGCGGGGGCTCCGGTCTTGCGCACGGTGCGGCACACGGCTTTGTCGTCTTGCGCGGCAGTGACAGCGGGCACAGTACATCAGGGTTCCGGCGCGGCAAACCGGCCCGGACGCTTCACATTGTGTTCATGCATTGATAACAATGATCACGCAGTTCCGCACGCGGCGGCGTCAAGCCGTGCCGCGGCAACCTACGCCGGGCGATTGAAGACGGCGTCGAGCAACGGGAGATGCCCAAATGTGCGCGATCTGCGGCTGCGGGACCGAGACAGTCGAGGGCAAGCCGACGACCGCAGGCATGCAGCCGCACTCGCATCACCCTCATCATCATCATCACGACGATCACCACCACCATCATGACGATGGCGCCGGACTTCGTCGGGCTGAGGGTCTGTTGGATGCCGGCGGTGGTCTTGCCGGTGTCCATATACCGGGTTTCAGCCAGGAGCGGATTGTCCGCATCGAGCGGGACATTCTCGCGAAAAACGATGCCTACGCCCACGACAACCGCATGCGACTCGCCCGTACCGGCACCTTCGCGCTGAACATCGTCTCAAGCCCGGGCTCCGGCAAGACGACGCTGCTCTGCCGCGCCATCCACGATCTCAAGCACCACCATCCGATTGCGGTGATCGAGGGCGACCAGCAGACCTCCAACGACGCCGAGCGCATCCGTGCCACCGGCGTTGCCGCGGTGCAGGTCAACACCGGCCGGGGCTGCCATCTCGACGCGCACATGGTCGGCCACGCGCTCGACGATCTGCCGAGCGAGCCGGACGGCCTGCTGTTCATCGAGAATGTCGGCAATCTCGTCTGCCCGTCCGGCTTCGACCTCGGCGAGGCGCACAAGGTGGTGGTGCTGTCGGTCACTGAGGGCGAGGACAAACCCCTGAAGTACCCGGATATGTTTGCCGCCTCCGACCTGATGCTGCTGAACAAGTCCGACCTGCTGCCACATCTCGAGTTCGACGTAGCCGCCTGCATGGCCGCAGCGCTGCGGGTGAACCCGCGGCTGCAGATCCTGACGGTTTCGGCGCGCACCGGCGATGGTCTTGCCGCCTTCTACGCCTGGATCGAGGCGCGCGCCGCTGCGGCACGAGCTGCGCGGTTCGCCGAGGCCTGAATCATTCCCCTTCGAATGACACCACGCGCATTTCGCGCCCGGCGTGGATCTTGCGAGCGAAACTGCCGCAGGCCGGGCAGGCGGCGATGAGCGTCGCCGGCGCGTACTGATTGCCGCAGTCGTCGCAGCTTGCCTGCAAGCCGATCCGGTTGATGACCAGCTCCGCACCGGCCGCCACGGTATCCTCTGCCGTGATGGAGAAACAGAACTCCAGTGCCTGCGGTTCGACCGACGCCGCAACCCCGACTTCGACCACCACGCGCGAGACGTGCGCCATACGCTCCTGCCGGGCGCAACTCACCACGAGGTCGACGATACTTTCGCTGAGCGCCAATTCATGCATGAAATCCGACCCAAGTGCCGTTAGCGGAGCATAGCTGGATTCGATTGCGACGATCGAACTGCATCAACGGCTTGAAGCTGCGCCATCGGCGATAGCGCGCCCGGGCTCCGCCCTGAAACCCGCCAGGGGGGCCTCGCCCCCCTGGACCCCCCAGCAAAGGCGGAGCCTTTGCAATCCATCCGTTCGGGTCCGGTGCGGGTGGGGGTGTCCGGTCCTGGCAATGCCAGGACCGGACACCCCCACCCGCACCGGACCCAAATGAAGGGTTCCAAGGGCTGCGCCCTTGGCGGGAGCCCAGAGGGCAGAGCCCTCTGGTGGGGTCCGGGGCAAAGCCCCGGGTGTCGCCTACCTGATGCGGCCGCGCGCCGCGACCGGCCAGATCGCCTCGATCCGGCCGCCGCGAACCGCCGCAATCTCTTCGTGCAGGTGCACGGTGGTATCGCCGTAGCCGACCACGAACAGCACCTTGTCACCGACCGCCGGCGTATCGCTCGGCGCGTCGAGTTCCACCGTCGCGTGCTCGGCTGACAGCGCCACGCCGCGCACGCCGGTGAGCCCGAGTGGTGAGGGAACCGCCCCGTCGCTGCTCATCGCCTTCTTGCCGGCATCGAGGATGATACGCGTTGGCGTGGGCCGGCTGGTCACGCTCGCCAGCAGATGCAGGCCGGCCGGATAATCCAGGTGGAACCGCTCACGATACAGCATGTCGCTGAAAATCGCGCCGCCGGCCTCGATTTCCGTGATCCCCGGCTGCATCGCGCAGTACGGCAAGGTGCCGCTGCCGCCGCAGCTCACGATGTCGATGCGATGGCCGGCCCGGCGGCAGGCATCCGCACTGGCGGTGAACGTGGCGACGGCCTCGCCCACCACACGCGCCTTTTCGGCTGGATCGGCGAGCGTGACGGCCTGGCTCTCCCAGGTCATCAATCCCACCAGCCGCACGCCCTTCATCGTCGCGACCGCATTGGCCAGCGCGACCACCGGCGCGCCGGGTGCCACGCCGGCGCGGTTCATGCCGACATTCACCTCGATCACGACCGGCACGATCACGCCCGCGCGCTCCGCCGCCGCGGCGATCGGCGCACAGTTGGCAACGGAATCGATCCCGACCATCACCTCGGCCCGCGACTGTAGTGCCACCAAACGCGCGATCTTCGGCGCGCCGACGATCTCGTTCGCGATCAGAATGCTGCGCACGCCGGCCGCTGCCATCACCTCGGCTTCGCCGACCTTGGCGCAGGTGATGCCGATGGCGCCGGCGGCCAACTCCTTGCGCACGATCTCGACGGTCTTGTTGCCCTTCACGTGCGGGCGCCAGTTGACGCCGTTGTCGCGGCACAGCTTCGCGATGCGTGTGATATTGGCCTCGACGATATCGAGATCGACCATCAACGCCGGCGTGTCGAGCGCCATCAGGGTTTGGCCAAGCAACGGCGTGGTAGCGACGTCATTCATGATGTCATCTCCAGGGTTGCCGTGACGACGGCACGATCAGGTTGCTGTCGTCTCGTGGCACCGGTTGGAGCGCGGCACAAGGTTTGCGCCGGCGGAGCGCCGCTTCGCCGCGTCAGGATTTCCTTGGCTGACCGGATGCCGCAATCACCGATCGCAATCCCGCAAGCGCCTCTTGCAAAGCTGCCTGCTTCGATTCGTCGAACGAGGTTCGCAAGATCCTTGCACCACTGCCCCGCAGCGCTGCCAGCACCTTGTCCGTGGTCAACCTGCGGATCAGCAGGAACAGGGCGGCATTGCCCGACTGCAGCGTCTTGCCTGCCTCAGCCAAGAAGTCATCGTCGATGCCGAGATCCGTAAGCATGCCGCCAGGTGCACTCCAACCCGTACCGGCGAGCGGCACTATGAACAGCAGCCCGATCAAGCAGCTCCAGAACAAGCCGGACGCAGCATCTGCCGCCAACGGGCGGATCAACCGGTTCAGCCTGATCTGACCCGCCGCGCACTTCGTCGCGATCACTATGTCGCCCGGTTCAATCAGATACTCCTGTCGCATGTCCAACAGCGTGCGGCGAACCGCTACTGCCTTCCTCTCGGTTGAGATATTCGATTACCAGCAGATCGGGCATCGTCACGTGCGACATTGCCTCGCAGTCTAGCGGTCGCCGTATCGGCAAGGATCAGCCTGGAATCCCGTTGCGTTGCGCTGCGTCGCAATCAGGCATCGGCTATAGGGCGCGAAGCATCATGGGCGCGCTAGAAATCCCGCAGCAGGTCACTGAAGCCGGCAATCTCGTGCACCGCCCGCTGCATCGGCATCGGCGAAATGGCAAGCCCGGCCAACGCGGCGGACCGCACCTCGCTCGGGCTGCAGCCGAACTCCTTCTTGAATGTGCGACTGAAACTTGAAGCATCCGGGAAACAAAGATCATCGGCCATCGTCACGATCTTGAAATCCGATGCCGGATTACTCAGCATCGAATGCGCCTCGAGCAACCGCTGCCGCTGAATGTAGCGGGCCACACCGCCAACAGCTTCCAACAGCCGGTACAGATTCGAGCGGGAAACGCCGACCAATCGGCACAGTGTCGCGGGACCAAGGACAGGCGAGCGCAGGTGCCGTTGGACAGCCTTGCGCACCCGTTCCATCCTGCCAAGCTCGATCTGGTTCCTTGCCACCGCTGCCCGCGCCGGAGATGGAGCGACCGCGGCGGCAACCATCGCCCGTACGGCGTTCGTCAGCGCCGGGATCTCACCCGGTGTCAGCGCCGGCAACCTGCGTTCCAGCGCAAGCATATAGTCGCCGAGCAGATGGCCGAGCGGTGTGTCCAGGACCGAGCCACGCGCGGCATCGAGTAGCGGCGCGATGTCCTGGAACCCGTCGCGTGGCAGGAAGAACTGGACGCGATCGACGTGCGTCCGCTCGCTTTCCGATTCCTCCCCAAGCGACCAGAGATAGGGCACGCCGGAGGGAACTTCGAACGACGACGCGTCGGCCTTGACCAGCATCGCGCCCTGTTGGGCATAAGTCAGCACCCAATGATCGATCGGATCCCGCCTCACATGGGTTCTGCTTCGCAGCACGCGTACCGGCGGCGCCGACACGCGGCTCATGACGAGGCCGCCCAGTTTCCAGACGCGGTTCTCGGCCAGAAATTCATCGTCGGCGCAAGGCAGAGGCGTCACGTCGAGCACAGGCCGGAACCATTCGTGCCAGGCATCCGGCCGATCCCCTCGGGCCAATGATCTCGTCGAGAAGACGTCCGGCGTCATGGTATGTTACCCGCGTCGACCAATGCCCCTACCTTCGGGGACGTGTGATCCGCCCCGATTTCGAAGCCTGGTCGTCGTGGCGATGCGGTTTGTCAACACAAACCTCATTGATCATCTGATCGCCGCCATCAGGCCAGCTATCCTGGCGACGGTGGTTGGCTCACCATCGGCCCGGCGTTCGGCACCGAGTTGCCAAGACTGAACATGCATTGAACGAAGGCATTGTCGTATTGCGCCTGGATCGCAGTCTGGGCGTTCGAGCTCCTCACAGCACCCAGACCAGCGCCGCCGAGTGCTCCGCCGGCCGCGCCGATTGCCGCGCCTTGCCCGCCGCCGATTGCCGCACCCAAACCAGCCCCAAGCACCGTTGTCAGTGCCGCGGTGCCGAGCCCTCGCAGATTGGCACCCTGCGCCTGATCTCTAACGGCCTGCTCCGCGAACTGTTGGCAGATCGCCCGATCGCTCTGGAAGCTGGCGAACGATTTGCCGGGACCCGGCAGAACCTGAACCGTCGGACCCATGGGGGTTTCGGCGCAGGCCGCAAGCAGCAGAGCGCCAGATAGTGTCGCAATGGTGTTGGCTCGGCGACTCATGAAGCGTCGATTGTGCACATCATGTTGCGATGGTAGCGGCGAGGCTGATGCCGACGCCAGTGCGCCGCGTCCCGAAAACGTGCCGCGCGTCCCTGGTCGGACGAAACCCGGCCTGATCAAGTACCGGCCTGATTAAGTACAAGTACGGATAGCGTCGTCCATATCGCTGCCGATAGATTAACCATCGGGAAACCAGACAGGGTCGGGCGATTGGGTGGCGAACGAATGACGGCGCGCGAATACCCGCCGGGGATGCGGGCGCCGTCGACCGGTACCTACGAGCAGCGCAACGTGCTGGGTACGCCCACCGGTGTCCGCGTTACCGTCGCACAGGGCGATGCGCTGCCCGCCGCACCGCGCGGGTTTACCTGGAGAATGGTCGACGCATCCGGAGAACCATAGTGGCCTTGGCGCCGCGTGCATCAATGCGTCATTGCCACCGCGCGGCCGCCGCATCGTCCCCGGCGCGGGCCTCCACCCACGTCGCGCCACCGTCGGTGAATTCTTCCTTCTTCCAGAACGGCGCCCTGGTCTTCAGCCAGTCAATCAGGAAGGCAGTGGCGTCCAACGCCGGCTGACGGTGTGTCGCAGCGGCCAGCACCAGTACGATGTTCTCGCCCGCGGTGAGGCGGCCGACGCGATGGATCACGATGCAGCCCAGCAACTGCCAGCGCCGTTCGGCTACCTCGGTGATCCGCGCGATGGCGCGCTCGGTCATCGCCGGATAGTGCTCCAGCGTCATTGCCGCCACTCGGTCCCCCGCATCGCCGCGTACCGTGCCAACGAAACAGCCGATGCCGCCGATGTCGGTACGACCTGCGGTCAGTGCGGCAAACTCCGCGCCGATGTCGAAGTCCCCGGTCTGCACACTGATCCTGGCCATGCCGTCAGCCTCCGGTCACCGGTGGGAAGAACGCCACCTCGTCGCCGGGACCGACGCGTGTCGCGGGTTCGGCGAAATCCTGGTTCACGGCACAGCGCACCGCGCGGCGGTTGGCGAAGGCGCTGGCGTGACCAGGACTGCGCTCGGTCAGCCAGGCGATCAGTTCGCCGACTGTGGCCACGCCGGCTGGCAGCGTGACGGTTTCCAGCGACGTGCCGGTGCGCTCGCGCAGCCAGGCGAAATAGAGGATGGTCAGCGGTGCTTCGGCATCGGCCATGGCGATTCAGCGTGGTGTGGGGACCGTCTCGATCCTGCCGTCGGAATGTATGATCGTACTGGTGCCATTGCCATTGGGCACCACGATCGCGGAGCCGCCGCCGGGCGGACTGATGGTCTGGTAGCCGCTGGTACCGCCATTGGTAACCGCTGGACCCTGCGGCGTCGAGTAGACCTGTCCGGCCGGGTTGCGTGCCGGCGGCGTCGTATCGGTGGGGCGAGGTGCAATTGGCGCCGGCACACCCGCCGGACCCGGCAGATTGGAGACCGGTGGCGTCGAGCTGCCACGCGTCGCGGGCGGCGGCGGCAGGTTCGGCTGCTGATTGCGGAATTCCGGCGACCCGGGTACCGGCTGCTCGGGCGCGCCTAGCTGGCCCTGCTGTTCAAGCTCTTGCAGGGTGGGCTCCGGCTTCAGCGGACCCGGCCAGATGTCGCCTGGCTCCGGCGTGAGCGGCTGTACCTCGACCTCCTCGCCGGTGACGCGTCGCATGTTTTCGCTGTCGCCGGCCGGAAAGTTGGGATTGGAGCCGCTGGTGAACGGCACGTTCCACCAGGTGTTGTAGCCGCAACCGGACAGCGCCAGGCACAGGCAGGTGAAGGCGATGCGGCGCATGAACCAGGGCTCCCACCGGGACGAATCGTCGGATCGACGGGCCGGACCGGCCAGCCGGGGCGGACTGTGCCCCGGCCGTGCGCTGCGCTCAAGGTCAGGGCTCGGTTCCGAACCCCCCAGAGGGCTCTGCCCTCTGGACTCCCGCCAAGGGCGCAGCCCTTGGGACCCGTTACCAAACGAATGGATTGCAAAGGCTTTGCCTTTGCTTGGGGGTCCAGGGGGCAACGCCCCCTGGCGGGTTTCGTCGTCAGATCGGGAACGCTCAGGGTGGTGCCACGCCGCTGACGGCACCGGACGACATCCGGCTGCAGTTGCGGACGAGCCGACCCGGGTGATCGCGCGCGGTTTCGGAATTCGCCAATACGTCGCGTTTCATTAAACCGCTTCAGCCCGCCGCGATCCAGGCCGCGATCGCGGCGGGATCGTTCAACGCGAGTACCATCCGGTTGGCGCTGACCGGCGCATCGGTGGCAATCGCGACAATATCGGCCTGCTCCGGCCAGATCGGCGGCTTGCCGAGCGCGGGGCGGTGCACTTCGAGCTTGGGAAATTTGTGGGTCTTGTAACCCTCGACCAGCACCAGATCGACCGGCTGCATCCGCGCCAGCAGGTCGGGCAGTTCCGGTTCCGGTCCCGCCACCTCGTGCAGCAGCGCCCAGCGGGTACCCGCGGCCACCATCACCTCGTGCGCGCCGGCTTCCCGGTGGCGGTAGGTGTCCTTGCCCGGCCGGTCCATGTCGAAGCCGTGATGGGTGTGCTTCACCGTAGAGACCGTCAGGCCGCGGGCGCGCAGCAACGGGATCAGTCGGGTCAACAATGTGGTCTTGCCGCTGCCCGACCAGCCGACAATGCCGAGGACCCGCACGATCAGGGGTGCTGACGCTTGGCAACGGCACCGGTGCGTGGGCCGGAGGCGTGCCGCACGCCAGCGGTCAGGTAGTCCCAGCCGGTCCACAAGGTCAGCGCGGCGGCGACCCACAGCATGACCTCGCCGATTGCGGAGACCGGCACGAACGGCAGGTGCACAAACCGCGCCGTCGAGTCGCCGGCGAGCAGCGTGCCGAGGGCGCCCATCTGGAAGCCGGTCTTCCACTTGGCGAGCGGCGTGACCGGAAGGCCGATGCGGATGGCGGCCAGGTATTCGCGCAGCCCGCTCACCAGGATCTCGCGCAGCATGATGACGATCGCCGGATACAGGCCCCAGGCGGACAGCCGGCCCTGGCCGACCAGCATCATCAGCGCCGCGCCGACCAGCAGCTTGTCGGCGATCGGGTCGAGCATGCGGCCGAGATCGGATTGCTGGTGCCGGGAGCGGGCGACCCGGCCGTCGAAATAGTCGGTTATGGCGGCGCTGCTGAACAGCACACAGGCGGCAAGGTCGGCCGCCGGCTCACGCAGCGCTACCAACACCACCAGCAGCGGGATGGCCACGATGCGCGACAGCGTCAGCAGGTTCGGCAGGTCGGTCAGCATCGCGCGCACCCTAGCGGCTTGGACGGCACGGCGGGAGGGGGGATGGATACAACTGTCACGGAACTGAGATAGTTGGCCGTGCCAGGGCGAGTACCCTGCGGGCAACGATGAACAAGACCAGGGGATCATCATGTCCGAAGCCATCGCGGCGACACTGCCGGCGCGGCCGAACCTCAACACCAGGCCGCACGCCTCGGCCGCCATTGTCTTCATTGTTCTGCTCGCGGTTGGTGCCGGCTACACGCTGAGCGGGCTGCTCGCCGACATCGACGCGGCGCATACTCCACCGGTGGCGGTCGGCGCCTTTGTGCTGTTGGGAATCGCGCTGCTGATCGCTCTCGGCTTCGAGTTCGTCAACGGCTTCCATGACACCGCCAATGCCGTGGCAACGGTGATCTACACCCACAGCCTGTCGCCGCCTATCGCGGTGGTATGGTCGGGCGCGTTCAACTTTCTCGGTGTGATGGCCTCATCGGGGGCGGTCGCCTTCAGCGTGGTTTCGCTGCTGCCGGTGGAGTTGATCCTCCAGGTCGGCGGCAGCGCCGGTTTCGCGATGATCTTCGCGCTGCTGATCGCCGCAATCGTGTGGAATCTCGGGACCTGGTGGCTTGGGCTGCCGGCGAGTTCCTCGCACACGCTGATCGGCTCGATCATCGGCGTCGGCCTGGCCAACCAGCTCATGGCGCCGGTCGGATCCGGGACCTCGGGGGTGGACTGGTCGCAGGCGATGGGCGTGTTCCGCGCGCTGCTGTTCAGCCCCGTGGTGGGGTTCGTGCTCTCGGCCCTGATGCTGCTGGCGATGAAGTTCGTGATCCGCAACAAGACGCTGTACACCGCGCCGACCTCCGACAAGCCGCCGCCGCCGTGGATTCGCGGCCTGCTGATCCTCACCTGCACCGGCGTGTCGTTCGCGCATGGCTCGAACGACGGGCAGAAGGGCATGGGGCTGATCATGCTGATCCTGATCGGCTCGGTGCCCACCGCGTTCGCGCTGAACCACGCCATGCCGAGCAGCGCGACGCCGGCGTTCTACCAGGTCACCGAGCGCGCGCAGGTGGTGTTCGCCGCGCATGCGGCCGGTGCGACCGTGGCGTCGGCTGCGGCGGCGCGGTCGGCAGTGACCCAGGCGGTGCAGACGCGCCAGATCTCCGGTCCGCAGACCTGGGCCGCGCTCGACACGCTGTCCGGCGACATCGCCGCCCAGGTGCGCGCGCATGGCGAAATGAACGCGATCCCCGCCGCCGCGGTCTCGAACGTGCGTAACGACATGTATCTGGTCAGCGAGGCGATCCGGCTGGCGCAGAAGACCGACCTCTCGGCGCCGGACGCCGCGGCGCTGACCGCCTATCGCGGCGCGGTCGACGCGGCGACCAAGTTCATTCCTGTGTGGGTGAAGGTGGCGGTGGCGATCGCACTCGGTCTCGGCACCATGGTGGGATGGAAGCGCATCGTGGTGACGGTGGGCGAGAAGATCGGCAAGAGCCATCTGACCTACGGGCAGGGCGCCTCGGCCGAACTGATCGCCGCCGTGACGATCGGCGCGGCCGACTCGTTCGGGCTGCCGGTGTCGACTACGCATGTGCTGTCCAGCGGCGTGGCGGGAACCATGCTGGCCAACGGTTCGGGCCTGCAATGGAGCACGGTGCGGAGCATCGCTTTGGCCTGGGTGCTGACGCTGCCGGCCGCGATGCTGCTGGCCGGGTCGCTGTACTGGCTGCTGCGGCAGGTGACCTGATCAGCCCCGCAGCTTCAGGGCAATCGCGTTGGCGCTCAGCACGCGCACCCTCGTTATCCGCTCGCCGCCCCGATACTGTCATTGCGAGTTCCGCGCCGGCCTGTCGGCCGACCCTGACGGGACGAAACAGGCCGACGACGGTCCCAAGAGTCATTCCCGCGCAAAGCCTGCCCTCGCGAAAGCGGGGGCGGGAACCCAGGGCGAGGTCCGTGCGGTAGCCCTGGGTCCCCGCTGTCGCGGGGATGACAACGGGAGCGGTTTCTTGTCCGTTAGCAGCGAAGCGACACGCCAGGTTCGCGTTCGTTGATCTCGGCACGCCGCATCACGTTCGTTCCTTGCCTGCGGGGCTCTGGTCAGGCGGCGCGCTCGAGATCCGCCGCGTGTAAATTTGCGCGCAGCGTCAACAGTGTATCGAGCAGTCGTTCGCGCTCGGCCTTTGGTACATCGGCCAGCGCCTCGCGTCGTACCATGTCGGTGATGCAACGCACCTGAGCCACGGCTGTCTCACCGACCGGCGTCAGCCAAAGTGTGCGGATGCGACGGTCGGTGGCGTGTGGTCGACGTTCCAACAGACCGGCCTGCTGGAGGCTGTCGACCAGGCGAACCACCGAGATCGTCTCCAGGTCCAGCAGCCAGGCGATGCGAGCCTGATTGATGCCGGGCTCATGGCAAACCTGCGACAGCAGGCTCGCTTCGGACAGGTTGAGCGGCAGTCCTGCCTTGCGCGCATGGTGAACAAAGCGCCGCCGCATCAGGCGAGAGTTCTCCCGCAGCAGGAAACCCAGCGTACGGCGGACCGGCGCGGTCTCCATCGAACGTCCCTCCTGGCCTGCTTAATCCGCTCCTTCGGCGTTCGAGCTCGCCATGATTGCCGCAAGCCTCGGCACGCTTGGCGCACGGCGTGGCGCTATCCAGTGTTGCAGCTGATCCAGGTAGAGGTAGATCACCGGCGTCGTGTACAGCGTGAGCACCTGGCTCAACGCGAGACCGCCGACCATCGCGAACCCGAGCGGCTTGCGCAGTTCCGATCCCGCGCCGCCTTCCAGCATCAGCGGCACGCCGCTGAGCAATGCCGCCATGGTCGTCATCAGAATCGGCCGGAAGCGCAGCAGACAGGCCTGCCGAATTGCCGCCATCGGTGACAGCCCGTCGCGCCGTTCGGCGTTGATGGCGAAGTCGACCATCATGATGCCGTTCTTCTTCACGATGCCGATCAGCAGGATGATGCCGATCAACGCTATCACCGTGAGCTGGTAGCCGAACGCCAGCAGGATCAGCAGCGCGCCGACGCCGGCGGACGGCAGGGTGGACAATATCGTCAGCGGCAGGATGTAGCTTTCGTACAGTATGCCGAGGATGATGTAGACGGTGACCAGGGCTGCCGCGATCAGATACGGCTCGGTGCTGAGCGAGGTCTGAAACGCCTGCGCGGTTCCCTGGAACGAGCCTTGCACCGTCACCGGCACGCCCATCTGAGATTCGGTGCGCTCGATCGCGGTCACGGCTTCGCCGAGTGCGGTGCTGCCTTGCAGGTTGAACGAGATGGTTACCGCCGGGAACTGGCTTTGGTGGTTCATTCCCACCGGCTGCACCGGAACCGATGTCTCGTGCACCAGCGTGGACAGTGGTACCGCCTGACCGCCAGACGAGGCGACATAGAGCTTCTGCAGGGTGCTCAACTGGCCCTGCTGATCCGGCAGAGCTTCGAGTATCACGTAGTACGCCTTGTTGCCGGTGAAATATTGCGCAACCTCGCGCTGGCCGAATGCGTCATACAGGATGTTGTCGATTGTCGCCGGCTGCACACCGAAGCGCGCCGCCTGATCGCGATCATAGGTCAAGGTCTCGGTGGTCCCGGCATCCTCCTGGTCCGAAGTAACATCGGCGAGCTGCGGCAGGCTGCGCAGCTTGTCCAGGATCTTCGGCGCCCAGGTGTTCAGTTCGTCGGCCTTCGCGTCCTGCAAGGTGTATTGATACTGCGTGCGCGAGACGCGTCCGCCCACGCGCACATCCTGCACCGCCTGCAGGAACAGGCGGATACCCGGTACCGCCTGCATCTTTTGATCGATGCGCCGGATCACCTGGAACGCGGTGTCCTTGCGCTGATCCCACGGCTTCAGCGTGATGTACATGCGGCCGTTGTTCGCGGTCTGACCGCCCGCGCCGGCGCCCACCGATGCCACCACCGACGCGACCGCGGGATCCGCCTGGACAATGCTGTTGACCTGTTGCTGCAACGTGGCCATCGCGTCGTACGAGACGTCCTGTGCGGCGTCGGTCGTCCCGATCAAAATGCCGGTATCCTGGTCGGGGAAGAACCCCTTGGGGATGACCACGTACAGCAGCACGCTGAGGCTCACCGTCGCCAGGAACACCAGCAGCGTGACAAAGCGGAAGCGCAGCGCGATGTCCAGCGTGCGCTCGTAGAAGCGGATCGTCGCGGCGAATGCCTGTTCGATGCAATTATAGATGCGGCCATGCTCGTGCGCCTCGGAAGACAGGAAGCGTGACGCCATCATCGGCGTCAGCGTCAGCGACACCAGTGCCGAAATGACGATGGTCATCGACACGCAGATCGCGAATTCGCGGAACAGCCGGCCGACGATGCCGCCCATCAGCAGCAATGGGATGAACACCGCGATCAACGAAAAACTGATCGAGATGATGGTGAACCCGATCTCGCCGGCGCCCTTGATGGCAGCGTCCAGCGGCTTCATGCCGGCCTCGATGTAGCGGAAGATGTTCTCCAGCATCACGATCGCATCGTCGACCACGAAGCCGACCGCTATGGTCAGGCCCATCAGCGACAAGTTATCCAGGCTGAAGCCGCACAGGTACATGGCGCCCAGCGTGCCGGCCAGAGCGACCGGTATCGTGATGCTGGGGATGATGGTGGCCCATAGGTTGCGCAGGAACAGGAAGATCACCATCACCACCAGGCCGACCGCCAGCAACAAGGTGAATTCGACATCGCCGACCGACGCGCGAATCGTCAACGTGCGATCCGATACCACCGACATGTGGATATTCGGCGGTATGTTGTTCTCTAGCTCCGGCAGCTTGGCCTTCACGCTGTCGGCGGTGGTGATGACATTGGCGTTGGCCTGCTTGAACACGAGCAGCAGAATGCCGCGCTTGCCGTTGGTCCATGCCGCCAACTGGTCATTCTGCGGGCCGTCGACCGCGTGTCCGATGTCGCCGATGCGGATCGCGGCGCCGTTGCGATAGCCGATGATGATGTTGTTGTACGGTTCCGCCTTGGTGAGCTGATCGTTGGCGTAGATGGTGTATGACCGCTGCGATCCGTTGATGCTGCCTTTCGGGTCGTCCACCGTGGCGCTGGTCAGCACGGTGCGCACGTCTTCCAGGGTCATGCCCATCGAGGCAAGCCTGGCGGGATCGACCTGTACGCGAATCGCCGGCGTCTGTTGTCCGCCCACCAGCACCTGTCCCACGCCCTGAAGCTGCGACAGTTGCTGCGCGACGAGGTTTTCCGCGTAGTCATCGACTTGGGTGATCGGCGCCTGATCCGACTGCATCGACAGGATCAGGATCGGCGCATCGGACGGATTGGTTTCGCGGAACGTCGGCGGGTTTGGCATCGCCTTCGGCAGCGAGCCTTGCGCGGCATTGATCGCCTCCAGCACCATGGTGGCTTCCGACTTGATGTCGGTACTGAGGTCGAACTGCAGGGTGATCTGGGTGCTTCCCAGCACGCTGGTCGAGGTCATCTGCGCCAGGCCAGGCAGCATCTGGCCGAACTCGGTCTCCAGCGGCGTCGCGACGGTGGAGGCCATCGTTTCGGGACTTGCGCCGGGATAGCTCGCCGATACTACCAGCGTGGGAAACTCGACGTTCGGCAACGGAGCGACCGGCAGCAGCGGGAACACGACAAGCCCCGCCAGGAGTATCGCTGTCGTGAGCAGCGAGGTTGCGATGGGACGGCGAATGAACGGCGTCGAGATGCTCATGCTGGGGTGGTGCTCTAACTGTTGCCGCCGGGCGCGGGACTGGGCGCGTTCGTGGCGACACGCGTGCCGGGCGCAAGCCGCGACTGACCGCTGAGCACGACGTTGTCGCCGCTGTTCACGCCCTTGGAGATCGCCGCGATCGCGTCATCCTGATAGGCTACGTCGACGGCCTGTTCCTGGACCGTATTGTCCGGCTTGACCGTGTAGACGAACAGTCCGTTGGGCCCATGTTGAATGGCCGCGATCGGTATCGTCACGGCCTGATGCAGCGTGTCCACCTGCAACCTGGCGTTGACGAACTCACCCGGCCACAGCGCGTCGTCGCCGTTCGGGAATGTGGCCTTGAGCTGGATCGTGCCGGTGGATGCGTCGATCGCGTTGTTCGGCGTCAGCAACTGACCGTCGGCGAGCAGGTTCTTGTCGTCGCTGCCGTAGACCGCCACCGGCAGCGTGCCGTTGGCCATTGCCTTCTGGATGCGTGGCAGTTGCGACTCGGCCAGCGTGAAGACAACCGATATCGGCTTGTCCTGGGTGATCGACACAATGCCCGTCTGGTTGGCCGTCTGGATCAGGTTGCCGACATCGGTCTGGTGGAAGCTGACACGGCCGTTGATAGGGGCACGGATGGTGCAATAATCGAGGTTGATCTGCGCGGTTTCAATCGCCGCCGTATCTGCCTGCACCGTGGCGACCAGCTTGTTGACGGTCGCCTGCTGATCATCCACCTGCTGCACCGGCGCGAACTGGCTTTTCGCCAAATGTTGATAGCGCTGCAGATCGAGCTGCGCGCTTTGCAGCTGTGCCGCATCTTCGGCGCGTTGCGCGGTTACCTGGTCGAGTGTGGCCTGATAGGGGCGAGGATCGATGTTGGCCACAATGTCGCCTTGATGCACCTCCTGGCCTTCCTGCACCGGGATGGCGATGAGCGTGCCGTTGACCTGTGCCTTGATCTCGACCGTGTTGAATGCCTGCACCGTGCCCAGACCACGCAGGTACACTGGGACATCTTGCACCTTGGCCGGCGCTGCCGTAATGGGAACCGCCGGAGAGGGGGCCGGGGTCTGCGCATGCGACGAGCTGTATTCGCGCGTGAGCCATAGGGCGGGCAACGCCAGGATCGCGGCGGCAAGGAGCAACGAACGGTATTGTTTCATCATAGGTGAGCCGATCTGCGACAGCGGAACCAACGCACCGCAGGCCGCAATGTGGATCAATGCATGTAATCGGCAATGCACCTAATGTTACATCGCCTGTTTGTGAGTGATTTAGTTCGTTAAAACGAGTTTAGGGTACGTAAGACGCACGTCTGTGTCGTGATCGCTACGGGAATCGCAACGATAGCCAATACCCTGGGTCAGTGGTTTCCAATCACCTTGGTCGGGGCGGTCAGCTTCAGCAGGCGCTCCAGGTCTGCCGCGGTGGGCGCGGAGCCATCCAGGCGGTAGAGTTCGGTGCCGCCATCTGCGCCTGCGTACTGGGCAATACGGTGCCAGCCGGGCTGGCCGGCATCGGCCAGGGCGATGACCTGATTGTCGTGCAGCATGCTCAGGCTCTCCGGCGATCGATCGAGCACTATCCAGCCGATGTGGTGTTCAGCGATCCAACTCAAGGTCCCGGCGGTATCGGCGAATCGCGGCTGGTAGTCAGTGCCCATGAAATTGGCGGATCCGAGCACCTTGGAGCCACGTAGGACGTAATACTTGCGCTGCAGATCGTGTTCAGCGAAGGCCGCGACTAGAGCACCCTCGGCATGCGCGCCGCCGGCGATCAGTACCACCGGGTTATATTGCGTGGCGGCCAGGATAATCTGGGCCGCATCGTCCATGTGGGCGGTGTTGGCCCGCGGCCAGCGGAAGCCAGTCGCCGAGTTGGCCGCCAATACAAAAACGGCTACTGCCGCAGCCGTAACTCCACGCCACGACGCTGGCACGCCGGGTACACGCTGCGCCAGCCAAATTAGTCCAGTCACGGAGACGATGATTGCTGGTGCCAGCAGCGGCATCAGGTAGCGTTCGGTGATGGCGGTGGGAACCAGGAAAGAGAAGACGAGCACCGCTGTCACGGTCGCAATCAGGCTGATTCCGACCTGCTGGCCATCGCGTCCCGCGGCCGGGGCGGAGCGGTAGCGGGCAATGATGACCTTGGCGCCCAACAGGAAGCATCCCAGTCCGATCCAGCCGAGAGATGCCGGCAGCATTCCAATGAAGGCTGGCAATGCGACCCTGGTGTAGGTAAGCCCCCACGGGTACATGAAGTCGTCAGCGACGATCCGGTAGGTCAATACATACCAGGGCAACGTTGCCACCGCGATCAGCGCCGGCGCCACCCAGGTCTGCCACCGCTTCAGCAAGCACCACTGGCCTGAGAAGAGGATATGAAAGGCCGGTAACAGCGCCAGGGCAAAGCCGTTCCCCTTGGTCATGATCGCCGCTGTCGCAGTAGCCGCGAACAGCACCGACCGCGACAGCGTCGGGAAGGTGGCGTAATGTGCCCAAGTCAGCGCTGATAGCAGCGTAAGCAACGCCAACCAATTGTCCACCATCACGGTGTTGACGGCGTACAGGATGTCCGGCTGTGCAACCACCACCGCTCCGGTAGCTAGCCCGATCAGCAGGCCGTGTGCGCGGCTTGCGATGGTGGCCGAGACCGCACCCAACAGCCCCGCAATTGCCGCCTGAAACACCAGCGCGGCAACAAGGGAACGGCCGACGAGTCCCATTACGGCCGCCTGCACCAGATAGAAGCAAGGCGGCCAATGGCCGAGGGCGACACGCGGATACTGTTCGTAGTAGTGGACTGCGAAGTCGAGTGGATTGCTGCCCAGCGCAGTGGCCAAATAGTCGTGGATCATCAACGAGGTCACGTAATGCCCCGCAGCATCACCGACCATGCTCAGATCGATATGGTAGGCGCCGGAAAGATATTGCGATGCAAGCAAAATCGCGGTCAGAAGTGAAGAGACAACGAGCAATCGGACCATCGCGGGGAGTTCGCGTTTTTGTCTTGCCATCACGCGACCGAACTACGCATCGGCGCCAGAATGGCGGACCCCGCGGGTGCCGCAGCCATTCCATACATTTCGCTATAGTCGTGGTTTCGCATTCGCTCTGCCAACGGTCGGTCTTTCGTCATGATTCGCTCTCCGGTTCCCGCTTGGCGCGCGTCAGGTCAAAGTCGCCTGGAGCATCATCCGGAACGCGGCCCCGGTACCTAGGGGGTGGCCCAGGCGAAGCGCGGATTCCGCCGAGATGGCACACTGGCCTCGGAAGATTTCGGTCAGGCAATTGGCTGGCACCCGCAGCTTCACGGCCAACTCATTGGCGCTCAGGCCGCGCGCCTCTAGCTCGCAGGCAAGCGTTCGACCGGGATGCACCGGCCAAATGGAAATACCGGTCGCGAACGCAAGACTTTCGCGTTTGCGGCCGTGGGCGTCATCGGGTGCCTCGGTGCGGATGGGCGATGAACTCATAAGCGTAGTAGTCGTCAACACAGGATGAAGCGGCGGCCAGGCCCGCGTGGCCTTGGGGCTTATAGGCCTGCCGCATTACGCAAGTCGATACAATTGTCATCGCTTCGCTGGCAAATGACAAAGGGGGGAGTTCAAGCGAGACGCGCCTATCACGCACTCTCCATCCGTACCCCTGGATGGAAATGCGCATAAACCCGACGCGCCGTCTCGTGGCTGATGCCGGGAGCGGCCTCCAGATCGGCCAGCCCTGCCATCTTCACGCCGCGCGCCGAACCGAAGTGATTGAGCAGCGCCCGCTTGCGCGCCGCACCGATACCAGGAACCTCGTCCAGTTCGCTCTGGCGGATATTCCTCGACCGTCCCGCGCGGTGCGTGCTGATCGCGAAACGATGTGCCTCGTCGCGCAGCCGTTGCAGAAAGTACAGCACCGGATCGCGCGGCGGCAGCTGGAACGGCTCCGCCCCGTCGCTGTGGAACCACTCGCGCCCGGCATCGCGATCCGGTCCCTTGGCGATCGCCACCAGCTTCACGTCCTGCACGCCGAGATCGGTCATCACGTCGCGCGCCGCCGACAGCTGTCCGACACCGCCATCTATCAACACCACATCCGGCCAGTCGGTTGCCGGAGCGCCTTCCTCCTGCTCCTTCAACGCGCGGGTGAAGCGGCGCTGCAGCACTTCGCGCATCATCGCGAAGTCGTCGCCCGGCGTGACCGGTCCGCGAATGGCGAACTTGCGATAGGCCGCCTTGCGGAACCCTTCCGGTCCCGCGACGATCATCACACCGTACGGGTTGGCGCCCATGATGTGCGAGTTGTCGTACACCTCGATGCGCTCCGGCGGCGCCGGCAGTCCGAACAACTGCGCCACGCCATCGAGCAACTTCGCCTGGCCGGCGCTCTCTGCCAGCTTGCGCTCCAACGCCTCGCGCGCGTTGAGCTCGGCGTGCTGCACCACCGCGCGCTTCTCGCCGCGCTGCGGCACCAGGATCTCCACCTTGCGGTCCGCCTTCAGGCTCAGCGCCTCGGCGACCAGGTCCTGTTCCGGCAGCGCATGGTTCGTCAGCACGCAGGGCGGCGGCGGCTTGTCGTCGTAGAACTGCGCGATGAAGGCCGCGAGCACCGCGGCCGCCTCCTCCGGCTTCGCATGCGTCGGGAAGAACGCGCGGTTGCCATTGTTGCGGCCGCCACGGACGAAGAACACTTGCACGCAGGTCTGCCCCGCAGTCTGCCAGGCGGCGATCACATCGGCATCCCGCAGGCTGGCCGGGTTCACCACGTCGCTGCCCTGGACGAAGGTCAGCGCACGGATGCGGTCACGCACCGCCGCGGCGTGCTCGAATTCCAGCGTGCCGGCGGCAAGTTCCATCTCGGCGGCAAGCTCCTGCTGCACGGTGGCCGACTTGCCGGCCAGGAATGTCTTCGCCTGACCGACCAGCCGGCCGTAGTCCGTCGCGCTGATCCGGCCGACACAGGGCGCCGAGCAGCGGCGGATCTGATACAGCAGGCAGGGCCGGGTGCGGTTGGCGAACACCGTGTCGGCGCAGGAGCGCAGCAGAAAAACCCGCTGCATCGCCGTCACCGTCTGGTTCACTGCCCAGGCGGAGGCGAACGGCCCCCAGTAGCTGCCCTTGCGCACCTGCGCGCCGCGATGCTTGGCAATCTGCGGGAACGGATGGTCCTCGGTCACCATCAGCCAGGGGTACGACTTGTCGTCCCGCAGCACGATGTTGAAGCGCGGCTTCAGCCGCTTGATCAGGTTGGCCTCGAGCAGCAGCGCCTCGGCCTCGGTGTGGGTGGTGATCACCTCCATCGCCGCGGTCTCGTTCACCATCCGCCGCAGCCGCTCGTCCAGCCGGCCAAGTTGGATGTAGGCGGCGACCCGCTTCTTCAGGTTGCGCGCCTTGCCGACATACAGCGCGTCGCCCTTGGTATCGAGCATGCGATAGACGCCGGGGCTGAACGGCATGGTGGTCAGGGCGGCCTCGATGGCCGCGGCGCCGGCAGGAACAGGGGTGGCAGGCGGGTCGCTCATCGCAAGGATAATTGGCCGCTTCGCTGGCATTCGGCCAGAGGGTCCGTGATCGCCTTCGATCGTGTGGATAACTTTGTGGGCGGAGCCACTCGCTTGGTCGTGAAAGCCGCGGAATTGGCGGCTTTCCAGAAGATTGCCAAAAATTTAGGCAACTGCTAAGTCATTGAATCTCCACAATCCTTGTACCGACTGGCGGAATGAAATTAACCCATGCCAAGATACTGGGGGGCTGGTTCGGCGGCCGGTCAGGACGTGGACAAATCGCCCTGTCGGCGTTCAATTTCGACTCCCGCCGACGTTGCATCCGCGAAGATGTCGAGCTTTTCCACCCGCACACGCGCCAGATGCACCCGGCGATCTGCCAGGCAGATCTCGGCGATTCGCTCGGCCAATGTTTCAACTAGCCGGACGTGGCCCGAGGCGACGATGCCGCGCACGCGTGCCGCCAGCTTCTCGTAATCCACCACCCGCACCAGCTCGTCGCGCCCGACCGGCTGGCGCGACAGCGGCCGCGCGCCATCGTCCTCGACGCCGAGATCGACGTTGATCCGCACCCGCTGCGGCGCCGCCTGCTCGTGCGGGTGCACGCCGATGCTGGCGGTCAGCACCATGTCGCGCAGGAACATGTGGCGGAGCGCCCGGGTGCTGCTGGCGATCGGCTGGGTTTCCATGCGCGCTTACTCCTCCAGCGGCGGGCCGTGCCGGCCGGGCTGCCATTGCAGGTGCTGTCCACCGTCGAGCGCCAGCATCTGACCGGTCATCGCCGGCAGGGCAAGGATGGCGAGCACCGCGCGGGCGATCTCCTCGGGGCTGGTGCCACGCTGCAGCGGCACCGACGCGGATTGCCGGACAAACTGCTCCTGGGTCTGCCGCGTGTTGGGCAGCGCCGGGCCAGGGCCGATGCCGTTCACTCGGATCCGCGGCGCGAGCGCCAGCGCCATCGACTGGGTCAGCGCCCAGAGCCCGGCCTTGGCCACCGTGTAGGAGACGAAGTGCGGCGTGATCGACCACACCCGCTGGTCCAGCATGTTGATCACGGCGCCCTCGGCGTCTGCCGGAAGCGCGCGGGCGAAGGCCTGCGTCAGCACGAACGGCGCACGCAGGCCTGGTTCGATGTGCATGTCCCACGAGGTGCGGGTGGCGTCGTGCCATTCGTCGCGCTCGAACGGGCAGGCGTTGTTCACCAGCACGCCGACCGGGCCGAGCGCTGCGGAGGCACGTAGCAGCAGCGCCTGGGCCGCGGCTTCGTCGGCGAGATCGGCCGGCAGCAGCGCGGCGCGGCGGCCGAGGCGGCGGATCGCCTCGCAGGTCGTCTCACCGGCGTCGCGGCTGGCGTGGCAATGCACCGCTATGTCGAAGCCGGCCTCAGCCAGAGCCAGCGCGATGGCGCGACCGATGCGCTGCCCCGCCCCGGTGACCAGTGCGGCGCGGGGAAAGCTGGCGGGAATGTTGGCGGTCATGGTCATGGCTGGCACGAGGCAAGACACTACTACACCTCTCCCGCCAACGGGAGAGACGGTCCTATGCTGTGAGCGACACCAGGGAGACAAACTATGCGCCGGCTGCTGCTTTCGCTGCTGCTCGCTGTCCCGCTGCGCGTCGCGCTGGCGGATGCGCCGTGGCAGACGCTGCCGCCCACCCCGCCGCCGGTCGCCGGCGAGCATACCGGCCACGTCAAGATCAACGGAATCAGTCTGTACTACGCGACGATCGGTCACGGCCCACCGGTGATCCTGCTGCACGGCGGCCTCGCCAACTCCGACTATTGGGGCCATCTGGTCGCCGCCCTCGCGCCGCACCATACGGTGATCCTGATGGATAGCCGCGGCCACGGTCGCAGCACCCGCGACGCCCGCCCGTACGGCTACGACCTGATGGCCGACGATGTCGTGGCACTGCTCGACACGCTCCACATCCCGAAGGCTGACGTGGTGGGCTGGAGCGACGGTGCCATCCTCGGGCTCGACCTTGCCATCCGCCATCCCGACCGCGTCGGCAAGATCTTCGCCTTCGCCGCCAACACGGTGACCAGCGGCGTGCAGGAGGGCGTGGAGAAGAACCCCACCTTCGCCCGCTACATCGAGCGCGCCGGCCATGAATATACGCGGCTGTCGGCGACGCCGAAGGACTACGATGCGTTCGTCGCGCAGATCAGCAGGATGTGGGAGACCGAGCCGAACTGGACCGACGCGGAACTGAAGTCGATCAAGTCGCCGGTGCTGGTGGTCGATGGCGACCACGACGAGGCGATCAAGCGCGCACACACCGAATACATCGCGGCGACCATTCCGGGTGCCGGGCTGCTGATCCTGCCCAACACCAGCCATTTCGCGTTCCTGCAGGATCCCGCGGCGTTCAACGCGGCGGTGCTGCACTTCCTCGGCGACCGCTGAGCTATCCGAGCACGGCCTTGCGCCGTTCCAGGCTGTCCGCCGGCCACAGTTCGCGCGAACTGTAATACGCCGCGAACGCCGGCACGCCCTCGGGCAGCGCGATCCAGGGCAGCTTCGATCGGGTGTAGATGTGCACGTCCGGCGGCAGCGCCGTCGGATCGTCGAGCGTGCCGACGCGGACAAAACGCAGCTTCGTCAGCCCGCCGTATTCGCTCCACACCGCGGTGCCGCAGTCGGGACAGCGGAATACGGTGTGCGGCTTGCCGCTGTCAGTCGGCATCGCATAGGGCCGCGGTTCGCCGGTCAGCACCTCGACCCGATCGGCCTCGATCAGTGCGTTTAGCACGAAGCCGGTACCGGTCTGGCGCTGGCAGTCCCTGCAGTGACAGCAATGCACAAACATCGGCTTCGAGCGCATGCGGTAGCGCAGCCGGCCGCAGGCGCAGCCGCCGTCCAGCGTGTCGGTCATGGGGCCTCCTCACGTGTCATTCCCGCGCAGGCGGGAACCCAGGAAACGTGACACGGAGTTGAGCGGCAGCGAAGCTGTACCCAGGAAGTCGAACCGCTCCGTCCGTGCCGCGCACAGCCGGGTCTTGGTGCGGTTCAGGCTCAGCCAAGGCGCGTCATCGTGCGATCCGTCACGCCAGCGCCTCTTCCGCGTGACCGCGGCTGAGGATGACGAAGTCATCGGCGTAGGTGATGACATGCGCTTTCCAGGCCTCGCTCTGCCGGTCTGGCGCCAGTATTTCAAGAACCGGTTCATGTAGAGGTTGGCGATCAGCGGACGATGACGCCGCCTTGCGGAACGCCTGTCTGCTGGCCTTTCCCCCCGCCATGCGCTTCCGACCATCTCCGTCGGTCGTTTCGACCGGCGCTCTGAGCCACTGCTTGATCAGCCGCAGCATGTCGGGATCGACGATGCGGCGGGCAACGATTGCATCAGTTCATCGTGTGGGATGGTATCGAAATACTTGCTCAGGTCGGCATCGACCACATCGGTGTAGCCTTGCCGAAGCAGGGTCAACACCGCAGATCGCCTGCCGCGCGCGCTTTGGCCGATAGCCGTGGGCGGCGGGGTCCAGGTAGCCTCGAATATCGGTTCAGCACAGTTAACACGGAGTTCGCACGGAGTTACACGGATATTGGGCGCTTCGCGCCCAGAAGGCTTTCCTCCGTGTAACTCCGTGCGAACTCCGTGCAACTCCGTGTAACCCCTCCCGTATGCCCGCTTACGCGGGAATGTCGTGGATGTGCAACAGCGGTGCGTCAGGCGGCAATTCCAGCGCAGCCAACCGGCCGGACGCCGAGCGGATCCAGTGGTTTCCGCAAATGGAGCATGTGCTCGCCGCCCCGACAAACCGAGGCCACCTCATGTCCGCGCGCGGACACGCCGCTCATCCGATGCTCACCCTGCGCCGGCGGGCACAGATGCAAACTCTTCCCAACCTCCCGCCATCCATCGCCCCCAAAGTGTTCGCCAAACTCTGCGCCAGCCTTGCCCCGCGCCTGCGGGCGCTCGACCACTCCGAACTGGCCACAGCCGCAACGTGACGCACGGGCATCACCGACACGTGCGAGGCTCGTGGGAATCGCGGCAAGGCAAGTCACCGGACATAGAGTTGCACCGAGTGCACACAGCGCCGCCGCAAAGCGGCAACCAATGGCTGATCCCGCAGCGTCGCCAGCAAGCAAGATTCAACGCAAAGGCACGCTGATCAGAAGGGATGCACGCGAAGCCGCCGCCTTCTTTGAGGCAAGGCAGCGGCAGATCGACTACTCAGGGCCATCTGCATGCATCCCTTCCAATCTGCGTGCCTTTGCGTTGAGTCTTGCTTGCCTTGCTACTTGGCTTCGGCGAGGCCGCGCCGTTGACGGCGTTGCGCGCCGCCCTCACTGGCCGCCGGCTCAGTCACCATCGGGACGCGTAGGCAAGGCAGTGCCGCACAGGCAGCGAATCGCGCTGGCTATACGTTCGTTTCGACCGCGCTGGCGCTTGCCGGACCAGCCGTGGTGGCGGCCCTTCGCCGCCTGCGGCTTCGTTCTCCTTTCGACAAGTCTCGATCTTGTAGCGACCCACCCCTTCCGCGCCACGCCGATATCTGCGAGCGTCGGCCATCATGAACGACGCACCCTCCACTGACTCCCTAACGCTGCATCGCGGCCTGCTGACCCTCGATACTCACATCGACATCCCCTGGCCGACCGGGCCCGATCCGTTCCTGGACGGCCCGCGCCGGGTCGATCTGCCCAAAATGCAGCGCGGCGGCCTCACTGCCGGCTGCTTCGCCGCCTATGTGCCGCAGGCCGCCCGCACTCCCGCAAGCGAGGCCGCCGCGTTCGACCGCGCCATCGGCATGTTGCAGGCGATCCGCGCCATGGGCCGCAACGAGAACGGCGTTGCCGCGCGCGTCGCGGTCACTGCCGATGAGATTGCCGCCGCCAAGCACGACGGCGTGCTGGCGATCGTCCCCGTGGTCGAGAACGGCTTCGCGACAGGCAGCGACCTGTCGCGGCTGGCGCAGTTCCGCGCCCTGGGCGCGCGCTATCTGACGCTCACGCACAACGGCCACAACGCGCTGGCGGATTCCTGCAACCCGCGCACCGACCTGGGCGACGCGCTGACCGAGCATGGCGGCCTCAGCCCGCTCGGCCGCGCCGCGATCGCCGAACTGAACCGGCTCGGCATGCTGATCGATGTCGCCCATGTCTCGCGCGACACCATGCTGCAGGCCGCCGCGCTGTCGCGCACACCGGTGGTGTCCACGCATTCCTGCATTCGCGCGCTGTGCGACCATCCACGCAACATGGACGATGCGCAGCTCGACGCACTGCGCGACGTGGGCGGCGTGATACAGATCACCGCGGTGGCCGCGTTCCTGAAGCCGGACGCCAAGCCCGACGCGGTGACCGTCGCCGATTTCGCCGATCACATCGACTACGCGGTGCGACGGATCGGCATCGAGCATGTCGGCATCTCCTCGGATTTTGACGGCGGCGGCGGGTTTACCGGCTGGCGCGACGCCGGCGAGAGCGCCAACATCACCGCCGAACTGCTGCGTCGCGGCTATGACCGGCAGGAGATCGCCGCGCTGTGGGGCGGCAATTTCCTGCGCGTGTTGCGGATTGCCGAGGAAAGGGCGGGGTAATGGGCGCCGTTCGGCTGCCTGACGGGACGGAGGTGCCGGCGCTGGGCCAGGGAACCTGGCACATGGGCGAGAGCGCAAGTGTGGCGAAGGCAGAGGTGGCGGCCCTGAAGCTCGGCATCGAGCTTGGCATGATGCTGATCGACACCGCCGAGATGTACGGCAACGGCCGCGCCGAAGAACTGGTGGCCGAGGCCACGCAGGGGCAACGGGACAAACTGTTCATCGTCAGCAAGGTGTATCCGCACAACGCGTCACGGGCCGGCGTGCCGGCGGCGTGCGAGCGCAGTCTGAAGCGGCTGCGCACCGACCGGATCGACCTCTATCTGCTGCACTGGCGCGGCAGCCATCCGTTGGCCGAGACGGTGGAGGCGTTCGAGAAGCTGCGCGCTGAGGGCAAGATCCGCTATTGGGGCGTATCGAATTTCGATATCAGCGACATGCAGGCGTTGCTCGGACTGCCAGGCGGCGATCAGTGCGCCAGCAACCAAGTGCTGTATCATGTCGGGAGCCGCGGCATCGAGTACGAGCTGCTGCCATGGTGCACCGAGCACAAAGTCCCGTTGATGGCGTACTCGCCGGTGGGGCAGGGCGGCCGGCTGCTTCAGTCGCATGCACTGGCGACGGTGGCGAAACGCCACCAGGCGACGCCGGCGCAGATCGCCATCGCCTGGACCATGCGCCACGGCAACGTGATCACCATTCCGAAGGCGAGCACGCCGAGGCACGTGCGCGAGAACGCCGGTGTGGGCGCGATCACCCTCACCGATGACGACCTGGCGGTGATCGACGCCGCCCATCCACCGCCGGGGGGCAAGCAGTCGCTCGACATTTCGTAGCGCTGCTATCCTTCACCGCGTGAGCGAGTCGCGCCCCGCGCCGGTGACGATGTGATCCTGACACTGTTCGCGATCCTCATCGCGGTGCTGGTGCTGCTTGAGGCCGTGGCTGGCTTCGTTCCGCGCAATGCGGTGGTGGCCGGCACCGTCTGCATCTGCGGCCTGGTCGTCGTGCTGGCCGTGGTGACGCAGGCGAATGGCGCCGGTCCCACGGCGTTCGAGCTGCCAATCGGGCCACCCGGCGCCGCAGTGCACCTTGCGCTCGACCCGCTGGCCGCGAGTTTCCTGCTGCTGATGTTTCTGCTGGTGCCATGCGCCGACACCGCGCCGCTGCCGCTGGCTGCGATGGCGATCACGGTGCTGGCAGGCGACAGCTTTACGCTGGTGGTGGGCCTGCTGCTGCTGGGCGGCACCACCTTTCTGCGTGTCACGGCCGCCGCTGCGGTGTGCCTGATCGTGGCGTTCGCTCTGGCGGCTCCGTTGGGCGACTTTGCCGTGATCCGCGCCACACCGCCGGATGGATGGCGCGCCGCTGCGGTGCTGTTGCTGGTCCTGGCTGGCGCGGGAGCATTGAGCCGGGTCAGCATGCCGATTGCCGCTTATCTCGTGCTGCGCGTGCTGTTCGACCTCTGCGGCGAGGGCCAGCCGCTGTGCTGGGGTGTACCGCTGCTGCTGGCGGGCGCTGCGATTGCAACCATCGGAGCACTGCGCGCCGCGCTCTCGGACACGCTGCACACGGTACTCTTGGCTGCTTCGCTGCCCCTGTTCGGGATGGCGGCGATGGCGCTCGGCGTGGCGCTGTTCGCCCGCCCGGTCGATCTGCCGTCGGTCGCATCGCAGGCGCTCGATGTGGCGTGGCTGGCGCTGGTTGGCTACATGCTGTGCCGGACGCTGCTGCTGCGCTGCGCGGATGCGGTCGAGAGCGGCGCCGGCACACGCCGATTCGACCGACTGGGCGGACTGATCCACCGCATGCCGGTCACCGCCGGAACCTGCCTGGTCGGGCTGTTCGCCGTCGCCCTGCTCCCGCCCGGTCTGGGCTTTGCCGCGTTCTGGCTGCTGTTCCAGTCGCTACTGGCGGCCGCCCGGATCGGCGGTGTTGGTTTGCAGTTGCTGGTCCTGTGCGTCGCCGTGCTGACCGCGCTGTCGGTTGGCGTGGCCGCGCTGGCTGCGGTGCGCCTGTTCGGTGTGGTGTTTCTGGGTCGTCCGCGCACACCGCGCACCGCGGCCGCGGAAGAGGCGCCGCGTCCGGTCCGGTTGGTCCTCTGCGGCCTGGCGGCAATGACTGCGCTGCTCGGTCTGCTGCCTGCACTTGCTCTGCTGCCGGCGGCGAGATGGACCCACGCGACCGGCGCTTGGTCATTCGCCACCTTGCGGACCGGCGCCGAGACGCCGGGTTATTCTCCTGTTGTGGTTGTCGGCCTGCTCGCAGTGGCGGGCATCGCCGTGTTGCGTGCAATGCGTCGCTCCGGGCAGCAACAACGTGAGCCGGCATGGTCGGGCGGGTTCGCGGCACCGCCGCCTTGGCTGCCGTTCGGCGATCCGGCGACCCAGTACGGCCCGGCCTCGTTCGTCGAACCGATGCAACGCGTTCTGGTCTTGCCGCTGCCGACCGCCACGCTCCGACGCCACCTCGTTCGCTGTCGCGACGCTGCGTTACGGGCCGCATCCGTGCTGGTCGCGCCATGACCTTGCTCGCCGGCCTCGTCGCGCAGTTGTTGCACATCGCCTTGATGGCTGCCGTCGCTCCGACGCTGGTCGGCGTTCTCCGTTGGATCCAGGCGCGGCTGGCCGGCCGCGTGGGTCCGTCCCCATTGCAGCCATGGCGGGAGCTGATCCGCCTGCTACGCAAGCAGACCGTGCTGGCCGAGGGCGCATCCAGCGTGACCACCTACGCGCCGATGGCCAGTGCCGCGGCCACTGCTGTCGTGGCGGGCCTGGTGCCGTCGTTCGCTCTCGGCATGACCTTCGCCCCATTCGCCGATCTGCTGGCGATCGCCGGGCTGCTGACGGCGGCCCGTTGTTCGCTGGCGCTGGCGGCGATGGACGCCGGCACGGCGCTCGGTGGCGTGGGCGCTAGTCGGGAGATGTTGCTCGCCAGCCTCACGGAGCCGGCGCTGTTGCTGGTGCTGTTCGCGCTCGCGCTGCTCGCCGGCAGCCTCAACCTCGACCTGATCGCCGCGGCGCAGATGGAGAACGGCGTCGACTGGCGAATCGGCATGGCCATCGCACTCGCCGCGACCGTGCTTGTGGCACTGGCGGATACCATGCGCCATCAGGTGCTGGCGTCCGATCTGACCGGCCGCGGCCTTGCGCTGACCGAGGTCACCGACGCGTTGCGGCTGCTGGTCTGGTTCAACCTGATCGGTGCGATGTTCCTGCCGTTCGGCATGGCGCGGTCCGGCGCCGGGCCGATCGCCTGGGCGGTCGGCCTCACCGTCTGGCTGGCCAGGACGCTGCTGTTCGCTGCCGTGCTGGCGCTGCTGCACGCGGTGCACGGCCGCATCAACCTGCCGCGCGCGGCACAGATGCTCGGTGTCGCGGTATTGCTCGGCCTGCTGGCCGCGGTGTTCCTGTTCGCCGACATGGGCACCACATGATCGGCGCGGCGAGCGCGGCTGCTCTGCTGCTGTCGATCGGGCTGCTGTGGGCCCGGCGAATCGACACCGCAACTCAGCTTTGCGCGTTGCAGGCGTTGGCCGCTGCTGTAGCTCTTGGTCAGGCGGCGCCGACGGTCGCGATTCTGGCCTTCGCCCTCAATGGCGTCGCGCTGCCGCTGGCGATAGGTCGCCTGCACGGCGATACGATGCTGAAAGCGCGCGGCGGCGCCATCCTGTCCTGGGCAGCGGCACTGGCGTTGATCGCCCTGACCGGGATGGCCTTCGCGAGGGTCAGGACCGACGGATTGATCGCGGCCGGTGTGTCGGTGGCATTGCTCGGCCTGCTGCTGATCGCTGTGCGCGCGCACCCGCTTGCGCCTGCGCTCGGTTTGCTGTCGTCGCAGAACGGTCTGGTCATGCTGGCGGGCGCCCAGTCCGAACTGCCGCTGCCGACGGCATTGGCGGTCGCCCTGCCACTGGTTCCCGTCCTGGTTCTCGCCGAACGCTGGCAGCGCCGGTGAGCAGCACGATCCCGATCATGGTGGCGTCGCTGCCACTGGTCTCGGCGGCGGTGCTGGCCACGGTCGCATCCTGGCGCATCGCCGTGTGGATCAATGCCGGGTCCGCCAGCCTGCAGTTTGTCATGGCGTGCCTGCTGGTGTGGCACTCCAGCACGGCAGCGACCCAACTGGTCATGCTCACCGCCTTCGTGGCGATAACGACGAGCTGGTTCGGTTACCGCGACATCGCTGCGTCGCTTGCCGCGCGGACGCTGACCAGGAGACGAGCACGCCGCTATCATGTCGGCTTCCAGATGCTGATTGGCGCCATGCAGGCAGCGGTGCTGGCCGACAGCCTGACGCTGACCTGGTTCGCTCTTGTCATTGCAGTCGCCGCAGCAGCCGCGATCACGGGAGCCGCACGCGGTGCGGCCGCTGCCACGGCGATGTCGCGCCTCGTTCTGCATTGCGCGATCGGGCTGGTGCTGGCGCTGCTTGGCACATTGCTGCTCGAGCCGGCGCCGGTTCCGGCGGGAGTTTTTCTGCTGCTTGGCTACGGCACCTTGGCCGGACTGGTGCCGCTGCGGTCGTGGCTGGTGAACGCTGCTGCGGAGGGCGTGGCGCCTGGGGCCATCATCGTCATGCTGCTGGCCAATGTGCCGTTGCTGCTGTTCATGCGGCTGCCCATCGCGCCGGAGCTGCTGATCGCATTCGGCCTTGCATCGATGCTGATTTGCGCCCTCGCGAGGCTCGACCGTCGCCGCACCGTGGTACTCGCCGGCATGGCGCAACTTGGCATGGTGATATTCGCCATCGGCATCGGGGCAAGACAGGTCGCGTGGCTGCACATGACGTTGCTCACCCTGGCACGATCGGCGGTGCTGCAATCGCACGGCGACGATGTGATCGCCTGGCTGGCGCTGGCGCTGCTGCCGCTCTACGCGCTGTATTTGCTCGCGGTCCCGACGGTCGCCGTTGCCCCCTGGCTGTTGGTGCCGCTCGGAGCGGGGGTGCTGCTTGCGACGTGGGCGCTGATCGAGCGCCGTCCGGCGGGTGTGCCGGCTGACTGGGTCGCGGTGACGCCGGTCTGGTTGCAGCTTGTGCTCGTCGCACTGTTGGCGTTCGCGATGCCTGCACCGGTGGTCGCTTGGCTCCGCACGGTGGCCGCCGAATGAGTGGCACGATGCAGCCGCGCCAAGTCCTCACCGGCGATGCGTGGACACGCATGGCCGGCGAGCCGTCACCGCCGCTGCTCGCGCTGTGGGCGGACACGCGTGAGGTCTACGCCTTGCTCCGCGATGGCGTTGCGCCGCTGCTGGTCTCGACCGAAATCGAGGACGGCTGTTACCCAGCGCTGTCGCCCGCCCGTCCGACCGCCGCATGGTTCGAACGGATGGTCCACGATCTCTGGGGGCATGTGGCGATCGGCGGCATCGATCCGCGGCCGTGGCTCGACCATGGACGCTGGCCGCACAGTGCGCCGATGGCACTCCGTCCGGGGTCGGCTGGACCCCGCGAAGCGCCGGAGTTCCTGTTGGCCGAGGATCTGGACCAGTTTCCGCTGGGGCCGGTCCGCGGCGGCATCGAGCCGGCGGCGCATCTTCGGCTTGGAGTCCGGGGGGAAACCGTCGTGCGGATGGAGGCGCGGCTGGGCTACACGCACAAGGGCACGTTGACCCTGATGCGCGGCAAGTCACCGCGGGCGGCGGCCCGGTTCGCCGCGCGCCTGGCGGGCGAGGCCACGGTGGCCCATTCGATTGCCTTCGCGCGGGCGACCGAAGCCGTGTCGGGCGGCGAGCTTCCGCCGCGTGCGCTGGCACTGCGGGACGCCATGGCGGAGATCGAGCGGATTGCCTGTCACCTCGATGTCCTCTCGGCGATGGCGGAAATCACCGGCGTCGAAGCCCTGGTGACGCGCACAGCGTGGCATGCCGAGGCAATCCGCCGCGCCGCCTACACCGCGTTCGGCCACCGGCTGATGATGGATTGCGTCATTCCGGGTGGTGTGGCCGCGGACATCGTGCCTGGCGGCGGTGAGGCGATCGGCCGGGCGCTGTCTGCCCTCGCGGCCGAGCCGCTGCATTTCCCCGTGACCGGGGCTGCCAAGGCGCACGCACGTGACCGCCTCGCCGAAATCCAAGGCGACCTCGGTGCAGCCCAGGACCTGCTCGGCGAATTGCCCGGCGGTGCGGTATCGGTGCCGCTGCCGGCGGCGAGCGGCGAAGGGATTGGCTTCGCCAAAGGCCCCAGTGGCGACATCTGGCACTGGCTACGCCTGGATCACGGCCAGATCGCCAGCGTGTTCATGTGCGATCCGGCATGGGCGCATTGGCCGGAGCTTGAGGCCGCGATGACTGGAAGCCAACTGGACGACCTGCCGCTGATGCTGGCCGCGTTCGGCCTGACCAGTTCGGGGGTGGACCTGTGACACGGTGGCGGCAGCTCGCCCGTGCTCTGCTCGACGGCCCGGTTGCCGGCGCGCCGGCGCCGGTGGACGCCGCCACGGCGAACTCGCTGGCGAGCGGGCTGGACGCCGCCGCTGACCAGCCCGGGCTTGGCAGCAGCCTGGCGATCCTGCATGTCGACGCCGGCAGTTGCGGCGGTTGCGAGATCGAACTGCGTGCCGTGCGGCGTGCGGTTTACGATCTTGAGCGCTTTGGTGTCTGCTTCGTCGCCACCCCGCGGCACGCCGATGTGCTGCTGGTGACGGGGCCGGTGACGCGCAATCTGGTGGATGCGGTCGAACAGGCACACGCGGCGATGCCGGAGCCAAAATTCGTCGTGGCGGTCGGCGACTGCGCGGTGGATGGCGGGGTGTTCAAGGGCAGCTATGCAGTCACCGGGGGTGTGGGCACAACCCTGCCGGTGAACCTGCTGATCAGCGGCTGCCCGCCGACCCCCGAGCGTATTTTGACAGGACTGCGCGCGCTGCTTGAGGCGAACGCGCGCAGCCGAAATGTGGTCAGCTCGCGGTAGGCTTCGGGGTGTGGTGGGTCGTGTGGTGCGACGCGTTGTGCACCGAAGAGTGGTGCGGGGTGGCCTTGTGCGAGGCCGACGCGTGATGCGTGTGCGACTTGTGGTGCACCGTACTCGACGTGGCGGCCACGGCGGACGAGGCCGTGAAGGCGGCGAGCGGCAATACAAGGCCGAGCACGGCGAACAAATGTCTGCGCGAGGGGGTCACGGGGTCAGCTCCAGGTGTGGTAGACGTTGCGGGGACAGGCTCACAGCCGAGTCGAGAAAGCAGCCTTAATCGACTGATGTGACTATCCTATGCCTTGACAGAGTCGCGCAAGGGGGATTCACAACAAACACAGCACCTGGAGCTCGCGCCGCAACGACTGTGGCAGCGCATCCACACCCCTGGCGCGTTTGCCAAGGATCAGGTCGCGCGGGGCCTCGTCCGGACGCAGGTAGCGCCAGCCCTGGAACGGCTTGGTCGGCCTGCCGGCCAGCGGCACCAGTTTCGGGTGCAGCACGAGGCCGGTGCAGGCCGAGCCGTCGTCGCGGCGGTCCTCGATGATGTCGACAATACGCTGTCGCACCAACATGTTGCCGTTGATCACCCAGTACATCGAGCCGCCGTCGATCACCTCATGATGCCGGCGCGGAAAACTGCGCGTGCGATGGCGCAACGGCGGAGTGCGTTCCGCACGCTCTGCCTGCAGTTCCCGCAGGTGGTCGATGTCGCGTACGCCGACGGCGAGCTTGGTGAGATGCAGCATGGTTCGGCGACTCGGACCTCCTACCGACACCCAGGGAACTATGGCAGTGCGCCAGGATGATTTGAACTGGGGGCAAGAACTCATTTGCCGCGCGGTGCGAAATCCGGTAACCGCCTACACAGTGGACAAGGCTCTCTCAGATACACTGACCGCCTGGCGCCGGCACCTGCACGCGCATCCGGAGCTGACGCTGCACGAGAAGGAAACCGCGGCGTTCGTCGGCGCGAAGCTGCGCGAACTCGGCGTGCCGCACGTCGCCGGCATCGGTGGTCACGGCATTGTCGCAACGATCTCGCGTGGTCAGTCCAACCGCAGCGTCGGCCTGCGTGCCGACATGGACGCCCTGCCGATCGCCGAAACCACCGGTCTCGCCTATGCCTCCGGCAACCCGGGCGTGATGCACGCCTGTGGCCATGATGGCCACACCACGTCGCTGCTCGGCGCCGCGGCACTGCTGCAGCAGGACACCTCATGGACCGGCACGGTGCATCTCGTGTTCCAGCCTGCCGAGGAAGGCGGTGGTGGGGCGAAGAGCATGATCGCCGATGGCCTGTTCGAGCGCTTTCCGATGGAACGGATCTTCGGCTACCACAACTGGCCTGGCCTCGATGCCGGCGCCGTCGCGGTGCACGATGCTGTCGTCATGGCCTCCGGTTCGCGCCTCGAGTTCGGCGTTACCGGCCATTCCGGCCACGCGGCACTGCCGCATCTGACCCGCGACCCGCTGGTCGCATCGGCGCATCTGCTGCTCGCGTTGCAGACGATCGTTTCACGTAACGTCGATCCGCTGGACGCGGTGGTGATCTCGATCGCCACCATCCAGGCCGGCACCGCGGCCAACCAGATCCCCGGCGAGGCCCTGCTGCGCGGCACCGTGCGCACGCTGCGCGACGCGACACGCGATGCGGTGGAGGCGGCGATCCACCGCGTGGCGGCAGGCGTGGCGCAAAGCTGCGATGTGGCGATCGACGTGACTCTTCGCCGCGGCAATCCGGTCACCGTGAACACGCCGATCGAGCGCGATCTGGCAGCCGAGGCGGTGGCGTCGGCCGGGTTGCCGCTGCGTCGCGACATGCCGCCGGCGATGACCGGGGAGGATTTCGCCTGGTTTCTCGAGCAGCGCCCCGGTGCCTTCGTCTGGATCGGCAACGGACCGGCGGACGGTGGCCGCGAGTTGCACAATTCGAGCTACGACTACAATGACGCGATCCTGCCGGCGGCGGCGGGCTATCTGGCCAGCGTGGCCAAGCGGGCACTCGCGGGCTGACAGCGGCCGCGCCCATCTCGGGTGCGGCTTGATCTGGGTCAATCACGGCGCGGCGCGTTGTGTGCTATTAACCTCTTGCAGCCGATGCCGTCAGTCGTGAGGACTCTGGCGCCGGAACGGAAGGGGAATGGTCATGCTCGACGAAGCAGTGGTCGTGGCGGGCGATCTGATGACCCGCGATGTGGCAGTGGTACATCCGGAGACGTCGCTACTGGAGGCGGTCAAGCTGATGGCTGGCCGCCGGATCAGCGGCATGCCGGTGCTGGACGATGCCGGCGCGATCGTCGGTATGCTCAGCGAAGGCGACCTGGTGCGTTGGCACGAGGGCTACACCGAGCGACAGGCCCGCTGGCTCGATATGCTGGCCGAAGGCGGTCACCTCGCGCCGGCGTTCCTGGAGGGTATCCGGGAGCAGAGTCGCAAGGTGAAATCCGTCATGTCGGCCGGTGCGACGACGGTCGCCGAAGATACACCGGCCCGCGACGTGGCGCGCCTGATGCACAGCAAGAACATCAAGCGGGTTCCGGTGCTGCGCGATGGCAAACTGGTCGGCATCGTCGCACGATCCGACCTGGTACGAGCGCTTGCCACGAAATTGTCCGAGCCGCCGCCGGCAGCGACGGAACCGGGGACGCTGAACGAGGCGCTGCGCCGCGCGCGGGAAAGCACCGCTCACTGAGGCGAGCGCCTCATATCAGTTGGCGTTCGCTGCCGGCGGAGAGGAGATAGGGCGGGCGCGCAAGTCGTCGGTGTGCGCCCATTGCTTCGATCCAGGCGTCTTCATCGGCTCGTCAGCAGCAGACGAAGTCCTTTCCGGTCCCATCGACCGGGAGGGGTGGAAAGCAAACGGTACAGGTTGCCCACTGTTGGTGGCTCGTGCGCAGCGGTTTGGCCGTCACGCGGGGGGAAATTTATGTGCCGTCCGCGACAGGGTCGAGGCCGAGAGCCATGCGGCCGGTAAACCGTTGCTGGCGTTTCGCGGGCAGAGGATGGAACTGGGCGGCATGCACGTCCCGTAACAGCCGTTCAAGCCGCGCTGCGCGGTAGAAACCGGCTCCTCCCGCTGCCTCCAATGCCTTCTCAACTGTCGCGAGCACGTGCTCGGCCGCGATTGCCTCACGTACCAATATGGCGTTCGTCATGTCCAGGCTTGTAGCGACGTTGAGGTCATTGGCCAGGCGAACCATGTCATCCACGGCAAGTTGGACCGTCGTCAGGTGGTTCGCGAGCTCTCCCAAAAGGTACGGCACGGTCGGATCTTTCCGGCGGCAAGGTCATCCGGGATCAGCGCGAAAAAAACCGATGTTCCTTTAGGGCGGCGTAATTGCCCGCGACAAATGAATTGCTTGCGTCGCGTTCGGCGGCGCCTTCGTGCGCCATGGGATGCCGCCGAGAATATCTGATGGAGCGCCTGACGTGGCATGTCGTGTCCACCGAATGATTACCCGCGCTGGGTTATATTCACGACACAGACATTCTGGAGTTCGATCGGCCGGCGATAGTCCAGAATTTGGACCTTCCCTGGCCGCCGGGAAGCCGTATGGTGTGCCGGGGACATCAGAGAGGCCGCACCATGATGCACTACCATCTGTTCTGCCCGCTCGCCAAGGCTGCTGAAATCGTTGCTGAGCGGTGGACACCCTTGGTGGTTCAAGAGTTGCGGGGTGGGAGCTCCCGCTTCAATGAAATCCGTCGCGGCATACCGCTGATTTCGCGGACTCTGCTATCGAGACGCTTGAAGGAGTTGGAACGTATTGGCATCGTCGAGCGTCGAGGCAACGGCGAGCATGCGTCCGGATGGCACCTCACCAAGGCAGGGATGGCGCTGGGGCCAACGCTCGACAGGCTCAGCGAGTGGGGCCTGGAACATGCCCAGAACCCGCTTGAAGAGGGCGATCTGGATGTTACTGTCCTGGTCTGGAACATTCACAAGCGCGTCGATCCCACGGCATTTCCCGGCGGCCGTACCACGGTGCGGTTTGAATTTCCCGACGCCGCGGAAGGCAAGAAATTGTGGTGGTTGGTGAATGACAGAGACATCGTCGATCTCTGCCCGTTCGATCCGGGTTTCCCCGTGGATCTTTACATAATGACAGACATTCGCACGATGATATCCATCTGGTTCGGCCGGATGACCTGGGACCGCGGTATTCGGTCCGGCGCGGTCGAAGTAATCGGTTCTCGTCGGTTGAGGGAGCGGATGGGTTCCTGGCTCCTCTTGGCGCCGATCCGAGCGACAAATAGCGATATAGCGCAAGGCAAGCCAGCGACGCAGCGTGTTGCCGACGCGGGCCGGGCGGGGCGTAGTGGGGTCAGCACTGGGCTGTAGCGGTCGCCAAAGGCGACTGTCCGGCGCTTTCCCGCACCTCGCCTTCGCTCCATCAGTGCATCGGTTGTCCAAGCTCCTCCAGCACACGGCGACGCAGTTCCATGAACTCGGCACTGCCGCGATGCCGCGGATGCGGTAGATCAACCTCGACGTCAGCCAGAATGCGCGCCGGCCTTTGGCTCAGTACAAGCACACGCCCGGCCAGGTATAACGCCTCCTCGACGTCGTGTGTCACCAGGAACGCGGTGAACCGTTCACGCTGCCAGAGAGCGATCAGCTCATCCTGCATGGCAAAGCGTGTCAGGCTGTCCAAATTGGCAAGCGGCTCGTCCATCAGCAACACATCTGGCTCGTTCACGAGAGCACGGGCCAGTGACGCACGCTGTGCCATGCCGCCGGAAAGTTGATGAGGATAGGCGTGCTGGAAGCCGTCAAGCCCGACCTGGCGGAGCACATCATCGATGCGTCCACTCCGCGTCCGCATCAGACCGCGCGCTTCCAGCCCCAACGCCACGTTCTGCCGTACCGTGCGCCACGGATAAAGCGTCGGATCCTGGAACACCAGGATGCGGGAAGGATCGGGGTCACCGATCTGTCTCTGATCCATGATGATGGCGCCCGCACGCGGTTGCTCCAGCCCGGCGATCAGCCGCAGCAGGGTTGACTTCCCGCAGCCGCTGGGTCCGAGCAGTGCAACAAAGTCGCCTGGGCCAGTGAAGAGGTCGATCTCATCGAGTACAGGCAACTGGCGTCCATGCAGCTCGAATGCATGGCATACCTTCATCAGTCGGATCGGTGCGCCGCAGCCGCCAGACACCGCTACCAACGTAACAATCCCTTTTGCCAGGACAGCAGCCGGTCTCGCAGTCGGAACAGCAGCGTGATCAGGCCACTGCACATCAGCGCCATCACGACCAGTGCGGCATACATATTGGAATACGCCGCCCAACCCTGTGCCCAGCTCAGGTACCAGCCGAGACCAGCCCTCACGCCCATCATTTCCGCCACGACCAGCACTGCGAACGACGCGCCGAGACCCATGAAGAGCCCGACGAACACCGAGGGCATCGCGGCCGGAATGGCGACTCTCAGGATCAGAAAGACCGGGCCGGCGCCAAGCGTTCGCGCGACGTCATAGTAGGCGGCATTGACGCCCGCGACGCCTGACCAGGTCAACACGGCAACCGGAAACCCGGTGGCCAACGCGATCAGAAATACCCCGGCGCTCCAGCTCGACGGCAATACGAAGAACGCCAGCGGCAGCCATGCTGTCGCCGGCAAAGGCCCAACGAATCGAAGCACGGGATGCAGCCAGTAGCCAATGGTGCGTGACCACCCGATCGCCAGGCCAGTGAGAAACCCGAGCAGCGCCCCCACCAAATATCCACTGACCAACAGCATGAAAGAACGGAGGGTACATTCCACGAGGCGTGGCCAGTCTTCCATATAGACCGCGAGCAGGGACTGGGGTGCGGCGAAGAATGGGCGCGGCAGCAGATTGAGCTTCGCGGATGCGAGCTCCCAGAATCCGAGTAAAAATGCCAGTGCGATCAGCCACGGACCTCCGCGAAATCGTTCCGGAAGGTCAGTAAAAAGGCTGACGACGCTTGCCCCAAGCAACGCGACACCGATCGCGGCCGCACAACCCGCGAGCAGCGCCGTCGGTCCTACGTCGCCCGTGTCGGGCCATTGCTTCGTGAACCAGGCGGCCGTCAGCCATGCGATCGCGGCCAGGACGCCGCACCACCAGGTCCGGTGGCGCGGTAAATCCTGTGCCGCATCCGCGACCGGTTTGCGCGCGGCCTCGGACCTCCGCGCCAGCGCCAACATCTCAGGTGGTGAGGACGTCGACACAGACCCGGGCGGCGAGCTCCGCAGGATCGGTGCTCGGCCGCAATACCGACGCCCGCTTCAGGTCCTCGGCGAACAGAGTGATCTCTCGCGTCAGCGCAACGCCCACCGGGTGGTGATGATGGGTATGAGTTCGCAGCATCGCCGCCAACTGCTCTTTGGTGCCCACCTTGCTGAGGCCGGCGAAGATCGCCGCAGCCCCTTCAGGGTTTTCGGCCACCCATTCCTGTGCCTCCATCAGTGCCGCGGTGATCGCGGCGGCGACTGGACGCTCATCGCGAATCAGGCTGCCTCGTATCGCCAATAGGCAGCAGCCGCGGTCCGCATACTCGTCCGACAGATTGTTGGTCACCTCCACCAGATGATCGCGGTCGCGGATGATCGACGCGATCGGATCGTTACTCGAAAATGCCTGAATTTCGCCCTTCTGCAAGGCGACGCCGAGTAAATCCGGCGGATACACCCGCCATTCGATATCCTTCACCGGATCGATGCCTCGCTTCGATGCGAGAACCGACAGAAAGATCCTGTCCGGACTCCCCATGTTGAAAGTCCCGACAGTTTTGCCCTTCAGTTCGGCAACACTTGTTATGCCCGACCCCTTGGCAGTGAGCAGTCGAATGCATCCGCCATGCACTCCCGCCGTCAACTTTACATCGAACCCTTGTTCGAGCGGCTTCAGCCAAATCCAGGCCATGCCATAACCCACATCGGCTTTGCCGCTTGCCAGTGCCTCCAGAATCTGGTCGGCCGTGCCCGCAACGTTAACCTTTTCTATCTTGATGTTGCGCTTGGTGAACATGCCGAGTTGTTCCGCGACGGGCACCCCCACGGTGCATATCGCATTGGAGTTCCACATTATTTTGATTTCCCGTGGCGTGGCTCCCGGCGCAATCATGGATGTGTCCGCCGCCACCCGGCAAATCGGCTGATTAAGCGCATCCTGCAACGACCAACGGGCAGCCCGCATCGGGGCAGGCGCCATCCCCCCTAAGGGAATGGTAAGGCCCGTTGCGGCCAATCCCAGGAAGGCACGGCGTCCAGTAGCGATGCGGTGACCTTGTTGGATGACCTTACTTGTCATTCTTCCCCCCTGTACCAGCGGTGCGTGGTCGAGATGCACATTACTGAGGGCGGATGTTCGCGATCCAGTATCGAAACTGGACCGCGAGCCGTGTTATGTCCAAGATCATCTGCTTTCGGTTTTCGGCATCAAATGGCGTGTTTCGGCGAGTTTAGCGCCGGTCATTCGCTTCAACCTGTTAGGCGGGTGGCCATAAAATCGGCGCGCTCACGGAAACGTGAGCGCCGTCTCGCTTCGCGATCTCTCGAGACCGTATCACGGGATTCCGTTGGACCGCTTTGGTGAAGGTTTTCGGTTACCGCAGGAAGGCTGCGAAGCTGCGCACAAAACGAATATACTCGCGCTGCGTATCGGATCGCAGGCCACGCATCGCCATGCCTTCGATCATGCGCTGTCGCGGCGACTGTTGACCGTTTGAACAGGCGATTACGTCAGAGGGTGACGACCGTGACCTCGTGGGGTGTTCTTCGCACCGGCCGGGCAACCGGCGTCTCGCGCAACCAAAGCACCAACACCATGCATGCAATCGATACCAGGCCAAGCATCCCGAACGTATCTGCGCACGCCATCACGTAGGCCTGCGCGCTTGCCCTGACCGAGACCGATCCCAACGCCGAGTTCGGGATATCGCCCGGTTGGACATGCAGCAGGATCATCGCCGAGTGCACACGCTCGCGCACTGTCAGCACGGCCCCCGCGACCGCCGTGCCCAGGGTGCCGGCAAGCGTGCGGACGATATTGAACAGTGCACCGCCCGACGCGGCGTTCGCCGGCGTGATCAAGGACGTGGCGATCAGTACCAGCGGCGGCATGATGAAGGGGAACGCGCAAGCCTGCACGAGCTGGCTCGGTAGAAAGTCGGCGATGTACCAATCGCTCGTGATGTACGTAGCCATGTACGCGCCGACCGAGAATGTGAACAATCCGCAGGCCAGCAGCAGGCGCGCGTCGACGTAGCGCAGCAGCAGTGCGGATAAGGGCGTGAGGACGACCTGCGGCAGCGCCAGCCAGATCAGGATCTCGCCGATCTGCAGTTCGCGCCAGCCTTTCACCACCGCGGCGAACTGGGGGAGTACGTAATACGCGCCGAGCAAGGTGAAGTTGAAGGTCAGCAAGACGATCAGGCCAAGGGTGAAGTTGACCTGCTGGAACAGCCGCACGTCGATCAGCGGGCGGTCGCAGGTCAGCTCATTGATGACGAACGCCGCGAGGCTGACCGCGGCGATCACGAACAGGCCGTTGATGACGCCGGAATCGAACCAGTTCAGCGTCTGTCCCTCGCTCAGCGCCGCCGTCAGTGCGGCAACGCCGAGGATGCAGAAGATGATCGCCGGGTAATCGGTGTTGCGGAACACCTCAAGCCGCAATCGCTCGACCGGCAGCCCGATCATAATCGGGACGATCGCGATGGGTGCGACCAGGATGTCCTGCCAGAAGATCGCTTTCCAGGACAGATAATCGGTGAACCAGCCGTCGATCGACTCCGCGATCGACGGCGAGAGCGTCGTGATGCCGGCATACATCGCGATGCCCCACACGCGCTGCTGCAGCGGCGTGAAGCGTAACACCGCCCCCAATAGCAGCGGCAGCAGCGCGCCCGCACCCAGACCTTGCAAGAAGCGGAACAGGACGAGGAACGGATACGTCGGAACCGTGCCCAGTACGACCGCGCTCACGGTGGTCAGCACGATGCTGGCCACGAATAGGCGGCGCGCCGAGAAGATGTCGGTCAGCCAAGGCGTCGCGGGTACGATGGCGATGCTGCCGACCGCGAATGCGGTTGTCGACCAGTTGCCCAGATTGACATCGAGGCCAACGCCGCCACGCAGATCGGCGACGCCGAAGGTGGTCAGGCGCGTGTTCAGAAGTGACATCACGCCGGCGATCACGGCGCCGAACAGGCCGAACAAGAGCCGCCCGGTCAGCGGCGGCGGACCGGGCGGAGGTAGCGATCGCCCGTCCGGACCGCGGAACACGAGCAGGGGCGGCCCGAGTGCGGCGAGCACTCGCCTCACGGCCGCGGTGCCGGTGCGGATTGGGTCGCGGGCGTCGTCGGCGGTGTCGCCGGCTGCGCCGCGGTATCCACGGCGGCTTCGACCGACAGGCCAAGAAGGAGGCGGCCGATCAGCTCGTTCTGCAGCGCCTGGCCGGGGTCGATGCGGATCTTGACCGGTACCCGCTGGGTAATCTTGGTGAAGTTGCCGACCGCGCGATCGGGCGGCAGCAGCGACGCCAGCGCTTCGCTGCCCGGCTCGATGCTGTCGATGTGGCCGAGCAGCGTGACCCCGGGATAGGCGTCGAACGTCAGCCGCGCGGGCTGGCCGACACGCATGTTCCGCACCTGGGTTTCGCGAAAATTCGCGACCACCCAGACGTCGTTGCGCGGCACCAGCTGGATCAGCGGCTGGCCGGCAGCGACATACTGGCCGACGCGGACGATGCGGAAACCGAGCCGCCCGTCGCGCGGCGCCAGCACGTGTGTGTAGCCGAGGTTGATCTGCGCGGTGTCCAGCGCGGCCTGCTTTGCCTGCAGAGCCGCCTCCGCCTGTTCGAGCGTCGCGTGCAAGACTTTGAGCTGCGCCGTCTGCGATGCGATTGTGGCTTGGTTGCCTGCCACCGTGGCCTCCAGCGCGAGGGCGTTCTGGGTCGCCTGCTCCCAGGCGCTCCGCAGATAGGCGGGTGTGCCGCGCAGCGCGTTCTGCCGACCCGCCTCCTGTACCGCCTGGATCAGGTCCGATTGCGCAAGATCGGCGTTGCTCTGCGTGACGTCGATCTGCCGCTCCTGAAGGCGGATCTGCGCCGCCGCAATGGCGACCTGCGCGCTGGCATCGGCAACCTGGGCGCGCGCGAGGTCGACCTGCGCGCGATATTCGGCATCGTCGATCTCGTAGAGGACCTGACCTGCCTTCACCATTGCCATGTCGGCCACGGCGACTTTGCTCACGTAACCGGGAACGTGCGCGCTCAGCGTCGTCGGATCGCCGCGGAGATAGGCGTCATCGGTGCGCTGGACGGGGCTGAGCAGCAGCAGATCGTCCCAGTCCACCATGAACAGGCCGCCGGCGAGCACGGCGAGCCCGACGATCAGCGCGCGGACGATGACGCGCCGCAGCATGTTGGGCGGCGGCGCGGGGGGCGATGGCGGTGGGGGCGGTGGCGGTGCCGATCCCTGCGGCGATGGTGGTGCCGGCTGGACGGCAGGCGCCGAACCCGGGACCGACTGGAAGGCGGCTGTGGTGGCGGGGGAGGTGTCGTTCACGGCGTGTCCTCCCGTGCTGCGGCGTCGGTGATCACCTCGACCCGCGCGGACATGCCTGGCACGACTTGCCCGATCAGGTGCGTATCGGCGAGGTCGAGCGCGATCTTGACCGGGATACGCTGGACGATCTTGGTGAAATTGCCGGTGGAGTTGTCGGCCGGCACGAGGCTGACCTGCGAGCCGGTGGCAGGCTGGATGCCGGCGACCTTGCCCCGGATAGGCACATTGCGGAACGCATCGACGCGAACGATCGCGCGCTGCCCGAGATGGATGTTGGTGATCTGGCGTTCGGTGAAGTTGGCGGTGACATACACCGCGTCGAGCGGTGTCAAGGTGTCGACCTCGGTGCCGGGCGACAGCAGTGCGCCTTCACGCACCTCGCGGACACCGAGCGTGCCGTCGATCGGCGCGACGATGCGGGTATAGCCGAGCGCGATCTTGGCGAGCGTGCTCTGCGCCTCGGCCTCGCCGATTTGCGCCTTCCCTTGCAGGATTTGCGCGTCCAGCAGATCGAGCTGACGCTGGTTCACCATCACCTGCGCCGTCGCCTGCGCCCGTGTCGCTTCCGCCCGCCGCAGGTAGGCCTGCGCCCCCTGCAGGCTCTGTAACAGCCCGGACGCCGTGGGCAGCAGCTCTTGCTGGCGATGCACCTCGTTGACCGCGTGGACGAGTTGGTCGGCAGCGGCCGTCACGGCATCTTGCGCCTGCACCACCTGCTGCTGCAGCACCTCGCGCTTCTCTTCGAGCGCGGCGAGTGCCGCGCGGGCGGCATCCGCCTGGGCCTGGGCCTCTGCCGCTATGGCGCGGTAGTCGTCGTCGACCATCTGCACGATCGTGTCGCCGGCGCGCACCGACTGGTTGTCGCGCACGAGGACGGTGCGGACATAGCCGGACAAATGCGAGCTGAGCGGCGTGCGGTCGCCTGCCACGTAGGCATCGACTGTCACCGGATCGCGTCGGCGAGTGAGCGCACCCTCCCAGCCGAGCGCGAGCGCGGCGCCGGTGATCACGAGGATGACAATGGTGATGACGATCAGGACAGCTCGCATTCTGTGCCCCGCGGTTACGGCGGCCACGTCGGTGGCCCGTCCGACAAATTGCTCGCTGTTGCCGCACCCCAAGGCGAGATGCAGCGCATTCTGCCCTTCCCACAGGGCCAGAGCATCCCACGTCCGGGGAGCGCGCGGCAAACGTGCGGCGCGGGTG
>CAWFYC010000025.1:0-223880 GCA_963819855.1 uncultured Alphaproteobacteria bacterium
CCACGGGCGTCCTGGCTCCGCTCACATGCACGTCGCGGAAAACTCTCTTGCATCCGGCCTTGGTCAGGTGCCGCGCCTGCGCGTCAACGCTCTCGCTTTTTGCCGCCCGGCGATACCCGCGCGTGATCTTGCAGTCCGTGGTGCCATAGCTCGGAATGCCGAGAAGGTCATTCTCACGAATGAGGGCGTCCTTGCTGCTTCATAATTGCTGATATCTGCACAGGCACCCACGCGGACGACATCGTGCACTCCGTGACCAGCACTATCGGTTCGCAGACGTCTCATATTACTGTAAGACTTCCTTCGCAGCCGAGTGCGCAGCATGCCCCCGCAAACCATCCCAACACTGACGACAGAACGTCTGCTCCTCCGGGCGCCCCTCCTGGACGACTTTCCGGGCTTTGCCCGGCTCCTCGCCTCCCCACGCGCACATTATTTGGGCGGCCCCTATACGCAACGGGTGGCATGGGGTGCGTTCTGCCACGATATTGCGTGCTGGGAGTTGTTTGGCCACGGCGGACTGATGGTTGATCTGCGAATTACGGGTGAGAGCGTCGGACAAGTCCGCATCAACGACGGACCGCTGTTCCCGGAAAAGGAGCTTGGGTGGCAACTCTACGACGGACAGGAAAGACGGGGATACGCGACGGAAGCGGCGATGGCCCTGCGGGACTGGGCCACGCGCGCATTACGGCTCGATGGCCTGGTGAGCTATGTGCATCCGGAGAACGTCGCATCGGCTGCAGTCGCGGAACGTCTCGGTGCAACACTCGACCCGAATGCACCGAAGCCAAACCCTGACGCTCTCGTCTACCGATATCGCTGACCCAACCAGCTGGTGTGACTGCGCTTAGGTTCATCAGCTTCCGCACAAGAAGCCTATTTGCCATTGACCAGCAGCAGGCGGAGGGGATTGAGCGGACCGATCGACGTGAGCTGGAACGTCATCAGATGGGCTTTGCCGAGTGGCAGCTCCTCCGGCATGGCGTGCGCTGCCTGAGCGTCGGTCATATTCAGGATGAAGACGACACCCGGCCGGTCTTCCAATGAATACCACTGGTCGATCTTGCCATCGAGATAGAGTTGCGCGGTCTCGCGAACCTCGGCCGGCAAAATGCGCTGAACCTGCGACATGTCCGTGCCAGGGGCGAAGGTGCCGACGGCCAGAATCTTGGTGGTCGGCGTCCGCGGCATCGGTGTCTTGAACTGTGGTTTCTCACCTTCGGTCTGCTCAGCCACAGTAACCTCCTTATTCGGGCGCGGTGTAGCACGCTGGACACCCTGCCACGAAGCACAGAGGGTCGCCCAATGCTGCTGCGATTTTGTTGACTTTTGCAGCCGGCAGCTTTGGGTGGAAACCGGTCGTTCCTCACAAGGCTCATGGGTTGCGCGGCAGCCGTATCACGAACTCGCTGTATTCGCCGACCTTGCTGTCCACAGCGATGCTGCCGCCATGCTGCTGCGTGACGATGTCGTAGCTGATCGACAGGCCGAGGCCGGTGCCTTCGCCGGTTGGCTTGGTGGTGAAGAACGGCTGGAACAGCTTGTCCCTGATGTCGGCTGGAATGCCGATACCATTGTCGCGCACACGGACTTCCACCGCCTCGCCGGCGTCACGCGTGGTGACCGTCAGCGTCGGCACGAACCCGGCGTCCCCGCCGCTACGCCCTCGCCGCGTCGCTGCGTAAAACCCATTGCTGAAGATGTTCAGCAACACCCGCGTCATGTCCTGCGGGCTGACCTCGATTGGGGCGATCCCGTCGGCCAGGTCGCGTTCTAGCGTGATAGTGAAGTTCTGATCCTGCGCCCGCGCGCCGTGATAGGCGAGATTCAGTGCCTCATCGATCAGCCCGTTCAGATCGACCTCGCGCCTCTCGCCCGAGGACCCGCGCGAGTGTTCCAGCATCGCATTCACGATGCCGTCGGCACGTTTGCCATGCTCGGTGATCTTCTCCAGGTTGCTGGTCAGCATGGCGGAGACATCCTCGACCTCTGCGCGCTGCTTCTCGGACAGCGCGGCGAAGCCCGGAGCGGCAGTTTCCTTCAGTTCGCTCAACATATCCACCGATAGAGCGGCGAAGTTGTTGACGAAGTTCAGCGGGTTCTTGATCTCGTGCGCGATGCCGGCGGTCAACTCGCCGAGAGACGCCATCTTTTCGGCCTGGATCAGGTTGGCCTGCGCTGCCTTCAGTTCACGCAGGGTCGCCTCTGCCACGTCTCGGGCGGCGCGGATCTCCGCCTCGCTGCGCTTACGCTCAGTGATGTCGGAGAAGATCAGCACGAAGCCGCCGTCCGGCACCGGATTGCGACGAATCTCGATCACCCTGCCATCCGGCCGCGTGCGCTCATAGCCGTAGGGTCGGCCGGTACTGGCGACCAAACCGCGAATCAGCTCCGTCGTGTCGACACCCACGCCGAAGTCGCCGCGCGCTGCGAGGAAGCGGAGATGTTCCTCATAGGTGCGATGCTGTTCGAGAAGGACGTGGGGCAGATCGAAGATCTCCTGGAACTTGCTGTTCCATGCGACCAGATGCTGCGTTTCGTCGAACATAGCGACGCCGTCGCCCATGTTCTCGAACGTGATGCGGAGTTCTTCCTGGCGCTGCCGAATTTCGTCCAGCAACCGCGCGTTCTCCATCGCGATCGCCGCCTGATCGGCGAAGGTGCTAACAAGCTCGATCTGCCGATCCGTGAACGGGTCCACTCGCTGACGGGCGAGCACGATGACCCCGATCGGCACCCCCTCGCGCAGCAGCGGCACGCCGAGCGAGGTCCGCTGCTTGCCGAGCCTGATCGCTGACTCGGTATAGCCGGGGACGGCAGCCACGTCGTGAACATGCACGAGGCGGCCCTCGCGTATGGCCCTCGGTCCGACATTCTGCGGAGCTTCGTCGATTGGCAACGCTCCCCTCTCTCTCCCAAGTGCCTCGTATTCCGGTGGGAACCCGCAATCCGAAACCAGCCGCACCAACTCGTCCTCGCGGCGGAAGATCGCGGCTTGTTCGGCATTGCACAGCCGTGCCGCAGTTTCGGCGACCGTGTCGAGTACCGGTTGCAGATAGAACGTCGAGCGGCTGATCACCTTCAGCACATCGCTGGTCGCGGTCTGGTGTTCGAGCAACTCTTGAAGCTCGCTCGTGCGGGTCTGCAATGCGCGATACGTCTCGGCGCTGGTGATGGCGATCACCGCCTGCTCGGCGAAGGTCGTCAGCAGCTCCACCTGGTTGTCGGAAAACCTTCCTGCTCCCCAACGACCCATGGTGACGGCGCCCAGCGCCTTACCATCGCGCAACATCGGCACCGCTACGTTGGAGAACGGGCCAAATTCTCGGCCGAAGACATGCCCCTTATCGGCAGTGATGTCTTCAACGTGCTCAGCCCGACGGTTGATGATGGCGCGGCCTAACGTCAGATCCGGGCCCAGCGGGCGAGGGAATAAGGTCGTCGCGATGCGTTCAGCCACCGCCGGATCGAAGCCGCTCGACGCTGCTAAATGGAGCATCGTCCCATCCAGTATGCCAACCGCCGCCTGCTGCACGTTGCACAGCCTGACAGCCTGCCGCGCGATCAGATCGAATACGGGCTGGGTGTCGCCAGGTGACGCGGACATTGCCTTCAGTACTTCGATGGTTGCGGCTTGATACTCGATCCGCTCGCTGTATTCGGTGTTGCGCTGCCCCAATTCGGCGGTGCGCGCAGCGAGCTCCTGTCGCAGTTTTACGATGGCGCGCTGAAGTTCGTCGATCGTGGCATCTTGCGTCGCGGTCATTGGTGGTCACCACACCTGCGGAAGCACGATCGGCATGCATCGGGCCCGGGTCAAAGTCGTGACCATGTTTCCCCCTGGCTGGCCAGAACCGTGACATGTGGGTTGCCACCAGGTTCAGATGCTAAGCCAAGCCAGGGCCTAGATCCAAACCTCCTGGGGACCAGCGCCGGACTTTCCGACAGATGGGGTGATTGGGGTCTCCCGCCGGCGACGCGGTGGCTGCTCCTCTCGGGATGATAGAGCGTGGTCCGGTATGGATCGGCCATAAGCATCGAAGGGGAGCAGCCGTGAGATACTTTGCCGGGTTGGACGTGTCGTTGGAAGAGACCGCGATCTGCATAGTCGACGAGGCAGGTGGGATCGTGCGTGAAGCGCGAGTGGCGAGCGAGCCGGACGCGCTGGTGGCGTTCTTCGATGCATTGGGACTGACCATGGAGCGGGTTGGGCTCGAGGCATGTTCGCTGACGGCCTGGCTGCACCAGGGGCTTTCGGAAGCGGGGATCCCGGCCGTCTGCATCGAGACCCGCCAGGCGAAGGCCGCGATGGGTGCGATGCCGAACAAGACCGACCGCAACGACGCGCGCGGTATCGCGCAGATCATGCGCACTGGATGGTATCGCGCTGTGCACGTGAAAAGCCCGTCCTGCCGCTCTTGGCGTGCGTTGCTGACGGCGCGCCGCATGGTGTTGAACAAGCGACGCGACGTCGAGAACGGCGTGCGCGCGTTGTTGCGTGAGGCCGGGCTGAAGGTTGGCACGCCAAGTCGCAAGGACTTTCCGGCACGGGTGCGCGAGCTGGCCGCTGGAGACGCCGTACTCACCGGACTGGTCGAGTCCCTGTTGTCGGTTATCAGGATCATGACCGATGAGGTCGGCAGGCTCACCAAGCGCGTGCTCGACGAGGTCCGCATCGAGCCCACGTGCCGTCACTTGATGACTGTGCCTGGCGTGGGCGAAGCAGCGACATAATGCCCACTACCAACCGGGTGAGGTTACGATCCGGTACAGCTTTCATCCGCGCTGTGGCGAGGCGGTGGTTGCTACGGGGCGCAATCGGCATGGCGATGAAGTCGCCCTGATCATCCGCCAGCCTGACGGGACGCTGGCGCAGTTGCCGGTCTGGATGACGGAAGAGCGGGCGGCAGAGATGATGGTGACCGAGATTCCGCGCCTTTCTCTGGCGTGTCTGCGTGAACTCCGCCTCGAGCTCGATACTGGGCAAAGCTTGGTCCGCGACGACTCCGGTCGCGAAGGAGACAAGCATGCCACGTCCGCAACCGAGCCGTCGTCATCCCGACCTGTTTGCATCGCGGGAGCCGCCCGTGCCGATAGCAGCGTCCGAGCGAACGAAGCTGTTGGCGCTGGTGAGCGCGCTTCTGGCGGAGACACTGGCGGTTGCGCGGGTGGAGGCGAACGATGAAGATCACGCCTGACCACTTGTCGCGCGGTGCCTTCATCTACGTCCGGCAATCCACGGTCGATCAGCTTGCCAACAATCATGAGAGCCGGCGGCGCCAATATGGTCTTGCCGAGCGCGCTCGCACCCTTGGCTGGACTGATGTGACGGTCGTCGATGACGATCTCGGCCGCTCGGGTTCGGGTGTCAGCCGTCCGGGCTTCGAGCGGCTACTCGCCGCAATCTGCGAGGGCCGCGTCGGCGCGGTGTTTGCCATCGAGGCGTCGCGTCTGGCGCGCAATGGGCGTGACTGGCACACGCTGATCGAGTTTTGCGGCCTGGTTGGGACGGTGATTGTCGATGAGGATGGTGTCTATGAGCCACGGCATCCCAATGATCGGTTGTTGTTGGGCATGAAGGGGACGATGAGCGAATTGGAACTCTCTCTGCTCCGCGCTCGTTCCATGGAAGCCCTGAAGCAGAAGGCTCGGCGGGGTGAGCTCTTTTTCACGGTGGCCGTCGGCTACGTGAAAGTAGGCCGCGACAAGATCGAACAAGACCCCGACCTGCGTGTGCGCGAGGCGATTAGGTTGGTCTTCGCCCGATTTGCCGAGATGCAAAGCATCCGTCAGGTGTTCCTGTCACTCCGTGCCGACAAGATCGCGCTACCATACATCGCCTCAAGAGGTGCAGAGCCGCATCAATTGTTGTGGAAGCTTCCCGTCTACACGACAGTGAGTAACCTTCTTACCAATCCTGTATATGCGGGGGCCTATGCGTTTGGCCGAACCGGCAGCCGGACGACGATCGAAAACGGACGCAAGCGTATCCTGCGCGGCTATCGCAAGGATCGTTCGGACTGGGCAGTCTTGCTGGTTGACCATCATGAGGGATATTTGTCTTGGACGGACTATGAAAGGAACCAGCGGCTGATCGCCGACAATGCCAACGGCAAAGGTATGATGGTCCGCGGCGCTGTGCGCACGGGAGAGGCTTTGCTCGCCGGCCTCCTGCGCTGTGGCCATTGCGGACGCCGGCTGCTGGTCAGCTACAACGGCACGAAGGGTGACATCGGCCGCTATAATTGTGATGCGACGCGGAGCAATCCCGGAGGCCCTCCCTGTATTTCGTTTGGCGCGCTGCGGGTCGACGAGGCGGTGGGAGCCGAGATCGTTCGATTGCTGCAGCCGCTCGGCGTCGAAGCGGCAATCCGCGCGATCGCGGACAGCGAGCACCAGACCGCCGAGAAGCAGCGCCAGATCGAGCTGGCGCTCGAGCAGGCACAATACGAGGCGTCCAGGGCGCGGCGACAATATGACGCGGTCGATCCCGACAATCGCCTTGTCGCCGGGGAGCTTGAGCGGCGATGGAATGCCGCTCTTGCGACAGTCGACACGCTGGCCAAGGAGCTGGGGTTGCTGGTCCGGCTTCGCCCGACAGTGCTGAGCACCGAGGAGCGCGGACGACTGCTGAAACTGGGGACAGACTTGGAGGCCGCCTGGCGTCACCCCGCAGCCACCGTCATCACCCGCAAGCGGATCATTCGTGTTGTGTTGCGCGAGGTGGTCGCGCACGTCGAGGGTGAGCAGATTCAATTGCTACTGCACTGGCAGGGTGGCGATCATACCCGCCTCACGGTGAAGAAAAATAGGAGAGGCCAAACACGTTGGGTCGTCGAGCCCGAAATCGTTGACCTGATCCTGTACCTGCGCGCGCCTGATGCCCGATAAGGCGATCGCTGGCATGCTCAACAGAACAGGAAAGCGAACAGGCCGCTTGAACGGATGGACGCAGTCGCGCGTGCGTGGCTTCCGCAATACGCATGGTATCGCGGTCTATAGCAAGGACGAGTGGGCCGAACGTGGCGAGCTCACGCTGACCGAGGCCGCCAAGTTACTCGATCTCAGCCCCATGACTGTGCTCCGCCAGATTGGCGCCGGAATCATCCCTGCCACGCAGTATTGCAAAGGCGCGCCCTGGGTCATTAGGCTTCAGGACATCGAGGACCAACATCTGATTGAGCGCCTCAAGACCGGCCGCAAGGGCCCGCTACCACCAAATCCAGATCAGCAGACCCTTATCTTTCAATAATGTAGCGAGATGGGCAGTATGACGTGGGTCCGGGTCCGCTCACCGCGCTCGCATTCCGCGCCACCGTCGACCGGCCAGATCGCTTTCGAAAGTCGCGCGATGTCGGCGCGCATCTGGGATTAACGCCGCGACGCTACCAGTCCGGCGAGACCGACGTGCAGGGCCGGATCAGCCGATGCGGCGACGAGTTGGCCCGCACGGCACTCTATGAGGCTGCCCACTCGCTGCTGATCCGCAGCACGAAATGGTCCGCGCTGCGAGCCTGGGGCATGCAGGTAGCGAAGCGGCGCGGCATGGCGCGTGCTCGGGTTGCGGTCGCCCGAAAGCTGGCGGTCATCCTGCACCGCATGTGGGTCGACAAGTCCGAGTTCCGCTGGGGCAAGCAAGCTGTGGCGGCGTGACGAAAGGAATTGCAGTTTCCGCCTGAAGCGGCGGAGCCGACGTCGTTCCCGTGGGGACGATGGGCGAGGTGATCTCGTTGAGAGTCCGGAACCGGAGGGCAGCAAGGCCCCGAAGGTCGCGGGACAGATTGAGGCACCTCGCCCTCCTGACCCCATCATGCGGCGGCCGCGCGCCGACCGCGAAGAGAAGCGAGTGATCCACGGGCGCGGCATCGGGCAAGAAGCAAGAGGATTAAAATCTTCTAAAATCGGCCTCAAAGGTGCTAACGAACGAACGACATCGGTTGGGAGAGGCAACTGCCGTGGGGCGCGAATAACCGCTTAGGGTTGGCAGCAGTCGGCCAACTGTCCGACGCGCGAAGCAGGGTCGCGACAGGCGCACCACCAAACACCACCCCAACCAGACCTCATCGTGTGAAAATATTCCTTGCCTCACCCACCCGCTCCATGCCATCTTCCGCCGATGGCCGACGCGAGCACCGCCCCAGCCGCTAAACCCAGCCGCGTCGGCGGCCTGCTCAGCCTGGTCCGCAAGCTCGTCGACTACGGCACCTTCCTCGCCGACACCATTCGCCAGCGCGGCCTCGGCAATCACCCCCGCTTCCATGGCCGCCAGTTCGGCACCACCAGCATCGCGCTGATCCTCGCCCGCATCGCCCGCGCCCTACTGCGCGCCGCCGCGCTCGAGGCCAGGCTGCTCCGCGGCGCCCGCGGCCTCGACGCCCCGCCGCGCCCGCCTCGGGCCCGCCCTCCCGCGGACGCGGCTGCAGCACCGTCCGCGCCGCGATCGCGCGCCGCTCCACGCCACATCGACGACGATGCGCTCGCGCACATGCCCACCCCCGAGCAGATCGCCGCCGCGATCCGCCACCAGCCGATCGGTCAGGTCATCGCCGACATCTGCCGCGATCTCGGCATCATTCCCGCCCATCCGCTATGGCGGGAACTGTCGCGCACCATCACGCACGAGCGCGGCCGCTTCGCCGCCATGGTCATCGACATCTTGCAGCGGAAACGCCGGGTGCCGATCACCGAGGACTGGCCGCAACAACCGCCGCCCGACCTGTGGGCAACCTGGCGCTACTCGCCCGAACCCGCCGGCACCGGCCCGCCCTGACGCCGCAAACCCGACCACCCACGCCTGACCACCCACGCCTGACCACTGGGGCCAGCCACTGGCCGGCCCCGCCATCGTCATTGCGCCCATGCGGACAAGACGTACAGCCATACCGGAAGCGACACGACGGAGAGCAGCGTGGTGGTCGAGACGGTGGCGGCGACCATGGTTTCTTCGCAGCGATATTCGCCGGCAAGGATGTAGACCGTCTTGGCGGTCGGCACCGCCGCGCAGACCACGGCGGCTATGGCGTAGAGCGGGCGGAGTCCAAGGGCGACCGACAGACCGAACACCAGCAATGGCATGATGACGAGCTTGATCGCCGCAAGCAGCACGGACTGGCCGATTGCGGCGCGCAAGCCGCTGGTCGACAGCCCGAGCCCGATGGCGAACAGCGCGCACGGGGCCAGCGCGTCGGCGAAGATCCTGAGATAGGCGCCGACCGGAGCCGGCATCCGAATCCCGAGGGCCGACACGAGCATGCCGATAAGCGTGGACAAGACCATCGGGTTGAGCACGATCTGCGGCAACAATGGAGGTCTTGCGCCCGGCCCGCCTGCCGGATGGCGATCCAGCTCCAACAGGACCACGGTAACAGGAAACATCACGACGGCGACGAACACCGTGGCAATTGCCGCCGGCGGCACGGCGCGCTCGCCATAGATCGCTTGCAGCACCGGCAATGCCACGAAGCCGGTATTGGTCATCGCGGCAGCCATGCCGTGCATCGTCTGGCTTGCCAGGTCGTGGCGACCTTGCAGCCGGACCATCCCGAACACCAGCGCGAAGCACAGCAGGGAGCCGCCGCCGAACGCGATCAGAAAACGCCAGTCGATCAACGAATACGCCGGCTCCTGCGCGATGGTAACGATCAGCAGCGCCGGCATCGCGATGTTGTAGGCAAAATGAATCAGCGCATCTGACAGCGAGCGCGCCAGATAACCGGTGGCGCCGACGATCCACCCGGTGAGAACGACGGCAAACACCGGCAGCACAAGATCGGCGACCTGCAACGAACGGAAGCTTCAGCCGGTTGGCTCAGAAGCAGCGTGGGGCGCGTCCAACTCCACGCCTTGGTACAACTCGGCCAACGCTGTTGAGATGCCGATCTCCGGCATGTCCAGCACCACATTGCCGGACACCACATGGCCGACCCAGTCGTCGCCGTTGCGCGCGAACACGGTTGCCGCCTGCTGGTCCTGCTCGAGCATGACGTAGCGCTGGATCGATGGCGTGTCGCGATATTCCTGGTTCTTCACGATACGATCGGTGGCGGCGGTACTCGAGCTGAGCACTTCGAACACCACAACTGGATCGGTGACCACGGTTGCGTCGCGCGGCACGGATGAACACAGGACGAATGCATTCGGGTAACGGATACTTCCGGCAACCGAAATCTTCAGCTCGCTACCGATCACGCGGCAGGGTTTGCCGCGCAACCTGATCCCAAGAGCAGTGATCAGGTTCCCCTGGATCAGCGCGTGGTTATAGGTACCGCCGGTCATCGCGTCCGGCTGGAATCCATCGAACTCGTAGCGCAGTTCCTGCCGTTCCTCCCAATCGAGAAACTCGCTCAAGCTCATCGGTTTGCGGAGCGCGACATCCATGCCGACACTCTAGCCTTCTGCCCGCAGTACGGCCAGATCGCAGCCCTCATCGGCCTGCAGCACCTGCTCGGCCACGATCCGGTCCCATCCCCGCACCGGTTTTGCCGGCGGCTTCCACGCAGCGCGCCGCCGCTCCAGCACATCCGGCGCCACCAGCAGATCCAGCCGCCGCTCCTGCACCGACAACCGGATTCGGTCGCCGCTTTCCACCAGCCCGAGCGGTCCTCCCGCCGCCGCCTCCGGCGTGATGTGCAGCACGATGGTGCCGAACGCGGTGCCGGACATCCGGCAGTCGCTCATCCGCACCATGTCCTTCACGCCGGCGCGGGCCAGCTTCTGCGGGATCGGCAGGTAGCCCGCCTCCGGCATCCCCGCCGGCGTCAGCGAGCCGGCATTCTTCAGCACCATGATATCGCGCTCGGTCACGTCCAGCGCCGGATCGTCGATGCGATCGGCGAGGTCCTCCAGCCCGTCGAACACCACCGCGCGTGCCTCGGTCTCGAACAGCGCCGGGGTCGCCGCGCTGCGCTTGAGGATCGCACCGCGCGGCGCCAGCGAGCCGAACAGCGCGACCAGCCCACCAACCGGCGACACCGGTTCGCCGCGTGCGCGGATATAGCGGCGATCGACGAAGGCCGGTTCGCACAGCCGCTGTTCCAGTGTGGCGCCGGTGACGTCGCGGGCCTCCATATGCAGCAGGTCGCGCAGTTCCCACAGCAGCGCGGGCATGCCGCCGGCGCTATGAAAATCCTCCATATAGCCTTCGCCGGTCGGCTTCAGATCGACCAGCACCGGCGTGGTGTCCGACAGTTCGTTCAGCCGGTGCAGATCGACGCGCACGCCACGCCTTCCGGCAATCGCGGTCAGATGGATCAGCGCATTGGTCGAGCCGCCGAGCGCCAGCAGCACGCGCAGCGCATTCTCCACCGAGGCCGCGGTGATGATCTCCGACGGCCGGATCGGCGCCGTGATCAGCTTCACTGCCAGCGCGCCCGCCTCCTCCGCCGCGCGCAGCCGGTCGGCATGCACCGCCGGGATCGAGCCGTGGCCGAGCGGTACCATGCCAAGGGTCTCCGCAATGCAGGCCATGGTGGAGGCGGTGCCCATCACGCCGCAGGTGCCGGCCGTAGTGGCGAGCCTGCCCTCGATCTCGCCGATCCGTTCGGCAGTGACACGGCCGGCACGATAGGCCGCCCAGTAGCGGCGGCAGTCGGTGCACGCGGACAATCGCTCGCCCTGGTATGGCGTGGCCAGCATCGGGCCGGTGACCAGTTGCACCGCCGGAATGTCGGCCGAGGCGGCGGCCATCAACTGGGCCGGCACCGTCTTGTCGCAGCCGCCGATAAGCACCGCGGCATCCATCGGCTGCGCGGACAGCATCGCCTCGGTGTCGAGCGCGGCCAAGTTGCGGTAGTGCATCGAGGTCGGGAACAGCGACGGCTCGCACAGCGACACGGTGGGGAACGCCAGCGGCAATCCGCCCGCCGCCAGCACGCCGCGCTTCACCGCCTCGATCAGCTCGGGGACGGTGCGGTGGCAGTTGTTGAATCCAGAGCCGGTATCGACGATGCCGACCACCGGGCGGTCGAGCATCGCCTGCGAATAGCCCATCGACTTGGCGAACGACCGGCGCAGATACAGCGCGAAGTCGCGATCGCCGTAGTTGGCGGTATTACGGGCCAGGCCACGTTTCGGTGCGGGTTCTTCATTCATGCCGGAATGCTAATCCAGTTCCAGTGGCATTGCGAAGCCTGCAAGCCAGAACAACGCGGATTACACGATCAGGACACGGATTGCACAGCGCGCCCCAGTGGCCGCAACCAATGACTGATATCGCGGCGACGCCAGCAAGCAAGACTCAACGCAAATACACGCTGATCAGAAGGGATGCACGCGAATGCACCGAGCGGTCGCGAGGCCGGCGCCGCCTTCGAGGCAGGGCACCGACGGATTTCGGCGAGAGGCCGCGCCGTTGACGGCGTTGCGCGCCGCATGCATGGGCACCGGCTCGGTCACCATCGGCACGTGCGGGCAACGCAGTGACGCATAGGTAGTGCATCGTGCTGGCTCTCCGTTCGTTTCGACCGCACTGGCCCTTGCCGGACCAGCCGTGGCGGCGGCCCGACTGGTCAGGTTGGCAGTGCAGAGCCGAAACAGCTTCGCGCGCGAAGCGCGCACTCATTTCTCTTTCCGTGTAATCCGTGCAGCAATCCGTGTAATCCGTGTTATTCTTGCTTCTGCATGTGAGGGGAGAGGTGAGGCATGGCGGTGAACCTGAAGCGCCTGGTGTATTTCGACAGCTTCATGGACCCGATCGCCAACGCGATCATCGGCCGGCGCGACGACATCGACCTGGTGCGGCTCGAATACGCCACGCCGGAAGCCGACAATTGGGCGGAGATCAGCCAGGCGCACGGCTATCAGATCCAGCCGCGCGGCGAACTGAGCGAACCGTGGTTCGGCGATGCGTCGCTGTTGGCGCGCTGCCCGAACATGCTGGCGGTCAGCTCCACCGGTGCCGGCTACGACATGATCGACGTCGATGCCTGCAATGCGGCCGGCGTCATCGTGGTGAACCAGTCGGGCACCAACTGGGAGCCGGTGGCCGAGCACGCGCTCGGGATGATGCTGTCGCTGACCAAGAAGATCGCACTGTCGGAGCGGGCGATGAAGCGCACGCCCAATCTCGACCGCCGCCCCTATGCCGGCAACAACCTGCGCAACAAGACGGTGGGCATCATCGGCATCGGCCATATCGGCCGGCGCGTTGCCGAGCTGTGCGGCGTGCTGTTCAACAACACGGTGCTCGCCTACGACCCGTATCTGACAACGGAACAGGTGGCGGCACGCGGCGCGACCAAAGTGGAACTCGATGAACTGCTGCGTCGCTCGGACTACGTCACCGTGCACTGCCCGCGCAGTTCGGAGACCTTCGGCATGTTGGGACCGGCGCAGTTCGCCGCGATGAAGCCCTCAGCATATTTCATCAATACGGCGCGTGGCGGCATCCACGATGAGGCGGCGCTCGCGGCGGCGCTGGGCGACGGCCAAATCGCCGGTGCCGGGCTGGATGTGTTCCTCAAGGAGCCACCGGACCCTGACCATCCGCTGCTCAACATGGACAACGTGATCGCCAGCCCACACATCGCCGGCATGACGGTCGAGACGATGACCGAGATGTGCGAGGCGACGGCGTTGCAGTGGCTGACCATCTTCGACGGCGGCGTGCCGCCGCGCCTGGCGAACCCCGAGGTCTGGCCGCGCTACGCCGACCGCTTTTCCGAGTTGCTCGGCTTCCGCCCGGCGGATCTGCCATGAGGGGCCTGCCAGAAATTTTGTCACAATATCGGAAGGAGTGCCGGGCGCGGACTTGGTCCAAAGTCGTCGCGAATCAGCATATACTCCATCCCAGGTCCGAGCGGATACCGCACATACCTGCGGAAGCGCATCCCAAGCCGCCGCATGACCGCAAATGAAGCCTTGTTCGGGACGTCGGCACCGGCCACGACTGCGTCGAATTCGTGGCGAAAGGAATGCCTGAGTGATTGCTGTCCATCCCATTCGCACGGCAAGGCCCTGCCCCCAGTAGTCGGGGTCCAGTAGATACGTCAGCTCGGTGGTTCGCTTGGACAGATCTGGTAGCAACTGTACGCATCCGGCATAGGACACCACAGCATTTTCCAGCAGCCACGTTCCCGACCCGTTGTTTGATTCCACAGGGATTGTTTCAGCGATTCTCTTGGCGATGTATTCCCTGCTGGGGGCCGAATCGTCGAATAGGTAGCGGTACACGAGCGGCTTCGATCCCAACGCATGGAGTCCATCCACATCCGTCAGGCTCGCACATCGCAGCCACCACGTTTCCGTCGCTGGCAAGCCACTCACTTCGTTACCCGCACAGTCGCCCTTCCGAAGGGAACATAGTCTCAAGCCGATGCCGTGGGATTGATGGAGCTAACCACGTCACGGAAATGCCGCTAGAGTATTTTCAGCCTGACTGGAAACCCGCGTAGTCATCTGGCTCGATGGGTTTCGCTGCGCTCTACCCATCCTACGAGTTGCTGCGCGCTCGTTGCCGTAGGATGGGTAGAGCGCAGCGAAACCCATCATCCGGTCGCGATTCCACTCTGCCTGAAGCCGCTCTAGTTCGCGGTGACCAAGACGCAATCATGCACGTCCGCAATGGCAGCGATGATCATGTCGAGGCCGCTTGGGTCAGCGTCGCGACGAACAAGTCATGATCGTCCTGCGCACTGAACCAAGCCGGTGACGGCCGGGGCCTTGTCGCTTCGCCGACTATGTTCGTGTCGATCAGGTAGCGTGCCACAGGCCGCGAATATATCGCCGCCGCACGGCGCTGCGCCGACCACCTCGCTCGCCAGTTCGACGCGCAGACGCTGTGTATCTGGACTGTTGGCAGCGAGCCACGCCGCAACCTGACGTATGAGTGGTTTGTCCGAATCCAGTTCGCGCACTTCATAACGACAAAGTCTGCGTTCGCCCAGCCGGCGGCGGTAGCTGCGATGGTGCGGCCCTGAGAGGGTTGTGCCATGATCGGTACTCCCTGGTCGGATACATCGCCGGCAAGCGATTTGGGCAATGCCGGTTCCGCGCGCCCGCTACGCCATGGCGGCTGACGCGATCGCGTGTTCCACCAGCTTCTCGATCTCGCACGGATACGACCGATGCGGCGCGGCGCCGCTTACCGGGTCGGACACCTCGACGCCGATCACCAGATTGACGTTGGCGCCATCGTCGGAAAGCGCATCGTAGCCCGGCAGGCCAAGCTCCGCGCAAGCCTGCCACCACCCGTGTTGCGCGCCGACCACACCGTCGGCAAGGCTCGCAACCAGACGCGCCCGTGCCCGCACGCGGCCTTTCGACGTCACGATCGCCACCCAGTCGCCAGCCTCGATCCCGCGTGACGCCGCCGTCGCCGGGCTCATCTCGACGATCGGGTCCGGCAGCGTGCGGCGCAGACGGGGCAGATTGCGATGCTGACTATGACAGAACAGCGGCGTCTTGGCTGATGTGAGCAGCAGCGGGAAGTGATCGTCGCGATCGTTCGTCCGCACGTCCACTTGGAATTCCGGCAGCGCCGGCTGTCCGATCGATTGCAACGCCTCGGAAAAGATCTCCAGCCGGCCGGACGGGGTGGCAAAGCCGTTGCGCTGGTACTTGCGGTGCGTGGTTTCGAGCGGAAACCGGATGCCGCCTGGCGCCAAGCGCAATTGCTCCGGCGTTATGCCGCTTGGCGCCAGGTAATGCCGCATCGCCGCGTCGATATCGCCGTGCCAGAAGTGCTCCCCCAAGCCGAGCCGAACGGCGAGATCGAACACCAGGTCGATGTCGGCACGCGCCTCGCCACGCGGCGCGACGATGGCAGGGCGCAGCTGCACCCGTTCGGCGGCTGACTGATCGAGTCGGAAACCGACCGCAAGACCTTCCCGTTCCCACGCGCTCGCGACCGGCAGGACGATGTCCGCGAAGGCAGCGGTCGGCGTCAGGTACAAATCGGTCTGCACATGGAATTCCAGATCACGCAGGGCGGCCGCACCGGTCGCTGCGTCGGCATGCGACAGCAGCAGGTTGGCGCCGAACCCGACTATGGCGCGCACGCGATACGGCTCGGCTTGGCGGATCGCGCGATACAGATCGTCCGATGTCACCCAGCCGGCGCTCGCCGGACCGAGCGGGCGCTCGGCGCGTCCGAGCGCCTTCCGCCACTGGCCCGGTGGGCGCAGGTTGACGCCGGACACGTCGTTCACCGGCACCTGTGCCAGCTGCACGTTGCCGCCGGGAACATCGATGCTGCCGGTCAAGGCATGCAAGATCGAATGCGCGCGCGCGATCTGCGTCGCATCGGCATGCTGCTCGAGCCCGGTCCAAGCGAAGTAGGCCAGTGGCCGATGGTGCCAGAGCAGGTGCGCGGTTTCGCGGATCACGCCTGTCGCGACGCCGGTGATGGCGGTCGCCACTTCCGGCGGGAACTCGCGGCACCGCGCCGCAAAGCGATCGAACGCGGGCCGGCAGGTGATCGGACCGTCGCGACCGGCAACCGACACCGCGCCGAACAATGCGAGGCTGGCCGGCGGCTCATCGGTACTGCCGAACCCGCGGGTCGTAACGCACGGTGGTCCCGCGTGCCTCGTCCCAGGCAACGAAACACTCCGCACCGCCACCCACGGCGAGTTCGTCCGCGCGCAGCAGCCCGCCGGTGTCGTCGCGGACCAGGAACGGACCATTGGTCCAGTCGCGCACGAAAGCGGCGTCGAACCAGCCGTGCCCGATCATTTCCCCGGCGATCGACAGAGCGAGGGCGCCATCAGTCCCCGGCCGCACCGGCAGCCAATGGTCGGCCTTGACCCCCAAGCCGACCCGACGCGGATCGACCACCACCAGCTTGGCGCCACGCTCGCGCGCCTCGGCGACCGCTCCCGCCGCGGCCAGCCATGACGTGCTGGGATTATGGCCCCATAGCAGGATGCAGCCTGCCCGTTCGTAGTCGGGCGAGCCCATCGGACCGCCGGTGGTGAAGGCGCCGGCAAAGTCGCGATGCCAGGAGCAGATCTCGTAGGCATTGCAGTTGTTGGGCGAGCCGAATGCGTTGATCAGCCGGTTGATCCACGGACCGGCATCCGAGATCGCGGTGCCGCTCGACGTTGTGACCGCGAACGCTACGGCCTCCGGCCCGCTTTCGGCGGCGATACGCTTCAGCGCGGCCGCCGTCTCGCCCAGCGCCTCGTCCCAGCCGATGCGGCGCCAGCCGGGGTCCGGATCGCCTTTCGGGCGCGTGCGCCGCAACGGATACAGCAGCCGATCGGATGCCTCGACGAGTTCAGGCGACGCGCGTCCCTTGGCACAGAGCGATGCGCCGGTCGGGTGCGACGGGTCAGGCTCGATGGCGACCAGACGGCCATTCTCTACCACCGCCTCGCAGCCACAGCGGGAAACGCAGAGGGCGCAGAAGGCAGCAATGCGTCGGCGCGAGTTCTCGGGCATGCACGGACCCCCGACTGATATCGACCAGCCTGCAGTGTAGCATCGGACCCGCTATGATCGTGAAGGACTGTTCCGGGGTGGCAGGCGGAAGCGAGGTCGGTTAACAAGCACGGCCGGACAACCGGGAGATCGCCTTGTTCGTCAGGCTCACAGTTTGCGTTGCGGTCGCCGCGCTGATCGCCGGCTGCGGTCCGGACTACTCGCCCAACACCTACGCCACCAATGCCGCGCAGCAGGCCAACAAGGTGGACCAGGGCGTCATCGTCGGCGTGCGCGAGGTTGGCATCAGCGCCTCGGGCACCGCCGGTGCGGCGGTCGGCGGAGCGGCCGGCGGCATCGCCGGCGCACAGGCCGGCAGCGGTGCTGGCAGCGCCTTCGGTGCCTTGGGTGGCGCGCTGGTCGGCGGCATCGCAGGCAGCGCGGCCGAGCACGTCGTCGGCGACACCCGGGCGTTCGAATACATCGTCCGCAAGCCGAACGGCGACCTGCTCAGCGTGACCCAGAAGGACGCCGAGCCGCTGGTGGTCGGTCAGAAGGTGCTGGTGATCGCCGGAAATCAGGCGCGCGTAGTGCCGGACTACACGGTACCGCTGCAGCAACCGCCGAAACAGACTGCGGCGGCGCCACAGGATGTCCCGACCACGACCACGACCGCACCTCCGCCGGCTCCGGTGGCAGCCGTGCCGCTGCCGGCGCCGGATCAGCCGAAGGTCGAGACGGGTCCCTGAGCGCTCAGCTTTCCCAGGGCGGGCCTTTCAGCTCGACCATGTTGCCCTCGGGATCCGGCACGTAGATCGACGGCCCCTGCCCTTTCGCGCCGTAGCGCGACTCCACCGGACCTGGTTCGCAGCCATGGCGCTTCAGATGGGCGATGATCGCCTCGCCGTCGAACGGCTCCACCTGGAGACAGAAGTGATCCATGTTGCGGCCCTCGCGCCCCGGCGCCGCTCCGCCCTTCTGCCCCGCCGCGCCGTCCACCGGCACCAGGTCGATCAGCGCACCGCCGGCGCGAAGCTGCCAGAGGCCGATCTTTTCCTGCACCTTCTCCAGGGTGCAACCCAGCACCTCGGTGTAGAAGTGCATCATCGTCTGCAGGTTGGTGACCCGCAGCACCACATGGTCGAGTTGCCTGATCTGCAACATGGCGTCCTCCTTGGCCGCGCGGCTACGGCTTGCCGCCCAGCATCTGTTTGATGTTCATCTTCATGCCGTTGCCCATCAGCACGTCGCCGGGCTGCATGTCGGCGGGACATGCTCCGGTCCATTTCGCGTCCTGCACCATCGTCGAGTCGCCGCGCCCCGCCATCGGCGGATCGAATTTCGTGTTGACATCGGTGTGATATGCGGTGTCACCGGTGAACCTGGTGATCGCCTGCGTGGTGGCCTGCGTCTGGCCCATCTTGCACACCGAGTTCACCGTCACCGTGCTCCCGCTGCGATTGATATCCGACCTGGTGCACATGCCCTGGGCGGCACTCATGCCGAGCTTGTACATCTCGGCGTCGGTCGCCGAATCAATGCACATCGTCATCTGCTGCGGTGGCATCTGTCCGCCTGGCATGGTCATATTGACCAGCCACAATCCAGGCTTGCGCGGAGGAAAATCATCTGCCCGCGCAGAACCGTTTACCGTGGCGCCAAGCAACAGCATTGCAACCAGCCTGGTGGCCATGGTTACCCGATCCATGTCCGGCTCCTCGATCGATGCTGCCGCGACGCTAGGACAGGATGGCAGGGCGGAACAACACCGCGCACCATCGGATTATGGTCGACATGCATGACCACCTGACTCGCGGCCATCTCCTCGATGGCCGGGTGCAGTATGCCCAGCCCCAGCGAGGCTTCCGCAGCGGCATCGAGCCGGTACTGCTGGCAGCCGGGATCCCGGCACGGCCCGGCGCGCGCGTCCTGGAGGCGGGCAGCGGCGCCGGGGCTGCGCTGCTCTGCCTTGCCGCCCGTGTTACTGGGGTGCAGGGGCTCGGCGTGGAGCAGGACCCCGGGCTGGTGGCACTCGCCCGGCAGAATGCGACCGCCAATGGCTGGCCCGATCTGCACTTTACCGCCGCCGACGTCGCATCGCTGCCGGAGCTGGACCCGTTCGACCACGCCTGCGCCAATCCGCCATTCCACGGCGAGGGCGGTACACCGTCGCCGGACGCGTCGCGACGGACCGCGAAGCGGGCTGCCCCTGGCCTCCTGGCCATCTGGGCCACCGCCCTGGCGCGTCCGTTGCGGCAGCGGGGGACGCTCACATTCATCCTGCCGTCCGCACTGCTGCCTGCGGCAGCGACGGCGTTCATCGCTTCCGGCTGCGCGCCTACCACCGTGCTGCCATTCTGGCCGAAGCCCGGACAGCCGGCGAAACTGCTGCTGCTGCGCGGGATCAAGGGAAGTCGCGCACCGTTCCGCGTGCTCCCCGGGCTAGTGCTGCATGCGCCCGACGGCAGCTTTACCGCCGAAGCCGATGCGATCCTTCGCGGCGGCGCGGGGCTCGAGCTTTAGTCGTCGTCCCCGATGAGCGGGTGGCGCAGGTGCCAGAGCCGCTCATGGGCGGCCACCAGGCTCTCCATGTTGCGTCGCCGTGTGCCGTCCGGAGTCAGCGGCCGGCGCGTCAGCATCATCTCCAGGATGTGCAGCAACTGCTCAGCTACCTCGAAATCCGCCTGATCGCAGGCGTGATGAAACGCGATCAGGATCTTGTCCGAGAGGCGGCGCGTGTAGCGCGGAGCCGCACCGGCGCCGGTTTCGCGTGCAGCGCCTTGCTCGGCCTGGTTAATCGTGTCGCCTATGGTAGTCCCCATCTGGCCTCGCCCCGCACTGCTTGCACACGACGCGCAATCGGTCGCGTAACCTGTGCACCAGTCATGCATGGTTGCACGTCATAAATGCGCAATGTCAGCGTTATTTACCCAACATCCCCGAATGTCGGCTCCAATAATCGCTTCCTGGCTGCGAAAATATGGCGCACACCCAGGAGCCAGACAAGCTCAGTCTTGCGGCCGGGGGAACGTCGATAATTTGAGACAGAACTATCCCCCGATGACCACCGCCTCCGCTTGCATCGGGTCGCCGAACGCCTCCTCCCACGTGCCGGTCGTCGAGGCCTTGCTATATTCGGTTGCACGATTCTCGAAAAAATTGGCGTGCTCGACTGCGTTCAGCATCTCATCGAGCCACGGCAAGGGATTTCTTGACACATGGTAAATCTGGTTCAGCCCAAGCTGCATCAACCGACGATCGGCAATATAGCGGATGTATTCCTTCACCTCGCGTGCCGTCAGCCCCTCTACCGCGCCCTGCTCGAACGCGAGATCGATGAAGGCGTCCTCGTGATCCACGATGGTGGCGCAGGTCAGGTAGATCTCGCGCCTCAGATCCTCGGTCCAGATCTCCGGATTCTCCTGCACGAAGGTGCGGAACAGCTTGATGATCGACTCGCAATGCAGGCTTTCGTCGCGGACCGACCAGGTGATGATCTGGCCCATTCCCTTCATTTTCCCGAAGCGCGGGAAATTCAGCAGGATGGCAAATGACGCGAACAACTGCAGTCCCTCGGTAAAGGCACCGAACGCGGCGAGCGTCTTGGCGATCTCGAACTTCGAGTCGACCGTAAAACTCTGCATGAAGTCGTACTTGTCCTTCATCTCCTTATATTTCAGGAACGCCTGGTACTCGAGTTCTGGCATGCCGATAGTGTCGAGCAGGTGGCTGTAGGCGGCGATGTGGACCGTCTCGATGTTGGAGAACGCCGACAACATCATCAGCACCTCGGTGGGTTTGAACACCCGCGCGTAGTGCTTCATGTAGCAGTTGTTCACCTCGACGTCGGCCTGGGTGAAGAACCGAAAGATCTGGGACAGCAGGTTGCGCTCGGCATCGCTCAGGTTGCGGTGCCAGTCCTTCACGTCGTCGGCGAGCGGCACCTCTTCGGGCAGCCAGTGAACACGCTGCTGCGTGAGCCAGGCCTCATAGGCCCAGGGATAGCGGAACGGCTTGTAAACCGGGTTCTCGGTCAGCAAATCGAACCGCACCGGATGCTCGTCAGCCGCTTGGGTGATGCCATCCATTTCGTGTCATTCCGCCTTCTAACACTCCAATACCACATGTCGTGGTGCTTTGCCACAGCACCCTACAAGATACCGCGTTCAGCCAGGTGGGCGCGGTACCGCCACAATATACGGGGTGGTCGGCGTCCGGCCCGGCGGCAGCGCCTCGGGCGCTGGAGCGCCGGCCGGCCCCAGACTACGGATATAGGCATACATCGCGCGCAGGTCGGCCTCGCTCATCGACCGCATGTTGAACCACGGCATCGGCGGCCGCGGCTGCATCACCGCTACGTACTGCACCCAGGCATCGGCGGTCATCGTTTGCGTCAGTAGCCGGAGATTGGTCGGAAACGACGTGCCCCATGGGCCGTTCCAGCCGACCGGGCTGCCGGTGAGGCGCTGGGCGACCGGTATACCGCCGGGGCTCTGGTTCCAGCCCACGGTATGACAGTCGTTGCAGCCCCCGATCGCAACCAGGTACTCGCCGACCGCGACTGGTGACTGGCCCGTGACCGATGGTTTCTCCGGCGCGGCGCCGCCGAGCAACAGGACGATGCCGGCCAGGACAAGCGCAGCGCCGCCGCGACAGGGCGGTGTGGGTGTCATGCGTGATGCCTCCTGTGGCGAATCGGCGTACGGCTATAGCGTAGCGCAAGCCGCAACGACGTCAGAACCGTTCCACGCCGGGCTGGAGTACGCCTCTGTCAGCGTCGAACGCCGGACGCGATCACCGCTGCCATCGGCACCGCGATGCCGATGGCGTTGCGATAGCCGTCGGCATTCGCCGCGATGTCACCGACGATGGCGTCCATTGCATCCGGTTGCTGTGCTTCGAGCATCGCCGCCATGCGCGCGGTTCCGGCCTGCAACGCCGCCACCAGAGCCAGCGCGTCGCGGTGCTGCCAGGTCGCGCGCACCAGCCGCGTCGTGCACTCAACAAAGCCGGACTCGGCCAACGCATCCGCACACTGTGCCTCCGTGCCGAACCCGCCGCCAGGCGCGGGGGCCTGTACGGCAGCGCGATCGCCGTGGCGTGCAACCGCGTCAAACACCAGCTTCCAGGCGATGTTCTCGCTCGGCTCAGCCCAGAAGCTGAACGCGACGCGCCCGCCCTCGCGCAGCACGCGATGCGCCTCTCGCAACGCGAATAGCGGCCGCGGCACGTGGTGGATGCCGAAATTCGCCACCGCCGCATCGAATGCAGCGTCAGCGTAGGGCAATGCTTCGGCGTCACCTTCGTCGAACCGCACCGCCGCGTCGCGTGCCCGCGCGATCGCAAGCATCGCCGGCGAGAAATCGAGCCCGCATGCCGCAGCGCCGCGCGCACGGCCACTGGATGCGACGAGGCCAGGCCCGCAGGCGATGTCGAGCAACCGCGTGCCGCGCGCGACCTGCGCCGCATCGAGCAGCGCTTCCACGAACGGTGCGGTCGCGCCGGCGAAGGTGGCACCGTAGACTCCGGCCGCGCGTTGCCAGCGCGCATGCTCGAAGGCACGAACCGCTTCCGGATCGAACGTCGTCGCCGACACCTACACCACCGGCCCCGCCAGATGCTGCTTGTAGGCCGGCCGTTGCAACAGTCGATCGTACCAGGCGCGAAGATGCGGTACCTCGGGGCGCTCGAACTCCATATTGAACCAGCGGTGCAGGTGCGGACCCCACGGAATGTCGGCCAGCGTCAGATCGTCGCCGGCCAGGTACGGATGCCTGGCAAGCTCCGTCGAGACCATGCCCCAGATGCGGGCCGCATCCTCGATCCCTTGCTTGATCGCCGCCATGTCGCGCTGGTCGGGCGGCGTGCGCACCAAGCCCCAGAACACCACGCCGATCGGCCGACCCAGCAGCGTTTGCTGCGCGTCCATCCAGCGGTCGACATTGGCGCGCGCGTGCGGGTCCTGTGGCCACAGCTTCGAATGCGGCGCATGCGCGTGGCAGAGGTAGCGGCAGATCGCGTTGCTCTCCCACAGCGTGAAGTCGTCTTCCTGCAACGTCGGCACCAGGCCGGTGGGATTCATCGTGCGGTATTCCGCCGTGTCGGTCTTGCCGAACGAACCGCCAACGTCGATGCGTTCATAAGGAAGCTGCAGCTCCTCGAGCGTCCAGATCGCCTTCATCACATTGCTGGACGTGGCGCGGCCCCACAGAATGCGGCGCATCGGATTTCCTCCCTGCCTGGATGCCATGAGCCTAGGCCGGGGCATGGCGAGCGGCAACGCTTGCGCGTCCGGTCGAAGCAGGGCACATCGCCAGCATGACGCTGCCTGGCATCCGCGGCATCGCCCTGCTGAGCGCACTCGCCGCGGCGTTGGCGCTGGGGTTGGCGCTCGCGTCGGAGCGCTGGGAGGGCCTCGTGCCATGCGCTCTCTGCCTGTTGGAGCGCTGGCCATATCGCGTGGCGATCGCACTCGGGCTACTGGCCTGCGTGGTGCCGCACCGATGGGCACGCGCGCTACTCGTGCTGGTGGTACTGTCGATGCTCGTCAGCACAGCGCTGGCCGCCGTGCACGTCGGCGTCGAGCAGCGCTGGTGGCCGAGCCCGCTGCCGGAATGTGCAGCACCGAGCTTTACCGGCGGGACGATTGCCGAACGTCTGGCGCAGATGCCGGCGCGGCCGGCGAAACCGTGCGAGGACCCGGCGTTTTTGATTCCGGGTCTGCCGATCTCCATGGCGGCAATGAACCTGCTCTACGCACTGGCCTTCGCGGCACTGCTTGGCGTAGCTCTTTGGCGCGACAGGAGTGGTGCGTGAATCCCGCACAGCGATATCTGCCCGGCGATCCGTCACCTGAAACCAACGTGGCGCGCATGCTCCGCGTGGATCATGCCGGCGAGTACGGTGCAGTGCGCATCTATGCCGGCCAGCTTGCTGTATTGCGCCGTGGCGCGGCAGCACCGGTGGTGCGCGAGATGCAGGCGCAGGAGCAGCAGCACCTGGAGCGCTTCGCCGATCTGATCGTAGGCCGCCGCGTGCGCCCGACCGCGATGCTGCCGCTGTGGCACCTGGCCGGCTTCGCCCTCGGCGCGGCGACCGCGGCGCTGGGCGAACGCGCGGCAATGGCCTGCACGGTGGCGGTGGAAGAGGCGATCGACGCGCACTACACCGATCAGATCGCCGCGCTCGACGACGGCGATGCCGAACTGCGCGACACCCTGACACGGTTCCGTGACGACGAGTTGCAACACCGGAACATCGCGCTGCAACACGGCGCGGAGCAGGCGCCCGCCTATCGGCTGTTGTCGGCGGCGATCAAGGCTGGCTGCAAGATGGCGATCCGGATCAGCGAACGTATATAAGGTGTGCGATGGGGATCGAGCGGCTCGCCGTGCGTGGCATCGACCTCGAAGTCCGGCGCGAGGGCGAGGGCGCGCCGATCCTGCTGCTGCATGGCCTGGATACGGTGGGCACGCAGTCACCGTTCCTCGATCTGCTGGCCGCGCAGCATGAGATCATTGCACCCGCGCATCCGGGATTCGGGCACTCGCCACGGCCGGCCGACTTCGACACCGTGTATGACCTGGTGCATCTGTATCTCGACCTGCTCGAGGCGTTGCCCCACGACAAGGTGACGCTGCTGGGGTTTTCATTCGGCGGCTGGCTTGCCGCGGAGATTGCCGCGACGTGCTGTCATCGACTGCAACGATTGATCCTGGTCGATCCGCTCGGCATCAAGCTCGGCGATCGCGAAAGCCGCGACATCCTCGATCTGTTCAACACCGCCCCGGCTGAGGTGCAGTGCCGCACGTGGCATGATCCGGCGAAGTGGTCACCCGACTTCAACGCGATGTCGGACGACGCGATCGTTGTGCATGCGCGCAATCGGGATGCGCTGTGCCTGTATGGGTGGCAGCCGTTCATGTACAACCCGAAGCTGCCGCGCTGGCTGTGCCGTATCGCCGTTCCGACGCTGGTGCTGTGGGGCGCCAGCGACCGCGTGGTGACTCCCGACTATGGTCGCGCCTATTGCAGTCTCATTCCCGGCGCACGGTTCGAGTTGATCGAACAAGCCGGCCACCACCCTGAGATCGAGCAGCCTGCGGCGTTCGCTGCGCGTGTTGCCGCGTTCATTGCCGCTGACGGTTGATCGTTCCGTCTGAAATGATGGGTTTCGCTGCGCTCTACCCATCCTACGGATCGATGTGGCTCACCCGAATGCAGTTCGTGCCGATGTGGTTCGTAGGGTGGGTTGAGCGCAGCGAAACCCGCCGTCTTCTCACCATTCTGCTCGTTCTGCTGCTGCTCCCAACCTGCGCTGTAGCGGAGGAGCTGAAGTTCGCGACCTGGAACCTCGAGTGGCTGACCACCAGCGATCGCGATCTGCCTGCCGATGTTCACCCGAAGCAGCCGGAGGACATCGATCTCCTGCGCCGCTATGCAGCGGAACTCGATGCCGATGTGGTAGCCGTGCAGGAAGTCGATGGCCCGACGGTCGCAGCCCGCGTGTTCCCGCCCGACAAGTACTCGATCCATATGAGCCGCGACGACGTCGTGCAACGCGTGGGCATCGTGGTGCGGCGCGGCATTCGCTACAGCGTCAATCCCGATCTCACCGGTCTGGAGGTCAGCAGGCAGTTGCGCAGCGGCGTCGATATCACCCTTCGGTCACAGCCGCCGTTGCGTATCCTGGCCGTGCACCTGAAGACCGGCTGTTTCGACGAGCGACTCAACAGCCGAACCCGTCGCGCCTGCGTCGAACTACGCGAGCAGATGCCGCCGTTGCTCGACTGGATCCGTGCGCGACGATCCGAAGGCGTGGCGTTCGCCATCCTCGGCGACTTCAACCGGCACATGGACGGACGCGATCAGCTCTGGTCCGCGCTCAGCCAAGCCGCGCCGCTGACCCGCGCCACCGAGGGCCGTGCCAGCCCCTGCTGGGGCGGCGAGGCGTTCATCGACCACATCATACTGGGCGGCGCCGCACGCGACTGGCTGCAGCCGGACACGCTGCGCGTGCTGACCTATCGCGAGACCGGAGCGGAGTGGAAACAACGCCTGTCGGATCATTGTCCGGTGTCGGTGCGCTTGCGCCTGCCTGACTGAGGACGTTGAATGCAGCGTGCAAAGTGGAGGCAGCTTCATGAAGATCACGGGCATCACCACCAAGGAATTTCGCTGGCCACGGCACAAGCCGATCGCCAACGGCAAGCACACCTACACGCACGTGACCTTCGCCGTGGTGGAGATCGCGACCACCGAGGGCATCACCGGCATCGGCCTCGGTGGTGGCGGCGAGATCGAGCGCGCCACCATCGCTCATCTATCGCCAATGCTGATCGGCGAGGACCCGATCGACGTCGAGCGCCTGTGGCAGAAAATGTGGGAACCGAAGCTGATCGGTCGCCGCGGCCTGACCACGCGCGCGATTTCGGCGATCGATATCGGGCTGTGGGACATCCGCGCCAAGTTCGCCAACCTGCCGCTGTACAAGCTGCTCGGCGGCTTCCGCGATCGGGTGCCGACCTACATCGCAGGCGGCTATTACGAGGAAGGCAAAGGCCTGCGCGAACTCGCGCGCGAGATGGAGGACAATGTGCGCATGGGCGCCAAGGCGGTGAAGATGAAGGTCGGCGCAGTGCCGATCGTCGACGATGTGGCGCGGGTACGCGTCGCGCGCGAGGCGGTCGGGCCGGATGTGAAACTGATGGTGGATGCGAACTGCGCGTATCGCTACTACGAGGCGATTCAGCTCGCGAAACGCATCGAGGAGTTCGACGTGTTCTGGTTCGAGGAGCCGGTGGCCCCGGACGACTACGACGGCCATCGCAAACTGGCGCAGGCGACCAGCATTCCGATCGCGACGGGCGAGAACGAATACACACGCTATGGCTTTCGCGACCTGATAAAGAACGAATGCGCGGCAATCCTGAACGCGGATGCCAAGATCCTGGGTGGCGTGACCGAGTTCATGAAGGTGGCGGCGCTGGCGCAGGCCAACGATCTGGACATCGCGCCGCACGGCTCGCAGGACATCCACGTGCACCTGGTCGCGGCGATCCCGAACGGGCTGATCCTGGAGTTCTATCGCGATACCGTCGATCCGATGTGGGGTCGTGTCTATCGCCATACGCTGACACTGAACGATGACGGCACGGTCAGTCCGCCGAATGTGCCTGGCATCGGCGCGGACCCGAACTACGACACGCTGGCCGATTACCGCGTAGCCTGATAGCGCCCAACCGTCATCCCCGCGAACGCGGGGACCCAGGCGAGCATCATCAACAGTGCCAGCCTGGGTTCCCGCTTGCGCGGGAATGACGTTGGCGGTGCCCTACAGTAATGACGTTGGCGGTGCCCTGCAGTGAGGCAGTACCAACCGGAACTGAGCAAAGGAGATCGACATGGCAAAGATCCTGGTCATCCACGGCGCCGGCATGAACATGCGTGGCAAGGTGCAGACCGAAATATTCGGGCCGATGACGCTACCCGAATATGACGAACGCATCCGCGGCTACGCCAACGAACTCGGCGTGGAGATCGAGATCTTCCACTCCAACATCGAAGGGGACGTGATCAACCGGCTCTACGCGGCGAACGACCAGGGGTTCAACGCGGCGATATTCAATCCCGCCGGGTTCTCACGTGGCTACCCCGCACTTGTTGCTGCGATCAGCCAGGTCAAGTTCCCGACGATCGAGCTGCATATGTCGAACCCGGTGCGCCGCGGCCCCGTATCGGAGACCGCGACGGTCAGCCAAGGCATGGTCACCGGCTTCGGCATCGTCGGTTACTACCTTGGGCTTCGCGGGCTGCGCGACACACTGAAGAAGTAGCCGGCATTACCTTGCGCGTAATCGATTTGCGCGCAGCGTCTCACCACGATGGGAACCTCAGAGCAAGGAGGTTCCCCTGGACAACGTTGCCGCCCGCCGCTGGTGGGCATTGGCGAGCGTCGCCGCCGCACAGTTCCTCGCCGTGGTCGACGCGTTCATCGTCAACGTCGCGCTGCCATCGATCCGTGCCGACCTGCACGCCGATGCGGCCGAGATTCAGGCGGTCGTGGCGGTCTATCAGATCGCCTATGCCGCGCTGCTGATCACCGGGGGCAGGCTGGGCGACATCGTCGGCCGCAAACGGGTGTTCATCGCCGGCGTACTCGGCTTCACGCTGGCCTCGCTGTGGTGCGGGCTGTCCGGATCGCCGGCGATGCTGATCTTCGCCCGCGCCGCGCAGGGCGGCGCCGCGGCGATGATGGTGCCGCAGGTGCTCGCCACCATCCACACGCTGTTCCCCGACGGCGCGCGCGCCCGTGCCTTCACCATATTCGGCGTCGCGATCGGTCTGGGCGCGGCGGTCGGCTTCATGCTGGGCGGTTGGCTGGTGTCGCTGAACCTGGCCGGCCTCGGGTGGCGCAGCATCTTCTGCATCAACATGCCCATCGGGATCGGCATCGCGGTAGCCGCGGCCGCTTTGATGCCGTCGATGCCGCGCACTGCCAACACGAGGATGGACCTGCGCGGCGCCGCGGCGCTGTTCGCCGGACTGATCGGGCTGCTCGTGCCAATGATGTTCGGGCACGAACTCGGCTGGCCGTGGTGGCTGTGGCTTGCGATAGCGGCCGGCGGCGCGGTGCTGGTCTGCTTCGTGTGGCTGCAACGCGTGGTGGAGCAACGTGGCGGCATGCCGCTGATCGATCTTGCGTTGCTCGAAGACCGCGTCTTCGTCGCTGGCATAGGCGCGACGTTCTGCTTCTTCCTCGGCAATCTGTCGTTCTATTTCGTGCTGACGCTGTACCTTCAGAACGGCCTCGGCTTATCGCCGTTTGGCGCGGCGCTGACGGTGATGCCGCTGGCGTTCGCCTTCGTCGCCGGTTCGCGGCTGGGCGGCGGCCGGCTGATCGAAGGCTGCGTCGTGCAAGGCATCGGTCTCGCAGCCACGGCACTGCTGGTCGGCACGTCCGTATCGCCTGGCATGACGATGCTGATGCTGCCATTGACGATATTCGGCTACGGGCAGGGCATGGTGCTCGCACCTCTGTTCAGCGTCGTGCTGACTCAGGTTCGCCAGGTCCACGCCGGGTCCGGTGCCGGCATGCTCGCCACCACGCAGCAGGTGGCGAATGGCACCGGGGTAGTCGTGGTGGGTGCGGCGTATTTCGCGACACTGCATTTGCATGATGAGCGATGGGCGATGTTGGTAGCGGTCATCACGCTGGGCTGCACGGTGGTGGCCACCATTGGCTTTCTTCAGCGCATGCGACCACACGCGATGGAAGCTGCACGTCCGGTATGATACCGCTGTCGCGACACCATCGCGTGAGGAAGTTTGCAATGCGTCTCGACGGACAGTCTGCCATCGTAACCGGCGGTGCCTCCGGTCTGGGAGCGGCGACCGCGCAGCGCCTGACACACGCGGGCTGCCGCGTCGCGGTGCTCGACATCAATCAGGTGGCGGTCGAGGCGAGCGCAGCACGAATCGGCGGCATCGGCATCGTCTGCGATGTCGCCGATGCAGCATCCGCCGAAGCCGCTGTCGCCAAGGCACGCGAGGCGCATGGGCCGGCGCGGCTGCTGGTGAACTGTGCCGGCGTCGGGACCGCGGGACGCATCGTCGGGCGCGACGGCCCGATGCCGCTCGCCGCGTTCGAGCGGGTGATCCGCGTCAACCTGATCGGCAGCTTCAATTTGCTGCGGCTGGCTGCGGCCGACATGGGCGCGCTCGACCCGTTGGCGGACGGCGAGCGCGGCGTCATCGTCAACACGGCATCGATCGCGGCGTACGAGGGTCAGGTCGGTCAGGCCGCGTATGCCGCATCGAAGGCCGGCGTGGTGGGGCTGACACTGCCGGCGGCACGCGAATTTTCCCGGATCGGCGTGCGCGTGGTGACGATTGCGCCGGGGCTGTTTCACACGCCGATGGTCGAGGGGCTGCCGCCCGAGATCCAGCGCGGTCTTGCGGAAGGTATTCCATTTCCTCAGCGACTCGGCGAGCCGGAAGAATACGCCGCATTGGTCGAGCACATCGCGAGCAATCGATTCCTGAACGGTGAAACCATCAGGCTCGATGGCGCGCTGCGCATGCCGCCCCGATAGGAGCGAGCGATGTCCGGGGACGCCAGGACCGACGGACCGGTCCTGCACCTGACGCTGCTGGGCAATCTCGGCAACCAGATGATCGAATACATGGTGGCGCTGAAACTCGTCAGCCTGGTTCCGGGCTGCCGCATCTCGAATGTGCAGATACCGCAGTGGAACATCGAACATCCGGCGATCGAGTCCGCCGGGCCCATGGTGCAGGTCGGACCATGGGAGCGCATCGATCTCCCGATGCTCGCCACCGCGTTGAATGCAGGCGCGATCCGCCGGGTGGAATGGGCTGGCTACGGACAGCGGATGGAGAACTTCCTGCCGCACGAAGTCTACGACCAGGTGTTCGTCACCGACGAAGTGCAAGCGGGTTACGGCAGCGAGCATCTGGTCTGCCCAGTGCGGGCAGGCGATATCGTCGATGGCACCTACGGCGATTATCCGCTCACGCCGGTGGAGTTCTACGCGGAACTGATTGACCGGACCGGCTTGCGGCCGGTGTTCATGGGACAGACCACGCCGAATGCCTACACCGATCGGTTGCGCGAGCGGTTCCGTGATGCGCCATTTCTCGACTCACGCGGGCCGATGGGCGATTTTGAGCTGATCCGCCGCTCGAAGAACATCGTTGTCGGCGTCAGCACCTTTTCGTGGCTCGCGGCGTGGCTGTCGCGTGCCGAGCGGATCTTCATGACGGTCAGCGGTTTGTTCAATCCGATCCAGGGAAAATCGGTCGATCTGCTGCCGTTCGGTGATCCCCGCTACCGGTTCTGGCTGTTTCCGATCAACTACGCGATGCCGCTGGCCTGGCATGCGGATGTGCACCAGCGGATGATGCCGTACTGTCGGCTGGTCACCCACGAGGCGCTCAAGCGTCAGATCGACGAGGCACCGCGGTTCCCGCGCAATCTGGGCGAACTGTTGATCGAGTTCGATGAGGCATACTACCTGGAATCAAATCCGGACGTGAAAGCGGCTGTCGCGGCGGGCGGTCTGGGCAGCGGCCGCCACCATTACATCACGCACGGGTTTCAGGAGTATCGTACGCCGTTCGCCCTGCACTCATTCTGGTATGCGGACCGCTATCCGATGGCGGCGCTCGAGGTGGCGCAGGGCGACTATGCCGACCTGCATCATCATTACGTGGCGATCGGCAAGGCGCGCGGGTATCGACCGGTGCCAGGATGAACCATCACGCCGGCACGGTTTCGCCACCCACGCGCGCCGCATCGACGAGGCCCTGCACCGCCGGATAATCGACTTTGCCGGTGCCAAGCAGCGGGATCGACGCCACGCTCAACACCGCGCGCGGTACCATGATTTCGGGGATCATCCTTGCCCTGGCCAGGGCAAGGATCTCGCGGCTGTCAGCATTCTGCCGCGTCGTCACCAGCAGCAAGGACTCGCCCTTGCGCGGATCGGGCCGGCTGATCACGGCGTGCTGCGCGTCCGGCCAAAGCGATGCCACCAGCGCTTCGGCGGCGGCCATCGACACCATCTCGCCGCCGATCTTGGCGAACCGCTTCGCGCGGCCGACAATGGTGACGAACCCGGCAGCATCCACCGACACAATATCGCCGGTGTCGTACCAGCCGTCCTCCGACGGTTCCAGCACACCCAATGCCGTCTCGCGCAGATAGCCCAACATCACGTTCGGCCCGTACACATGCAGGCGACCGCCGGTATCGATGCCGGCAACCGGCTCGAGCCGCCACGCGATTCCCGGCAGGAAGCGACCGACGGTGCCGGGTCGGCACTGCATCGCCGTGTTCAGCGCGAGTACCGGCGACGTTTCGGTCGCGCCATAGCCTTCCAGGACACGTGTGCCGAAACGGTCGGCGAACAGATGCCGGGTCTCCTCGCGCAGCTTTTCGGCGCCGGAGAAAATGTAGCGCATGGCGTAGAAGTCGTAGGGTTGGGCATAGCGCGCCCAGCCGTTCAGGAACGTGTCGGTACCGAAGCAGATCGTCGCGTCGGTGTCGTAGACCAGCGCCGGCACGATGCGGTAGTGCAACGGGGTCGGGTAGTGGAACGTGCGCACCCCGGAGATCAGCGGCAGGATCATGCCGCCGGTCAGGCCGAAGGCGTGGAACATCGGCATGGCATTGAACACGATGTCGCCACCATGGAAATCGATCACCGAGGCAACCTGGGCGCAGTTGGCGAGCAGGTTGCGATGGCTCAGCACCACGCCCTTCGGCGCGCCCTCCGATCCGCTGGTGAACAGCACCACCGCCGGCGCATCGGGATGCGTCGCTGCGCCAGGCAGGTATCGTGCCCGCCGTGCATCACGTTTGGCGCGCAGTTTTGCGCGCAGGCCGATCGACTCTCGCACATCTTCCAGCCAGACGAAGCGCACCTCCTCCGCCATGCGCTCCACGACCCTGGTAAGCCGCCCCTTCTCCACGAAGGTGCGGCTCGAAATCACGGTGCGGACACCGGCGGTGCGACAGGCCGACAGCATCGCGGCGGCGCCGGCCGAGATGTTCAGCAGGCACGGCACGATGCCGAATGCCTGGAGGCCCATGAAGGCCACCATCGAGGCGATTGCGTTCGGCATCAGCAACGCGACATGCGTCTCTGCCGCCGTGACGCCCGACAACGCGCGGCCCAGCGCGGCAGAACCGACCACCACCCGGCCGTAGCTGATCGGCGCGCGCCCAGTGTCCTCGGCAATGATCGTCCGCGCACCGTACGTTTCGCGTGCATCCAGCAATGCGGTGAACAGCGTCTTGCCGGTCTGCTTCGAGCGGAACACGGCATCCACCATCGCATCCTGCAAGGCGCGCCCGGTTGCCTCGCGGCGTTGGCGCGGCGTGAGGCTTTCGCTGTGCGGTGGCGCCAGCACGACCGGCGGCAGGATGTTCAGGCGAAGCGGCGGAAACCAGCGCAAACGCAGCCTGCCGCGCATGCGGCCGAATCGGCTGAATTGCAGCCCCTCGATGCAGATCGGCACGACCGTCGCGTGCGACTTGTCGGCCACCATGGCGGCGCCTTCGTAGATCTTCATCAACCCGCCGGTGCGCGTCATGCGCCCCTCGGGGAAGATCATCAGCTTGCGCCCGTGATCGCGCACCGCCTCCACCATGCGCTTCACCGAATAGGGTGACTGGACGTCCACCGGAAAGGTTTCGACCGCGGCGAGGAACGGCTTGAAGTACCACTTGGCGGCCTGTGCCGTGTGGATCGCGAAGGTCGGGCTGTCGGGCAGGCAGGCCGCGATCAGGCACGCATCGAGATAGGACTGGTGGTTGGAGACGATCACCACGCGGTCGCCGGCTGCCTGGTAGTTCTCCAGTCCGTGCACCTGCAGGCGGTGGAAGCGATTGAAGTACCATCGTAGCACCGCGCGATAGACCTCGTGCGGCAGGATGCGAATGATCCACAACGCAACGAAGAAATTGGCCACCGCGGCGATGTGCAGCACCGCGGGCGCCCGCAGGCCCAGCGCGGCGAGCGAAGCGGCGGCCGCGGCACCGGCCACCATGAACAGCGCGTTCATGATGTTGTTGGCGGCGATCATGCGCGAACGCTCGGACGGCGCCGCCGCGTCCTGGATGATCGCGTACAGCGGTACAGAGAAGATGCCGCCGCACGCAGCCAACAGGAACAAATCGGCGATCATCCGCCAGCCGGCGAACGAGGTCAGCGCCACGGCGGCGGTCGCGATGGTGCCCGCAGATGCCGCAGCTGAAGCAAAGTCCCAGCAGAACACTGAGATACCAAGCGCGGCGAACGGCACCAGCCGCGCAGAGACCTCACCGTGCAGCAGCCGGGCGCACTGCACGGAGCCGACGCCGACGCCGATGGCGAACACCGACAGCAGCAACGTGAGCACGGTGCCGTCGGAGCGCAGCGTATCACGCGCCACCACCGGGAACTCGGTCATCAGCGTGGCGCCGATGGTCCAGAACCAGGACAGGCCGAGGACCGACAACCAGATCGGGCGGATCGACGCGGCGTGGCGGGTCACGCGCCAGGTCTCGATGAACACATTGGGCGTGATGCGTAGTGACGGATCGGCTGCCGGCGACGCCGGGACCCTGACCGCGCCGAACAACCCGACCAATGCCAGCGCTACGCCGGCCGCGCCGACCCAGGCCGTGCCGTGCGGCAGCAACACCAATGCGCCGCCCAAAACGGTGCCGCAGACGATCGACAGGAATGTCGTCGCCTCGATCACGCCGTTGCCGGCGACCAGCTCGTTCTCGGCGAGAAGTTCCGGCAGCACGCCGTACTTCACCGGACCGAACAGCGCTGCCTGCACGCCCAGACCGGTCAGCACGAGAAGCAGCGCCGGCACACTCTCGGTAAGGAACGCCACAACCGCCGTGCCCATCAGCAGCAGTTCGGCCAGCTTGTAGACCAGGATGACGCGCGGCTTGGAGAACCGGTCGGCGAGCTTCCCCGCGGTTGCGGACAGCAGGACGTAGGGTGCGATGAACAGCGCACCGGCGAGTGCCGACAGTCCGGTGCCGCCGATGCCGAGCTGGAACAATGCCAGCACGACCATCGCGTTCTTCACCAGGTTATCGTTCAGCGCGCCACAGGACTGAGTGAGTGCGAGCGGCCACAGGCGGCGCGTCTTCAGCAATCCGAGTGGCGAGACGGACATGGGGTGTCCTTTCGATGCAGGACAGACCTGAATCGCCATCTGCTGGGGTGCGTTATCGTAGCCTTCAGGCTGCATCGCCATGCGTGCCGTTTTCGTCTTCACCCCCACGAAAGCGGGGACCCAGGCGGCATCTGGGTCCCCGCTTTCGCGAGGATGACGAGTTGGCGGTACCCTCTACGCTGCGCCCGATCAGTCTGAAAGTGCTCCAAAACGGGGCGCGGCAAGGCCGGAATGCCGCTCCCCCAGACCGCATCGTCAGTCAGGCCGCGTGATCGGAGGCAGTCGGCAGCAGCTCGGGGCGATAGGTCGGCCGCAGCACATCAAGCCGCATCGGCACCGGCGTGCCCATCCACAGCGCATTCTTGCTGTGGTCGTCGTATGAGCTTTCGGTCAGAGGATGGATGAGAACGTCGAGGCCCTCACGGTTCAGCATCAGCCAGGGCACGATCTTTTCGAACTCTCCGGTCTGGAAGATGATGTTGAACTGCGAGATCGGGTGCGGGCCTCTCGGCTCATCGCTGAAGGCTCCAGGCTCTACCGTGAAGCGTCCGATGATTGTGTCCCGTAGACCCTCGGCGATCTTCCTGGTCGCGGCATCGTAATAGACATGGGCGTGATAGCCTTTGATTTCGGTCACTGGAAGTCCTCCTGTTGGTGGTCACGAGGTGTGTCAGGTTCGTTCCACGCTGATGGCTGCGCCGTCGATCGCGGCGGCCACGGCGTTGATCTGCTCCTCGCTGAGTGGACCGCGAGACAGACGCAGTCGCAGCGCGAGCTTCATGTTCTCCATCGCGCGCAGGATCTGTGGCGCGGGGCCGCCGCCATGCACGCGGCTGGCCTCTTCCATGCGGGCGAGGAGGGCATCGACGGCAGGGCGATAGGCATCGAGGTAAGCCCGGCCTTCCGCGGTAATCGCATGCAGCTTCTTTGCACCGTCGCCGGTGCTGACCGTTACATGGCCTAGTTCCTCGAGCAGCGTCAGCGTCGGATAGATGACGCCCGGACTTGGGCTGTAGGCGCCGCCGACCTGCTCCTCGATCGCCTTGATGATCTCGTACCCGTGCCGTGGTTTCTCGGCGATGAGGTGGAGAATGACCAGACGAAGGTCGCCATGAGCGAAGAAGCGGCCAAGTCCGGATCGGCCGCCGCGATCATGCCGTCCGTGTCCGAGCTGAGAGTCGTTGTGGCGGTGTTCCCGGCGGGCGAAGCGCCGGTCGTTGTCGTGATGGGAGTGTCTATGGGGCATAGTAATCCAACTGAGTTTCGACATAGCGGAAACGCAGATATATCGGAATACGTTCGGGTGCAAGGGCACCTCCACAAATTTTTGCGTCTGTGGTCGTGGGTCGCCGGTCGACCTCAGGCTGGAACGCCTACCATCCCACCGCGTAAGCCGTACGCCGCGGGTCGGCGCCTGCCCATTTCACCCCGGTCCGCGGATCGGACTGTATCGTGCAGACTGAGCCGGCGAGGTACTTGCGCTCCGGCCACCGCTCCACGCGATGACCGAGCGCCGCCAGCGCCTCGCACGTCGCCGCACCCACGTCCTCCTCGACGCACAGGTGCCCCGGCCGGTAGGAATGCGGCAGCTGCGATTCCGGCCAGGAATAGCTGGCGAAGCGCGGCGCCTCGCACGCCGATTGCGGGTCCATGGCGAACACTGCCTGGTTAAGGAACACCTGCACCATCGCCTGGCCGAGCACCTCGCTGCCAGGCGAGCCGAACGGCATCACCAGCTCGCCCGGCTTGATCGCTATCGCCGGGTTGGCCGACATGCGTGGCCGCCGGCCAGCGCCGACGCGCGCCGGATGGTCCGGCCCGGTGTAGCCGCGCGAACCCCACATCGACACGGTGATCCCGGTGCCCGGCACCACTGGCCCGGCGATCGTCGGGTCGCTGGGTGTGGCGGCAAATACATTGCCACGGTTGTCGGCAACGCACAGGAACGAGGTCTCCGGCCTGGTGTCGGCGATCTCCAGCGGCGCGCCCGCGGACGGATCGGGGCGCCACGGCGGAATCGACGCGCCGCCGACCTCGCCCGCCGGCGGCATCCCGGGCCACGCCTTGGCCGGATCGATCCGCGCGCGGCGCCGCGCCGCGTAGTCGTCGGACAACAGGATATCGAGCGGCACATCGACAAACGCCGGATCGCCGAAGTAAATCTCGCGGTCGGCGGCGGCCAGCTTCAACGCCTCGGTCACCGCGTGGACATACGCCGCGGAATTGTGCCCCAGGCCGCGCAAGTCGAGGCCCGCCAGGATGTTCAGCGCCTCCAGCACCATCGGGCCCTGCGACCACGCACCGCAGCCAAGAACTTCGAACTCGCCGAACCGGATGCGGCAGGGCGCCTCGATCGGGCTGTGGAACTCGGCGAGATCGCTCTCGGTCAACCAGCCGCCGTTCTCCCGCTGATGGCGCAGGATCGCGTTGGCGATGTCGCCGCGATAGAACGCGTCGCGCGCCGCCTTCAGGCCGGCGAGGCGATCGCCGCGGGCGTGCGCCCGCTCCTGATCGGCCATGTATTGCAGGGTGCGGGCAAGATCGCTTTGCACGAAGATCTCCCCCACCCTCGGGGGCCGTCCGTCGGGCAGAAAGATCGCGGCGGTGCTCGGCCAGCGGGCAAAATCCTGCTGCCGGGCGGCTAGCTGCTCGGCAAGGAAGGGATAGGTCGGGAACCCCTCGCGCGCAAAGCGGATCGCCGCCGCCGCGACGTCACCGAACGACATCGTGCCGAAACGTGCCAGAGCGGCGATCCAGATGCTCGGCGCGGCGGGAACCACGGTGTGCAGCAACCCCTCGGGGATCCGCCCGCCGAAATTTTTGTGAAACTGCTCGATGCCGGCGGCCCGCGGCCAGACACCGACGCCGCTGATCACATGGGTCTCGTTGCGTTCTGCGAGGTGGATCATCGCCGGAGCGACACCGCCGAAGCCGACGAACTCGCTTTCCAGCACGTCGATCGCAAGGCCGGTCGCGACTCCAGCGTCCACCGCATTGCCGCCGGCCTCCAGGACCTGAAGACCCGCGAGCGAGGCATAATAGTGGCCGGACACCACGACGTGGTGGCGCGCCATCAGATTGGGACGATGTGCCCGCGCTGGCCCGAACAGGTATCCGGGATCGGGCAAGCGGCTAACCCGGTTGCTTGTCCTTGTCACCCGACAGCGACAGCGGCACCCACTGCAAGCCGTCCTGGCGCTGGATCAGCATCAGCACCGACTTGCGGTTCTCCTTCTTCACGGTGTCCACCTTCTGCTGCACGTCGGCCGGCGACGCCACCTCGCCCTGCTGCACCTCGACGATCACGTCGCCCGCCTTCAGGCCGCGTTCGGCAGCCGAACTGTTCGGCGCCACGTCGGTGATCACCACACCTTTCTGGTCGGCGCCAAGGGAGAACTTGTCCTTGGTGTCCTGGGTGATCGGCGCGAGTTTGATGCCGAGTCCGGAAATCTCGGTCGGCTTCTCAGCCTTGTCGGCCGTTGTTGCCGTGGCAACCTGCACATCGTCCGGCTTCTCGGCCAGCGTGGCCTGCACCGTCACTTCCTTGCCGTCGCGCCACAGCAGGACGGGCACCGACTGGCCGACCTCGGAGTCGGCCACGATGCGCGGCAGCGTGCGCATCTCCTTCACGTCCTGGTTGTTGAACTTCAGGATGATGTCGCCGTTGCGGATCTTCGCCTTGTCGGCCGGACCGCCGTCGTTGACGCCGGCCACCATCGCGCCAGTCGAATCCTTCAGGCCGAGGCTTTCGGCGATGTCGGGTGTCACCTGCTGAATGCGCACCCCGAGCCAGCCGCGGCGCGGATGGCCGAAGTCCTTGAGCTGCGCCACGACCCCCTTCACCATGTTGGCCGGGATCGAGAAGCCGATGCCGATCGAACCGCCGGAGGGCGAGTAGATCGCGGTGTTCATGCCGATCACCTGACCGTCCATGTTGAACAGCGGACCGCCGGAATTGCCGCGGTTGATCGCCGCGTCGGTCTGGATGAAGTCGTCGTACGGACCCTGGCGGATGTCGCGGCCACGTGCCGAGACGATGCCGGCGGTCACCGTGCCGCCGAGGCCGAACGGGTTGCCGATCGCGAGCACCCAGTCGCCTACACGTTCGGCGTCCGAATCGCCGAACTGCACCGCCGGCAGCGGCTTGTCCGGCTTTACCTGCAACAACGCGATGTCGCCGGTCTCGTCACGGCCAAGCACCTTGGCCTTGAGCGAGGTATTGTCCTGCAACGTCACGGTGATTTCGTCCGCGCCGTCGATCACATGGTTATTGGTCACCACCAGGCCGGAGGGATCGATGATGAAGCCCGACCCCAGGCTCTGCATGCGCCGGTCGGGCGCGGGCTGGTTGTCACCGTGCCCGCCCTGCCCGCCCTGCCCGCCGGGCTTGTTGCGGTTGAGGAAGTCCTTGAAAAACTGCTCGAACGGCGAGCCGGGCGGGAACAGCGGAATCTCCGGGCCGGCGCCGGGGCCGCCGGCACGCGCCTGCACCGCTTGGGTGGAGGAAATATTGACCACCGCCGGCAGCAGCTTGGCCGCCAGGTCCGCGAAGCTGTCGGGCGCCGCCCTGGCAAAGGCCGGTACGGCCGGCGTGCCGATGGCGAGCGGCATGGCGAACGCCACAGCGAAGGCCAGCGAGGCGGCGCGGGCAGACGGGCAGCTTATCAGGCGCATGGTCAGACTTTCTCTGGAGGACGGACCGGATATGGTCCGGCACACGGCGGCTGGCAACTGGACTATTGCCCCGCCGGCACCGGCAGTGACTGAAGATAGCGCAGGAATTCGTTGTCGGGGGTAAGAACCAGGCGGGCGTTGCCGCTCTCGAAGGCATCACGATAGGCCTGCAGCGTCCGCCAGATCGAGTAGAACTCGGCATCCTGCTGATAGGCCTTGGCAAAGGTGCGGGTCGCCTCCGCCTCGCCCTCGCCGCGGAGGCGGTCCGAGGTGGCACGCGCATCGGCCAGCAGCACGGTCCGGTCGCGTTCCGCGTCGGCGCGGATGCGCGCCGCAGCCTCCGCCCCCTCGGCGCGTGCCTGCGCCGCCACACGCTGCCGCTCCGACTGCATGCGCGAGAGCACCGCCTTGGTGTTCTCGTCGGGAAGGTCGGCGCGGCGGATCCGAACGTCCTCGATCGCCACGCCGAAGCCGCGCATCTCGACGTTCACCTGGTCGCGGATCGTCGCCATGATCTGATCACGCCGGGCCGACAGCACGTCGAGCAGCTTGTTGTTGGCCAGCACGCGGCGCAGCGACGCCGAGACAATGGAGTTGAGCCGGCCGCGAATGCCATCCTCCGCCGGACCGACCGACTGGTAATACAGCAGCGGATCGGTAATGCGGAACAGGGTGAAGCTGTCCACCACAAGCCGTCGCTGGTCACCCAGGATCACCTGTTCGCCTGGCAATTCCAGGTTGAGCAGCCGGCGGTCGAAGGTGATCACCGTCTGGATGAACGGGGTCTTGGTGTGCAGTCCCGGCTGCGCAATCACCCGCACAGGCTGGCCGAACTGGGTGATCAGCACCTGCTCGGTCTGATCGACCGTGAACAACGACGAATCCACCAGCACGAACAGCACCACCAGAAAGGCGATACCGGCGATCGCGACGCGGCTCATCGCGGTGCCGCCTGGGATGGTCCGGGGGCAGCGGCAGTCGATGGCGCACCACCCGGTGTCGCAGGTCGTGGCGCTGCCGGCGCAGGTGCGGGCAGATTGAGCGGCAGGAACGGCACCAGACCCTTCAGCCGGTCGTCCACCACGAGCGCCGACGAGTGGGTCATGATGTCCTGCATCGTCTCGAGATACATCCGGCGCAGCGTCACGTCCTTCGCGGTCTGATACGCCGCCAGCACCGACAGGAAGCGCTGTGTCTGCCCGGTGGCCTGTGCGATCGACGCCAGCCGTGCGCCCTGCCCCTCCGCCACGATGCGCGCCGCGTCACCACGGGCGCGCGGCACGATGTCGTTGGCGTAGGCCTGGGCTTCGTTGCGCAGGCGCTCGGCATCGGTGTTGGCGCGCTGCACATCGACAAAGCTTTCCACCACCTCGGCCGGCGGATCGACCCGCTGCAACTGCACCTGGGTGATCTCGACGCCCGATTTGTAGTTGTCGAGGATCTGCTGTGTCTGGTGCAGCACGTCGTTCTCGATCTGCGCGCGCAGCTCGGTCAGCGCCGGCTGGATCGGGGTCCGCCCGATCACCTCGCGCATCGAGCTTTCCGCCACCGCCTTGACGATCAGCGGCGGGGTACGCGTGTTGAACAGGTAGGCGAAGGCGTTGTTGATCTTCCAGAACACGGCGAAGTTGATGTCGATGATGTTCTCGTCGCCGGTGAGCATCAGGCTCTCTTCCAGGACGTTCCGGCTGCCCTGGTTGCCGGTGTCGATCTGTGCGCCGCCGGCGCTGCGAAAGCCGATCTCGATGCGGTTGATCCGGGTGACCGCCGGCGTCAGCACCCGCTCGACCGGCCAGGGAATGTGGTAGTTCAGCCCCGGCAGCGTGGTGCGATCGAAGGCGCCGAAACGCAGCACGACGCCCTGCTCATCCGGTTCCACGCGATAGATGCCGCTGGCAAGCCACAGCGCCACCACGGCGAGCGCGATTAGCGCGAGGCCTCGCCCGCCGGTGAATCGACTGCGCGAACCGCGGCCGCCACCGAGGAAGGAGCGGATAAAGGCCTGCAGCCTGGCGATGAGCGCATCGAGGTCGGGCAGCGGGCCCGGTCCGCCCGGGCGTCCGCCGAACGGCCCGCCGGGGCCACCGCCCTGTCCCCACGGTCCGCCGCCGCCCGGAGGCCGCTGGCCGCCGCCACCGCCGGAGTTGCCGCCCGACGATCCCCACGGGCTCGGGCCACCATTGTTCGAGGACATGCGGACGTTCCTGTGTGATCTCGGCCGCAACGGGCGTTGGCGGATCGAGCGCCACGCGCCATATCCCGCACGGGCGGCGCTCGGCAGCCTGCTTATCGGCCGGCAGCAGGAGGTTTGCAAGCAGATGACGACGGCACCTACGGCGGACGGCCTGCGCGACGCGCTGCGCTCGATCACCGACCCCGCTTCCGGCAAGGACATCGTCGCCGCGGGCCTGATCGAGGGGATCGAATTGCGCGGCAGCCTGGTGCAGGTGGCGCTGCTCACCGACCGGGCGCACGCCGAGACGATGGAGCCGGTGCGTCGCGCGGTCGAGGCACTGCTGTCGCGCCAGCCCGGCATCACCAATGCGACGGCGGTGCTGACCGCGCACAAGGCGCCCGCCCAGACTGCTCCGGCAGCCGGGCACGGCCATGGTCACGGCCAGAAGCCGCCGCTGCTGCTGCCCGACGTGAAGGCGATCGTGGCGGTGGCGTCGGGCAAGGGCGGCGTCGGCAAGTCGACCGTGGCGGTGAACATCGCGGTGTCGCTGGCGCGCGCAGGTCACCGTACCGGACTGCTGGACGCCGATATCTACGGGCCGAGCCTGCCGCGCATGCTGGGGCTGTCGCGCAAACCCGAGGTGCGGCGCGAGAAGATGATCCCGCTGGAGGCCTGGGGGCTGTCCTGCATGTCGATCGGCTTCCTGGTCGAGGAGGAGACGCCGATGATCTGGCGCGGCCCGATGGTGATGGGTGCGCTGGAACAGATGATGGGCCAGGTGGAGTGGGGACCGCTCGACATCCTCGTGGTGGACATGCCGCCCGGCACCGGCGACGCGCAGTTGACCATGGCGCAGCGGGTAGCGCTGACCGGGGCGGTGATCGTCTCCACGCCGCAGGACATCGCGCTGATCGACGCGCGGCGCGGCGTGCGGATGTTCGAGCGGACGCGCGTGCCGGTGCTCGGGCTGGTGGAGAACATGAGTTTCTTCTGCTGCCCGGCGTGCGGGCACCGCGCCGAGATCTTCGGCCACGGCGGGGCGCGGCTGGAGGCGCAGCGGTTGGGCACCGAGTTTCTCGGCGAGGTACCGCTACTGCTGGATATCCGTACCGCGTCGGATGCAGGGACGCCGATCGCCGCGGCGGCGCCGGAGAGCGAGGCGGGCAAGGCGTTCGCCGCGGTGGCGGCGCGCGTGTGGGAGAAGGTGTCGGGCGCGGGGGTGGTACGAAGCAGCGGGCCGCGGATCGTGGTGGAGTAGGGAAACAGCATTGTCCGGTTCCCGGCGCAGGAGGGTGCGTTGGGATCCGCACCGCCGGTCAGCTACAGTCCTTCGGGATTTCCGGATACACGCCCCGCCGATCTGAATATCTGTCCATTCGGCAAGCGAGCTTCAAACGAATCCGGCCCGGTCTGCCAGATTGCCTGGCAGGTCTCCTGGCCATCCCGCAGTTTGGTATACTTGGTGCACAACAGGTCATCGTTAGTCACGCGCCAGGTGCCGACATCCAGAGCGCCTGGACCCCGCCACTTAATTTGCCCGCCGGACGAGAAGTAACCGGTGTATGTCTTCGGCCCATACTGTCCAATCGTATAAAAAGTTGCATCGGACTGACGATCACGGATCTCGGCGCTGGTGAGTCTGTGGGGATACTGCGGAGCGCCAGCAGCTTGTCACGCTGGCTGTGCCAAAGCGGGTACCCCTGCCCACCCAGCCAAGACAACAACGATCGCGGTGACGGCGGCGGATATTCGTCGCATGGCAGCCCTCTACGGTCGTCCGTTGATACGCAACCGTGCCAGGAGCGCTGGTTGTTGACAAGTTCCATTTCGTAGGCGCGACGTTGAGCAGCCGCAGCCGGCCATCGTCGGCATTTTCAACCCGCTGCCCAAGCTGCGGCACTGTGGCTCGATGGAGCGTGTGCAGCGAAATTACCCGACCGGCGAAAGCCGAGCCGCGCACCGGGCGCCGGTCTGAATTCACCTGAGCGGCCAGCTGAAGGTTCGCAGCTCGAGCGTCAGGTCCAATTCGTCCCGGATCGGAATGCCGTGCTCGCCCACGGCGGAGATCGTGGGCTTCTGTGCTCTTGCCGTATCAACTGCTCCCGGCCGCAGCGCGTGCAATCGGAAGCCGCGCCGTTGGTAGAATCGCAGCGCATCCAGGTTATCGTTCGTGGTGGTCAGCCGGAGGATGTCAAACCCTTCCAGTCTATCAATAATGGCCCGCAGCAGTGCTGTGCCAATTCCCTGGTGGCGAGCGAAGGCTGTGATCGCTACCAGCTCAGCAATCGGCCCGTCCCGGCCGGACACAGCCGCAAGCCCTGCGAAATCACCAGCGATAAAGATATCGCAGGCACCGATCGGATAGACTTGCGACCGCACGACGATAGGATCGCCCCACTGTCTGACCAGCAGTTCGACGGCAACAGAGCGCTCTCCTGCTTCCGCTACACGGACCTGCACGCAACCCTCCACAGTCGGATCCGCCTGTCCAAACGGCGGCATGGTCGAACAGCCACTTTACCCCCCAGCCAATCCGGTCACTCAGGAGAAACGTCAAGGGCGTGATAGTACTCCGTCAGGCCTCGGCCTGCTGCCTCCGCTGCGACAATCCAGCGATCGCCCACGTCGCCTACTCCTCGGCAACCGCGGGCAACAGAGGCGGTCTGTGCGGCGCCACCATCCGGCTATCGATCATTACCAGACCGAACCCGATCAGCGCCATGCCGACGAACTCGCGCGCATGGATCTGCTCACCGAGGATCGCCATGCCAAGCCATACCGCCCCGACCGGCATGAGCAAGGTGACGAGCAGCAGGTTGGTGGCACCCGCGGTTGCCAGAATGCGGAAGTAGAGCGCGTAGCCGAGCGCCGTGCAGAACAGCGCTGCCGCCGCAACCGCGCTCCATGCGGCCACGCCGGGCATCGCCTGCAGCCACGGCCGATCCACGAACAATGCGAGTGGCAGCGCCAGTAGCGCCCCCGTCGTCACCTGGCCGGTGGCGGCGACCATCGGCGGCAGCTGCCGCAGCCGTCGACCGAAGATGCCGGCGCAGGCATAGCAGACCGCGGCACCGAGGATCGCGCCTTGGCCAAGGACATTCGCCGTCAGACCGCGGAATGCGCTCGACCCGATCATCACTCCGACGCCGATGACCCCAAGCAGTACCCCACCCAACCAATTCGGCGTCATCCGTTCATCCCGGGTCAAAACATGCGCGAGCAGCACCGTGAACAGCGGCGTCGTGGCATTCAGGATCGCCGCCAGGCCGCTGGCGATCTGCGTCTGTCCCCACGCGATCAGGCAGAACGGGATGAAGTTGTTCAGTGCGCCCATGCCCGCGAATGCGACCCAGGTGCGCAGCGAAGTCGGCATGCGTACACCGCTGAACAGCACCACGCCGTGCAGGATGATCGCGCCGATACCAAGGCGCAGCACCACGACCGTGAACGGCGGCATGTCGCCCAAAGCGACCTTGGTCAGGAAAAAGACCCAGCTCCAGAGAAACGCGAGCGCAAACAGAAAGCCCCATTCGACTGGTCCCATCCGGTGATTGGTCAGTTGCAACGCCATGCCCATGTCCCGACGCCAGATAACATCGGGGCGAGAGTGACGTCGTTTTGGTTGCGCCGCCCTCCGGTTCTTGCCCCCGCATCACAGTCGGCGAGACCTCATCGAGGACGGCCACCAGCCTCGGTTCCGGCGTGTCGGTGGAGCGTCAGCGACTGGCCACTGACCAAGTCCTGTCAGTAGTCTCGGCGGCATGCGCCGCTCCGATCGGCTGTTCGACATCATCCAACGCCTGCGCACGGCACGCGGCCCGACCACGGCCGCGGCGCTGGCGGATGAACTGGAAGTGACCGTGCGCACGGTCTATCGCGACGTGGCCACGTTGCAGGCGCGCCGCGTGCCGATCGATGGCGCGCCGGGGATTGGGTACTTGCTGCGGCGCGGCTTCGATTTGCCGCCGCTGATGTTCACCACCGAGGAGATCGAGGCGATCGCGGTGGGCGCGCGACTGGTCGCTCGCACGGGCGACCCCAGCCTTCAGGATGCGGCCGAGAGCGTGCTGTCCAAGGTGACGGTGGTGCTGCCCGAGGCACTTCGTACCCAATTGGCATCGACGCCGATCTTCGTCTCACCTTCAGGCGCCCCTGCGGCAGAAAAGATCGATCTGTCGGTGGTGCGCCAGGCGATCCGTGACGAGCGCAAGCTGCATATCGCCTACGCCGACGAAAAGGGCGCGTGCACGGAGCGGACGATTTGGCCGATCGCCGTCGCCTACTATGTGCAGGCAACGCTGATCGGCGCGTGGTGTGAATTGCGGCAGGATTACCGGCATTTCCGCGCCGACCGGATCGCCACTCTGATGGTGCTGGACGAATGCTATCCGTCGGACAATGGCCGGCTGATGGCGGAATGGCTCGCGCTGCGGCAGACTGAACGCGATGGGAAGGAGTAGTGCCGTGCCCGCGTATATGGTCGTGCAGCTCAAGGTGACTGATCCGGACAGGTTTGCCAGCTATCGTGAGGCCGTACCATCCGTCGTCGAGGCGTTCGGCGGCCGCTACATCGTGCGCGGCGCGCCTGTCGAGGTGTTGGAAGGCAGCCACGACGGACGACGCCTGGTGTTATTCGAGTTTCCATCGGTCGCGGCGATCAAGCGCTTCTGGGACTCCCCGGAATACGCAGCGGTGAAGCCGCTGCGGGAGAATGCCGCGGAGATCGACGCCTGGGCGGTGCCCGGCGTGTAACGGAGAACCGTGATGGCAAACGACATCGAGGTGGCAGTGGACGCGGCGGGCATCGCCATGGTGACACTGAACCGGCCGGAGAAGCGCAACGTGGTCTCGCTGGCGATGTGGCACGGCCTGGGTGAGATCTACCGCGACTTCGCGCGGCGCCGCGACGTGCGTGTGGTGATCCTGACCGGTGCCGGCGGACATTTCTGCGGCGGCGCCGACATCTCGGAGTTCTCCAAGGTACGCGACAACGTCGAAGATGCCCGCGCCTACGGCGAAGCGGGCCATGCGGCAACGCAGGCGATCATCGACCTGCCGCAGCCGACGATTGCCGCGGTGCACGGTTACGGCGTGGGCGGCGGCTGCGGGCTGGCGCTCGCCTGCGACCTGCGCGTAGGCGACGCAACGACGCAGATGGGCATCCCTGCGGCGCGATTGTCGATCGTGTATGGCATCTTGGATTGTAGTCTGCTGTTGCGCGCCGTCGGATTGGCGAACGCCAAGCTGGTACTTTACTCGGGGCGCTATTTCCCGCTGAACGACTGCCGAGCGATGGGTTTGATCGACGTGGTGTCGGAGCAGGGAGCGCTGCCCGGGGCGCAAACGCTCGCACAGGAGCTATGCACCCGCGCGCCGCTGTCGCAACGCGGCGCCAAGGTGGTGCTTGAGGCGCTGGAGCGTGGCGACGTGGACCAGCGTGCCGCGGAGATTGCCGCGGTGCAGGAGGAGGCGGTGAACAGCGAGGACTACCGCGTGGCGCGCCAGGCGTTCCTGGAGAAGCGCACGCCGGTATTCAAGGGACGCTGACGGTGGACGCACAATTTAAACCTCTCGACCCGGCTAAATTCCGCGATCAATTTGCCACCGCACGAGGTGAAATGCGTGCCCAGGTCAGGCTTAGTTCGCTTGACACGCTTTGGTTCAACACCGGTACGCTGTGCAACCTGACATGCCGCAACTGCTACATCGAATCATCGCCACGCAATGATCGTCTGGCGTACCTCGCGCGCGATGAGGTGCGGAACTATCTCGACGAGATCGCGCGTGAAGCGCTGCCGACTGGACTGATCGGCTTTACCGGCGGCGAGCCATTCATGAACCCCGAGATCATCGGCATGCTGGACGACGTGCTGTCGCGTGGGTTCGACGCGTTAGTGCTGACCAACGCGATGAAGCCGATGCGCAAGTTGCGGTCGCAACTGCTGGCGTTGCACGAGGCCTATGGTGCACGACTGCGGATCCGTGTGTCGCTTGATCACTATTCGCCGGCGGTGCATGAGGCGGAGCGCGGACGGCGCAGCTGGGCGCCGACCCTCGACGGCCTGATATGGCTGGCGAGAAACGGGTTTGCCGTCGATGTGGCGGGCCGGCGGTTCTCCGGCGAGCCCGAGGCCGAGCTGCGCGCCGGCTTCGCACGGCTGTTCACCGAACTGGCTTTGCCGATCGATGCAGCCGATCCGGTACGGTTGATGCTGTTCCCGGAGATGGACGCGCAGCGCGACGTGCCGGAAATCACCACCGCCTGCTGGGGCATCCTGCACAAGTCGCCGGATGACGTGATGTGCGCCTCCGCCCGCATGGTGGTGAAGCGCAAGGGTGCCGCGACACCGACGGTGCTGGCCTGCACTCTGCTGGCGTACGATCCGCAGTTCGAACTTGGCCGCACACTTGCCGAGGCGGCGCGGCCGGTATCGCTCAACCACCCATATTGCGCATCGTTCTGTGTGCTCGGCGGAGCGGCGTGCAGCCGCTGAGCCTACGCGTGCCCGGCGGCGCCCGACAGCAGCAGCGGGTCGATGTTGAGCTTGCCGAGCGCGCGGCGCCACTTCGTGTCGTGGTCGCCGTCGAACACGATGGTCTCGTCGGCCGGCACCGATAGCCACGCGTTCTGCTGGATCTCGGCATCGAGCTGACCGGGCCCCCAGCCGGCATAGCCCAGCGCGAGAAGGCCCTCCCGCGGCCCATTGCCCTCGGCGATCGCCTTCAGGACATCGAGACTTGCGGTCAGCGCCAACGTGTCGTTGACCCGCAGGCTGCCCTCGCCGGTCCAGTCCGTGGTGTGCAGCACGAAGCCGCGCGCGTTATCCATCGGGCCGCCGGCACACAACCGTATCCTACGGGCCGGCGGCACCGGTGCCACCTCAAGCTGTCGCAGGAGTTCATCGAATTTAGGCCGTTGCAGCGGGCGATTGAGCACCAGACCCATCGCCCCCTCCGGTGTATGGGCGCACAAATAGATGACGCTCTGGGCGAAGCGCGGATCTTCCATGGTCGGCATCGCGATCAGCAGCTGGCCGGTCAGGAAGTCAGCCGGGGCCGGAGGGGCCGCGGATTTGCGCGTCTGGACCATGGCGGTGAATCTGGGCCTGCCGACCTGCCGGTGCAAGCGTCCCGTTGGGGTGACGTGACTCCCGCCGCGGGGGAGGCTAGGAGTCGCGGCCTGGCAAGCCACAGGGGAGCAGGAAGCCAATGACGATCAAGGTCGGCGATCAGATTCCGTCCATGAAGCTGATGATGGGTACCCCCGAGGGCCCCAAGGAAACCTCAACCGACGAAGTCTTCAAGGGCAAGAAGGTGGTGCTGTTCGCGGTGCCCGGAGCGTTCACGCCAACCTGCAGCGTCAAGCACCTGCCGAGCTTCGTGCAGAATGCCGATGCCCTGAAGGCGAAGGGCGTCGATACGATCGCGTGCATCGCCGTGAACGACGCGTTCGTGATGGCGGCCTGGGGCAAGGAGCAGGGCGTCGACGGTAGGATCACAATGTTGGCCGACGGATCGGCAGCGTTCACCAAGGCGCTCGGGCTCGAGCTGGACCTGATCGCCCGCGGCATGGGCACGCGCAGCCAGCGTTACGCGCTGATCGCGCAGGACGGCAAGGTGACGCATCTCGCCGTCGAGGCACCCGGCGGCTTCGAGGTGAGCAAGGCCGAGTCAATTCTGGCCAACCTGTAGTCGCTGGACCGGGCCGCGAAGGCACGAAGGGTTGACGCCTTTCGTGCCGTTGCCTTGTTCAGTCCTTCGGCACGTTTCGCTCCAGCTCGGCCAGCCAGGCATTGGCGTTGCCGTCCGACGGCGCGCGCCAGTCGCCGCGCGGCGACAGCGATCCGCCCGCGCTCACCTTCGGTCCGTTCGGCATGGCCGACCGCTTGAACTGGCTGAACGCGAAGAAGCGGCGCAGGAACACCTCGAGCCAGTGCCGTATCGTCGTCAGATCGTAGGCGCCGCGCCGGTCGGGCGGGAAACCGGACGGCCAGTCGCCTTTCGCCGCGTCGCCCCAGGCGTGCAGCGCCAGAAACGCGATCTTCGACGGCACCATGCCGTGGCGCAGCGTGTAGTACAGGTTGAAGTCCTGCAACGCGTAGGGGCCGATAGCGGCCTCGGTACTCTGCGGGGTTTCGCCTTCCTTGGTCGGCACCAGCTCCGGGGTGATCTCGGTGCCGAGGATTGCGTCCAGCGTCACCCCCACGTCGGGCGTGAACTGGCCGGAACACGATCGCCCAGCGGATCAAATGCTGGATCAGCGTCTTCGGCACCCCGGCATTGACGTTGTAGTGCGCCATCTGGTCGCCGACGCCATAGGTGCACCAGCCCAACGCGAGCTCCGACAGGTCCCCGGTGCCGATCACGATGCCGTTGTGGTGGTTTGCCAGGCGGAACAGATAATCGGTGCGCAGGCCGGCCTGCACGTTCTCGAACGTGGTATCGTAGATCGGTTCGCCCTGCGCGAACCGGTGGCCGATGTCGCTCAGCATGCGTTCGGCGGCAGGGCGGATATCCAACTCCCGCCAGGTGACTTCAAGCGCCTCCATCAGCCGGATTGCGTTGCTCTTGGTGTGCGCGGAGGTGGCGAATCCCGGCATGGTGTAGCCAAGGATATTGCCGCGCGGCAGCCCGAGCAGATCAAGCGCCCGGCTGCACACGATCAGCGCGTGTGTGGAATCGAGGCCGCCCGAGACGCCGATCACCACGCGCTCGGTGCCAATCGCGCGCAGCCGCTGGGCGAGGCCCGAAACCTGGATGTTGTAGGCCTCGTAACAATCCTGCTCGAGCCGCGCGGGATCTGCCGGCACGAATGGAAAGCGTTCGACCCTTCGCTCCAGGCCGATATCGCCAGGAGGCGGCTCCAGTCGAAACGCGATGCGGCGGAAGGCGGCGGGATGGCGGCGGCGGTTGGTGTCGAAACTGCCCATCTGCATGCGCTCGTGGCGCAGCAGGTCCAGGTCGATATCGGCCACCGCGGACTGGCTGCCTGACGGAAACCGCTCGGTCTCGGCCAGCGTCGCACCGTTCTCAAAGATCGATGCCTGGCCGTCCCAGGCGAGATCGGTGGTGGACTCGCCCGCACCGGCAGCGGCGTACAGATAGGCCGCCAGGCAGCGGGCCGATTGCGAGGCGCAAAGCAGCCGCCGCGTCTCCGCCTTGCCGATCGTGATGTTGCTGGCGGACAGATTGGCGAGCACCGTTGCTCCAGCCAGCGCAGCCAGCGAACTGGGCGGCACCGGAATCCAGATGTCCTCGCAGATCTCGGCATGTACTATCAGGCCGGGCACGTCATCGGCCGCGAACAGCAGATCGGTGCCGAACGGCGCCGCCAGGCCGCCGACCACGATCTCGCCTCCCGCCGTCCCGTCACCGCCCACGAAATGTCGCGGCTCGTAGAATTCCCGGTAGTTCGGCAGATGCACCTTCGGCACCACGCCGAGCAACCGGCCGCGGTGGACCGCCAACGCGCAGTTGTACAAAGCGCCAGCATGTCGCAGCGGCGCACCGACCAGCAGCAGCGGCAGCAGATCGACCGACGCCGCGACCAGTTCCGCAACAGCCGCTTCCGCCGCGTCCAGCATCGCTGACTGATGCAGCAGATCGCTGATCGCGTAGCCTGAGACCCCGAGTTCCGGGAACACCGCGAGCGCCACGCCACGCCGGTGACAGGCCTGTGCCACTTCGAGGATAGCCGCCACATTCGCCACCGGATCGGCCAGCGTACAACGCGTCGTACAGGCGGCGACGCGGGCGAAGCCGTGGCGGTAGATCGAGCGGAACTCTGTCGAAACGCCCATCGGGCCGATCATCCGCTTATGTCATGCTCGCAATATGGTGGATGGCAACGGCGGCGTCACCCGGGATGACACCTACCCGCGCGGTGCCGCTGTTGGCGTGGCATACGGGACCAGGCGGAGCGGCCCGCGCGATCATGCATTCGCGATACAAGCGCCTGTGAGCGTGTGAATCGGGTCTCGCAGACTATCTTTCGTTCGATCAATCATATTCCGTAGGAGCGGATATCGCCGATGTTGAGATTGGCCTTGTTCTTTCTGGTGGTGTCGCTGGTGGCGGCGCTGTTCGGCTTCGGCGGCATCTCAGCCGCGTCGGCAGATATTGCCCGGATCCTGTTCTTCATCGCGATCGTGGTGTTTTTGGTGTTGCTGGTCGCCGGTCTGATGGCGGGCAGCACACTGTTCTAGCGGCAATCCGGCCAACCATTGTGCGGCGCACACCAAATGTTTGCGGCGCGCGCTCGCGCGGTGCATGATCGCTTCCGACAAACGCGCCGCACGGGTTGTTGATCCGGGCCGGCCAAGCCAGTTGACGTCCCGGATCATGGTCCGCCCGGCAGAAGCCAGGGAGCGAGGCCATGTCCACAGTTGCCGCCATCCTCAAGCACAAGGGTCGTCGTGTCACCACGGTCGATCCTGCGCTGCCGATCGACGGCGTGGTTGATGTGCTGGCCGAGCACGGCATCGGTGCCGTGCTGGTGCTTGATCGCGCCGGGCAGTTGCTGGGGATCGTGAGCGAACGTGACATCGTCCGCAGCCTCGCGGCCAACGGCGGGCGCACGCTGGAGATGACGGCGGGCCAGTTGATGACGCGGGCACTCCAGGTCGCCCATCCCGAGACGACGGTGGCCGAGGCGATGCGTAGGATGACGGTCGGCCGCTTTCGGCACATGCCCGTTATGGATCGTGACGCGCTGGTCGGATTGATCAGCATCGGCGACGTGGTGAAGGCACGCATCATGGAACAGGAGGACGAGGTGGACAGCCTGAAGGCCTACGTCGCCGGCTCGGGCTGAACTTGCGCGGCCAGCGCGCTTAACCGGCCCTTCATCCGGGCGTGCGACGACGTGGGCCGGGACGAGGGCACCCTGAGTGGCAATCAGCGATCATCGTGAGATCGAGTTCGACCTGGAAGCGGTGCGGCGGGCGATCCAATGGTCGCCGCGCTCGGCGCAGGCGTTCGGCCTGCCGCCGCAGACACCGCAGGGCGCGCGGTGCAATCCGGGTGAATCTTCGGTCGAGGTGACCTATGTCGACCTGACCTCGACCCGCGTGTTCATGCTTCGAGCCGACGCGCTCGGTGCGATCCTGATCTCGTATTGCCATCGGGCGGGCATGCCGATTCCCCGGACCGCCGACAAGTCGGTGCGGATCGAGCCGGAGCGCGTCCTTGTGGTGTTCACCTCACACCTGTCCAACGAAAAGCCGCCGCAGCGACTGGAAAGCATGATAGGGCGGGTACCGGATGCCGCGCGCGCTTCGGTACGGACCGAAGCGGAGCACTGACGCGCCCCTTGTCGCTGTTTACGCTCCACCGCACAGTAGCCGGCGGCAGAGCAGAGGGGCGGGCATGACCAACCGGGTCGAGCTACGGATCGCGGAGCGTACCCCATTCGCCGACAGCCACATTTTCGGCGATGTCGGCGCCTATGAGCGGCTGTCGGGACGCGCTCATTTTGCCATCGATCCGCGCGCTTCGGCTCAGGCGGACGTTGTCGATCTGCGCCATGCGGCGGCGGACGATGCTGGCCTGGTGCACTTCGCCGCCGATGTCATGATCCTCAAGCCGTGCGAACTGCCGCGCGGCAATCGGCGCGTGTTCTACGATTATGGCAATCGCGGCCACAAGCGTGCGCTGCAGTTCTACAACGATGCGCCGCACAGCAACGCGCCGATCACGCTGGCGCACGCCGGCAACGGCTTCTTCATGCGGCGTGGCTATGCGGTGGCCTGGCTCGCCTGGGAGGGCGACATGCTGGCGGGCGACGGACGCATGGTGCTCGACGTGCCGGTTGCCTCCGATCGCGGCAGGCCGATAACCGGTCGCATCCGCGTCGAATACATCGCCGAGGTTCCCGGCATCACCTGCTTTCCGCTCAGCGGCAGGATCGCCGCGCATTCCTATGCCACGGTCTCGCTCGACACAAGCGACGCAGTGCTGACGCGGCGGCGCTATCCGTACGATACGCCGGAGGTGATCGCGCACGACCAGTGGCGGTTCGCCCGCGTGGAGGCAGGCAGCGGGGATGAGACGCAGTCGCTGGAACACGCGGTGGTGCTGTCAGAGCGGCACATCTTTTGGCCGGCCGGATTCCAGCCCGGCTGGATCTACGAGCTTGTCTATACGGCGAAGGATCCCCTGGTGCATGGCCTCGGCCACGTCGCGGTGCGCGACTTCATCAGCTTCCTGAAATACGATCGAACCGAGGCTAACCCGTTATGCGGCGTCGAAAAGGCGTACGCCTGGGGCCGTTCGCAGACCGGTCGCTGCCTGCGCGACTTCGTCTATCGCGGCTTCAATGCCGATGCCGAGGGACGCCGGGTATTCGACGGTGTGCTGCCGCATGTCGCGGGCGCGGGACGCAAATGGCTGAACCACCGGTTCGCCAGTCCGATCGTGTCGGGCGGTCAGCAATACGAGGATCACTTCAACATCGCCGACAGCTTCCCGTTCTCCTATGCGTGGTCCACCGACCACCTGACCGGAAAGCAGGATGCGATTCTGAAACGGCCGGACACCGACCCGTTGGTGTTCCACACCCAGACCGCGACCGAATACTGGGTGCGGCGTGGTTCGCTGGCGCACACCGATACGCAGGGCAATGACCTGACGCAGCCTGACACCGTGCGCGTGTACTGCTGGTCAAGTTCGCAGCACTTCGCGGATCCGCAGCCAAGGGCCCCGTCGCGCGGGCATGGCCAGAATTTTTCCAACGTCGTGTCCACATCGATGTTCTTCCGCGCGAACCTCGATGCGATGGAGCGCTGGGCGACCGATGGGACGCCGCCGCCGCCAAGCCGCATCCCGACGCGCGCCGATGGCACGCTGGTGAGCATCGACGAATGGCGACGGCAGTTCCCCGTCATTCCGGGTATCGCAACGCCACGCTCTCCCAACCTGCTGCCGCTGCTGGATTTCGGCCCCGACGTGGAACGCGGCATCCTGCGCGAGCCGCCAAGTCCTGTGCCCGGCGGCAACTTGCCCGGCGCTCCGGGCAAGCAATACACGGTGCTGGTCCCCTCGGTGGATCGTGACGGCAACGACGTGCCTGGCGTGCGTGCGCCGATGGTGGCAGCGCCACTCGGCACCTATACCGGCTGGAACCTGCGCGCGCGCGGCCACGGCCACGGGGCGCAATTGCGCTTCGAAGGCAGCTACATTCCGTTCCCCGAGTCACCGCAGGAGCGACAGGTCATCGGTGATCCGCGGCCATCGATCCTGGAGCGTTATCCCGACAGCGCGGCCTATGTCGCGGCAATCACAGCGGCGGCACGCGAACTCGTGTCGAGGGGATTGATGCTGGAGGAGGATGTCGCGCGCTGCGTCGCGGCCGCCGCGGATTGGGGACGGCCGCGGCACGACGTCGCGCTGGAGTAAGGCGCTCCATTCGGCGTCGCTATGACACCGTGATGGCCGACGAAACGAGGGCGCCGATCGTGACGCCGCCCGAGCCCTGCGCCAACAGCCAGAGATAGTATGTCCCGGGGGTCGCCGGCGCGGTGAAGTACGCCCCCCATCCATTGGTCTGGCCGTCGGCACTGGCCGCGATCAGGCTGGTAGTCGGACGTATCGACGGGCTCGCGGACCAGGCGAAGGCGGCGCCGGTCACCGCGGTTGGCGCAGCAGTCGCGATCATATTCACCCCGCCGTACGGTGTGACGCTGGTGCTGTGGACCTGCTCAGCGGCAGCCGTCCAGGTTGCCGGCGCCACGGTAGCACTCCAGGTCGCGCCGGTGGCGATGGCGGACCACGTACCCCCCGCGGCGTTGGTGGCCTGAACTTCGACGTCGATCGCGGTCCCGCCGGTCAGGCCGCCGATTGTGTAGGGGCTGGTGACGCCTGACACCGGCGTCCAGGTACCGGTACCGGAGGGACCGTAGCGCAGGGTATAGCCGGTTGCGGCGCCGTGCGTGCCGTCGGATGCCGGTGCGGTCCAGGTGACGGTGAGCTTGGCGTTGCTGCCGTCCGATGGCGGTGCGACGGCGGTGATCGACGGGGCATTCGGCGCAAACGGTCCGGAGGCCGTGGTCAATGTGCTGGTCGACGACCATGCGCCTGTGCCGGCAGCGTTCGCGCCCTGGATCTGGACGTCGATCGCCGCGCCAGCGGCCAGGCCCGACAGGATATATGGGCTGCTGACGTTCGGCGCTTGCGACCAGGCGTTGGCGCCGGACGTACTGGACTGCAGGTTGAAGATAGTCGCAGCGCTGTGCGCGCTGTCGACAGTTGGGGCTGTCCAGCTCACGGTGAGGCCGCTGCCGGGACCTTGAGCCAGTGACGGGGCGGCTGGAGTGTTCGGTATCGCGGTGGCTGTCGTTAACGTGGTGGTAGCCGACCATGGGCTCGTGCCAGAGGCATTCGCGCTCTGGACCTGGACATCGATCGCCGTACCAGCTGGCAGGCCCGACAGGACGTGGGGGCTGGTGACGTTCGCCACCATGGTCCAGGCATAGACCCCAGACGGGCCGGACTGCAGGTTGAACGTGGTCGCGGCGCCGTGCGTGCTGTCCACTGCCGGGGCTGCCCAGCTCGCGTCGAGGTCGCTGCCGGAGCCGGCTGCCAGGGACGGGGCCTGCGGAGCGTTTGGGGGCAGAGTTGTTGGGATAGGAATTGGGATCTGGGCTGGGGGCTGCGTTAGCGTAGCTGAGTGCGAAATGGGGATCATGACGGCCGGAGCCCGATTTCCCGGTGTACGAGGATATATCGACATGCTTTGATATGCCTACTGTTTGTGGTCGGACACCGGGCATGTGGGGCGCTGGCCAAGCTTTTCCAGATGTCAGAAAAAATAACTCACGCGAGCAGGCTTGGGCAGGGCGTGGCGCTCGCGCAGGTCCCTTACAGACTCCCCAGGAACGCGATTACGGCGGCATTCACCGCGGCCGGCCGCTCCTGCTGTGTCCAATGGCCACAGCCAGGCAGCATGACCGTCTCGCGCAGCAGCGGCACGGACTGCTTCATATTGGCCACCACCTCCCGCGCGCCGCGGAACCCCATTGTCAGGTCGAGTTCGCCGATCATGCATAGCGCGGGCACTGCCACGTGCGCGCCGGCGAACGGCGCCGTCAGCTCCCAGTTGCGGTCGATATTGCGGTACCAGTTCAGGCCGCCACGGAAACCGGTGCGGGCGAACTCGCCGGTGTAAAAGTCCACATCGGCCTCGGTCAGCCACCCGGGCAGGGTTTCCGGTGGCACGATCAAGCTCGACATGCGGGCGCGCAGACCGCCGACCCGCGGCACCATGCCCACGCCATCCGCCGGCAGACCGTGCCAGCCCAGCGGACCGTCGCCGGAATTCCCGTACAACACGCCCCGCAGGAACGACCTTGGGTCACTCTCCATTTCCGCTTCCGCCACACCTGGCGACTGGAAGTGGAGCTGGTAGAACACCGCGTCCGCGGTCTGTGGCATCACCGTCGTGGGCCGCACCGGCGAACGCGGCCGGAACGGCACGCTGAGCGCGACCACAGCGCGGAAGCGATCGGGCCGGAACAGCGCGGCGTGCCACGCCACCGGAGCACCCCAGTCATGACCGACGATGACCGCCTGCTGCTCGCCCAGAGCGTCGAGCAGCCCCAGCATGTCGCCGGTCAGGTGGAACATCGTGTACTGATCGATCGCCTGTGGTGCGTCGGTCCGCCCATAGCCGCGCATATCGGGCGCCACCACGTGATAGCCGGCCGCCGCAAGTGCACCAAGCTGATGGCGCCAGGAGTACCAGGACTCCGGAAATCCGTGGCACAGCAAAACCAGCGGTCCACTGCCCGTCTCGGCAATGTGCATGCTGATGCCGTTGGTCTCGACCGTGCGATGCGTCACGTCGCTCATCATCGGCGTCACCCCAGCAGTCGTTCAGGAATCCGCATCCCCAGCCGCAACGGCACGTTCCAGATCTCGCGCACTTGGCGCAGCGTGCGGAAGCCGGCGCGCAGGTAGGTGGGCAGCGCCCGCGGATGGTCGGCGGTACAGGTGTTCACCGTCATGCCGCGTGGTCCCTGCCGCCACGCCGCGTCCACGGCACTGCGCAGGAACGGATAGCCGACGCCGGTGCCCACCGCGTGCGGCATCAGGCCGAAATAACTGAGATTCACGTCGGGCCAGCCGCGGCCGTCGAGTTCGAAGAACCCGGCCGGTTGACCGCCGCTATACAGCACGTGGATCGACAACGCCGGATCGCGCAGCAGCATCGCCAGCTCCGCGTCCGACATGGTGCGTCGCAGCCACCACACATAGTCCGCGCCGACCGTGTCATAGAGATAGCGATAGAACCCGACGGTCGGCGCCAACACGGTCACCATCTGGTAGTCGGTCGGCAGGCCGGGCGAGGCGCCCACGGGCGGCCGGTCCATCCGTAGAAACGTCACCGTCACGGCGACCCGCGCCACCGGTTCCATGGCTGCCCCGCCCTCCCCGCCGGCCGGCGCGTCAGTCGTCCAGGAAGCTCCGCAGCTTCCGGCTCCGGCTCGGATGCTTCAGCTTGCGCAGCGCCTTCGCCTCGATCTGGCGAATGCGCTCGCGCGTCACGTTGAACTGCTGGCCGACCTCTTCCAGCGTGTGATCGGTGTTCATGCCGATGCCGAACCGCATGCGCAGCACGCGCTCCTCGCGCGGCGTCAGCGACGACAGCACGCGCGTCGTGGCCTCGCGCAAATTGGCCTGGATCGCGGCATCCAGCGGAATCACCGCCGTCTTGTCCTCGATGAAGTCGCCCAGATGAGAATCCTCCTCGTCGCCGATCGGCGTCTCCAGGCTGATCGGCTCCTTGGCGATCTTCAGCACTTTCCGGACTTTCTCGAGCGGCATGCCGAGCTTCTCGGCTAGCTCCTCGGGCGCCGGCTCGCGGCCGATCTCGTGCAGCATCTGGCGCGAGGTGCGCACCAGCTTGTTGATCGTTTCGATCATGTGCACCGGGATGCGGATGGTGCGCGCCTGGTCAGCGATGCTGCGGGTGATCGCCTGGCGGATCCACCACGTCGCATACGTGGAAAACTTGTAGCCGCGCCGGTATTCGAACTTGTCCACCGCCTTCATCAGGCCGATGTTGCCCTCCTGGATCAGGTCCAGGAACTGCAGGCCGCGGTTGGTGTATTTCTTGGCGATCGAGATCACCAGCCGCAGGTTCGCCTCGATCATCTCCTTCTTCGCCCGCGCACTGTCGCGCTCGCCGCGGCTCACCGTCATGTAGACGCGGCGGAACTCGGCGATCGGCAGGCTGGCGTCGTTCGCCACCGCGGCGATCTGCGAGCGCACGTTGGTGATGTCGGTAGCATGTTTGGTGACGAACAGCTTCCAGCCCTTGGCAGGCAGCCGGGAGACCTTCTCGACCCAGTTCGGATCCAGCTCCTGGCCGCGGTAGTTCTTCAGGAACTCCTCCCGCGGCACCTTGCAGGATTCACCGGTGCGCAGGAGCTGGCCCTCCAGCGCGGTCAGCCGCTGGTTGAGCTGTTTGAGCTGGGTCACCAGCTCCTCGATGCGGTTGTTGTGCAGCCGCACCTGCTCGACCTTCTTCACCAGCTCCTCGCGCTGGCGTTCATAGGTCTTTTCCGACCGCGCGGTGACCTCCTCGCCCGAGGTCATCGTCTCCAGCCGGCGGTGCTGCACCTTGTGCAGCTTCTTGTAGAGCGCCTCGATCTCCTCGAAGGTCGCCAGCACTTCGGGCTTCAGCTTCTCCTCGAGTGCGGACAGCGAGATGCCCGGGCCGTCGCCCTCGTCGTCGCCATCGAGGTCATCCGGCACCTCGGGTGCCTCGGCGCCGTTCCCCCCGCCGTTGGTGATCGACGGATCGGGCGCCACACTGCCATCCGGCGCCGGAGCGCCCGCGCCCTGCGTCGCCTCCAGGTCGATGATGTCGCGCAGCAGCATCCGCCCGGCCTTGAGCTGGTCGTGCCAGGAGATGATCGCCTTGAACGTCAGCGGGCTCTCGCACAGCCCGCCGATCATCATGTCACGGCCGGCCTCGATGCGCTTGGCGATCGCGATCTCGCCCTCGCGCGACAGCAGCTCCACGCTGCCCATCTCACGCAGGTACATGCGCACCGGATCGTCGGTGCGGCCGAGGCTGGCCTCATCGACGTTGCCGGTCGGCTCCTCTTCCTCGGCCTCGTCGGTCTTCTCGACCTTGACGACGGGGGCCTCGCCGTCCTCGGTCTCCTCGCTCTCAACGACCTGGATGCCCATTTCCGAGAAATTGGCCATCACGTCTTCGATCTGCTCGGAGCTGTTCTGATCCGGAGGCAGGATCTGGTTCAGCTCGTCGAAGGTGATGTAGCCGCGCTCCTTGCCACGCGCGATCAGCCGCTTGACCGCGGCGGTCTGCACGTCGAGCAGGGTGGTTTCCACGTCCTGTTCGGCGGTCACGGTATCGGTGGCGACAGAGGGCTTGGTGGCCATCGTTCAGCGAACTCCCAACTCAATGTTCAAGCCGCAAGCTCCACCCCGTCGGGCTCGCCGCTGTTCACCTTGTTCAGCGCGGCCTTCAGCGCGAGCAGGCGATTCTGGCTCTGTAGTGTGAGGTCCTGGGCGCAGTCGGCCTCGGCCAACGCAATTTCCTCGCCCAGCCGCTGCACGTTGAGAAACCCGAAGATGTGCCACCACCCCGCCGCAGCCTCCGCCGGCATCGCCGCCGATGACGCACAGGCTGGCAGCGGCACGGGCACCGTCGCCAGGACCTGATCAGCCTCAGCTTGCAATCCAGAAGTGGTGAGGTGGGTCATCAATGCGTGAGAAGTCAAGCATTTCGGCCGTTTCCGCCCACTCATGCAGTGCAGTCCGTAACGCCGCGAGCGGATGCTGGAGATCGAGCCCGATATACGCGTGTTCAACATCACCCAGCAGGACCGGATGTCGCATCAGGATGGCGGTCAGGATACGATGGCGCTCGGCGTTGCGCCCGTTTGCGACCACGTCCAGGTCAGCGGCTGCCGCCAATCCTGCACGCTCGGGACGATCGTCGATCTGCTTGAATTCGACCCTCAGCTGTTTTCGGACCGCCTGGATGTACTGCCAACGGAGGTCTCTATCAGGAATTCCTGCAAGCAAGCCTTCCAACTTGGCCTTCAGTTGCGCCCGCTGCTCAGGCGTATGAACGAAGGCGTTTCGGCGCGCGAACGCGTAAATCGAATCCTTCAGTCCTCTTGCATTATTGAGGAATCCCAAGAAGTTACCCTGCCCACGCCTTTGCACAAACGAGTCTGGATCCTCTCCCGCGGGTAGCGAAACCGTCTTGATGGTCCGTTCCACATTCACGAAGGGAAGCGCGGTTGCTATGGCCCGCTCCATCGCCCGGCTACCCGCGGCGTCGCCGTCGAAGCACAGGATCGGCGCCGGCGCGAGCCGCCACAAATCCTCGAGCTGCTCCTCGGTCAGCGCCGTCCCGAGCGGGGCAACCGCTCCACCGATGCCGGCCTGCGCCAGGGCAATCACGTCCATATAGCCCTCGACCACCACCAGGGGCGCGCCGCCTCTCACCGCATCGCGCGCCAAATCCAGCGCGTAGAGCGTGCGGCGCTTGGAGAACAGCACCGTCTCCGGCCCGTTGACATATTTCGGCTGGCCATCGCCGAGGATGCGCCCGCCGAAGCTGATGACCCGACTGCGGCGATCGCGGATCGGGAACATCACGCGATTGAAGAACAGATCGTACGCCCTGCCGGTTTCATCGTCGCGCCGCATCAATCCGGCGTCGACGAGCCGGTCCTGGGTGATGCCGTCGCGGCCCAGGTCAGCCGCGAGGGCGCCGCGGCCCTCGCCTGTCCAGCCGAGACCGAACTGCCGGATCGTATCTTCTGACAGACCGCGGCTGCGCAGATAGGCCAGCGCCTGCCGGCCTTCCGGCAGGAACAGCCGCCGGTGGTAGCTGGACTGCGCAGCTTCCAGTACCGGCTGTCAGGTCCAGCCGCTTCCGCTCCGTTTCGGCCGCCTCGGGCGAGGGCTTCGGCACTTCGAGCCCTGCCTCGCCGGCCAGACGTTCCACCGCATCGATGAATCCGATGCCCTCGGACTGCATCACGAAGCCGATCGCGTCGCCATGCGCGCCGCAGCCGAAGCAGTGGTAGTGGCCGTCCTCATACACATAGAAGCTGGGGGTCTTTTCGCTATGAAACGGGCAGCAGCCCTTCCATTGCCGCCCCGATCGAACGAGCCGCGCCCGCCGCCCGACGATGGCCGCCAGCGGCGTGCGTGTGCGCAGTTCGTCCAGGAATCCGGCAGGAAGTGCCATCAGGAAATGCGCCCGGTCACGCCAGCCTCGCCTTCACCATCGGTCCCGCTTTCGACATATCCAGCGTGGCGGCGTGCTTTGCCCGCAGCGCGGCCATGACCTTGCCCATATCCTTGATATTGGCCGCCCCCGTCTCTGCGATGGCCGCCGCAACCGCTTCGATCAGCGCCGCTTCGTCCATCTGCCGCGGGAGGAAGGCCTCGATGACGGCGATCTCGGCCTCCTCCTTGACCGCGAGGTCCTGCCGGTGCCCCTGGCGGTACATCTCCACCGACTCGCGCCGCGATTTGACCATGCCGCGCAGCATGCCGACGATGTCGTCGTCCGGCACACGCTCCACGCCCTTCGGTCGCGCGGCAATGTCGGTATCCTTCAGGCGGGCGAGTATCATGCGCAGCGTGGAGGTACGCGCTGGGTCTCCGGCCTTCATCGATGCCTTGAGTTGGTCGGTGAACTGCTCGCGCAGGCTCATGGCACCCTCATGCGAAGAAAAAACACCCTCTACTATATGCGAAGTGACTCCGCTGTAGTGTGGGCGGAGGAAAATTCCCACCCATCCGCCAGACTATTGCCTTGGGAAATTTTCTCCCATAATGTCCGGCGCATGACAATCGGCGTGCACGCTCTCATCGAACGGCTGGGGGGCACCGAGGCGGCGGCGCGGCTGACCGGCGTGGGGACCGAGGCTGTTCGCAAGTGGCGTCAGGCCGGGTCGATTCCGTCGCGCCACTGGGCAGCGGTGATCGCTGCCACCGGTCTCGCCCTGTCCGATCTGTCGGGTGGACCGGCCGCACCGCGCGCCGATCCGCTCGCCTCCGACGGCGACGCGGTGCCCACCGGCGCGACCGCGGCCCTGGTCCTGGCCGATGGCGCGGTATTCTGGGGCCGCGGCTTCGGCGCCCATACCGGCGTGCCAGCACCCGTCGGCGAAGTCTGCTTCAACACCGGTATGACGGGTTACCAGGAGACGCTGACCGACCCATCCTACGCCGGACAGATCATCACCTTCACATTCCCGCATATCGGCAATGTCGGCACCAACGGCGAGGACATCGAGGCCGCTACGGTCGCAGCGCGCGGGCTGGTGGTGAAGCAGGACGTCACCGAGCCGTCGAACTGGCGGTCGGCACAACATCTTGATGCCTGGCTGCGCGCGCGTGGAATTGCCGGCGTCGCTGGCGTGGATACGCGCTCGCTGACCGTGCACATCCGCGATGGCGGTGCGCCAAACGGCGTGCTGGCATTTCCCGCCGATGGGCGGTTCGACCTGCCGGCTCTGCGCGCGTCGGCCGAGGCCTGGCCGGGGCTGGAGGGCATGGACCTCGCCAAGGACGTGTCGTGCCGGCAGTCCTACGAGTGGGACGAAATGCGCTGGGCCTGGCCAACCGGGGTGGGGCGGCAGATCGCACCGAACTACCATGTGGTGGCGGTCGATTACGGGGCGAAGCGCAACATACTACGCTGCCTGGCATCGGCTGGATGCCGGGTCACGGTGGTGCCGGCGACGGCGACCGCCGATGACATTCTGGAACGACGTCCGGATGGCGTGTTCCTGTCCAATGGGCCGGGCGATCCTGCGGCGACGGGCGAATACGCGGTGCCGGCAATCCGCGGCGTGCTGCAGGCGGGCGTGCCGTTATTCGGTATCTGTCTCGGCCATCAGTTGCTGGCGATCGCCCTCGGGGCGCGGACCTACAAGATGGACCGCGGGCACCGGGGAGCCAATCAGCCGGTGAAAGACCTTGCCAGCGGCAAGGTGGAGATCACCAGCCAGAACCACGGCTTCGCAGTCGATCCGGACACGTTGCCGGCGACCGCAAAGGTTACGCATGTGTCGCTGTTCGATGGTTCCAACGAGGGGCTGGCGTGCACCGACCGGCCGGCGTTTTCCGTGCAGTATCACCCGGAGGCGAGCCCGGGGCCGAGCGACAGCCATTATCTGTTCGGGCGGTTCGTGGAGATGATGGAGCGACGGTCCTGACATGAATGCCAAGTCACTGCTGTTGTCCGCAGGCCAGCGACACAGCATCAGCGAAGCGAATATCGAGGCAGGGTACGAGCGCTTCCGAGCGATCGTTCAGCACGACGTCGATTATCAGGCCTTCTGTGACGCCGTTGCGGCCTGCCTCCGTGAAGGTCTTATCCATGAGCCTGTTCGGTTGACGCAAGGTGCGTTGCAATGCCATTGGCAACTCGAGTTGACGCCCGAGGGCGTGATTGAAGCGCGCCGAAGCGACGAGCAAGCGCCGTGCTGACCGGCGGATGCTACTGCGGCGCTGTTCGTTACGCAGTAACGGGTCAGCCGTTCAACGCGACCAACTGCCACTGCTCGATCTGTCGCAGAACCACAGGCGCGCCGTTTGTTGCCTGGTTCAGCGTGCGACCGGACGAGTTCCGGCTTGTGAAGGGAACGCCGCAGCACTTTCGTTCGAGCGCGCACGGAAAACGCAGTTTTTGCGGAATATGCGGCACACAGCTCACGTTCCGCGATGCAGTGCTCGACGAGGTCGATGTGACTACAGCGAGTCTCGATGACCCCGAGCGCGTGCCGCCAAATGACAATACTCGTACCAATAGCCGACTTGGATGGATCGCGGCTGACGGCCGGCACGACTATCCTGAAGGTCGTCGCGGTTGAGCCATGCCAAAACGCACTGACATTTCCTCCATATTGATCATCGGCGCCGGCCCCATCGTCATCGGCCAGGCCTGCGAGTTCGACTATTCCGGCGCGCAGGCCTGCAAGGCGCTGAAGGCCGAGGGCTATCGCGTCATCCTGGTGAACTCCAATCCGGCCACCATCATGACCGATCCCGGTCTCGCCGATGCCACCTACATCGAGCCGATCACCCCCGAGATCGTCGAGCGCATCATCGCGCGCGAGAAACCCGACGCGCTGCTGCCGACCATGGGCGGCCAGACCGCGCTCAACACCGCGATGCAACTTGCGCGCAACGGTGCGCTGTCACGCCATGCGGTAGAATTGATCGGCGCCCGCGCCGAGGTGATCGACCGCGCCGAGGACCGCCTGAAGTTCCGCGACGCCATGGCCGCGATCGGTATAGAGTCGCCCCGCTCCGCGATCGCGCATTCGCTCGAGGAAGCACGTGCCGCACTTGCCACCACTGGCCTGCCTGCCGTGATCCGTCCCAGCTTCACGCTGGGTGGGACCGGCGGCGGCATTGCCTACAATCGCGAAGAATTTGAGCAGATTGTTGCGGGCGGCCTGGAAGTCTCGCCTACCACCGAGGTGCTGATCGAAGAGTCCGTGCTGGGTTGGAAAGAATTCGAAATGGAGGTGGTCCGCGACCACGCGGACAACTGCATCATTGTCTGCTCGATCGAGAACGTCGATCCGATGGGCATCCACACCGGTGATTCCGTCACTGTCGCCCCCGCGCTGACACTGACCGACAAGGAATATCAGCGGATGCGCGACGCCTCGATCGCCTGCCTGCGCGCGATCGGCGTCGATACCGGCGGGTCCAACGTGCAGTTCGCGGTGAACCCGGCTGATGGTCGTATGGTCATCATCGAGATGAACCCGCGCGTGTCGCGTTCGTCGGCACTGGCGTCCAAGGCGACCGGCTTCCCGATCGCCAAGATCGCCGCCAAACTGGCGGTCGGCTACACGCTGGATGAACTCGCCAACGACATCACGCGCGTCACGCCGGCCAGCTTCGAACCAACGATCGACTATGTCGTGGTGAAGATCCCGCGCTTCACCTTCGAAAAATTCCCTGGCACGCCTGCCCTTTTGACCACATCGATGAAATCTGTCGGCGAGGCGATGGCGATCGGCCGCTGCTTCGCTGAGGCGTTGCAGAAGGGACTGCGCAGCATGGAGACCGGGCTGTCCGGCCTCGATGCAATCGAGCCTCCCGGCGATGGCGGACCCGATGCATTTCGCGCCGCCCTCTCGGAGCCGCGCCCAGACCGGCTGCTGATTGCGGCCCAGGCGCTGCGCGCCGGCTTGTCGGTCGAGGACATCCACGACGCCTGCAAGTTCGATCCGTGGTTCCTGCGCGAACTGGAACGCATCATCGATGCCGAACGCGCGATCGCAGCGTCCGGCCTGCCGCATGACGGGGGGGCGCTTCGCCGCATCAAGGCGCTCGGCTTCTCCGACCGGCACCTTGCACAACTTACCGGACGCAGCGAGGACGAGGTCGCCGCGCTGCGCAGCCGGCTCGGCGTACACCCGGTTTACAAACGCATCGACACCTGTGCCGCCGAGTTCGCCTCCGCCACACCGTATATGTACTCGACCTATGAAGGCGGCTATGGCACGCCGGTCTGCGAGGCGGATCCCACCGAAAGGCAGAAGGTCATCATCCTGGGCGGCGGCCCCAACCGCATCGGCCAGGGCATCGAGTTCGACTACTGCTGCGTCCATGCCGCCTATGCGCTGAAGGACGCGGGCTTCGAGACCATCATGGTCAACTGCAATCCAGAAACCGTCAGCACCGATTATGACACCTCCGACCGGCTCTACTTCGAGCCGCTGACCGCTGAAGACGTCATTGCCCTGATCCGTCGCGAGGAAAGCCGCGGCACGCTGCTTGGCTGCATCGTGCAGTACGGCGGCCAGACTCCGCTGAAGCTCTCGCAGGCATTGGCGCACCAGAAGATCCCGATCCTCGGGACCAGCGCTGACGCGATCGACATCGCCGAGGACCGCGAACGCTTCCAACTGCTGCTGCACCGACTGGGTCTGCGCCAGCCGGAAAACGGCATCGCGCGTTCGGCGGATGAAGCCGAAGCCATTGCCGATCGCATCGGCTATCCGGTGGTCATCCGCCCCAGCTACGTACTCGGCGGCCGTGCCATGGAGATCGTCTACGACCGCGCCGGACTGCATCGCTACATGCGCGAAGCGGTGCGGGTCTCCGGCGACAATCCGGTGCTGATCGACCGTTACCTGAACGATGCGATCGAGGTCGATGTCGACTGCATCGCCGACCACGAAACCGTTTATGTCGCCGGCGTGATGGAACACATCGAGGAGGCCGGCATCCACTCCGGCGACAGCGCCTGCTCACTGCCTCCCTACACGCTGCCGCCCGCCACCGTGACTGAGCTGAAGGCGGAAACTGAGGCGATGGCCAAGGCGCTCGGCGTCGTCGGGCTGATGAACGTGCAATACGCGATCAAGGACGATGTGATCTACGTATTGGAAGTCAACCCACGCGCTTCGCGCACGGTGCCATTCGTTGCCAAGGCGACGGGTGTAGCGGTGGCCAAGATCGGCGCCCGGGTGATGGCAGGCGCCCGACTCGCCGACTTCCATCTCGACGATCTCGGCGTCGCACCCCACGTCGCGGTGAAGGAGGCAGTGTTCCCGTTCGCCCGCTTCCCTAATGTCGATACGATCCTTGGACCCGAGATGAAGTCGACCGGCGAGGTCATGGGGCTGGATTCCAGCTTCGAGCGCGCCTTCGCCAAGTCGCAGCTCGGCGCTGGCATAATATTGCCCGATACCGGCACAGTGTTCCTCTCGATCAAGGATGCCGACAAGCGCGGCCTGCCGGCGCTGGCGCGCCGTCTCACCGAGATGGGCTTCGCCATCATGGCGACACGCGGCACCGCCGCGCGCATCCGCGACGCCGGCCTTCCCGTGTCAGTGGTCAACAAGGTGCTGGAAGGCCGCCCACACTGCGTCGACGCGATTCGTTCCGGCGATGTACAGCTGGTGATCAACACCGCGTCCACGCCGCAGTCGGTCGCCGACAGCTTTGCAATCCGACGCAGCGCGCTGACCCACGGCGTTCCCCACTACACCACCATGTCCGGCGCCCGGGCCGCGGTGCACGCCATCGCCGCGTTGAAGTCGGGAGCGCTTGAAGTCGCGCCGCTACAGTCCTATTTTCGCGGATCGTTCTGAACCGATCGTCGCGGCCAGGCGAAGCCCTGTCGCGGCGCTCGTGCTTGGCAGCAACCCGGCCTCTCATGACGCTCGACCACCAAAGGACGGAGTGACGTGCAGAAGTTTCCCATGACCGCCCCTGGATTGCAGCGGTTGAATGATGAGCTTCGCCAGCTCAAGGCGTCGGAGCGTCCGGCGATCATCCGCCAGATCGCCGAGGCGCGCACGCACGGCGATCTCTCGGAGAACGCCGAATACCATGCCGCCCGAGAACGTCAGTCCTTCATCGAGGGCCGGATCGCCGAGCTCGAGGAGATCGTCTCTTCCGTCGAGGTGATCGATCCGTCCTCGTTGTCCGGCGAGCACGTGATGTTCGGCGCCCATGTCTGGCTGGTGGACGAGGAGACCGAGAAGGAGTCCACCTACCAGATCGTCGGCGTGCACGAGGCGGACATCAGGGGTGGCCGGCTGTCGGTCTCCTCGCCGCTAGCCAAGGCGCTGATCGGCAAGAAGGTGGGCGACACCGTGTCCGTCCCTGCCCCCGGCGGTGACCGGTCATACGAGATCCTCGGCATCAAGTTCGTCTGAGGTGCTGCGCTTTGCCGATGTGACGGCGGCGGCCGAACGGATCGCCGGCCGTGTATTGCGCACGCCGGCGCTGCCCAGTGACGCGGTATCGCGTGCTACCGGCGCCGAGGTCGTGCTGAAGCTCGACAATCTGCAGGTCGTTGGTGCGTTCAAGGAGCGTGGTGCGGCGAACCGGCTGGCGCTGCTGACCGATGCGGAACGCGAACGTGGCGTTATCGCAATGTCGGCCGGCAATCACGCGCAGGCGGTGGCACGCCATGCGCGACTGAGCAATGTCGGCGCCACGATCGTGATGCCGAAGTTCACGCCATCGACCAAGGTCACCCGCACCGCATCGTGGGGTGCCGATATCGTGCTGCACGGCGAGACGCTGGAGCAGGCCGCGGCGCATGCCGAGACACTGGCAGCGGAACGCGGTCTGGTGTTCGTGCATCCCTATAACGACATCGGCGTGATGGCGGGCCAAGGCACGCTGGCGATGGAACTGCTGCAGGACGTGCCGGATCTCGACGTGCTGGTGATTCCGGTGGGCGGCGGCGGATTGCTGGCAGGATGCGCGACCGCGGCGAAGGCGATGAAGCCAGGGATCGCGGTGTTCGGCGTGGAGGTGGCGGCGTATTCCGCCATGGCGCAGCGGCTTGCCGGCGAGACGGTCTCGGTCGGCGGCCCGACCATCGCCGAGGGCATCGCCGTCCGCGATATCGGCGACAAGCCGTTCGCCATCATCCGCGAGCTGGGCGTGGATGTCCTGGTGGTGCCGGAACACACCATCGAGGAGGCGATCGGCCTATTGGTGGAAGGCGCGAAAGTGGTGGCGGAAGGCGCCGGAGCCGCCGGCGTGGCCGCGCTGCTGGCCTATACCGAACATTTCCGCGACAAGCGCGTAGGTGTGGCGATCACGGGTGGCAATATCGACGCGCGCATTTTGTCCAACGTGCTGCTGCGCAATCTGCTGCGTGATGGAAGATTGCTGCGACTGCATCTGCAGATTCCGGATCGGCCGGGCGTGCTGGCAGACATCGCCGGCAAGATCGGCAACATCGGCGGCAACATCATCGAGGTCTCGCACCAACGTCTGTTCGCAGCATCGTCCGTCCAGGCGGCGGAATTGGAAGTGATGGTAGAGGCGCGTGACCCAACGCATGCCGATGCCATCCTCGAGGCACTGGAGCAGACTTACGTGGTGCGGCGGATCTGATGCTAGCGTCACAGCGTAACGAGGAGCCAGGGTATGCTGCGACTGTCTGTCCTCGACCAATCGACTGTGGTGACAGGTCGCTCGCCGGACACTTCGATCCGCGAGAGCCTGGCGCTGGCGAAGCATTGCGAGGCGCTGGGTTACACGCGCTATTGGTGCGCCGAGCACCATAACTCGGCAAGCCAGGCCGGCACCGCGCCGGAAATCCTGATCAGTGCCATCGCCGCCACCACGACGCGCATACGTGTCGGTTCGGCCGGCGTTATGCTGCCGCATTACTCCAGCCTGAAGGTTGCGGAGCAGTTTCGTGTGCTGGAGGCGATCGCACCGGGACGTATCGATCTCGGTCTCGGCCGCGCGCCTGGTTCCGACGGACGCACCGCGTTCGCGCTCAATCCTCTGGCGGAGACCGCGGCGGATCATTTCCCGGCGCAGGTGCGCGATCTGCTGGCGTGGCTCGCCGGCGAGAAGCTGGTCGAAGGCCATCCGTTTCGCGACGTCATCGCTCAGCCTGGCGGACCGACCATGCCCGAAGTCTGGATGCTCGGCAGCTCGGACTATGGCCCGCAGGTCGCCGCGTATTTCGGCATCCCGTTCTGCTTCGCGCATTTCATCACCGATGGCCGCGGCGTTGAGCAGGCCATGGCACTGTACCGCGAGGGCTACCGGCCGAGCCAGCGCTTCCCGCAACCTCATGGCGCACTGTGCGTCTGGGCGGTGGCGGCGGACACCGAGGCAGAGGCGGCACGGCTGTTTACCTCGCGCGAACTGTCGCGCCTCAACCGCGACCGCGGGGTGTTCACCGCGCTCCCTTCACCGGAGGAAGCCACAGCACACCCGTACTCCGAGGCCGAACTGCTACGCGTCCAACGCCTGCGCTCGCGCGCGATCTATGGCACGGCTGCGGTGGTTGCGGAGAGATTGCGGGCGCTGGCGGCCGAGCACGGCGTGGCGGAAATCGCGATCCTCACCACGCTGCACGATCCGGAGGCACGGCGACACTCCTACACGCTGCTGGCGCGAGAGTTCGGACTGGCGGAACAGATTCCGCTAGCCGCTGAATAGGGGAAACAGCAATGCCACAGTTTCTGGTGACACTCTACGACGGTACGGATGCGCAGGCACCCGCACGCCGGCAGGCCACGCGGCCGGCGCATCTCGACGGGCTGAAAAACAATGTCGCCAGCGGCAGACTGGTAGTCGGTGGGCCGATCTTCGACGATGCTCAAAAGACGGTCGGTTCGTTCCTGCTGGTGGAATGCGCTGACCGTGCAGAGCTGGATGCGATGATTGCGAACGACCCCTATACCAAGGGCAACGTCTGGCAACGCGTCGAAGTGAAGCCAGTACGGCTGGTTGTGCAGGACGGCAAGATCACGCCTTAGCGCGAGCGACCTTGCCCAGCCCGCCAAACCTGGTAGCGAAACGCCAACCAGGCGATCAGTCCCGCCACCAGCACCACGGGGATCAGGATCAGCGCGAACCACAGCGCCAAGGCTGCCACCGCCAAGGCGGCAGCCACCACTGCGATGACGATCGCCCATGCGAATATGCGGGCAGTCACGGGTGGGCGGCGCGAACGGAAGCTTCCGTCCGGCAACAGGTCGAGTTCTGGCGGCCTACGATCGCTCATGGCCGCGATAGTTGGCCCGCCAGCGTGGCTGGTTCAAGGTGCGCATCGGCGGAGCACAGGGAGGCGTCATCGTGAAAGTCGGATTGTTCCTCAACACCCAGTTCCAGCCCGGTCAGAATGTTGCGGCTCATGTTCCCGACCTGGTCGCGCAGACACGCGCGGCCCGTGATGCCGGATTCAAGTCGCTATGGTTCCCACATCACTACCTGACCGGGCCGCTCCAGATGCTGCAAATCGTGCCGATGATGGCGTATCTCGCGCAGCATGCCGAGGGCATGCAGATCGGCCCCAACATCCTGATCCTGCCGCTACTCAACCCGGTCCACGTCGCGGAGGAATCCGCGACACTCGACGTGCTGACCGGCGGCAATTACGTACTCGGCGTCGGTCTCGGCTATCGCGAGGGCGAGTTTACTGCGTTCAACATGTCGCTAAAGGAACGAGCGCCACGGCTTGAGGAAAGCATCGCGCTGATCCGCCGCCTGTGGAGCGGCGAGAAGGTGACGCACAAGGGCCGGTTCTACGAGGTGAACGATCATGCGATCGGCCTGAAGCCGGTACGCGACGGCGGGCCGCCGATCTGGTTGGCGGGAACCGCGGATGCGGCCATCAAGCGCGCGGCACGGCTCGGCGATGCGTGGATGATCGTCCCCAGCACGCCACTGGCCGAGCTGACCGCGCAGATGCGGGTGTATCGCGCCGCGCTGGGCAGTCGCACACCCGACTGCTTTCCGATGGTCCGCGAGTGCTATGTCGGCGCGAATCACAAGACCGCTCTGGAGGAATGCCGTGGCGCGCTGCAATACAAATACGATGCGTATGCGTCATGGGGTCTGTCGGGACGCCGGACCCCCGCGTTCGAGGAGCTTGCCCACGACCGCTTTATCATCGGCGATGCGGCGTTCGTTAAGGAGGAGATCGCGCGTTATCGCGAATCCCTCGGCATCGACCACTTCATGATGCGCTGCCACTGGCCCGGCCTGGAATTCGACAAGGCTCTGGGGAGCATCAAGCGGTTAGGCGCGATCTTCGCATAAGGATCCGCCTGCTTCGGTTGTACCGGCACGTGCCATTTTCGTCGTCCTCCCCGCGAACGCGAGGAGGACGAGCTGAAAGGAACGCCAAACGACGACCCTTCAGGGGTCGCGTTGCTTGCCGAGGAGTTCTACGTCGACTGAGCAGCCTGCGCCGGCATCGCCCGCGTTATCAGGCGGCAACGCTCTCCCGCTCCGCAGCCCTCCCGACCCGGGCCATCATCGCCGAGGCATTCCGGCGCAGGATCTGCTCGCGGGCCTCCTCGCCGATCTGCGCGTCCGCGAGCGCCTTCCTGGTCCAGTCGACGCCGAACGCGCTGCCGTCGGTACCGCACACAATGCGCTCGGCGCCGTACAGGGTCACCGCCGCCTCGATCGCGCGCGGGCCGAACGAGTTGCAATCCACGTACACCTTCGCCCTGCGGAAGCGCGACGACGGCAACTCCTCGTCCGGCGTGTCGAGCAGGGAGCGGTGATCCATGCGCTCGACCTCGTAGGGAATGTTGCCGCCCAGATTGTGCACGACGACCGTCACGTCGGGGTACGGCGCAAGGATGTCGGTCAGGCACAGCGTCACCATCACCGACGACAGGCTCGCCTGCATATCCAGCGTGCCGTTGCGGCGGCGCGCGTTGTCGGTGTCGCCGCCGACCTTGGGGAAAGCGTCGCCAGGCCGCGGGCCGTGGTGGATGAGCAGCACGGCGCGGTGGCGGTTGGCGACCTCCAGCATCGGCCGTGCCGCTTCGGCGTCGGCGCGCGTGAGGAAGAAATTGCCCGGCAGCTGCGCGCCGATCATTCCCGGCAGCCCGAGCGCCCGTTCGAGTTCGGCCGTGGCGGCCGACATGTCCGTCAGCGGCAGCGCGGCGAAAGCGGCGAAGCGGCCTTGATGCTTCTGGCAGATCGCCGAAAACCCGTCGTTGACGCGCCGGCACAGCGGCAGGGCCACGTCCACCGGCTGGGCTTCGATCCAGCAGAACGAACCGAGCAGCGACAGCACGCTCACCTCAACTCCCTGGCGGTCCATGCGACCGAGATGGAACTCGACGTCATCGAACGCCTGGTCGAGCGGCGTCTCGCCCATCCGCGGCAGCTTCAGCACCTCGACGCCATCGTCGTTGCGGACGATGCGTGGTTCCCTACTGCGGGCGCGCAGGGCGTCAGCGACTTCGGCGGGCTTCCAATGAGCGTGCATATCGATCATGGCGGTTTCCTCCACGGGCCGTCCGACAGCTTAACCCCACGGCGGCTCATCGCAAATCGCGACCGATCCGTGCGCTTCCGGTCATCCCATTCGCACGAACTTGTCCACGCTGCGGTCCACCGTCAGTCCGGCGTAGATGTCGCCGCGCGAGTCCACTCCTACGCCGTGGACATGGCGGCTCTCCATGCGGGCGAGCACATTTCCCCCGGCGTCGCGCACGCAGACATAGGCCGGTTTGTCGCCGTCTTCCTGCTCGGCAATGGCGAACGTGCCGTCCTTGCCGCGCGTGATGTCATTCGGCCCGCCCATGCCGGTCCACTGGCCGAGGAAGTCGCCGTCGGGAGAAAACATTTGGATGCGCTTGTTCGACCGGTCGGCGACGTACAGCTTGCCGTCAGTATCGATCGCGATGCTGTGCGGCAGGTGGAATTCGCCCGGTGCCTTACCCGGCGTACCCCATGACGTGACGAGTGTGCCGTCGCGCGTGAAGCGATGTACCCGCGCGTTGCGGTAGCCGTCGCTCACGTAGATGTCGCCGTTGGGGTGCGCGATCATCTCGGTGGGATGATTGAATGGCCCCGCGGCGCGTTGCGCGAGCCACGGGGAACCAGTGCAGCCGGTGTCAGAATGCACGCCGCGCTGGCCCAGCTGCAGCAGGACTTCGCCGTCCGGCGTGAACGATTTCGCAACCGAGTCAGAGCGATCCGTTGTGTATACGACGTCGTCGACGATCTTCAGGCCGTGCGGGTCGGTGACCTCGCCGGTGCCCCAGGCTCCCAGGTAATTCCCGTCGCGATCGAACATCACCACCGGCGGATCCTTGCGCTGGAACACGTAGACGCGGTCCTGCAAATCAGTCGCCACCCGGCTGACCAGGCCGAACCTTTCTCCATTGGGGAGTTTGAGGAAATCGCGGATCAGTTCGTAGGTGTATTCGCCGGTGCCAACCTTTGCCATTGCTGTGTTCCTCCCGAGTGTAATGGGCACCCTCTTACTGACTACCTTTGGGTACTAGACGAATATCTCGGCGACGGGAATGAGCACGTCCGGGATCGCCTTGATCGTCAGGGTGTCTGAGCGACCGGCGCGCGCGATCGAGGTGTAGCTGTCGGCGACAGGCGATGTGTATACTTCGACCTCCGCCGCCGCGAGGTTGACGATCCAGATCTCAGGAATGCCGCTGCGGGCGTAGAGCGCCAGTTTGACGTTACGATCGTAGTCCAGGCTGGTGTTGGCGACTTCCACGGCGAGCATGGTGTCTTCCGGCCGTGGCAGCATCGTCCGGTAGTCGCTGCGCGGTTTGAGTACCGCGAAATCCGGCTGCGGTTCACTGCGCTGATTCAGCCGGACCGGGTTCCCGACGGAAACGATGCCGCGATCGCCCACGGCCAGGACCAGCAGGCGGTTGAGTGAATTGGTGGCGGCGATGTGCTCGCTGCCGATCGGTGCCATCGCGACCAGCTCCCCTTCGATCAGCTCGACGCGATCGTCCTCGGTCAGGATGCCCGCCTCGCCCATCCGGTGGTATTCGTCGACCGTCAGCAGACGCCGAGGCGTTGCCGGATAACGCGAGAGCACGCGCAGCTCGTGTTGATCCACGCTTCAGTCCTCCTCGGGCACCACCCGCTCGTACAGCGTCGCCAGCGGGACCGCGATCCCGACGCTGGGCAGCGCCACCTCCGCGTCCGGACCGGCAATCGATTCGAACACCCAACCGGACGCCTGCCGCCGATAGGCGTGCGCCAGCATCTCATCCTGGAAGATCTCGACAATCTCCTGCACGCCTTCGATGGCTTGCAGATCCGATCGCTTCCGGTCCCATTGCCGTTTGTGTTGCAGCTCCGAGGGGGAGATCACCTCGAACAACACTCGTGGAAGTTTGCCGCAGCGGATCGTGGCATCCGGAATGCGCGCCGTGTCGCGCTGCTCGTATTGCGACGCAGCGCCACTGCCGATTTCCGACCTGCAGTCAGGACGGCCATGCAGGCGGTTGCCGACCTCACGCGCCAGATTGCCGAGGATGACGCCGTGTTCGGGCGACGGCGCCGCGTGGGCGACAATCGCGCCGCGGACAAGTTCATAACGCCAGGCGGTGCCGAACTCGAGCTGGTCGGTCCGCAGGAACGCGTCGGCGTCGAGAAGCGGAGTGTTGCGTGCCGCTGTATCCATCGCGGCACGCTATCACAGCGCGGGGTGGTCTGCCACGATCTCAGCGGAAACCGGTCGCCGGCCTGTGCGCCGCAAGGAAGCTGCGCACGTGACGCACCGCCAGGGGAATCCGCTCCGCTGGCTCTTTCCAGGGATACAGGCTCACCTGGGCGTTCGGGGCCAGCAGCGCGCTTTCCATCGCCACCGCGTACGGGTGAGCCGGCACGTCATCCGGCAGCACCAGTATTGGCGTCCGGCATCCCCGCACGAAATCGCGCGTCACCGTGAAGACGAAGTCGGGGTTGGCGCCGTACATCGTCTTCAGGAACGCATCGACCTTCGCCATCGTGATGTCGGGGCGGCGCTCGCACAGCGGCGGCCCCCAGCCCTTGATGTTGTTCTGGTAGAACAGGTCGGGCAGCTCCGGACGGAACCCGCTGGGCTGCGCCAGCACCGCAGCGACAACACGTTCGGACGCCCGTCGCAGCATGTTCCAGATGAATGGGCCGCCGATGCAGAAGCCCATCACCATGAATTCGCGGACGCCGAGGTGATCCAGCAGGCCGAGCTGGTCATCGGTGTAGGCGTCCCAGGGCCGGTCGATCTCCAGCGGGCCCGAGGATTGGCCGCCGTTGGCGTTGCGCAGGTCCGCTACGATGCAGCGGTACTGGCCCTTGAACTCCTCGATCGCATTGAACGGGCCCTTCTCTTTGACGAAGGGGATGGTCGAGTTCAGACCCCCGCCGGGAATGAGCAACAACGGAAAACCAGAACCGGCCTCCTCGTAATGAATGCGAACGTCGCCTCTCTCGTAGAACGGCATGGCGGCTTCTCCCCTCTCGGTGTTGTCTGAAGCCGCATGCTACCGTGCGGGTGGGTGAACCGAAACCCACGGTTGCCACGGTGCGTCAATGTGGGGCGGTGGCAGGTTCCAGACTTACCTCCAGCGTAGTGCCCGCTTGCAGGGTGCGAAGCACGCCTGCGATCCGAACGTCCATCGGGTCCCCGTCGGCGACCCTGACGCGAACCGCTGCTCCCGCGATGCGGATCTGCACCGGGCGCCCACGCCAGCGTACGGTGAAGGAGATGCCGCTCCATTGTGCCGGCAGACGCGGATTGATGCTGAGCATATCGCCGCTCAGATCCAGGCCGGCGAAGCCCAGGACCACTGCCTGCCAAAGCCCGCCGAGACCGGCGATGTGAATACCGCCGGCGCTGTTCGCATCGAGTTCGAGGTCGGCGGCCGCGGCCTGACGCAGGAAGCGAAGCGCCATGTCGGCGTCGCCCAGCCGCGCCGCGGCCAGCGCATGGATGCCTGCGCTGAGCGAACTGCCGTGGGCGCAGCGAGGTTCATAGTAGCGGAAATTGGTCGCCGCCATGGCGCCGGGAAACTGTTCCGGCAGCAGCGCCAAGAGCGCCACGACGTCCGCCTGCTTCACCACTTGCGAGAGCTGCGTCCGCTCATGCCCGAGCACCACGTCGATCGGAACCTTGCGGTCCGCATACAATGAGAGATCGATTGGTTCCAACCTGTGATAGCCGGCGAACTGCTCGTAAAGACCGGTTGCGCCATCGAGGCCGGTCACGATCCGCGCGACCGCGTCGCGCCAGTCGGCGATTTCCTCGTCGCGCAACGCAAGCTTGTCGCACAGAGCTACGGCACGGTCCGGCCAGCTTGCCCGCAGTGCCGCGACCGCGTCGAGCGCCCGCGCAATGTTCCATCGCGCCATCACATTGGTGAAGGCGTTGTCGTCCACATCCTCGTGGTATTCGTCTGGCCCGATCACGTGGCGGATGTGCCGCCTGCCGTCCGCTTCCGTCGCGGCGCGCGACGCCCAGAACCGGGCGGTCTCCAGCAGGATCTCGGCACCGGCCTGATGAAAAAAAGCATCGTCGCCGGTCGCACGCCAGTACTGCCAGACGGCGTAGGCGATGTCGGCGGTGATGTGCTGCTCCAGCTTGCCGGTCAGGATGTCGATGAACTCGCCGTGCGCCCCCATCACGCGTTCAGGCGTGGTCTCCTCGCCGGTGTCAGCCGATTCCCAGGCATACATCGCGCCCTTGAAGCCCATGAGTTGCGCCTTCGCCCGCGCGCCCGGCAGCGTGTGAAAGCGGTACATCAGCATAGCCCGCGCCGCTTCCGGCCAGACCGCCGTGTAGAATGGCAGCAGGTAGATCTCGGTATCCCAGAATACGTGCCCGAAATAGGCATCGCCCGTGAGCGCGCGCGCGCCGACCGAGACGCTCTCGTCGGCCGGGTTGGCGGCGCTGGTCAGATGATAGACGGCGAAGCGCAGCGCCCGCTGCACGTCCTCGTCGCCGTCGATGACGACGTCGCTGGCAGACCAACGGTCCCGCCAGGCGACCTCGTGGGCGGCGAGCACCGCGCGCCAGCCCTGCGTACGGCCGCGTTGCAGCGCCGCGACGGCGGCCGGGGAGGGATCGTCCTCCAGCCGGTCGGCCCGCGCCACCGCGACGATGCGGTCGAATTCGACCGTCTGCCCGGCGACCGATCGCCATTGCCAAATCCACCGTAGCGAGAACGGCCGGTGGGGAATGAGTGGTTCGCCGTCAGCCCGCAGCGTCGCGGCGCCTGCCATGGCGACGCCTTTGCCGGAGCCTTCCGCGTGCCATGCACCGAGATCCGGCTCGAGCCGCGATGGCTCCATGCCGAGGCCCGCCATTGCGAAGCTCGCCTCCAGCTTCACTTCCACCCCGCCGCGATCCAGCGAGAAGCGCAGCAGCTGCAATCCCAGCGCGCGATCAGCCATCGACACCAGGCGCAATTCGCTCCCGGCGATGGTGATGCCATCCAGCGAGCGATGGCTCAGTTCCGACAGCAGCGCGCCACGACGCAGGTCGAGCATCCGTACGCCGGCGAGATTCTTGCCCTCGCTTAGCAACTGCGGCTTTCCGTCCAGCAGGATGCGCACCCGCGACCAGTCGGCCACCGGCACCAGCGCAGGCACCGGTGGCTCGGTGTTGGGCCGGTCGAACAGGCCGGCCACATAGCACCGCGGCCACGATGTCCACCTGACATAACCGAGCCAGCTCAGCCAAGTCGGACCGCGGCTTACGGCGCGCGATGCGCGCATGCCGAGAAATCCATTGCTGAGGGCGAAGCGCGACTCGACAGCACTTTCGGTCAGCACGCTGTAGCCGTGGTGGTAGAGCAGCCAGCCGGGGTCCCGCGTCGGTTCCAGTGCCTCATGCATGAGTGGGCGTCTCCGTTTCAGGCCGGGCGCGCAACGCGCCGCCGGCGATGGCCGTGACGTCGAGCTGATCGAGGCTGGTCACGACCAGGTCCGCCCCGGCAGCGCGCAACAAGGCCGCGTCGCCGAGGCGTGCGATGCCGAGTGCTGCCATTCCGCCGGCGCGCGCGGCCTGCACGCCAGCGGGTGCGTCCTCGACCACCAGGCATTGTATGGGCGGAATATCCAGAGCTTCTGCTGCCAGCAGGAAGATCGCCGGATCCGGTTTGCCGCGTGGCACGTCTCGCCCGCTGAGGTCGGCATCGAAAATGGACAGCAGTGTGCCTCCATCGGGTAGCGCGAGGCGGTGCAGCATGGCACCGACGTTCTTCGAAGAGGACGCGAGCGCCAGCTTCAGGCCTCCCGATCGCAGCGCGACCGCGAGGCGCACCGCATCGGGAAACGCCTTGAAGCTGCCCTCGGCGATCAGTCGATCGATCAGCGCCTGCTTGGTTGCGGCGTACTCGGGCACACGGGCAGCGGCCCCGGGCACGCCAAGCCGTTCGAGGGTCGCGCGCGCGCCGTCCAGCCGGGGCTTGCCGGCGACATTGGCCTGGTAGAATTCGGTGGTGAAGCGTGCCGGATCGGCGAAGCCCACCAACGCCTCCCGCCAGGCTCGCTCGTGCGGCGAGGCGACCAGCACGCCATCCACATCGAAGATCGCCGCCCGCAGCATGCGCCGGCGAGCGGCCGGTTCGGGAGCTTGCATTGTGTCGTTCGCCATGCCGTTCGCATCCCGAGCCACGGAACTCACTCGATCACATTGGCGATCAGGTGAAACCGGTCAATGTCGTTCATCACGCACATGTCGAACGGTCCGTTCCGGCCTTGACCCTCAGGGGGGTTTCCCTCACACACCGGCAGCCCACAATTCACCGGAGAAACCCATCGATGCGCGATACGGGCGAGTTCCTGTTCACCTCCGAGTCGGTCTCCGAAGGCCATCCCGACAAGGTGGCCGACCGGCTCAGCGATACGGTGCTGGATGCGTATCTGGCCGCCGACCCCTATTCGCGCGTCGCCTGCGAGACGCTGGTCACCACCAACCGGGTGGTGTTCGCCGGCGAGACCCGAGGTCCTGCCACAGTGACGCCCGATCTGCTGCACCACCTCGCCCGCATGGCGATCCACGAGATCGGCTACGACCAGGCCGGGTTCAGCTGGGACAAGGCGGACATCGCCTGCCACCTGCACGCGCAGTCGTCGGATATCGCGCAAGGCGTGGACGCGGCCGGCAACAAGGACGAGGGCGCCGGCGACCAGGGTATGATGTTCGGCTACGCCTGCCGCGAAACCGAGGCGCTGATGCCGGCGCCGATCCACTACGCCCACGCCATCCTGCATCGCATCCGCGAGCTCCGGCATATCCACGACAAGTCGGTCGAGGGCCTGCTGCCCGACGCCAAGAGCCAGGTGACACTGCGCTATGTCGACGGCAAGCCGGTGGGGGCGACCAGCATCGTGGTCTCCACCCAGCACGTCGAGGACCTCGAACAGCCCGAGATCAAGCGAATGCTCTGGCCGATCGTGCAGAGTACGCTGCCGCACGGCTGGATGTGCCCGGAAGCCGAGTTCCACGTGAACCCCACCGGAAAGTTCGTGACCGGCGGGCCGGACGGCGACTGCGGCCTGACCGGGCGCAAGATCATCGTCGATACCTATGGTGGCGCGGCCCCGCATGGCGGCGGGGCGTTCAGCGGCAAGGATCCCACCAAGGTGGATCGATCGGCCGCATATGCCTGCCGGTATCTGGCGAAGAATGTGGTGGCGGCGGGGCTGGCGGATCGCTGCACCATCCAGATCAGCTACGCGATCGGCATCGCCCGCCCGCTATCGGTCTATGTCGATCTGCAAAATACCGGCAAGGATGTCGACGAGACCCGCATCCAGCACACGCTGCAGGAGCTGATGAACCTCACGCCGCGCGGTATTCGCGAGCATCTGCATTTGAACCGGCCGATCTATGTGCCCACCTCGGCGTATGGCCATTTCGGCCGCGAGCCGGACGGCGAGAAGGGCACCTTCACGTGGGAGAAGACCGACCTGGCGCCGGCGCTGAAGGCAGCCTTCGGGCGCTGAAGCCGCCGCCGGACCGACTGTATGGCCGCGGCCGCGGCCATCGCCTGCGGCCGCGCCAGCTTCGCCTGCTGGAGGTTACGCTGCCGCGGCTGGCATTCGCGCCGGCGCTGGCTGGCGATCCGCGGGCGGCATTCTCGCCGCGGCCGGACCAGCAGTGGCTGGAAGTGGGGTTCGGCAGCGGCGAACACGCACTGGCGCAGATCGCCGCGCACCCGGAGGCCGGGTTGATCGCCTGCGAGGTGTTCGACAACGGCATCTGCTCGCTGCTGTCACATCTGGTGCCAGAGGGTGGCGAGCCAACCGCACCGTTGCCCGGAAATCTGCGCTTGTGGACCGACGATGCGCGAACTTTGCTGCGGTTGCTACCGGACCAAAGCCTCGACCGACTGTTCCTGCTGTTCCCCGATCCATGGCCCAAGGCGCGCCATGCCAAACGCCGCTTCGTCCATCCGACGCTATTGCCGTTGCTCGCACGCATACTGAAGCCAGGCGCCGAGTGGCGGGTTGCCAGCGATGATCCGACCTATCAAACCTGGGTTGCCGATGTGATGGCCAGGCAGGAGCAGTTCGACGCTGCACCTCCCACGAGTGAACAGCCGCTGGATTGGCCAGCCACGCGCTATGAGGCGAAGGCGCTGCGCGAGGGTCGCACACCGCTCTACTGGACGTTCATCCGGCGCTGACGGGAGCGGCCGCCGCCGGCATGCTGCGTCGTGCCAGTGCGCGACCCCGGCGCAGTGCCGGTGCTTCGACCCAAACGTGCAGCGCCCATGCGGCGAGGATCGGCAGTGTTGCCGCCCCGGGAAGCCACAACGCCGTGAACAGCGTCGCATTCCCCTGCACAACGAGTGCAAGTGCCAGACCCAGGACCTTCTGCACCGGCTCGTTGACGAGGTAGATGCCGTACGAGACAGCTCCCAGCCAAACCAACGGGCGTGACCGCAACGTTGCTGCCAGCAGTCCCAATGCCGATCCCGCCGCCCTCGTCAGACCCGCGAAGCCGGGCGGCGAGGATGACTGGAGTTGCGCCGCCAGACACAGGCTCCAGATCACCGGTGGCAGTAACTTGTCGATGCCGCCTTGCACGGCGCTCAGCGCCAACGCCACGGCGAGCACCGCCCAGTAGGTGCCAAGGCCTTTGGCGCCCTGTCGCACCACCAGCGCACTGGCGATCCCGAGTGCGAAATATTGCGCCTTGTTCGGCAAGAAGGCGCGGCTGAACTGCCACGCTTCCGGCGCCAGCGCATGCCAGACCATGGATCCCGCCGATACCGCCAAGAACATCCAGCAGAGCGGACGCAATCCGATGCGGGCGCCGACCAGCACTGCGAGCAGGTAGAACTGCCACTCGGTCGACAGGCTCCAGGCGGCGCCAAGGAAGCCAAGCCACAGATCCGGTCTCGCGCCGTCCGGAAACAGCCCATGCGTCATTGTCAGGTGCGTCGCGACACCGACGACCCAGTCGCTGGGCCAGCCGCTCGGCCACAGGTAACGGAGCGTGCTGTCCTGGTCGATCCATGACATCAGCGAGAACCCGGAGGCGAGCGGCTGCACCGCCACCGATACAGCGAACACCACCAGGAACACCGGGTAGATACGCGCCACGCGGGCGATCAGAAACGGTCGCGGCTGATACTCGAAACTGGCGAGCGACTGCACGATCACCAGCCCGCTCAAGATGAAGAATACATCCACGCCGGCGCCACCATGCGAGAACGCCCGGCCTAGCCAGCCAGGCAGCGGCGCGAATGGCAGCATGTGGCTGAGCATGACGTAGAACGCGAGCACCCCCCGCAATCCATCCAGGCAGACCATCCGCCGCATGCAGAACAGCATCGCGGATGCGGTTTAACAAACCGCGAAAATATTCGGCTGCGCCCGCATCCGAAAGGGCCGGTAACGACGATAGGGGGACAGCGGCTGCCGATGGCCGCTCCAACGAGAGGAGAAACCACCATGAAGCGTACCGCACTGTTCGCCATGATCCTGCTGGCGTCCGCCGCGCCCGTGTTCGCCCAGGACATGTCCGCCTCGACCGTCCGGGTGGGCGGCCAGGCCATGTTCCCGTCCAAGACCATCGTTGCCAATGCGGTGAACTCCGCCGACCACACCACGCTGGTCGCCGCGGTGAAGGCCGCCGGCCTGGTCGATACCCTGAACGGCCCCGGTCCGTTCACCGTGTTCGCGCCGACCAATGAGGCGTTTGCCATGCTGCCGGCAGGAACGGTGGAGAGCCTGGTGAAGCCCGAGAACAAGGCGATGCTCACCAAGATTCTGACCTACCACGTGGTCGCCGGGAACTACGACAGCAACAAGCTGCGTTCGCTGATCCTCGAAGGCAACGGCACCGCGACGCTGAACACCGTGAGCGGCGGCAAGCTGTGGCTGATGATGAACGGCTCGTCCAACATCACGGTGAAGGACGAGAAGGGCGACGTCGCCGACATCACGATCTCCGACGTGCGCCAGTCGAACGGCGTGATCCAGGTCGTCGATCACGTGCTGCTGCCGCGCGCCTGATCGACCGGTGTGGGCGGCCTCGACCCCAAAGGCCGCCCGCATTGCCTCGCCGGAGGAATTGTCATGCGCATCCATCCACTGGTGGTGCGAATCACGCACTGGACCAACGCCGCGGCGATGACGGTGATGATCGGCAGCGGTTGGCAGATCTACAATGCCTCGCCGCTGTTCGCCTTCGTGTTCCCGGCCAGGCTGACGCTGGGAAGCTGGCTGGGCGGCGCGCTCGCCTGGCATTTCGCGGCGATGTGGCTGCTGGTGGCGAACTTCGCAATCTATCTCCTTTACGGACTGGCGTCCGGTCACATCAGGCGCCGCCTGTTCCCGCTTTCCCCGCGCGATATTTTGCGCGACGCGATGCTGGCGCTGCGCCTGCGGCTGCCGCACGACGGTTCGCGATACAATGCCGTGTAACGGCTGCTGTATGTGCTGGCGAGCTGCGGCATCGCGCTGGCCATCGTATCCGGGCTGGCGATCTGGAAGCCGGTGCAGTTCTATCCGCTGACCTTCGCTCTCGGCGGCTATGAGACCGCACGCCGCGTCCACTTCCTTGCCATGGCCGGCGTCGTGGCCTTCATCATCGTGCATCTTGCCTTGGTCGCGATCGTGCCGCGTACACTGCGACCGATGCTCACAGGACGCGCGTGATGGCCCGCATCGATCCCGCCGATCATCGCCGCGGCCTCCAGCGCGCGGCGCGGAGGCTGTTCCTGCGTGGGACACTGTCGATCGGCGCATTGTCGATGCTGACCGGATGCGATCTCGAAGACGACGATGCGGTGGATCGCGTGCTGTCGGCGATGTCGCGCTGGAACGACAGGGTACAGGCCGCACTGTTCAGTCGTGCGCGCATGGCGCCGACCTACCACGAGGCCGACATCACCGACCCGTTCCCGTTCAATGCCTATTATCCGCTGAGCGAAGTGCGCCATGTCGATGGCGCCGCGTGGCGCCTCGAGGTTTCCGGTCTGGTCGCGGAACGGAAGCCTTGGAGCCTTGCCGACCTCGCGGCACTGCCGCAGTCGGATCAGATCACGCGCCACATCTGCATCGAGGGCTGGAGTGCGATCGGCAAATGGGGCGGCGTGCCGCTCCGCAACTACCTCGCACGCATCGGCGCCGATACGCGGGCGCGTTATGTCTCGTTTCGTTGCGCCGACGACTATCGCAGCTCGATCGACATGGCGACAGCGCTGCACAAGCAGACACTGCTGGCGCTGACCTTCCGCGACAGACCGTTGCCGGCGGCATATGGCGTCCCGGTCAAGCTGCGCGTGCCGACCAAGCTTGGCTTCAAGAACCCGAAGCATATCGTCGGCATCGAAGTGACCAACGTGTATCGGGGCGGGTTCTGGGAGGACTACGGCTACAACTGGTTCAGCGGCAGTTGACGCGCCGCTGCCGGTTCCAGCAAACGGTGGTGGCGCACGCGGATCGGCAGCAGCACGAACAGAGCCAGCACAACCACCAGCAAGTTCATCCCTGCCGCTGCAAGGAACACCGGCTCCCACGATCCGGTCGCGGTCTTCAGCACATTGGCGAACGGCACCAGGAACGCCGACGTGCCCTTCGCGGTGTACAGCATCATCGAATTGGCGGTGGCATACCGGGTGCCGAACAGGTCGGTGCAGGTGGAGGGAAACAGGCTGAATATCTCGCCCCAGGTGAAGAAGATCAGCGCGGCGCAGATCACGAACGTCCATGGGCTGGAGCCGAACAGCGCCAGCAGCCAATAGCTCAGCGCGCCAAGCGTGAACGCCAGCGCCATGGTGTATTCGCGGCCGATCCGGTCGGACACCGCGCCGAAGAACGGCCGCGCCAGGCCGTTCATCACGTTGTCCACCACCAGCGCGACGCTCAGCGTGGTCGCGCCGAGAAATATCACCGTGGTCGACAGGCCGAAGTCCTTGGCGATCGGCGCGAGCTGCGCGGTGGCCATCAGGCCGCTCGACGACACCAGGACGAACATGAAGTACAGCAGCCAGAACGCCGGCGAGCGCAGCACCGCCATGCTGGTGTAGCTGCGTGACGACTGCGGCACCGCGGAGCGGACCATCGTGGGCAGCACGGTGCCAGGCAGCGGGCCGTGCAGCATTTGCGCGACGACCAGCAGCACCACACCTTGCGCGACGCCGAACCACAGGAAGGCGGAGGCATAGCCGTAGGTATCGATCACCAACCGGATCGGGATCACGGTGAGCGCCGCGCCGGCGCCGAACCCCGCTGCGGTCAGGCCGACGGCGAGGCCACGGCGATCCGGGAACCACTTCATCGCGTTGCCGACGCAGGTGGCGTAGATCGCGCCGGCCCCGGTGCCGGAGACCGCCGCCCCGACATAGAGCATCGCGAGCGAGCTGGCGTAGGCATTGATCACCCAGGCGACGCCGACGAGCACGCCGCCGAAGCTGATCATCAGCCGCGGGCCGGTGCGTGGGCCGAGATGATCGACGATGTAACCCTCGATCGGGGTCAGCCAGGTTTCGGTGGCAATGAAGATGCTGAACGCGATCTGGATCTCGGCGATGCTCCAGCCATGCGCCTGGTGCATCGGATCGACGAACAAGGTCCAGGCGTATTGCAGATTGGCGATCAGCACCATGCACAGCACGCCGAGCCACAGTTGCAGCCAGCGGTTCGCGGACATCAGGACCTCCCGAAATTGCTTGTCGCTCGCTTGATTGTTCATCCGCGCCTTGTCGGCACGGTTGTTCAGGTCTTCTCGAAGTCGATCCGCTCGACCACCGGCAGGCGCTGGAGGTAACGACGCAGACAGTCGAGCCCCAGTTCGACCGCGCCGAGCCGCACCCATTCGCGACCGCCCAGGATACGCGAGCGCCGGAAGGCGACGTCCTCTGCGGTGGCGATCGCGATCCAGATGGTGCCGCCGAAATCGATCCGGTCCGGGCCTTCGTCAAGGTCGATCAGTACCGCAAGCGCATGCGTCGCACCAGCGTGAGTGCGTGCGGCGTGGGCCACCGCCTCCACGGTCTCCTGGGTGAGGTCGCCGGCAAGGCCGAAGCCCTTGATATCGAGCGCCGTGTGCAGTGCGGTGCGGTCACGCACCGTGACGCCGCAGCGCAGCACGTGTTCGGCGCCTGGCAGGTGGCCGATCCGCGCCGCCATCTGGCCGCTGGTGAAGGTCTCGACCAACGCGAGTGTTCCGGCCTGGCGGGTCAGCTCCGCCAGCACCACGCCTTCCAGCGTCTGGTCGTCCTCCGCCATGATGAAGTTGCCCAGCCGCTTGCGCACCTCCGCCTGCACCGGTTCGAGCTTGCGCCGCACATCGTCCATATCGGTGCCGCGCACCGTCAGCTTGGTCTCGAGCTGTGGATAGTGCGCGCGGAAGCCGAGTTTCACGCTGCGGTCGGGCACCAGTTCCTCGACGCCGGCGAGCAGCGCGTCGACATGCGATTCGCCGAGACCGTAGGAGTGAAAGCGCTTGAGGTGGATCGTTGCGGGCGCGCCGCCGCGGGCCAGCAGGCGCGGGATCACCTGCTCCTCCAGCATGCGGCGCAGTTCGCGCGGCACGCCCGGAGTGAAGAGGAAGCGGGCGCGGCCGATGTCGAGCGCGAAGCCGCAGGCGGTGCCGATCGGATTGTCGATGACCTCGGCGGTGGACGGCAGCATCGCCTGCTTGCGGTTGTTCGGCGGCATGATACGGCTGCGCTTGGAGAAGAAAGATTCCATTTTCTCCAGCCATTCCTCGTTCAGCACGAGATCGACGCCGGCGGCCTGGGCCGCGATCTCCTGCGACAGGTCATCGACGGTCGGGCCGAGACCGCCGTTGACAATAACCGCATCGGCGCGCTGCGCGGCGAGACGGAAGGCCTCGAGCAGACTCGCGCGATCGTCGCCGACCGTGGTGCCCCAGTGGACGGACAGGCCGACATCCTCGAGCTTCTGGCTCATGTAGCTGAAGTTGGTGTTGACGATCTTGCCGGTGAGGACTTCGTCTCCCGTGCAGATGATCTCGATGCGCATGCTGATTCCTGTGGGCGGGTCGGAGCGGTATCCTGAACGCTAACGCGTGGCCGCGTCCAGATGGCGGACGCCAGATCGTCACATGCGTCGTGCCGCGTGCAACGCGCCGCGCAGGAAATTGCCGCTGGCGTACAGGTCGGCGTCCTCGTCGCTACTCGGCGGGCGCCATTGGGCCAGCGGCAGCGACAGCAGATGACCGGTGCGGCGAAATGGTTCCAGCGTGATCGCCCCCTGATAGTCGATCTCGGCGAGCGCACGACAGATCGGCGGCCAGTCGGTATGGCCGGTGCCGAGAAAGCCTCGGTGGTTCTCGTTCGCCTGGAAGTGAATCAGCAACGGGCCGGCGAGGCGGAGCGCCTGCGGGAGGTCGTCTTCCTCCATGTTCATGTGGAACGTATCGAGCATGACGCCGACTGAGGGGTGATCGATCAGGGTACACAGCGCCATCGCCTGCCGCGCGGTGTTGCAGAAGTCGGTCTCGAAGCGGTTCAGCGGCTCGATCGCGAAGCGCACCGCGCTGCCTTCGGCATGTTCGGCCGCCGCGTGCAGTCCATCGGTGACGCGCTTCACCCGCTCGCGCCGCAGTGCCTCGTCGATCGGCGACGGCGCGCGGCCGGCGAACACCAGTGGAGTGCCGTACAGCGGACCTCCGACAATGGTCGCACCACACGCCACCGCGACGTCGATGCAGCGGCTCAGATAGTCCACACCGGCTTTGCGCGCCGACGCATCGTCGGACGCCAGGTCGCGTTGCAGGTTCACCCGCGCGGCAAGCTGGAGGGACAGCCCGGCATCATGCGCGGCGCGGCCGGCCGCGGCGGGATCGAGTTCGCCGTCCTCGGGCACCAACAGTTCGCAGAAATCCATCCCCGCCGCCTTCATGCGCGCGAACAGCGGGAGATGCGCGGTGGTGAACGGCCGCGCGTAGCTCATCGAGATCACACCGATGGGGTTCATCCCTTCACCGCACCTCCGGTCAGGCCGCCGACCAGGCGGCGTTGCGCGAACAGGAACAGGATGGTGGCAGGTAGTGCAACCAGCGTGCCGCCGGCCATCAGCAGGCCCCACTGGATCTGGTTCTCGCCGATGAACAGCTGCAACGCCACGGTCACCGTGCGGACGTTGCGGCCGGTCATCATCAGCGCGAACAGGTATTCGTTCCACGAGGTGATGAACAGGTAGATGCCGACCGCCACCACGCCCGGCATGGCGAGCGGCAGCACCACCAGCAGCATCGCCTGCATGCGGGTGGCGCCGTCGATCATCGCCGCTTGGTCGAGTTCCTGCGGGATGCCGTCGACGTAGCTGGTCAGCAGCCAGATCGCGAACGGCAAGGTGAAGGTGGCGTGACCGGCGATCAGCGCAAAATACGTATCCAGCAGGCCGAAGTCGCGCATCAGCACGAACAGCGGCAGGATCAGCATGACAACAGGGAACATGTTGATCACCAGGAACTGCGTGCGCAGCCAGTTGCGACCGCGGAAGCGGAACCGCGAGAAGGCGTAGGCAGCGGGCAGCGCCAACGTCAGTCCAAGTGTCACCGCGCCGCAGGCGACGATCAGGCTGTCGCGCAGGTTCTGCGCGAAGCTGGTGCGCTGCAGCAGCTCGATGTGATGGATCAGGGTAAGCTGGTGGGGCCACAGCGCGATCGGCGAGTGCGTCAGCTCCGCATCGGGGCGGATCGAGGACAGCATCATCCAGATCCACGGCAACAGCGCGAAAGCCAAGATCAGCACGACGGGGAGTTCGGTACCGAGCAGACGCTTGATGCGCTTCAATCTCACCCCCTCGTGCTCCCCGCGCAAGCGGGGACCCGGTGAGATGACATATCGTGGATAGTCCTGGGTTCCCGCTTGCGCGAGAATGACCGGAGGTGCGTCATTCCGCGCGGTTCCGCCACACATAGCTCACCACCACGCCGAGCAGCAGCACCGTCAGCAGTACCGCAAGCGCGGACCCCTGGCCGTAGTTGCCGCCCGACCATGCGGTGAGGAACGCGTGCAGCGGCAGCGTCTGTGTCGCGGTGCCAGGTCCGCCGCCGGTCATCACCAGGATCAGGTCGAGCGAGTTCGCCACCCAGATCATGCGCAGCAGCAGCGCGGTTGCGATGACGCCGGCGAGGCCGGGCAGCGTGATGTGGCGGAACTTTCCCCACGCACCCGCGCCGTCGATCGAAGCGGCCTCGTAGAGTTCGCCTGGGATCGCCTGCAGCCCGGCAAGCAGTGTCACGGCGAAGAACGGAAATCCCTGCCAGACCACGGCAAGGATCACGCCGGCCATCGCGGTGCTCGACTGCGCCAACCACGGCACCGAGTGCGGCAGGATGCCCAACAGCACGCCGATGTTGTTCAGCACGCCGAGATTGAAGTCGAGCATCCAGGTCCAGATCAGCCCGATGATCACCGACGGCAGCGCCCACGGCACCACCACCAGCGCGCGTGCGATGCCGCGCCAGGCGAAGCTGCGGTTCAGCAGCAGCGCAGTGGCGAAGCCCAGCGTGAACTGCAGCGACACGGCGCAGATCACCCAGATCAGGGAGTTGGTCAGGCTCTCCCAGAACACCGGATCGGTCAGCGCACGCGTGTAGTTCGCCAGGCCGATGAACGGGCGCACGCGGGGCCGGTACAGGATCACGTCGTGCAACGACAGCCACAGCGTGTCGAGCACCGGCAGCAGCACCAGGATCGCCGCCGCCGCCAATGCCGGCGCCAGCATCAGCCACGGCGTGGCGGCGCGTCTCAACCGAAGAACAGCTTCTCGAACGCCTGCATCATCTCATCGGGTTGGATTTGTCCGAGCAGCGCCTTCTGCGTGTTCTGCGGCCAGACCACGCGAGTGAAGTCGGCGGTCTGCGGCAGGTTCGGCAGCACGCCGGCGATCGGCAGCGATTGCACCGTGGCATCGACGAAGCGCTTCGGATGCAGCGTCCAGTTTGCGGCACCCGACGTGGTGACGGTCATCTGCCCTGCCGCCTTGTTGTACAGCACGTTGTTCGGTCCGGTGGACAGCCAGGAAATCCACTTCCACGCCGCCTCGGGATTCCTGCTCGCGCTGAACACGCAGGTGGAACCGTCGCCGAATGTTGCGAATCCGGATCCGTTCGGCCCACGTGGCACCGGCACCGCGGTGATCGCGTCGCCGAACGTCTCCACCATGGTATTGGCGGTGCTGATATGGTGCACGGTCATCGCCACGCGGCCGGCCTTCAGATTGTTCACGATCTGCAGGAACGCATCGGTCGGCGCCGAGGGTGGCGTGACCTTGTGCACCCGGTGCAGGTCGATGAAGAAACGATTCTGCGCCAGCGCCGCCGGCGAGACAAATCCGCCCTTCACCGGCTTCGCCCCGGTGCCGAACGCGAACGGCATCCAGGAATCGTGCCCGCCGGAGCCGCCGCGCATGCCGAAGCCCCACTGCTCGCCGCCGGTCAGCGCCTTCGCCGCGGTGAGGAACTCATCGAAGTTGGTGGGCACCTTCAGGCTCTGCTTCGCCAGCAGATCGAGCCGCACGTAGAGATACAGCACGACGTATTGCAGCGGCATGTAGTAGCGCCTGCCGTCGGGCGCGGTGTGCAGCCGCCACAGATCGTCGGTGATGTCGCTCTTGCCCGGCCAGGCGTCGATCCATTTATCGAGCGGCGCCAGCGCGTCCATCTCCATCAGTCGCGCGAGGTTGTTGAATTTCACCATCGCCGTGTCAGGTGCGTTGTTGGCGATGATCGAGGTGTAGAGCCGGTTGTCGTAATCGCCACCCCCGCCCCACGGGATGTTTTCCGGCTCGATCCTGATGCCGGGATTTTCCTTCTCGAACGCGGCCACCAGTTCGTCGGGCGTCGCCTTCGGGTCATCGAAGTGGTACCACCAGCGGATCGTCACCGGCTTCTGTGCATGCGGTTGCGCGAGCGGCGTCGCGGCAAGCGTTGCGGCTGCTCCGGTGAGCAGCGTGCGTCGTTTCATGGTGGTTTCCCCCTCAGCGCTTCGACAGATCGATGATCGCTGCGAAGCCGGTTTCCGTGCCGAATGCAAGCTGGCTGCCGTCCGGACTCCAGGCCAGTGCCGTTACCGGGCCACGACCCGGCGGTGCGACCGGCAGTACCCGGGACGAGTTGACCTCGGCCAGCACCACCAGACCGTCAGCGAAACCACCCGCCACCATCTCCTGCTGCGGATGCGCCGCGACGCGGGTGCAGACGATGCCGTCGCCGCCGGCAAGTTCGATCGGCGCCTTGCCCATCGGACCGCCGCCGAAGAACGGCCACAGCACCATCGCATCGGCGCCGCTGGTCGCCATCCACTTGCCTTTGCTGGTGAACGACAGCGCCTCGGTCTTCGACGGATACCCGCTCATGCGCATGTGCTGGTTGTCGGACAGGCGCCAGCCGTGCAGCGCGTTCTCCTGCATCGCGGTCACCACCGCGTCGCCGTCGGGATGGATCGCGATCGCGATATGGCTGCCCTTCCATTCCAGCTTGCGTGGGCTGTCCACCTTGGCGGCGACGAACCACAGCGTGGCGCCGTTGTAGTGCGATGCGGCGACACGTTTGCCGCGGGCGTCGAAGGCGAGTCCGGTGACAGAGGACGGGTGGGGGAACTCCTTCAGCTTCTCGCCGGCGTGGTCGAACAGGTGGATCGATTTACCGACGGCGCAGGCGAGCAGGCCCTTGCCCTTCTCGCCGGGATGGCTGGCGACATGTTCCACCCATTTCGAGCGGAAGTCGGCGATATCCGAGACCGCGCCGTCGGCGCCGATGCGGCGGAATTTGCCATCGTCGCCGCCGGTGACGAAACCGGTGGACGTGGCATCGGGCGATAGGGCAAGGATCGCGCCGTCATGCGCTTCGGCCGCCCGCCAGGTCTCGCGGTCGGCGATCGGCGCAAAGCGCAGGGTTCCATCGCCGAGGGCGAACGCCAGGGTGGTGCCGGCGCGATCGAAGCCGGCAGCGACCACGAAGGCGTCGAGTTCGCGCTGGGTGCCGCGGGTCTCCAGCAGGAACTGGGCGGCTGATTCGCTCATGGCGACACCCCCTCCCCAACCCTCCCCCGCTTCGCGGGAGAGGGGGCGTTACTGTCGATCCACCTCTCCCGCGAAGCGGGGGAGGGTTGGGGAGGGGGTGTCGCCATCATCCCATCACTCAACCGCACACCCCTCGAACCCGCGCCGCAGCCGCGGTCGATTCAGATTCCGCCCAATGAATACGATCCGGCTCACCCGCTCCTCCCCCTCCTTCCACGGCCCGATGAAATCGCCATCGGCGATCATGTGCACCGCCTGGAAGGCGAACCGCCGATCGTCGTTCGCATACGACAGAATCCCCTTGGTCCGCAGCAGATCCGGTCCTTGCTCCTGCAACAGCGCGCCAATCCAGGCATTGAACTTCTCCGGATCGATCGGCTGCTGCACCTCGAAGCTGACCGACGTCACCTCGTCGTTGTGCTCATGCTCGCTGTCGGTCAGGAAATCCGGTGCCATCGCCAGCACGCGGTTGAGATCGAACGCCCCGCGATCCAGCACCTGCTCGATCGGCAACGCGGCCCGCTCGGTGCGATGGATCACCGCGAAGCGGTTGATCGAGCGGATCTTGTCCTCGACCGCCGCCAGTTCCTCTGGCGTCACCAGGTCGGTCTTGTTCAGCACGATCACGTCGGCGAACGCGATCTGGTCCGCCGCCTCGTGGCTGTCCTCCAGCCGCTGCGGCAGGTGCTTGGCATCCACCACGGTCACGATCGCATCCAGCCGTGCCTTCGATCGCACGCCCTCGTCGACGAAGAAGGTCTGCGCCACCGGGGCGGGGTTGGCCAGGCCGGTGGTCTCGATGATGATCCCGTCGAACCGGTCGCGCCGCTTCATCAGCCCGGCCACGATGCGGATCAGGTCGCCGCGCACGGTGCAGCAGATGCAGCCGTTGTTCATCTCGAACACCTCCTCGTCGGTGTCCACGACGAGGTCGTTGTCCACGCCAAGCTCGCCGAACTCGTTGATCACCACCGCGTATTTGCGGCCGTGCCGTTCGGTGAGAATGCGGTTCAGCAATGTGGTCTTGCCGGCGCCTAGATAGCCGGTGAGCACCGTCACCGGCACCAGCGCCGCTGCCTCCGTGTTCGCCATCACGCAATACTCCGTCGTCATGTCGGCCGGGAATATAGGGCGGCGATGCCTCGTCAGCCACAGGGTGCCGGCCGGGCGTCGCCACAACTCCGACTCGCCCATGACACGATCGTGAGGCAAACCTTCCGGCACCGACCGACCAACTTCGGAGTCCGTCCCGGATGACGTTCCGCCGTGCTGCTGTTCTGTTGATTTTGCTGCTGACCGCCAGCGGCCTCGCGACGCTGCTGTGGCAGGTCCTTGCCCCAGGTGGCTGGACCCCGGCCAAGCTTGCCATGCTGGCGGCGTTCGCCGGCACCGCCCCCTGGACCGGCCTGTGCCTGGCCAACGGGCTGATCGGCTTCGTCATCCTGATGACCAGTCGCGACCCGATCCGGGCGGTGTTTCCGGTGATCGCCGACGACCATCTGGCACTCCCGCGCACGGCGATTGCGGTGACGGTCCGGGACGAGGATATGCGCCGCGTGCTCCCGCCGCTACGGCGGCTGCTGTATGAGCTGGACCTGGCCGGCGCCGGCGACGCGTTCGCGGTGTTCGTCCTGTCCGATACCCAGAATGCGCGGGCGGCCGCCGACGAGGAGCGGGCGGTCGAGGCGTTTCGCATCGAAGACCGCGATACGGCGCGCGTCCACTATCGCCGGAGAGCCGCCAACACCGGGTTCAAGGCCGGCAATGTCATGGATTTCCTCGACCACCACGCCGCGGGGTTCGAGCTGATGCTGGCGCTCGACGCCGATTCCGCGATGTCGGCGGCGGCAGTGCTGCGGCTGGTGCGGGCAATGCAGACCGATCCGACGTTGGCGATCGCGCAGCATCTGACCGTGGGAATGCCGGCGTCGTCGGCCTTCCCCCGCCTGTTCCAGTTCGGCATGCGCGCGGGGATGCGGACCTGGGCCACCGGGCAGGCCTGGTGGCAGGGCGATGCAGGCCCCTATTGGGGACACAACGCGGTGGTGCGCATCGCGCCGTTTCGGGCGCATTGCCGGCTGCCGGTCCTGCCCGACGGGCAACACATCATGTCGCATGACCAGGTCGAGGCAGCATTGTTGCGCGGCGCCGGCTGGGGCGTGCGCGTGCTGCCGGACGAGGACGGCTCGTGGGAGGCGAATCCGCCGGCGCTGCCGGAATTCCTCCGCCGCGAACTGCGCTGGCTGACCGGCAACATGCAATACCGGCACCTGCTTCGCCTGCCCGGACTGCGGCCGACGGGTCGCTGGCAGCTGATCCAGGCGATCCTGCTGTTCGCCGGCACGCCGCTCTACCTGCTGTTCCTGCTTGCCGCCGCGGCGGCCGCGGCTACCGATGGCACGTCGCCGTTTCCCGCCGCTCCGGCGCTTGCACTGACGGGCGCATGGCTTGGCGCGCTGTATGCGCCGAAGCTGCTGGGCTACGCCGAGGTGGCGCTGTCGCCGGACAAGCGGCAACGCTACGGCGGCCTGACGCGGCTCGCCTGCGGGGTAGCTGCGGAGATCGGCTTCACGCTGCTGCTTGATGCCGTCTCGGCGGTGGCGAAGACCGGCGCCATGTTGCGCCTGGGGTTTGGCGCGCACGCAGGCTGGCGGCCGCAAAACCGCCACGACCGAGGCGTGACCTGGGCCGAGGCCGCAGGCCTGCTCTGGCCGCAGACCGCTCTTGGCGTGCTGGTGTTCAGCGGATTCGTGATCGGCGGATGGACCGCGACGTTATGGGCCCTGCCGCTCGCCGGCGGCCTGTTGGCGGCGATTCCGCTCGCCGTGCTGACCGCCGATCCACGCCTCGGCCGCTGGCTGAGCGAACGGCAGATCGCGGCGATCCCGGAGGAACACCCCGCCCGGGCCCGCGGGCCAGGCGTCGCCGGGCTGGCGCTGCGGCCACAGTCCGAAGCCGACTGAGCGGACGTTAAGACGGTACTCCCGCTCCACTTGGCTGCGCGGCGTTGATGGATCGCCGCGTGGGATCGCTCGGATGCACCGCGAGGAGGTTCAGCCCAAGCGTGAACCATTCATAGCCGTACGACGCCAGCACCGCGGCGAGCTTCTCCTTCGGCGCCTTGAGCTGCTCGACGATGACGATCGGGCGGAACCGTTCGAGCGTCGCCTTGGCGCCCTGCAACACCTCGAGTTCCATCCGCTCGACATCGATCTTGATCAGGTCCAGTCGCGACAGGTTCATCGAGTCGATGGTCATCATGCGGATCGTCGTAAGCCTTTGCTCGGAATAGTCGATGTCCTGGCCGATGAACTCATTGGCGTCGGACTGGCGCAACTCGAGACTGCCGAAACTCGCCGGCGCCAGATAATTGGGGACCGGCATGCGCAACGAGCCGTCCTGCGCGCCGAGCGCGGCATGGATCGCATGGGCGTTGAAGCAATTGTTGATCGAGACGTTGCCGGCGAGCGCGTAGAAGATCCTCTCCTGCGCCTCGATCGCGACCACGAAGCCCCAGCCGGTCATGCCCTTCGCCCATTCCACGGTGTGCACGCCGATGTTCGCGCCGCAATCCACCGCAACGACACCGTCGCCGAAATGCTGGCGTCGCAGCGTGAGGAGCTGCATGGCGACGGAGCCCTCCTGCGCCTCGTAGCTGGAAGTTTCCAGCAGGAAGTGGCCGACTCCGAAGCCGGCGGTGGCATTGACCATGCGGTAGTCGAACCGGTTCACGATCAGCGTGCCGTGATCGGTGGATGCCAGGATGAAGGCGATCTTGCGCGGAGGGTAAGCCATCGGTGTCCTGCCGGATATGCGACCGGCAGCATAGCGGATCCGGCTAGAAGGCGATCTCGTATTCCAGCTTCCAGCGGACCGCGCTGCGCCCCGACGCGGGGGTGAGGCCGAACAGATAGCCGACCTCGTATTTCAGCTTGCCATATGGCGAGAAGTTGACAGCGCCGGTCAGTACCGGGCCGATCAGATGCTGCTGCTGGCTGGTCGGACCGGCATGGGTGATGTTGTCGACGATCCCATAATACTCGAACCCCGGCGCGAACAGCGGCGTGAACAATGCGACCGACTGCCAGGCGAGCTGCAGGCCGGTGGCACTGGTGGCATTATGGCCGACATCGCGGTCAAGCAACACATTGAGCGTGTGCAGCGTATCGATGCCGAATACGTTGTTCAGCTCCTTCTGAATGATGGGCCCGGCAGTGATCCCGCTTGGCTGGCCGCGCAGTGTGGACTGCGAATACTCCGCGAAGAACCCCAGATTGAAGAAGTATTCACCCGGCTCGGTGATCTGGAACGTATTCTCCATGGTGACGGCGTTCCAGGTCAGGTGCTGGCCGCCGCCAGAGGCCATTTCGCCTTCGAGCTCGATTTCCCACCAGGGCAGCACGCCGTAGCCGATCGAATTGGTGTAGCTTTGCGCACCGTTCAGCGAGGAGCCCTTGGCGTCGAAGGTGACCAGGCCGTTGTGCTCGAATTCGAGCTCGCGGTAATCTACCTGCGGCATGCGGACCTGCAGTTCTGCAAGGGCCGGGCGGCCAGCAAGCATGGTCAGCGCGGCAAGCGCCAGCCCGAGGCGGAGCATGACGGTCACCGTGCGACGATGTGGCCGCGGGCAGCCGGGTTGAAGTCGTCGAAGAACTCATAGCGGCCGGCACGCAGCGGGCCAATGAAAACGACGACCTCTTGGCCGGCCGGCACCACCTTCTCGCGGTGCAACTCGTCGCTCTCGAACTCCGAGGCGGCGGCATCGGCGTTGCGCACATGCAGCTCGATCTTCTGGCCGGCCGGCACTTCAAGTTCGGCGGGCTCGAAGGCGCGGTTGCGGATGGTCAGCGAGGCGGTGGGAGTGTCGGCCGCGGCGACGGGCCAGGCGAGCAGCAAAGCCGGGAGGATGAGTGCGAGGCGCATTGGGAAGTTGCCCGCGGTCCAGTTGCGAATGATTTGCAATCGCACAGCTGGCACCCGAGCGCAAGTGCCTTGATGCCTCGCTGTCTCTCCACATCCCGCTTATACTGACCCGCAACTTCCATCAGCACTCGAGGAATCCATGGCCAAGGCATACTGGATCGCCTGCTACCGCTCGATCTCCAATCCCGCGGCACTCGCCGACTACGCCAAACTCGCCGGTCCTGCCATTACCGCCGGTGGCGGTCGCTTCCTCGCCCGCGGTGGCACCGCCAAGACCTACGAGGCCGGCATCGACCAGCGCACCGTGCTGATCGAGTTTCCCAGCGTGGCCCAGGCGATCGCTGCCCACGACAGCCCGGGCTACCAGGCGGCACTGGTCGCGCTTGGCAATGCCGCGGAGCGCGACATGCGCATTGTCGAAGGAGTTGAGTGAATCGGCCGGTTGTCATTGCTGCGTTGGCGCGAAACGGCCCCCGGTTGTCATCCCCGCGAAAAGCGGAGACCCAGAGCAATCGCACGGACCTCGCCCTGGGTTCCCGCTTGCACGGGAATGACGACGGGGGACATCGGCGGCCGGTTTCGTCGCGTCAGGGTCGGCCGACCGGCCGGTGGGACTCGTAATGACGGCTACGGCCGTATCGAATCCAGCAGTCCGCGAATATAGCCGTAGCAGAACGCGAACGCCGTGCCGGAGGGATCGCGTCCGTCGATCTCCGGCACATGGTCCGGCATCAGCATGTACTGATAGCCGACCTCCTGGTACACCCGCAGCGTCCGCGCCATGTCCATGTCGCCCTCATCGGGGAACGCTTCCATGAAGTCGAGCTTGCGGCCCTTGATATTGCGGAAATGCACGTTGAACAGTTTGCCGCGCGTGCCGAACCATCGGATCACGTCGTCGATCTCGCGGCCCGGATCGTCGAGCATCTCCGCCACCGTGCCCTGACAGAAATTCAGCCCGTGATAAGGGCTGTCGTGCATCGTCACAAAGCGCTGCATCCCGGCAACCGTGCCGAGCACACGCGTGACGCCCTTATAGCCGGGCGGCGTGTACGGATCGTGCGGATGGCACGCCAGCCGCACCTTCGCGGCCTCGGCCGCCGGCACGACAGCGGCCAGGAACGTGTCGATGCGCTCCCAGTTCGCGTCCTCGCCAACCGTCCCGGCAATACCCGGTGCCGCCGACTGATCAGTATCGTGCCAACGGAACGCCGCGTTGCGCGACCCGCCGCGCCCAGCCTCGTGCGCGGTGCGCGGTATGCCGATGATGTTGAAGTTGTACTTCGCCGCCGGGATGCCCGCCGATCCGATCCGCTCGATCAGCCGGCAGATCGAGTCGAGCTCGCGCTGCCGCTCGGGATCCTTGCCCAACAGGACATTGGGGCTCTGCGCCTCTTCGATCGGGCGCGACGACAGCGGCAACTGCACCATATCCAGCGTCAGCCCGAATTTTTCTACATGCTCGCGCTGACGGTTCAGATCAGCGAGAACTCCAGTCATGCGGATTGCCCGGTGGATCGACGCAGGCATGCGTCACGCCAAGCTGGGCCCAGACACGGTAGTCGCTGTCGTCGCGCGGCTTGATCTGGGTTCCGAGATACATCGCATCCCCCTTCAATCCGCCGCCCCACGCACCGGTTGCGCCGATGCCGATCGTCGCCCGGTCAGCTCATCACCCGCATTGCGCGGCATCCACAGCGCAATCGGCGCGGCAAGCAGCGTGAACATCGCCACCACCAGGAACGCGTGGCTGAAATCGATCGGCTGCGGCGCGGCGTGCCCGGCCATCGCCATCGAGATCTCCAGCGACACCGCGCCGGCCGAGATGCCGATCGTGGCGGCAAGCTGCTGGCAGGTGACATACAGGCTGGTTGCCGAACTCATGCGCGAGCGCGGCACGTCGCCATAGGCGAGCGTGTTGTAGGCGGTGAACTGCAGCGAGCGGAAGAAGCCACCGATCAGCAGCGCGGCATAGATTGCCGCCGCCGGCCAGGTGGGGCGGAACGCGGCGCAGATCCCGATCATCACCGCCGAGATCACGCCGTTCCACACCAGCGTGTCGCGAAAGCCGAACAGGCGCAGCGTGTGCTGTGTAGCGGGCTTCATCACCAGCGCGCCGGCTGAACTGGCGAAGGTGATCAGTCCGCTCTGCACCGCCGATTTGCCGAAGCCCACCTGCAGCATCATTGGCAGCAGGAACGGGATGGCGCCGATGCCGGTGCGGAACAGCATCATCGCCGACAGCGCGACGCCGAAGCACGGCAGGCGCATCAGCGACAGGTCGAGCAACGGTGCCGGATGCTTCCGGGCATGCAGCAGGTAACCGACGATGGCGACCACGCCGATGCCGATCATCGCCTCGGTGGTGCTGCGTGGCACGACGCCGCGACCGGCAGTCTCCAAACCGAACATCAGGCTGGCAAGTGCGATACCGCACAGCAGCAGCCCGATGCCGTCGAACCGGCCACGCGGCGGTTCGCGCACGTCCTCGACGAACAGGCTGACCAGCACGATGCCGAGGATACCGATCGGGATGTTGATGTCGAAGATCCATCGCCAGGAGAAATAGGTGACGATGAAACCGCCGACCGGCGGCCCCAGTACCGGCCCGAGCAGTGCCGGCACGGTCAGCCACGCCATTGCCGCCACCAGTTCCTGCTTCGCCGCGGTGCGCAGCAGCACGAGGCGCCCCACCGGCACCATCATCGCGCCACCGGCGCCTTGCAGGACGCGCGAAGCAACCAGGAACGCCAGGCTGTCGGATCGGCCGCACAGCACCGAGCCGATGGTGAACACCGCGATCGCAAGACGGAACACTGTGCGCGCGCCGTAGCGATCGGCAACCCAGCCACTGGCAGGAATGAACACCGCCAGCGACAGCAGATAGGAGGTAAGTGCCACGTTCATATGCACCGGATCGGCGCCGAATGCCTTCGCCATGGTGGGCAGCGCGGTGGCGATCACGGTGGAATCGAGATTCTGCATGAACATCGCACAGGCTACGATCACCGCGGTCAGTCGGGTGCGGCTGCTGGTGCGAAGTCGGGGCGAGGGGACTGAGTCCGTCATCGATCAACGGTCAGTAGCACCGCTTGCTGCATCTGGCCATTGACGGGAACGGCAAATGCCGGCGCGATGATCCTTACGGCAGCAGCACAGTACTCCCCGTGGTCTTGCGCGACTCCAGCGCGATATGCGCGGCGGCGGCATCCTTCAATGGGAAGGTCTGATTGACCTCGATCTTCACCGCACCTTTCCCCACCACGTCGAACAGATCGGCCGCCGTCTTCTCCAGGTCGGCGCGTTTCGCCGTGTAGGTGACCAGTGTTGGCCGCGTCAGGTACAGGCTGCCCTTGGCCCCCAATATGCCGATCTCCACTGGCGGCACCGGGCCTGACGCATTGCCATAGCTCACCATCAGCCCGAGCGGTGCCAGGCAGTCGAGGCTGGCGCTCCAGGTGTCCTTGCCGACACTGTCATACACCACCGGCACCATCGCTCCGCTGGTGATCCGTTTCACCTCGGCCGCCAGGTTGCCATGGCCTATCACCGTATGCGCGGCACCGTGGGCGCGGGCGAGTTCCGCCTTTTGTTCGGTCGAGACGACGCCGATCACCGTGGCGCCGATGTGCTTCGCCCACTGGCAGAGGATCAGCCCGACGCCGCCCGCCGCGGCGTGCACCACGATGGTATCGCCGGACTTCACCGGATAGGTGCTGCGGACCAGGTACTGCGCGGTCATGCCTTGCAGCATCATCGCCGCGGCGATCTTGAAGTCGATCGCATCGGGCAGTTTCACCAGCCGGTCCGCCGCGATCACCCGCTCGGTGGCGTAGCCGCCCAGCGAACCGGCATAGGCGACGCGGTCGCCGGGCTTCACGTTGGTCACGCCGGACCCGACGGCGGTCACCGTTCCGGCGCCCTCCTGGCCGATGATCAGCGGCATGGTCGGCGCCTTGTACAGGCCGGAACGGAAATACACGTCGATGTAGTTGAGGCCGGCGGCCTCCTGCTTGAGCAGCGCCTCGCCGGGACATGGTTCGGGGCGGGGAACGTCCTCCCACTTCATCGCTTCGGGACCGCCTGGCGAGTGGATGCGGATGGCCTTGATCATGCTGTTCTCCATGCGTCGGGCCGGATCAGGCGGCCGCGAAAGGGATTGGCTGCAACAGCGGCTGCGAGCGCGCTTCAAGCGCCAGCAGCCAACGCTTGGTGGCGAGACCGGCGCCGCCGGAATACCCGCCGAGATGCGTCGTCGCCACGACCCGGTGGCAAGGGATGATGATCGGGATCGGGTTGTTGGCGTTTGCCTGTCCGACCGAGCGCGGACTCCCGCCGGCGGCGTGGGCAATGTCCAGGTAACTGCGCACCGCGCCGAAGGGGATCGCGCAGAGTGCCTGCCATACGCGCTGCTGATACGCGGTACCTGTCGGGGCGAGCGGCAGGGCGAACTCGGTCAGCTCCCCATCGAAATACGCGTGCAGTTGTTCGCACGCACGCCGCAGTAGTGGCGTTCCGGCCTGGACGCTGCCCCAGCCCCAGTCGACAGCGACGATCGCCCCATCCTCTTCCGAGACGGAGATGTCGCCGATCGGGGTGTGGAGCGAAAGCTGCGGCACGGCGGCAAATGGCAGCGCCGGGTCGCGGCGACTGTCAAGGGAGGGGTGGCTGACGTAACCTGACGCCGTGACCCACGATGACATCCGAGTCGCGCTGGAAACCTCCGTTGGCGTGCCGGAAGAGGCGATGCGGGCGGCAGTGCGGGAGCCCGCCGCACTGGCACCCGCCGTCATTGCGGTGGCGCACAGCATGGCGGATGGTCGGCTGCCACTGCCGCACGAGGCGAATCTGCTGCGCTTCGGACTTCATGCACTGGCGGCGGCGCGTCACACCAGCGTCTGCCCGGCATTCCTGGCGTTGCTGCGACGGCCGGGATTCGAGGTGGCGTGGCTGTTCGGCGAAGACCGCGAGACCACGGTCCCGCAGCTTCTGCTCAGCCTGTTCGACGGTGACGATGCGGCGGTCCGCGGCATGGTCGCCGATTCGCATGTCGACGATGATGTCCGCGCCGGCCTGATGATGGCGCTGGCTCGTCTGGCGATCGAAGACCGCGCGTCGCGCGAACATGTGCTGGCGCTGCTCGACCGGTTCGATCGCGAGGCGTTGGCGCCGGTCGACAGTTGGGCCTGGTTCGGCTGGCAGGAGGCGATCCTGCTGCTCGGCGCGACCGACCTGATCGAGCGTGTGCAGCGCGGCTGGGACGCGGGCCGGCTTTCGCTGTCATACCGCGATGTCGACCGGCAGGATTGGATCGAGCAAACTCGGAAAGCCGCGGAGTATCCGGCCGACCCGGAGCGCTTCGCAGCCAACCAGCTATTGCCGATCGACGATCCGATCGTGAGCGTCGGTTGGTCCGCCGATCCGCCGAGTGGCCCGGGCGAGGCGCCCACTGGCGACGAACTCGGTTGGCTGGACACCGCGCTGATGCGCACGATGTCCGCGAAGAACCTGCCCCTGGAGGAGGCGGACGGGTTGCTCACCGCGCTCGCCGCCGGTCCGGTCCGGGTGCCGGCCGCGGAGTACCTGGCGGAAATCCTGCTGGCCGATGGAGAGATGGCAGGATTCGATTCGCCTGAGCACAAGGCGCTGGCGGTCGACCTGCTCACGCGGCACCACGACGCGGTGGAACGCGACCTGGCGGCGGACAAGTCGCCGAACCCATGGGTATACGATATCGGCGGCGACTACCGCGGCGCACTGTGGGCGCGGGGCTACCTGCGAGGCGTCGACTTGCGCGAGGCGGACTGGGAGCCGGTGGCACGCGACAGGCGGCTCGCCAACGCTCTGGTGGCTCCACTGGTCGTGATGCTGCCCGACCCGGAGCATCCGGGAAGAAGCCCACTTTCGCGCCAGCAACGCTTCGACCTGATTCGCGCCCTTCCAGACATTGCTCTGGCGACAAAGGCGTACTGGCAGGGCCGCTGGCATCAGTTGCTCGACACACCGGTGCAGCGCACAGCGAAGATCGGCCGGAACGACTTGTGCCCATGTCAATCGGGGAAGAAATACAAGCGGTGTTGTGGAGCGGCGGCATGACGGATCCGGACGGTGAGCGCTTTGACGTGGTCTATCTGGTGCTCAGCGGCACCACGACGGCGGCGCGCTGTCCCGAGCTCCTGCGCGGCCTGGTCGGGCTCGGCTTTGCCACCGTCATCGCGCTGCCGACCCCGAATGCCTCGCGCACGATCGCGCCGCGCGAACTTGCGGATGTCGCAGGGGCCCAGGTTGTCGAGTCCTACTTCGATCTGGCGATTCGACCGCGGCCGCCGCGCGGGGTGGTGCTGTTCGCCCCGTGCAGCTTCAACTCGCTCAACAAGCTGGCACACGGCGTTGCCGACAGCCTTGCTTTGTCCGTGGTGGCCGAAGCGATCGGGCGGGGCACGCCGGTGATCGTTGCACCATCGCTGAACCAGCCGCTGCTCGACCATCCGCAGGCGCAGGCGTCGCTGCGGACGTTGCCGACATGGGGCGTGACGATCGTGCCGCCGGTGGATGACGGGCGAGGGACCGCGGCTTGCGCCGTCGGCACAGTTGCTGGACGCGGTCCGGCCGGTTCGTGCGTTGAAGGTTGCAGCTTATGTAGTTTATCGCCAGGAGCGTTACCATGATGCCGGCCGAATACGATGTCACGGGGAAGGTCGTCTTCATCACGGGAGCCGGGCGCGGCATCGGCAAGGGTATCGCCCAGGTGCTTGCCGAGGCAGGCGCCGATGTCGCGCTCAATGCGTTGACGCCGAACTATGTCAACGCAACGGCGGCGGAAATAGCGGCGACGTCCGGACGACGTGTGGTTCCCGTCGTTGCCGATGTCACGAATCCGGACGAGGTGCGGCGCGCGGTTGACAGCGTGCTGGCGACGTTCGGGCGCATCGACGTTCTGGTGAATGCGCTGGGTGATTCCATCCGCAAGCCGCTGGTCACGCTTCCTGACAAGGAGGACAGCGGCGTCGGCGTCTCCGATGCGGAGCTTCGCTTCATCATGGACGTCAACCTGACCGAGGCGCTGCTCTGCACCCGCGCCGTCGGCCCGCATATGCTGGCGCGCCGTTCCGGGAAAGTGATCAACATCGCATCGTGGACCACGCATTCCGGCGGGCGGGAGATGGTGATCTACACGACGGCGAAGACCGCGCTCGCCGGATTTACCAGGGCGCAGGCGCTCGAATGGGCGCCCTATGGCGTGCATGTCAACGCGATCGCGCCAGGCCTGTTCCCGGACGTGGTGACCTCTGGCGAGGCGGGCGTGCTGCGGTCCACCCAACGTGCGGAGCAGACGGTGCCGCTCGGCCGACCGGGACGGTTGCGGGAGGTCGGACTGCTGGCGCTGTATCTCGCGTCGGGCGCGTCGGACTATATGACCGGGCAGACCATCCTGCTCGATGGCGGACTGGGACTGTAGCGGGGGGACATCGCAGCGACGAACAGGATTAATCAAGGATGGCGTCGTGCTCGGCGGCTACCAGGAGGCTGACATCGACTTCGGCGCGGACAATCCCGGTCCGGCCCTGTACCACTGCCATCAGCAGTTGCACATGGACTTTGGCTTCATGGCGCTGTTCGATTACGTGAGGTCAGGCTGACAGTCTCGGAGCTTCTGCCATGCACGCTCGCTTGTCGTCGTCACAGGTAGCACAATACCAGCGTGACGGTTTTTTCTTTCCGGTGGACTGCCTGACTTCGGAGGAGGTCGGTCACTATCGTGCTCGTCTCGAAGCGTTCGAGCGCGAACAAGGCGACACCTTCGGCAGGCTGCCGAACCTGGTGCGGTCCAAGTCGCACCTGCTGTTCACCTGGATGGACGAGTTGGTGCGACACCCAAAGGTGCTCGATGCGGTGGAAAGCGTGATCGGCCCGAATATCCTGATCTATCACCTGACCTCCTGGCTCAAGGAACCCAACGATCCGTCGCATGTTTCCTGGCACCAGGACGGCACCTATTTCGGTCTCGATCCGGCCGAGCAGATCACCGCGTGGATCGCGCTGACGGATTCGACGCCGGAGATGGGGTGCATCAGGCTGCTGCCCGGCAGTCACGTGATCGGCCAGCGGCCGCACAAGGACACCTTCACGCCCGGCAACCTGCTGTCGCGCGGCCAGACCATCGAGCACAAATTGAATTATGCGAGCCATGTGATGATGCCGCTGAAGGCTGGGCAGATCTCGCTGCACCACACCCACATCGTGCATTCCTCTGAGCCGAACCGTACCGACCAGCGGCGCATCGGCATCGGCGTCAGCTACATCCCGCCGCATTGCCGCCTGATCAACGACGTGCGTGTCACCGCCGCCTTGGTGCGCGGACGCGACGACTACGGACATTTCGATCCGGAACCGAGGCCGACCGGCGACTTCGATGCAGAGTCGCGCGCTGTGCATGCCGCGGCGGTAGAGCGGTTCTTCGAGTCCAACAAGCTGCTGGCGGCCCGCCGCAGATCGGGCAATGTCGGGATCTGAATTGACGACTCAGCCGCACGCGAGACGGGTGGTGCGATAGATCGCGGCGAGGGGAACGGTGAGGTCGATGCTGTCAAGCATCAGGTCACCGTCTTCGATCACCATCGATGACGCGGGCCAGCCGCCGTCGGTGCCGCGGCGGAGCAACTCGGCCCGGACCGCCGTGCTGCCGAGGATAAGAAGCTCTCGCAGGCTGGGGATGGTGGTGAACACCCACACGTTGCGCCACGTGTCCGCGCGGTTGGAGGGCGAGAGCACCTCAGCGATCAGGATCGGATCGCTGACATCGTATTCCTCGGTCTCATAGCGGGTGCACGTCACCGCCAGATCGGGAATGCGAAAGTTCTCGCTGGCGCGAACCCGCGGGACGGTGCCGGGTGCTGCAATCACCGTGCACGGGTTGCCGGCGTCCGCCAGATGATTGCGGATCAGGCTTCCCAGTTCGAGCTGGAGCGAGCCATGGGTTCGGCTGGTGGGCGCCATGGCGATGGGCTCGCCGTCGACCAGCTCCCACCGGGTCCCGCCCGGCGCGTCCCAGGCGAGGAACTCGGTCACGGTCATTCGGTCAGGCGGCTTCAGCGCGGAAATCAATGGCGCGACCTTAGTCCAAGCGGCCGGACGCGACCAAGGACCGAATGCGTCGCACAACCAGCGCACGGCGAGGCAACCAGCTTGACTCACTCGCTGCCATCCCGGCACGCTTTGGCAAAACAGGAGGGGATGCCGATGCAGCGCAACAGGCTGTCGCGTCGCGGTGTGATGGCGGGAGCGGTCGGCATCAGCGCAACCACCATCCTGCACTGGTCGGCCAACGCCGCGGAGTTCAGCTACAAGCTAGGCTCGTCGTCACCAATGGAACATCCGGCGATGGCGCACCAACAGATCGCCGCCGACCGGATCAAGAAGGAAACCAACGGGCGCTTCGAGATCACCATCTATCCGAACAGCGTACTCGGCGGCGATACCGCGATGATTGGGCAGCTGATCTCCGGCGCGATGGAGATGTACAACCTGCCGATCGACCTGCTGGCGCCGCGCAATCCGGCCTGCGGTATTCCCGGCGTCGGCTTCGCCTTCCCGGACGTCACCCATGCCTGGGCCGCGATGGATGGCGAGCTTGGCAACATGCTGCGCGGCCTGGCGGAGCAGATCGGCTTCTATTGCCTGGACAAGGGCTACGACCACGGATTCCGCCAGATCACCACGCGCACCAAGCCGATCACCGGTCCGGACGATCTCCGCGGCTTCAAGATCCGACTGCCGGTCGCGCCGTATCTTATCTCGCTGTTCCGCCATCTGGGCTCCTCGCCGACCGCGATCAACTTCAACGAGGTGTACAGCGCGCTGCAGACCGGCATCGTGGACGGCCAGGAGAACCCCCTGGTACTGATCGACACCGCCAAGCTGTACGAGGTGCAGAAGTATTGCAGCCTGACCAATCATGTCTGGGCCGGATTCCACACCTCGTTCAACATCGCGGCATGGAAGCGACTGCCGCCGGATCTGCAGGAGACCGCGCACCGCATCTTCAGCGAGGAGGCGCTGGCGCAGCGGCAGGATTTCGTCACCATGACGACGACCGAGCAGCAGAACCTGACCGGCAAGGGGATGACGTTCAACGCGCCAGACACCAAGCCGTTCCGCGATGCGCTGGCGAAGAGCGGCTACTACCCGGACATGAAGAAGACCGCCGGCGACAAGGCCTGGGCATTGCTTGAGAAGTACGTCGGCCCGCTGACGGTATGAGCCTGCCCGCACCGGACTACGCCGGGGCGATCGTGCACCCGACCGCGCCGGGATGGTACGGGCTGCGCCGCGGCGCATTGTGGATCGACCGCGCGATCGGCGCCGCCTGCGAGGCGGTCGGCGCCACGTTGGTGCTGGCCGAGGTGATCATCCTGTTCTGCGGCGTGGTGTCACGCTACGTGTTCGACAGTCCGATCTTCTGGACCGACGAGTTGGCCAACTTCCTGTTCCTCTGGCTGTCGATGCTGGGGATGGTGGTGGCGCTGCGCGGCGACGCCCATATGCGGCTGACCACGTTGGCCAACTGGGTGCCGGCACACTGGGCGCGCTGGTTCGCCGCCGTCGCCTCGCTGGTGGTGATCGCGTTCGTGCTGGAGATCCTGCTGCCGGCGGCGCAGTACCTCGACCAGCAACGTTACGTCGAGCTGATCTCGTTGCAGATCTCCGACGGCTACCGCGTGGTCGCGATCCTGGTCGGCAGCGCGCTGGCGGCGATCATCGCGCTGCTGCGACTGCTCGAGACCACCACGTTGCGCAGCTTCGGCCTGGCATTGCTGACCGTCGGTGGCATCGCGGCGCTGCTGTGGATCGGCCAGCCGGTGCTGCTGGCGATGGGCTTCGGTTCGCTGATCGTGTTCTTCGTCATCATCGTCGCCGCCTGCGTCGGCATCGGCGTGCCGATCGCGTTCGCGTTCGGTATCGCCACGCTGTCGTATCTCGGTCTCACCAGTGCCATGCCGCTTTCGGTAGTGGTGAACCGGATGGACGAGGGCATGTCCAACCTGCTGCTGCTGTCGGTGCCGATGTTCGTGTTTCTCGGTCTGCTGATGGAGATGACCGGCATCGCGCGGGTGATGGTGGCGTTCCTGGCGGCGCTGGTCGGCCACGTGCGCGGCGGCCTGTCCTACGTGCTGCTCGGCGCAATGTACCTGGTGTCCGGCATCTCCGGCTCGAAGGCCGCCGACATGGCGGCGGTGGCGCCGGTACTGTTCCCCGAGATGCGCCGCCGCGGCTCACACCCCGGCGAACTGGCTGCACTCCTGGCGAGTTCCAGCGCGATGTCGGAGACCATTCCGCCCAGCCTGGTGCTGATCACCATCGGCTCGGTGACCAATGTGTCGATCACCGCGCTGTTCACCGGCGGGCTGCTGCCGGCGGCGGTCGCGGCGATCGCGCTGGTGGCGGTGAGCTGGTACCGTTCGCGCCACGTGGACACCGGCGGCGGCGAGCGCGCACCCGTGTCGCTGATGCTACGCACCTTCGTGATTGCGATCCCAGGGCTGACATTGCCGTTCGTGATCCGCGCCGCGGTGATCGACGGCGTGGCCACCGCCACCGAGGTCTCCACCGTCGGCGTGGTCTACACCGCGCTGCTCGGGCTGTTGGTTTACCGGCAGTTCGACTGGCGGCGCATCTATCCGCTGCTGGTCGATACACTTTCGCTGACCGGGGCAGTGATGCTGATCATCGGCACCGCGACGGCGATGGCGTGGGCGCTGACCCAATCGGGTTTTTCCCAGTGGCTGGTTGCGGCCATGGCATCGGTGCCAGGCGGCAAGCTGGGCTTCCTCGGCATCACCGCGATTGCGTTCGTGGTACTGGGCAGCGTGCTGGAGGGCATCCCCGCGATCGTGCTGTTCGGCCCGCTGCTGTTCCCGGTGGCCAAGGCGATGGGCGTGCACGAGGTGCACTACGCGCTGGTGATCATCCTGGCGATGGGCATCGGGTTGTTCGCGCCGCCGTTCGGCGTGGGGTTCTACGGCGCCTGCGCAATCGGGCGGGTGTCGCCGGACGATGCACTCGGGCGGATGTGGCCGTATCTGGCAGGGCTGGCGGTGGCGCTGGCGATCGTCGTCGCGTTCCCCTGGCTGTCGATCGGGTTCCTATGAGCAACGCCTTGATCAGCCTGGTGACGCGATCGTGAGTAGAGCATCGAGCTGCGCCGCGATAATCATTCCCAATCCGAAGCGTCCGTATCAGGTGTAGCATGGCCGATCCGATCGAGGATGTCGCAGATGATTGGCAGCTTGCCGCGCTGATCGGCATAGCGGGCGCGGTCGGCGGTGGCGCGGGCATGTTCTTCTTCGCGATCCAGAGCCAGAAGCTCAATTCGCTGGAACCGATGATCTTCACCGCGGCCGGCGTGGGCATGGGCGGCAACGCCTCGGGCGTCCCCTATGACACATTCAAGGACGCGATGACTAAGAAATCCATCCCGTTCAGCAGTGTGAGGATCCAGACCCCGTTCTCGATCCGCATGCTGCACACCAGCGCGGGATTCTACGCCAGCGCCGGCGTCGGCTATCAGGTCGCGAGCTATGGCTGGTCGTATCTCGACGCCGGCCGCAACGGCGTGAAGTTCTTCACTTCGTCCGGCGCCGGCGGCGCGGTGGGTTCGGGCCTCGGCGCGGTCGCCCTGGCCGGCACGTGGTACTCGGTACAAGCTCAACGGCAACTCCATCAATCCGATCCCTGCCTACCAGAAGAGCCTGATGGATTCCCTCAACGAATTCATCGGCAGCGTGGACCGCGGAATCCGGAGCATCTACGGCGTTCCCTGAAGCCTGCGCCAACCCAGCCAAGGGAACTCGACGCCCGGTCCGGCCGGTCGTAGGCTGGCGACAACCCTTGGGAGGGAGTCGTAGTGATGTCGAGCAATGGCCCTGAGACCTGTCTGACCGGCGTGAAGGTGCTGGACCTGACGCAGTTCGAGGCTGGACCGTCCTGCACCGAGGCGCTGGCCTGGATGGGCGCCGATGTGGTGAAGGTTGAGAACCCGAAGCTGGGCGATCCCGGCCGCACCGCCGGTGGCAAGCCGGGGCAGGACGCCTATTACTTCCTGCAGTACAACGCCAACAAGCGTTCGGTCACCGTCAATCTGAAGGACCCGCGCGGCGTCGAGTTGGTCAAGGAGATGGCCAAAAAGGCCGACATCTTCTGCGAGAATTTCGCCCCCGGCGCGATCGAGCGGTTGGGCCTCGGCCCGGATGTGATACGCGCCATCAACCCCTCGATCATCTACTGCCAGACCAAGGGCTTCGGCGCCGGCAGCGCGTTCGAGAAAAGTCTCGCGTTCGACATGATCGCGCAGGCGGCCGGCGGGCTGATGAGCATCACCGGCGAGGAAGATGGCCCGCCATGCAAGCCGGGTGCGACCATCGGTGATACCGGCACCGGCATGCTGATGGCGATCTCGGTGATGGGCGCCTATGTGCGGCGGTTGCGTACCGGCCAGGGCGAGCATCTGCAGCTCGCCATGCAGGACGCGATCCTGCACTACATCCGCAACTCGTTCACCTACATGGAACGCACCGGCAAGGCGGCGCCGCGCGCCGGGTCGAAAACGGTGGGCGGCGGCAACCCACCGATCGGTGTGTATCCGTGCAAGGGCGGCGGGCCGAACGACTATGTCTACATCTACTGCAGCCGCGCCAATCCGGAACACTGGAACCGCCTGCTGAAGGTGATGGGCCGCGAGGACCTGCTCGGCGATCCGATGTACGATACGCCCGATGCGCGCACCGAGCACCGCGAGGAGGTGGACGCCATCGTCGCCAACTGGACCAAACAGCATGACAAGCACGAGGCGATGCGGCTGGTGAGTGCCGCGACCATTCCGTCCGGCGCGGTGATGGACACGATGGAGCTCGCCAACGACCAGAGCTTCGTCAAGCGCGGTATCCGTCAGGTGATGCAGCATCCCAAGGTCGGCGACTACACGATGAGCGGCTGGCCGGTGCGCTTCTCCGGCAGCACGCCGCCGATCAAGGCCGCCCCACTGCTCGGTCAGCACAACGAAGAGGTGCTGGCGGACTGGCTGGGGATGGATGATGGCAAGATCGGTGGGCTGAAGAACGACGCGGTGATCGGGTGAGGTCGACGGGAGTCCTCCCCCTCCCCTTGCGGGAGGGGGTTGGGGAGAGGGGGCGACACCAACGCTCCCCGGCCCCCTCCCCCCAACCCCCTCCCGCAATGGGAGGGGGAGGATTCGTACATGACACACCAATACTGCATCGTGCAGGATGAGGGCCGGGTCCGCATCGTCACGCTGAACCGGCCGGAAGTCCTGAACGCGCTGCACGCCGATGCGAACGACGAACTCGCCGCCGTGTGGGACGAGTTCGCCACACGCGACGACCTGTGGGTAGGCATCATCACCGGCGCCGGCGAGCGCGCGTTCTCCGCCGGCAACGACCTGAAGGTGCAGGCCGCGGGCCGCCGCCGACCGAGCGGTCCGAACGGCTTCGCCGGCATCACGCATCGCTTCAACCTCGACAAGCCGATGATCGCCGCGGTGAACGGCTGGGCGATGGGTGGCGGGTTCGAGACCGCGCTCGCCTGCGACATCATCATCGCCGCGGAGAACGCGCTGTTCGCACTGCCCGAGCCGCGCGTCGGCTTGATCGCAGGGGGTGGCGGCGTGCATCGCCTGCCGCGCCAGATCCCACGCAAGAAGGCGATGGGGATGATCCTGACCGGTCGTCGCGTCGGCGCGCGCGAAGGCTTCGAACTCGGCTTCGTCACCGAGGTGGTGCCGCAGGGACAGGCGCTGGAAGCGGCGAAGCGCTGGGCGGCGCAGATCCTGGAATGCTCGCCCAAGGCGGTGCGCGCATCGAAGCAGGCAGTATATAGCGGCCTCGACGGACCTTCGCTGGAGCGTGCGATGCGCACGGTGTACCCGGCGCAACAGGAGAATTTAGAGAGCCAGGACTACATCGAAGGCCCGAAGGCGTTCGCGGAAAAGCGCCGGCCGAACTGGCAGAACAAGTAGGAGGAAGCGATGCGGATACACAACCTGTACTGCGATGCCAACGGCGAATCGCACTGGCGCGATGTCGAGGTGCAGTGGGTCGAGGAGCGCAATTATTCCAAGCTGTCCGCGCGTCTGCCGGCCAACGGCATCATCTTCCGCGAGACCTCGGGCGACTACGACCTGTCCTGGCATCCCGCACCGCGGCGGCAGTACATCATCAACCTTGACGGTGGCGTGCAGATCACGGCAAGCGACGGTGAGGCGCGCACGATCGGCGCCGGCGAGGTCGTGCTGGTGGAGGACATCACCGGCAAGGGCCACCTGTCGAAGTCGGTCGGCGGCAAGATGCGGCGCTCGATCTTCGTGCCCGTTGAATAAAGGGGACTGACAATGAAGCTGGCATTCTTCGACGACCACAAGCTTGGCGTGGTCAAAGGCGACATGATCTACGACGTGTCGTCGGCGGTGCGCGACATTCCGCATCTCGGGCCGCACGATCTGATCAATGGGCTGATCGCGAAGTTCGGCGACTACAGGAAACGGCTGGAGGACGCATCCGCGAGTGGCGGCGTACCGCTATCGAGCGTGAAGCTCCAGGCGCCGCTGCCGAAGCCGGGCAACATCGTCTGCATGGCGGTGAACTACATGGAGAATGGCACCCGCAAGGAGCCGGCACCGATCAACGCGTTCCACAAGGCGCCGACATCGATCCTGGGTCAGGGCGGCACGATGGTGCTGCCGGACGTTCCGGCCACGATCTTCGAGGGCGAGGCCGAGATGGCCGTGGTGATCGGCAAGCGCGCCAGCCACGTGAAGGCAGCCGATGCAATGGACTACGTGTTCGGCTACACCAACTTCATCGACGGTTCGGCGCGCGGCCTGCCACCGCAGAGCTTCTTCGCGATGAAGTCGCGCGACGGTTTCGCGCCGATCGGTCCGTACCTGGTGACCAAGGATGAGATCGCCGATCCGCACAAGGTGCCGGTGAAGCTGTGGGTCAACGGCACGGTGAAGCAGGACTTCAACACCGACGACATGGCACACAAGATTCCGCGCTGCATCGAATGGGTCACATCGATCCACGCGCTGGAGCCAGGCGATATTCTGGCCACCGGCACCAATCATCGCGGGCTGTCCAGCTTCATGGACGGCGACACGGTGGAGCTGGAATGCGGCGGTCTCGGCAAGCTCAGCTTCAAGGTGCGCGACGAGCTGAAGCGCACCTGGTCGCGCGAGACGCGGCTGGACCGGCAAGAGAAGGGCTTCGACACGCCGACGCCGCAGTCCGGCGGGAAATACGCGCCGGCGAAGTAGTCCTGCAAGCTGGCGTCACCCCAGCGAAAGCGGAGGGTCCGGCAACTCCACGACGCCTGAACCGACGACGGACAGTTCGCCATCCTGGTTGTGCGCTTCCTGCGCGATCTCGACCAGATGGCGACCGTTCTCGACGAAGCATCGCACCACGGTCCCACCGATGAACAGCGTGTCGCCTTCCGGGTTGTGGCGACGGATCTTGCAGCTTGCGCGGCGCAGCATGCCGTCGTCACCCATCCAGTTGGTAAGATGGTGCGTCAGCCACGAGCAGCGTTCAGGCCCGTAGTCGTAGGCGCCGGGCACGCCGACCATACGGGCGAACTCCGGTTCCCAGTGGACGCGCTCCGGGCAGTCGGGAATGCCGAAGCGGTTGGCAATGCCGAGGCCGCGATGGGCATGGATCTGTTTCCATGCAAGCTTGTTCGCGCGGATGTAGAGCCCACCCCAACCCTGCGCATAGGCGATGAACCCGGTTACGGTCATCGGCCCCTTGGCCATCATCGGCAGCCGATCGCCCACTGCAACGTCATTCCAATACCGCGGAGCCGCCCCGCGCACCTCCTCGTCGGCATACAACTGATAGATGCGTGCCAGATCCGCCTCCGAGTACTGCGGCGGTGGCCGCCCCTTCACCGCATCGTACTTGCTGCCCCGTTCGCGCGCTTGGTCGCGATCGGTGCGGAAGCACCAACTGTCGGCGGACGCCACCATCTCACCGGCCTGGTTGTAGAAATCCACATGATAGACCTGCTGGATCGCGCGGCCGGCAAATCGCGTTTCGTGTTCGATCAGGTCCTTCAGCCAGGCCTCGGTGCTGATTGCGTCGTTGCGTCGCACCGGGTGATGCCAGGTCCAATCGGCGCCGGCCCACATCGCATGCACGCCGGGCAGGCCGCCAACATAGCCGGATACGATCCGGCTGGTGGCGAACAGGAAGCTCGGCAGCGCCACGATGCCGCCCCAGCGCGTGTTCGCCGCGTAGTCCGGATCGCACCACAGCGGATTGTCGTCGCCGATGCCGTGCGCGTAGTGGCGGATCGCATCGCGCGTCGCCTCGTGACACCATGGTTCCAGCGTGTTCTCGATCCGCACGTTCAGCCGCCGTCGCAGTGCATCCAGCGCCTCGTCGGTGATCTTCGGGAACTGCCGGTTGGGCTCGTCGTTCATGCCGGCTCCTGCATCTCGCGCTCGCGCAGCGCCTTGCGGTTGACCTTGCCGGCCGGCGTCTTCGGCAACTCGGCGACGAAGACGACGATCCGAGGATATTCGTGCTGGCTTAGCCGCGCGCGGACAAAGTCCTGGATGTCGCGGACCAGCGCCTCATCGGGTGCACGGTCCGTCACCACGAACGCCTTCACCACATGACCGCGCAGCGTATCCGGCACGCCGATCACCGCTGCCTCGCGCACCGCCGGATGACGCAGCAGCACGTCCTCGATCTCCACCGCGCTCATCGTCCAGCCGGCGGAGATGATCACGTCGTCGGCGCGCCCGGCATGGAAGAAGGTGCCGTCGTCATCGACCCAACCGCGATCCTTGGTCGAAAACCATGTGCCGTGCCGCCACACCTTGATCTCGCCGATCCCACCCGACGGACATGGCCCGCCATCAGGCCGCTGCACTTCCACCTTGACGCCCGGCACCGGTTTGCCGAGTGCGCCTGGTTTGGTCACGAAGTCATTCGCACCGGGATAGTTGGCGAGGATCACTCCGACCTCGGTGGTCCCGTACATGCTGCACAGACGGGTTCCGAAGATGGCCTCGACATATTCCTGGCTGTCGCCGTCGATCGGTTCGCCGGTGAACGACAGCTTGCGCAAGCCGTAATGGTAATGTGGCGCCGCGCCGCTGTTGCGGATCAATCGGTAGTGCGTCGCCGCCGCCGACAGATTGGTGGTGCCGAAATCCTGCAATGCTCGCAGCAATCGCTCCGGTTCGAACCGACCAGAGTAGACGCCGGTCTCTACACCAAGCGCCAACGGCGCCAGCGTGCCGTGCCACAGACCATGTCCCCAAGCGGGCGAGGACGGACAGAAGAACCGATCGCCCGGGCGAATGCCGGTACCGTAAAGTGCCGCGATCATCACCACGACGATGGCGCGGTGCGTATGACGGACGGCCGCCGGCAATTCGCGCGTTGTGCCCGAGGTATATTGAAAGATCGCCAGATCGTCGGCGCGCGTTGCCGGCGTGAACTTGGTAGGATAGCGCGACAGGCGTGCGCCGAAACCGTCGTCAAGAGCGATCACCTGGAGCGGCAGCTCACCGAGCGATTGCGCCTTGTCGGAAGTCGTCAACAGCAGGCGAGGATTGCAATCGTCGATGCGCAACCGTACGCCATCCGGTCCGAACAGCGTGAACAGGGGAACCGCGATGGCGCCCAGCTTCATCACGCCAAACAGGCTCACGTAGAATGCCAGCGACGGCTCCAGCATGATGGCGACGCGATCGCCCGCGGCGACGCTCTGTTCGGCGAGCCAGTGGGCGCAACGGGACGATGCATCGGCGATCGTTCGAAAGCTGATCGCCTCGTCATGCCCATCGGCATGCGCGATGCGGATGGCAACGCGGTGCGGATCCCCCGCATGCCGGTCGATGCATTCGTGCGCGATGTTGAGTCGCTCGCGATCGCCGTCGAACAATTCCCACAACCGCGCCGTTGCGAAGTGGCGTTGCGCGTCCGCATAGCTCGTGTAATCGGTGAGCAACGCCACGCGACTTATGTGGCCGTGCGCTTCCAGCCGAGCCAGTCGCACACACCTAGACCCATCACCTGCTCCAGATCGTTACCCTTCAGCCAGGGCAGTTCCTCGGTGAACATCGTCACGCATTGCCGATAGCTGCATGGCATGCGCGTGATGTCGGTGCCCCAGAAGAACCGCTTCGGTCCATAGGCGTCGAAAATGCGGTGCAGCCCGTCATGGATGTCGCGGAACGGGTACGGTGCAGCGGAATAGCCCGGTGCGCCGGTCGCCTTGATGGCGACGTTCGGCAGTTTCGCCAGCGAGCACAGCGTGTCCAGATCTGCGAAAGCCGCCGCACCCTTCGCCGACCGCACCAGCCCGAGATGGTCGATGATCAGCTTCAAATCGGGATGTCGCTCCGCGATCTGCTTGAACAGCGGCAGGAAGCGCCATGCCATAGTCGCGATCGGCGTGCCGGCACGCTCCGCCGCCGGCCATAGCCAGTCCATCGTGCCGTCCTTATGCCAGTTCTCCTGCTCCGGTCGCGTCAGCGACCAGCGCAGGCCGAGCATGCCAGGACGCTGCTTCCAGGTTTCGATCCGCTTGCGCTGTTCCGGTTCATCGAGCGGGAACCAGCCAAGAATGCAGAACCTGTCTGGGTATTTCGTGGCCGCCTCTACCGCCATCTCGTTGGACCCCGGGTCCCAGCTTGGCGGATGCAGCACCGCGCCGTTCACGCCCGCGTCGTCGTCCATCTCCTTGATCAACTCCTCGGCCGTATAGATCGAGGTCTGTCGGTGATGCCCACTCGGTGTGCCGCTGCCCCAGATATGCACCTGGGCGTCGATGATCTGCATGGTTCGTCTCCTTGCCGACGCCGCCATGCTGGACGCGGCGCCCCGGACGCGTCAAACAGGGCTGGCTGTGAAGCGGAGCGTGCGTGTGCTGGATCGAATCCTGTTGACCAATGACGATGGTATCGATGCGCCAGGCTTGGCGATCCTCGAAGCGATTGCCGCCGAACTGGCTCGCGAGGTGTGGGTTGTGGCCCCCGAGCACGACCAGAGTGGCGTGTCGCACGCGATCAGCCTGCATCATGCGCTGCGCGTCAGTCAGCAGGGCGAACGACGCTTCGGCGTCTCCGGCACGCCGGGCGATTGCGCGGTAATGGGCATCTGCCATCTGATGACCGACGGCGCGCCGCAACTGCTGCTGTCCGGGGTGAACCGCGGCCTGAACCTGGGCATGGAGACGGTGTTCTCCGGCACCGTCGGCGGCGCAATGACCGGCATGATGCTGGGCGTGCCGTCGATCGCGCTGAGTCAGGCGTACCAAGACCGCGACAACGTATCGTGGGACGCGTCGCGCAGCCTGGGCGCCAGGGTGGTGCGCGATCTGCTTGCGATCGGCTGGAGCAAGGATGCCTGCCTGAACATCAATTTTCCCGCCTGTCCAGCAGCCGAGGCCGGCCCGCTGACCCTGGCGCGGCAGGGAGTGGGAATGATCGCGGGAATGCATGTGGATACGCGGGTCGATCCCCGCGGGATGGCGTATCACTGGCTCAACTTCCGACGCGGCGATCGCCAGCAGGGTCCCGAGAGTGACTACAGCGCGCTGCGCGCCGGCAACGTCGTGGTCACGCCGCTCCGGTACGACCGAACCGATGAGGATGCTTTCCAGGCGTTGGCGGACAAACTGCCGCGGTTCACCGCTGCATAGCGTTCCGCGTATGAGGGCCGAGCGGTCCGCCGGCGCCGGATAATGCCAGGAGCCGGTATGAAAAACCGTCCGATAGTGAACAGAGTCACTGCGGCCGGAGCCGCTGGGCGATAGCCTCTCCGCATAAACGAGGAGGTGACCCCATGAAAACCGTCATGGCCGGTTTGGTGCTGCTCGTCGGCATGGCTGGCGCCGGATATTGCCAGAGCCGGGTGCCGGGTCAGCCCGACCGGCCGGTGCATCCGGGAACGGCGCTCTTGGATTCGATGGGGATTGGCGCCGGCGCGTCCGATGGAACGCCGACACACAATGCCCTGACAGACCGGGATGCCACGGTGACGCTGGCGGACCCAGCCAATCCGTCGCTGAAGCGCCAATGAGTACGCGAAGAACGATGGTTATCGGCAATGTGCCACGGAGCGAACCTATGCTGAAGTTGGTGCTCAGCCCGCACGTGATGGTACCGCTGCTTGTTGTCGTCGCGATCACCGGCGCGGTTCTGCCCTGGATCGTCGGCTATTCCTCCTACGGCCAAAAGGCCATGGAACAGCAAATCGATCGGGACGACAGCTCGCTGTGCACAAAACTAGGTTTGGCGTCCGAAACACAGCGCGGCATCGAATGCAAGACGGCTCTTGCGGACCTGCGACGCCAACACGAGCTTCTGTGGCTGCAGTAGGACTTCTATAGACCGCCGGTCACGTCGATCGTCAGTCCGGTCACGAAGTCTGCGTCGGACGAGGCGAGGAAGCAGATCACCTTCGCCTGATCCGCTGCTTCGGCGATCCTCCGCAGCGGGGTGCGTTCGATCTCGGCTGCCTGGTCCTCCGGCGACTGTTGATTCCAGCGTGGGCGGATGCGCTCGGTCAGCGTCCTGCTCGGCGCGATCGCGTTGACGTTGATGCCGAATGGCCCGAGTTCGAACGCCAGCTTACGGGTGAATGCAATGATGCCGCCCTTCGCGGCGGAATACGCACTGCTGGAGGACACGCTCAGCCCGCGCCCGGCGATCGACGCAAGGTTGACGATCTTGCCGTGCTTGCGCCGCTTCATCACCGGCGTCACCGCGTGGCAGAACAGGAACGTGCCGTTCAGGTTGAACTGGATCAGCTTCTGCCATTCGTCGAAGGTCAGCTCATCCACTGTGGCGCCTGGTTTGTCGATGATCGTGCTGCCGCCGACCGCATTCACCAGGATATCGACATTGCCATACTGCTTCGCCGCCCAGGCAACGACCTCGTCCACCTCGGCCTGATACAGCGCATTCGCCGGCCGGCCGATCGCGCGCCCGCCCGCCATGTTCATCGCCTCCATCGCCATGGCGAGGCGGCGTTCGTCGTTGTCTACACCGATGATCACCGCACCTTCGTTCGCCATGATATCGGCAGTGGCGCGGCCGATGCCACTGCCGACGGCGGTGATCAGCGCAACCTTGTCCTTGAAGCGCATGTCTGTCTTCCCTCAGTTGAGCCGGGCGGCTTGCGCCAGTACCTCGATCGCTTCCGGCTGACGCGAACGCACGGTGAGACTGGTCGCGCCGGAATCCTCCCACGCACGGAAACGCTGCCTGACCCGCTCCGGCGGTCCGACCAGCGACTTCATGTCCACCCATTCATCCGGTACCGCCGCGATCGCCTCGTCCTTGCGATGCGCGAGGTACAGCTCCTGGATGCGTTCGGCGGCATCCTTGAAGCCGCGACGGATCATCATGTCCTTGTGGAAGTTCGTGTCGCGATGGCCCATGCCGCCGACATACAGCGCGACCTCGGGCTTCAGCTTCGCGAGCGCCGCCTTCACGTCGCTGTCGATCTCGACGTGCACCGAGGCCTGAATGGCGAAGTCGCGCAGACTTTTGCCGGTGCCGGCGCGCTTGAAACCCTCCTCGAGCCAGGGCAGATATTCCGGCAGCGATCCGGGCACGAAGCCGAGCGGCAGCCAGCCATCGGCTATTTCCGCCGTCAGTTTCACCGTCGATTCGTTGCCGGTGCCGAGATAGATCGGGATGTCGGGATTCATGTGCAGGATGGACTTGAGTGGCTTGCCGACCCCGGCCGCACCCTCGCCGGTGTACGGCAGCGAAATTTCGCGACCGTCATGCGTCACCGGCGCCTCGCGGCGGAAGATCTTGCGCATGATCGCGACGTAGTCCTTGTAGCGATAATATGGCCGACCCCAGGGTTCGCCATACCAGCCCTCGACGATCTGCGGCCCGGACACGCCAAGACCGGCAATGAAGCGCCCGCCGCCGGCCATCGCATCCACTGTCGCAGCGCACATCGCGGCATTGGCCGGTGTGCGCGCTGCAAGCTGCATGATGCCGGTGCCGAGCTTGATGCGCTTTGTGAGCGCCGCGAGATAGGCGAGCGGCGTCACGGCATCGGTGCCATAGGCTTCCGCCGTCCACACGCTGTCGTAGCCGAGTTCTTCCGCGCGTTGCACCAATGCGACCGGGATTTCGAGATGTGCGCGCGAATAGCCGATGGAAAGGCCGAGCTTCATGTGTACCTACCTGACTGGAGTCCACCCAGACTGTCATTCCCGCGCTGACTGTCATTCCCGCGCAAGCGGGAACCCAGGACAGCAGCACAGCGCTCGCCCGCCTGGGTTCCCGCTTGCGCGGGAATGACAAAATGGTGTCGCCTCATCGTGCGTTCCTCCATGTCGCATGCGGAACCGGCAGCCCGAGGTTCTCGCGTAGCGTCGCGCCGGCGTAGTCCTTGTGATAGAGTCCGCGCCGCTGCAATTCCGGCACCACGTATTTCACGAAATCCATGTAGGTGCCGGGCACATGCGTCGCCGCGAGCACGAAACCGTCGGCGACCGGTTCGCTGAACCATTGTTCCAGACCATCGGCCACCTCCTTCGGTCCGCCGACGAACGGCTGGTTCGGTCGCGCGCGGTGGCTGAACTTGATGAAATCGCGCGGCGTCGGATTGGTGATGCCGCTCGCGCGCAGCACGCGGTCGCGCATCGACTGCGTGCCCGAGACGTTCGCCAGCTCCTCGTCCGTGAACGGTTCGTCGATGCCCTTCGACGCGAAGTCGAAGTTCATCGCCTCCGACAACAGAGACAACGCGTCCTCGTCCGTCGCCAGCGTCTCGACCAGCGCCATCTTGTCCTCGGCTTCCGCCTTGGTCTCGGCACATACAACGTAGGCAGACGGCGTTATGAAGAATTGATCCGGATCACGCCCCTGGCTTGCCACGTCATCCTTCATGTCGCGATAAAGCTGCCTTCCGTGTTCCATGCTGGTGTGGGTGGAAACGAACACCACCTCGCCCCATCGCGCGGAGAACGATTTGCCGCGACCACTCTGACCCGCCTGGATCACCACGGGATGGCCTTGCGGTGAGCGCGGCACGGTGAACGGCCCGCGCGAACGGAACCACGTACCCTGATGATCAAGCCGCCGCACCTTGTCGGGATGCGCGAACAGGCCGGTCTGCTTGTCGATGACGATGGCGTCGTCGTCCCAGGAATTCCAGTGACCGAGTACCACCTGCATGAACTCGTCGGCCCGGTCATAGCGAGTATCGTGCTCCAGGTGCTCGTCGTGTCCCATGTTCAGCGCTTCACCGTCGTTCATCGACGTGACGACATTCCACGCGGCGCGCCCGCCGGTCATCAGGTCCAACGTCGCGAACACCCGTGCAACGTGGAACGGCTCGAAATAGGTGGTGGAACAGGTGGCGCAGAGACCGAGACGTTCGGTCGCCATGCCCATCACCGTGAGCACCGTGATCGGATCCATCTTCACGCAGCGTATGCCGTGCTCCACCGTGTGGCGATGGTCGTTGCCGTAGCGGTCCGGCATCGCCAGGCGGTCGTCGAAGAAGCCGAGGTGGAACTTGCCTTCCTCCAGCACGCGGCCGATGGTGCGGTAGTAGTCGGCGGACATCGAGTCATCGCGCGATTCCGGATGGCGCCAGGAGCTGACAAGGTTGGTACAGTTCTGCGCCTGCAGGAAACCGACCATGACCATCTGGCGCATGCGCGACGCTCCGTCCCTACTCACGGGTATCATCGCGCAAAATTGCAGTGGAGGGCAAACCGATGCTTGGTCTCGTCACCACACTGAACGACAAGGCTCCGGTCGAACTGCGCGAGGTTCCCGAACCGCGACCGCAACGTAACGAAGCGCTGGTCGCTGTAAATGCGTTCTCGTTGAATCGTGGCGAGCTGCGTTCGGTCCGCAACAATGGCGAAGGCTGGGTGCCTGGGCAGGACGTTGCCGGCGTCGTACTGAAGCAAGCCGAGGATGGCAGTGGCCCCGCGGCCGGCGCGCGCGTCGTCGTGTTGACCGACGAATTCGGTTGGGCGCAGCGCGTCGCGGCGCCCGCGCATCGCATGGCAGTGTTGTCGGACAGCGTTGGATTCGCGCAGGCGGCGACTTTGCCCGTGGCGGGGCTGACCGCGTTGCGCACGCTGCGTCATGGTGCGCCGCTACTCGGGAAGCGCGTTTTGATCACCGGCGCTGCCGGCGGCGTGGGCACGATCGCGGTGCAACTTGCGGCGCGATCAGGTGCGCGCGTGACCGCAGTGGTCGGACGTGCGGAACGCGTGGTTGGAATGAAGGAACTCGGCGCGCTCGAGGTGATCGAAGGCATCGACAAGGCACAGGGCCGATTTGGGCTGATCCTGGAATCGGCAGGCGGTGCATCGCTGGCCCACGCCATCAAGCTGGTCGAGGCCAAGGGCACCGTGGTGGTGTACGGCAATTCCTCTGGCGAACCGACGACACTCGCCTTTGCCGACTTCCGCGGTGCGCCGAATTCGCGGGTGCTGAGCTTCAGTTATTTCTATTCGGAAGCCGAGGACCGGTTCACACCAGACCTCGCGCTGCTGGTATCGCTGATCGCCGACGGATCACTGAAGCCGCAGATCGGTGTGGAGCGGAGCTGGCGCGAATTCGCCGTCGTGGCCGAGCAGTTGCGCGATCGACGGGTATCCGGCAAGGCAGTGCTGTTGGTCGATTGAGAGGAAACGCAGATGGAATTCACAGGCAAGGTTGCTTTGATCACCGGCGGTGGCGGCGGTATCGGCCGCGCCAGCGCGATCGGATTCGCGGGACGTGGCGCCAAGGTTGTGGTGGTCGATTCTGACGCGACCTCGGGCGAGGCAAGCGCGGAGCTGGTGCGTCAGCGCGGCGGCGATGCGCGCTTCGTGCATGCCGATGTCACGAAATCAACCGATGTGCAGGCCTACGTGAAGGCGACACTGGATGCCTACGGCTCGATCGACTGCTTCTTCAACAACGCCGGCATAGAAGGCAAGATGGCGCCGACGCAGGAATACGACGAAGCCATTTTCGACGCGGTCATCGGCGTCAATCTAAAGGGCGTGTTCCTTGGCCTGCGCCACGTGTTGCCGGTGATGCTCAAGCAGGGCCATGGCGCCATCGTCAACACGGCATCGACGGCGGCATTGTTCGGCGGTCCAGGCATGGCGCCCTATGTCGCCTCGAAGCACGGCGTGTTGGGACTGACCAAGGTGGCATCGGCCGATGTCGCGCGTCTTGGCATCCGGGTGAACGCGGTATGTCCCGGTCCGGTCGAGACCCGCATGATGCGCTCGATCGAGGCGCAACGAAGTCCGAATGATCCACAGTCGGCGCACGACATGACGGCCGCCGCCACGCCGACCGGACGCTACGGAAACCCCGAGGAAGTGGCGAACGTGGTAATGTACCTGTGCTCCGACTTCGCCGGACACATCACCGGCACGCACATCGTCATCGATGGGGGTCGTTCTGGGACTGGCGGAGCGCCGCCAGCCGTCCCTCGGCTCGCTTGAGGTTATAGCGCGCGATCGCACGTTGCTGCAGTCGCGCCGGTCCGTCGAGCGCGGCGATCGCATCGCGATAAATCGCCATCGCCTCCTCGATCGACGCTGCGTCGTTCAGCTCCGTCAGCGCATTGGCCAGATTCGTGCTGGCCATCGCCCACTCCAGCGGCGTGGCTTCGCGCGTATAGACAGTCAGCGCCGCGCGGCACGCAGCGACCGCCTCGGCGAGCGTGTCACGGTCGTGATCGCGTTCGCCCAGCACGCGCAGTGCCTGGCCGAGATTGCTCTGCGTCACCGCGACATCGATCGGTGATTCCTGGCGCGTGTATTCCTCCAGCGCGGCACGGTAGTGATCGACCGCCTCACGCAGCGACGCGGTGTCGCCGGTGCGCTCGCCCTGCAGCGACAGCACGGCGCCGCAGTTGCGCTGCATCCGTGCCCAATCGTTCGGCGCCGCCTCGCGTGTATAGACACGGGTCGCCAGACGGTAGCTGTTGAGTGCCGCATTCAGCCAGGCCGGATCGCTGTCGCGCTCGCCCAGCACGACCTGTGCCGCGCCGAGCAGTGCCACGGTGCGCGCCCAGTCCTCCGGCGTGCTGTCCGCCCGGTACACTTCAAGCGCGTGGTCGCACGCCGTCATTGCCGAATGCAGCATCACCGGGTCGTCGATCCGTGCGCCAAGCGCTCGCAGCGCGGCAGAAAGTCGGCTCTGCGTTTTGGCCCAATCCAGCGGCGCATCACCGCGCGGCACTAGCTTCAACGCGCGGTTGAACGCCGATACCGCATCGGCGATGCCGGAGATGTCCTCCTCGGCCTCGCCCTCGGACAGCAGAATCTCGGCCTTGGCGATTGCCTGCCGCCAGGCTTCGCTCATGTCTCGGCACGCATCTCCGCGAAGACTTCCTTCGCCGTGAGCAGCGCCTCACGGATCAGCGGAACGCCGACATAGCCACCCAGGTGCAGCAGGGACTCGACCAGTTCGTCCTCGGTCCAGCCCTGGTTGCGCGCCATGCGCAGGTGCAGTTTCAGCTCCGGATCGCGCCCGTTGGTCGCATCGGAAATGACGCAGATCAGCGCCCGGGTTTTCAGATCCAGGCCAGGCCGGGTCCAGAGTGCGCCAAAGATGGTTTCCTGGGTAACTTCCGCGAACTTCGCCATGATGGGGTCATTGTAGACGGTCTTGTCGATCCGCTCGACCGCCGCGTCGCCCAGCAGCTTGCGCCGCATCTCGCGGCCCTTCTCGCGCAGTGTGCTGTCGGCCATGTACTGCTCCTGCTATGAGCGGTTGGAGTTAAAGCTCTAACACCACGTAGTTCTGTTCCACCAAAACGGGCACCGTCTCAGCGACGAACGGCCCCTTCGCCAGCGTCTCGCCGGGCACCACCTCCACCTGATAGGTCCGTGCCTTCACGCTTTCCGGATGACACCACGACTGGCCAGTCTTGATGTCGAACTCCCAGCCATGCCATGGGCAGCGCAGCATCTCGCCGTGCCGCTCCAGCCGGTACTCGCCTGGCCGATCCGACGTGAACTTGCCGAGCACGAAGCCGATGCACAACGGCGCGCCTTCATGCGGGCAGCGGTTGATCAGCGCGTAGAACTCGCCGTTGACGTTGAACACGCCGATCGAGCGGCCGGCTACATCGACAATCTTGCTCGAGCCCGGCGCGATCTCGCTGACGGGTGCGACAACGTGCCGGGCCACAGGCTTACTCCAGGCCGTAGAACGCCAGCGCGTTCTCGCGGAACACCATCTTTTTGTGCTCCTCGGTCAGCGGCGCCTTGAAGGCGTAGCGTGGATCGTCCTGGTCCCAGTGCGGATAGTCGGTGGAGAACATGATGCGGTCCCAGCCGATCCATTCGCACGTCGCCAGCAGATCTTCCGGCCGCTCCGGCTCCTCGATCGGCTGCGTCGTCACCCAGATGTTGGAGCGGATGTATTCCGACGGCAGGCGCTTCAGGTGCGGCACTTCCTCCCGCAGGCGCTTGTAGTGCTTATCGAGCCGCCAGGTCAGCGACGGCAGCCAGGCAAACCCGCCCTCTACCAATGCCACGCGCAGTTTGGGGATGTGTTCGAACACGCCTTCTATCACCAGCGAGGTGACCAGCGCCTCCTTGCTCTGCGGATACGACGGATGCTCTTCGTGATAGAACGACGGCCAGCCGCCGCCGGTGGACGGATGCCCGCTGGTGCCCCCGAGATGCAGCGCGATGGAAAATCCGTTCGCGGCGCAGGCTTCGAGGATTGGCCAGTAGCGGCGACGCCCCAGCGGCTCCAGGCCGCGCGGCGGGATCATGACGTGGGTGAAGCGGCGATCGCCGGCGCGCTTTTCGATCTCCTTGATCGCGGCCTCGGTGTATTCCAGCGGAATCTGCACGCCGGCCTTCAGGCGCGGCTCGCGATCGCACCACACCTGCGCTTCCCACTCGTTCGCCGCGGTCGCCATCGCCGCGCCGAACTCAACGTTGCGTTCGTCGGCGGCGCGGCCGAGCAGCGGCATCATCAGGCCGTAGGACACGTTGAACAGGTCGAGCAACTGCTCCTGCATCATCCCCAGATCGGAGCCGGGATGCGTGCCATCCTTCGGATACGAATCCATCCGCATGCCGGTGAACGGCGACATCCTCGGATAGTTCGGCGCATTGGCGAACGGAGAACGCGAGCGGCCCCCGATCGAGGCGCGAAGCTTCCGCCAGCGCTCCGACAGGAACTGGTCGAGGTCGGCGGGCGACTTCGTGTAGGGATGCACGTCGCAATCGACAATGCCGAGTTTGGTCTGTGCGGACGTGTCGGCTTGGCGATCCATGACCGTGACGTTCATTCGGATGCTCTCCTGCTCACGGGGACAAACGGGGGAAAGTCTTCAACGCGTTGTCGACCAGGATCTTGCGCAGCAGGTGGTCAGGCAGACCGTCCGGCAGCGCGTCCTTGTCGTCGAAGTGCCAATGGGGATAGTCGGTGGAAAACAGCAGCATCTCATCGGAGCCGATCTCTTCGATGATGCGCTGCAACTGATCGGCGCGCGGCGGTGCATCGAACGGCTGGATGGTCAGGCGCACGTGTTCGCGTGCATAGGCGGCGGGCGATTTCTCCAGCCACGGCACCTCGGCGCGCACGCCGCGCCAGGTCTTATCGGCGCGCCACATCCAGCCCGGCAGCCAGGTTACGCCGGACTCCATCAGCACGACCTTCAGGCGAGGGAACTCGACGAATACGCCCTCGGTGATCAGGCTGTTCAGCACGCCGGCAAATCCTGTCGACCACGAAACGTAGTCTTCCAGGTAGTACGACGGCCAGCCGAGATTGGTCGGCGGGTGGCGATAGCTGCTGCCCGCATGGATGCCGATCGGCAGGTCGAACCGGTCAGCGGCGCGATAGATCGGCCAGTGGATACGGCGGCCGAGCGGCAGTTCGCTCATCTCCCACACCAGTACCTGGACGAAGCGCGGATCAGCGGCCACGCGCTCGATCTCTTTCGCGGCAAGCTCGGGGCTGTGCATCGGCACCACGATCGAGGCGCGCAGTCGGTCATCCTTCGACAGCCACTCGGCGGCGAGCCAGTCGTTGATCGCGCGGCACATCGCCGCCGACAGGTCCTCGCTGAACACCGCGGGAGCGCCGTGCAGCATGTTGCAGATGGCGTAGCGCGTGCCGAACCCGTCCAGCGCCTGGGAACGCAGCAGATCAAAGTCGGTGCCGGCGCTGCCCTTTGCGGGTTTCCAGTCGGGGCGGCAGTTGATCGGAGCGTTGGGTGGGAAGGCGGAGGCCGTGTAGTTGTCGCGCTCCAGACCGCGCATCAGGATGTGCGAGCGCCAGTACTCGTCCAGATAGGGCACCAGCACCTGCATGCTGGGCAGGGCCGGGTGGATGTCGCAGTCGATCGCGCCGGGCGCGGGAACGCTCAAAGGATGGAACTCCGTGGTGTGGGGAGGATAGGGCGAGGCAGGGCGGGGTTCAATGGCCGGACGTTCACCGGAGGTTCACCTGTCCCCTACACTCTAACCGTCATCCCCGCGCAAGCGGGGACCCAGGGGGCGAAGGGCACGGATGAAACAACCGTGTGTCTACATTCTGGCGAGCAAGCGGAACGGAACGCTGTATATCGGCGTGACCAGCGATATCACTCGGAGGGCATGGGAGCATCGTACCGGTCAGATTGAAGGTTTCACCAAGCATTATGGCGTCCACCGGCTGGTATTTGCCGAGTTCCATGAAGCGATGGCCGATGCCATCGTCCGCGAGAAGCGCGTGAAGAAGTGGCGGCGGGTCTGGAAGCTGGAGTTGATCGAGCAGGACAATCCAAGTTGGCGCGATTTGTACGACGAATTTGTCGGTTCGCCTGGGCCCCCGCTTTCGCGGGGGTGACAAAAAATACGGTGCAGGTGTCATCCCCGCGAAAGCGGGGACCCAGGGGTTCATCGGCCAGACTGCCCCGCCGGACTCAGCCGCGCCGGCAGCAACAGCGCCAGCCCCAGCGCCACCACGGACAGCACGCCCGCCAGCACGTACGTGTTGTGCAGCCCCAGCGCCACCAGGTCGGTCAGCCGTGCCAGGTCCACTGCCGCCAGTCCGCCGCGCTGCGCCGGATCCAACAGCCGATCGACCATGCTCGCGGCGTCCGGCGCCTCTCGTAACAGCGTGAAGTTCAGCACCGCGCCGAACGACGCCACGCCCAGCGACTGCCCCACGAACCGCAGGAACATGCACGATGACGTTGCCGCACCCCGCTGATGCCACGGCACCGCCGCCTGGATCGATACGATGAACGTGGTGTTGCACAGCCCCATTCCGATGCCGATCAGCAACGATCCGGTGCTCGCCCAGACCACGCCGCGTTCCGGAGTCAGCGTGATCAGGGTCGCGCTGCCGGCGATCAACGCCAGCGTGCCAAGCACCGCGGTAAGCCGATACGTCGTCCGCACCATCAGCCTGCCGCCATAGAAGCTTGCGAACGCCCAGGTGACCGACATCGCGCCGAGCACCAGTCCACCCGCCAGCGCGCTCCGGCCCATCGCGCCCTGCACGTAGGTCGGCAGGAACGCCGACACGCCGGTCATCACCGCCGAGATCACCGCGCCGCCGATGCTGCCGACCACGATGACGCGGTGTTGCCGCCAAAGCTCCAGACGGCAACATCGGTTCCGGTGTGGTGGCCTCGTGCACCGCCAGTGCCGCCAACGTTGCAATACCGATGGCGCCAACCGTCGCCAGCGCCGCCAGCGACAGGCTGCCGCCCTGCACCAGTACCAGCATCAGCGCCGTGATCGCCACCATCAGCAGCAGCGAGCCGAGATAGTCGATGCGGCGGCGCCGATGATGCTCCGCCGGTTCCGGCAGGAAGGTCGCGATCATGATGATCGCCGCCACGCCGATCGGCAGGTTGACCCAGAACACCAGTTGCCAACTCACCTGCTCGACCAGGAACGCGCCGAGCAATGGCCCCAGCACTGCGGCGATGCCGAACACGCTCGACATCAGACCTTGCACGTGCGCGCGTTCGGTCGGCGAATAGATGTCGCCGAGGATTGTGATGGCGATCGGCTGCACGCCGCCGGCGCCGAAGCCTTGCAGCGCGCGGAACAGGATCAGCGTCAGCAGGTTGCCGGCGAAGCCGCACAGCGTGGAACCGACCAGGAACAGGCCGGCACCGGCATAGAACACCTTCTTGCGTCCGTAGATATCGGCGAGCCGGCCATAGACCGGAATGCTCACCGCCTGCGTCAGCAGATAGACCGCGAACACCCACGAAAACAGATTGAACCCGCCCAGATCGGCAACGATCGTCGGCATCGCGGTGGCAACGATGGAGCTCTCCACCGCCGCCATGAAGGTCGCCATCATGCACGCCGCGAGCACCAGCGTGCGGCGAGCCGAGGGCGCAGGCGCGACGTGAATCGGGGCGGTCGTCGGCTGGAACCCCTCGTCGGGCACTGGCTGGCCTCGTTATGGTTGGGACGCGGCGCGCTTTCTGTCATCGTGACCCATGCCTGACAACCTGCGCGGCCGCAGCCCTGCCATGCCCAACCCCAAACCTGCGACCGATATCGGCGTCGATATCGGCGGCACCTTCACCGACATCGTCTGCCGCCGCGCCGGCGAACCGATGCGCACGCTGAAGCTTCCCACCACGCGTGGCGATCCCAGCGAGGCGGTGCTGCATGCCATCGGTCGTCTCGGGCGTGATCTCGGCGTGGCGCCGAGCGACATCGCGCGCTTTCTGCATGGCACCACGATCGCCACCAACGCGGTGCTGGAGCGCAAGGGTGCCAAGATCGGCCTGATCGCCAGCGAGGGTTTTCGCGACATCCTCGAGATCGGCTACCAGCTTCGCCAGGATCTGCACCGCATCATGCTGGAGCCGGTCACCCCGGTGTTCCTCGCGCCAGGCGCGCAGCGCAGGGAGGCGCGCGAGCAGGTGTCCGCGCAGGGCGATGTGATCGTTCCGCTGGACGAGGAATCGGTGCGACGTGCGGCGGCTGAACTGGTCGCCGACGGCGCGCAGGCGATCGCGGTGTGCTACCTGTTCTCATTCCTGCACCCCGAGCATGAGCGGCGCACGCGCGAACTGATCGAGGCGGCGCATCCGGGGATTGCAGTTTCCCTGTCGAGCGAGGTCGATCCGACCTTCCGCGAGTACGAGCGCACCGTAGTGACCGCGTTCGATGCGTATATGAAGCCAGTGGTCGGGCGTTATCTGGAACGTCTGGAACAGGGTCTTCGCGCGGCGCAGGTCGTGGCCCCATTGCAGATCATGCAGTCGCGGGGTGGCCTTGCCGGCACTTCCGTTGCGCGCAAGCGGCCGGTGCGGCTGTTCGTTTCCGGCCCGGCAGCCGGCGTGATCGGAGGCGCCATCGTCGGACGTTCGTCGGGCTATCGCGACCTGATCACCATCGACGTAGGCGGCACATCCAGCGACATCGCACTGGTGGAAGGCGGCGAACCGGTGATCCGCGCGCAAGGCAGCATCGCGGGGTTTCCGGTGCGCGTGCCGATGGTCGATGTGAATGCAATCGGCGCCGGCGGCGGTTCCATCGCCTGGCTCGACGGCGCGGGCGGATTGCGCGTCGGCCCGCATTCCGCGGGCTCAGAGCCTGGTCCCGCATGCTACGGTCGTGGCGGCGAAGCGGCCACCGTCACCGACGCATCCGTCGTACTGGGCTGGCTCGATCCCGCCTATTTCGCCGGCGGTTCGGTTGCGCTCGATCCGGCATTGTCGCACGCCGCGATCGAACGGCGCGTCGCGCAGCCGCTCGGTCTATCGGTGGAGGACGCCGCACTCGGCATCCACCGCGTGGTGAACGCACAGATGGTCGAAGGCATTCGTCTGGTCTCGATCCGTCGCGGCTTCGATCCGCGCCGGTTCACACTGGTCGCTCTCGGCGGCGCCGGGCCGATCCATGCTACTTCGCTTGCGGCCGAACTGGGTATCGCGAACGTGCTGATTCCGCGCCATCCCGGTGTGCTGTCTGCCGCGGGGCTGCTCGCCGCACCGATCGAGCATGAGGTGGCAATCGCCTTCCCGCGTCCAGTGGCGGGCCTCGATTTCGCCGAAGTACGCCACGTGCTGGGCGAACTGGATCGTTCATGCGCGCGGCTGATGGCGGAGGAAAGCATCGGCGGGATGCCGGTATCGATCCAGTATTCCGCCGATGTCTGGTACATCGGCCAGTCCTATCATCTGGAAGTGCCACTCGACGCCGCCGTGCCGGACCCGCTGGGCAAGCTGTATCGCGACTTCCTCGTGCTGCACGATCGTATCTACGGCCATGCCACCGAGCAGCCGGCGGCGATCGTCAACCTCCGGTCGGTGCATCGTGCCGGCGGCAGCGACCATCTGGACGAAGGCGCCTATCGTCCGGTGGAAGCCGATCCACGCAAGGCGCCACGCGCGATCCGAGTTGCCGGCGCGCGTGCATCGGTGCAGGCGGCGATCTACCATCGTGCCGCGATGCCGGCCGGCCTGACCTTTGCCGGCCCGGCGATCGTCGAGCAGGACGACACCACCACGCTGGTCGAACCGGGCTGGTGCGGCATGGTACAGGACGACGGCAATTTGCTGTTGACGCGAGGCTGACATGGACGTCGATCCGATCACGCTCGAGGTGCTGCGCAACAAGCTCGACGGCATCGCCAACGAGATGCAGCTCACGCTGGTGCGCAGCGCATTTTCCGCCATCGTGAAGGAAGGGCTGGATGCTTCGGCCAGCCTGTTCACGCTGCAGGGTGAGACGCTGGCGCAGGCGCTCGCCATTCCGGTGCACCTGGGTGCGCTGACGCCGATGGTGGGTCGGCTGCTGAACGACGTGCCGCTCGAGACGATGGGCGAAGGCGACATCTGGATCCTCAACGACACCTATCTCGGCGGCACCCATCTGCCGGACATCGCCATCATGATGCCGGTGTTCACTGCTGGTCGGGTGATCGCGATCAGCGCGGCGATGACGCATCACCAGGATGTCGGGGGCATGGCGCCCGGCTCCACGCCGACCAATGCCACCGAGATCTTTCAGGAAGGCATCCGCATTCCGTTGCTGCAATTTCGTCGCGGCGATGCGCTGAACGCTACGCTGATCGCGATGCTGCGGCAGAACGTGCGGCTGCCGGACGTACTGATGGGCGATATCAACGCACAGGTAGCTGCGTGCACGATCGGCGCGCGGCGGCTCGGCGAACTGGCCGGCAGCTTCGGGCGCGACGAGTTGCTCGCGCTCTTCGACGAGCTGCTGAACCGCTCGGAGACCATGACACGTCAGGCGTTGCGCAGCCTGAAGGCCGGGACGTACCGCCATGTCGACTACCTCGACAACGACGGCATCGAGCTCGACAAGCTGGTGCGCATCGAGGTCGCGGTGACGATCGGAGACAGCCAAATGACGTGCGACTTTACCGGCACCTCGCCGCAGGTGCGCGGACCGTTCAACTGCATGGCATCCGGACCCTATGCCGCCGCCTGCTTCGCGCTCCGTTCGGTCACCGATCCCGAGGGGCGCGTCCCCAACAACGGCGGCTGCTTCCGTCCGCTGGCATTCCATTTGCCGGAGGGCAGTCTGGTCAATCCGCGTGAGCCGGCGCCGACCGGTTGTCGCACCTCGACGATCAAGCGGATCACCACCGCGATTCTTGGTGCATTGCGCCAGGCAGCGCCCGATCGCGTGCCGGCGGATTCCGGCAGCGAAATCGTCATCATGCATTTCGGCGGCCAACGATCCGACGGCCGACGTTATGTGACATCGCAGCTTCTGGTTGCGGGCAGCGGCGCATCGCCGCATCTCGACGGCGTCGATGTGATCGAAACGGATGCCAGCAACTGCCTGAATGTGCCGGCCGAGGCGCTGATGATGGAGGCACCGATCCGCGTGCATCGCATCGAGCTGAACCGTGATTCCGGCGGGCCCGGCACGTATCGCGGCGGACTGGGCGGTGTGTTCGAATATGAACTGCTGGATGGCGAGGCGACTGTGACCTATCGCGGCGAACGTCATCTGTGCGAGGCGAACGGTGTCGATGACGGCATGGCCGGTGGTCGGGCAAGTGCCGTGATCAAACGTGCCGCGGGCGGCGAGGAGGTGGTGAAATCCAAGATCGTGTCCACGCTGCGCAAGGGCGACCGGATCGTGATCTCCACCGCCGGCGGAGGCGGCTATGGCACACCAGTAGAACGCGACCAGGCGTCGCTGTACGCCGATCTGCGCAACGGCAAGGTCAGTCTGGAAGCGGCGCGCGAGTTCTATGGTTACCGTGGCAATGCCTGAACCTCACGACCTGCATGATCTGACGCTGCGCGATCGCGCCGTGCGTTCGGCACGCGGCCACCAGCCGTTCGATGTACTGCTCACCGGTGGCATGGTCGCCGATGTGGTGACAGGCGAATTGCGGTCCGCCGATGTTGGCCTGGTCGGTCCGTTGATCGCGAGCGTCCATCCGTCGGGAACGCGCAGCGACGCGCGCGAGACGATCGCGTTGGCAGGCCGGATCATCGCACCGGGACTGATCGATTCACACCTGCACATCGAAAGCTCGATGATGACACCGCGGCGCTATGCCGAGGTGGTGGTGCCGCAGGGCACCACGACGATCTGCTGGGATCCGCACGAGATCGGCAATGTGTCCGGACTGGACGGCCTGCGCTGGGCGATCGCGGCGACACGCGATCTGCCATTGCGGATCGTGGTGTTGGCGCCGTCCTGCGTGCCGTCGGCGCCGGGGCTCGAGCGCACCGGCGCGTATTTCGGCCCCGATGAAATGCGCGAGATGCTGCGCTGGCCCGAGATCGCCGGTGTGGCCGAGGTGATGGACATGCGCGGCCTGCTGGAGCGGCAGCCACGCATGAGCGGCATCGTCGACGCCGGTCTCGCCAGCGGCAAGCTGGTGTGCGGACATGCCCGCGGTCTCGTCGGCGTGGATCTTCAGGCGTTCGCCGCCGCCGGCGTCGAGAGCGATCACGAGATCACCAGCGGCGACGACCTGCTCGCCAAGCTGCGTGCCGGTTTCACCGTTGAGCTGCGCGGCTCGCACGATTACGTGCTGCCCGGTGCAGTCGAGGCGCTGAACACGCTGCTGCAGATCCCGCAGACGCTGACCATTTGCACTGATGATGTGTTTCCCGACGATCTGGTCCAGGTGGGCGGCATGATCGACGTGCTGCACCGTCTGGTGCGGCGCGGGCTGGCACCGATGCAGGCGCTGCGCTGCGCCACCCTCAACGCAGCGATGCGGCTTGACCGCCGCGACCTCGGCTTGATCGCACCGGGGCGGCGCGCCGACATGATCGTGCTGTCGGATCTGACCGAACTGGCTGTGACGCAGGTGTTTGCTTCCGGTGAGTTGGTCGCCGCGGATGGTCGCCTGTTGGTGGCGCTGCCGCAAAGCCCGCCGGGCGCACCGCTGGAGACCATGCAGGTACGACCTGTGTCGGCAGCCGATTTCGTCTTGCGTACCGCGGGAGTGAACGCCGGCCGCGTGCGGCTGCGCACTGTTGCGAAGCCGCGCTTCACCGAGTGGGGCGAAGCTGTTGCCGAGGTGCGCGACGGCGCCGTGATGTTGCCGGATGATGCGATCCTGATGGCAGTGATTCATCGCCACGGCAACGCCCCGGCCGCGCCGGTGCTGGGCGTTCTGCAAGGTTGGAGCAACTGGCGCGGCGCGCTGGCGACATCTGTCGCGCATGACAGCCATAATCTGGTGGTGTTCGGTCGCGAGCCAGCCGATCTCGTTGCGGCGGCTAACGCCGTGATCAGTGCCGGCGGCGGCATGGCGGTCGCGACGCACGGCGCGGTGACCGCGACACTGCGCTTGCCGGTGTGCGGTCTGCTGTCCGACGCGCCCGCGACCGAGGTTGCCGCCGAACTGCGCGCATTGCGCGCGGCCGCCGACGCCATCGTCGACTGGCAGCCGCCGCTACTGACATTCAAGTCGATCGTCGGTGCCAGCCTGGCGTGCAATCCCGGCCCTCACGTGACCGATGTGGGCATCACCGACGGCACCACCGGCGCGGTGTTCGCCAACGCGGTGGTTGGCGCGGCGTAGCGATCTGGTTATGATCCCGCACATACGGGGAGACCTCACAATGCGCTTTACGCACGCGATCGTCGCGCTGATCGCCATGACCCTGGCGATTCCGGCAAGTGCCGACAACACACAGGGCATCACGGACACCGCGATCGTCATCGGCAACATGGGCCCGTTCTCCGGCCCATCCTCGGTGTTCACGCCGCTGAACTACGGGCCCGAGGCGTATTTCCGCTACATCAACGAACAGGGCGGTGTGAACGGGCGCAAGTTCACCTCGGTGTTCGCCGATGACTCGTGCAATGAAGCAAAGGGCATCGCCGCGGCGAAGAAGCTGATCTACGAGGACAAGGTCTTCATGATCATGGCCAACCCGTGCAGCGGCGTGGCCATGGCGATCAAGCCGATGCTGGTGCAGGAAGGCGTGCCCTGGGTCGGCGCCTCGGCCAATCCCAAGATCAGCCGTCCGGCATCGCCGGGCATCTTCCACGCCACCTATACCGGCATCGAGTCCGGACGCGCGATGGCGAGCTTCGCGATGGCCAAGCCAGGCACCACCAAGATCGCGCTCGCGATGCACAGCGACGACTGGGCGCACGGCTATTGCGACAACGCCACCGACTACGTGAAGAGCCACAACGGCGAGATCGTCGCCACCACGACGCTCGAGCACGGCGCCACCGACGGCACCGCGCAGGCGTTGCAGATCAAGGCATCCGGCGCACAGGCGGTGATGGCGTGCCTGTATCAGCCGGAACTGATCGTGCTGCTTCGCGAGCTGCAAAAGTTCCAGATCAACGTCATCGTCCTCGGCGCACTCGGTGCCGATTTCGATCAGGTGGTGCAGGCCTTCCCGAACCACGACTACCTGAGCCAACGCTTTTACCAGCCTTACCAGTTCAAGGCCAGGATCGGCACCGGGCCGCTGAAGAAGTTCCACGACATCTTCGTCAAGTATCTGACCAAAGATGAGCTGCCGAAGGTCGGCGAGCCGACGAACTTCTACTATTTTGGGGTTCCCGCAGCGATCGTCACAGTCGAGGCATTCCGCCGCGCCGGTCCCAACCCGACCCGCGAAAGTTGGGAAAAAGCCATGGAGTCACTGAAAGATTTCGACACCGGCGTGCTGGCCGACACCGAGACGTTCGGTCCCGACAAGCACGTCGGCGTCGAGAGGATGTACGCGGTCGGCTTGAACGCGCAGGGGCAGGAGACGGTCTACAAGTCATGGGGCGAGCCATTGCCCGATAGCGAATAACGGCTGTTTACGCCGAGGGAGGCGGTCATGACGATACCCAGCTACGACTGGATTGCCCACTACGCATCGACCCGCGGCGACTGCGTGGCCATGGAAGACCTCGCCACCGGCCGCGTTTTCACCTACGCCGAGTTCGACCGGCGCGTCGACGGTCTCGCCGCTGGTCTCCGCGCGCGATTCGGCGTCGCGCGTGGCGATCGCGTGGGGGTGCTTGCTCATAATTCGTCCGATCTGTTCGAACTACAGTTCGCCTGCGCGCGCATCGGCGCGGTGTTCGCACCGATGAACTGGCGGCTGACAGTACCGGAGCTCCGTTTCATCGTCGGCGATTGCGAGCCGGTCGTGATGTTCTACGATCCCGAATTCGGCGACACGGCGTTGGAACTCTCCGCCGCGTGCGGCGTGCGGCACCTGTGCGGGCGTGAATCCGCCGACAGCGCGTACGAGCTGCTGATCGCCGAAACCTCCGACGATGTGACGCCGGAGGCGCTGACGCACGACGATATCGCCACGATACTGTACACCTCCGGCACCACGGGCCATCCCAAGGGAGCGATCATCACGCACGGCATGCGGTTCTGGCAGACCGTCAACCTGACTGGCCCGTGCCGGGTTACAGCCGACAGCACCTGCCTCGTCGTCCTGCCGCAGTTCCACGTCGGCGGATTGGACGTGTTCGCCAACCCGGTATTCCACTACGGCGGCAAGGTCGTGGTGGAGCGTGCCTACGATCCGGCGCTGACCCTGCAATTGTTTACCGACCGCGCAGCAAACATCACCCACTTCATCGGCGCACCCGCCCACTTCCAGTTCATGGCGCAACTGCCGCAATTCGCCGAGGCGGCCTTCAATCCAAACCTGCTCGCCTATGTCGCCGCCGCCCCGGTGCCATTGCCGCTGTTGCATCAGTGGCGGGATCGCGGGCTCAACCTGATTCAGGGTTACGGCATGACCGAAACCTGCGGCGTAATCACCATCATGGAGCCGGGTGACGCGCTGCCCAAGGCCGGCTCGGCCGGCAAACCCTGTCTGCATGTCGCGATGCGCCTGGCGCGTGCCGACGGGACCGATGCCGCCGCCGACGAGATCGGCGAAATCTGGGTCAATGGCCCCAGCACCACGCCCGGCTACTGGAAGCGGCCCGAGGCGACTGGCGGTGCTTTCACCGATGGCTGGCTTCGCACCGGTGACGCGGCACTGATGGACAAGGACGGCTTCTACTACATCGTGGATCGCTGGAAGGACATGTACATATCCGGCGGTGAGAACGTCTATCCGGCGGAGGTCGAAGACGTGCTCTACCAACTTCCCGCCATCGCCGAAGTCGCAATCATCGGGGTGGCGGACGAACGCTGGGGCGAGGTTGGGCGCGCCATCGTCGCGATCAAGCCGGGTCAGGCGCTGAGCGAAGCCGAGATCTTTCAACATTGCGAAGCGAACCTGGCGCGCTACAAGCACCCGCGCTCTATCAGGCTCGTGGACGCGTTGCCGCGCAATGCAACCGGAAAGGTGCATAAGCCCACTTTGCGGCAGCGGTTCGGTATGGCGTAGTGCAAACGGAGCCACGCCTTTCCGTCATTCCCGCGAAAGCGGGGACCCAGGGCAGCAACGACAATGCGGCGGCCCTGGGTTCCCGCTGGCGTGGGAATGACGAATAAAGATGCTCGCCCTGCTGCCGCAGCTACTGGTCAGCGGCACCTCCACCGGCATGCTCTACGCGCTCATCGCGCTGTCGATGACCGTGGCATATCGCGCAACCACCGTGGTGAATTTCGGTCACGGTGATATGGTTGCCGCCGGCGCCTATGCGGTGTTCGTGTTCGGCCTGGGCTTCGGCCTGCCTTTCCTGATCGCCATGACACTCGCCATCGCGTTGCTGTTCACCGCCGGCTTTGCCGCGCAGCGCCTGCTGTTGCAGCCAATTGTCGCCGGCCCGCATCTGTCGCTGGCGATGATGGCCCTCGCCATCGGATTCACGCTGCGTGGTGCGCTCCGCCTGGAGTGGGGCAATGAGACGATCAACCCGTTACGCCCCTATCCGCAGGACGCCTACCTGTTCGGCAACGTCGTCGTCACCACCGATGACGTCGTGATCGGTGGCTGCGTCCTGCTGCTGCTGGCCGCGTTATTCCTGCTGTTTCAGGTGACACCCCTCGGCAAGGTGATTCAGGCGACATTCCAGAGCCAGCGCGGCGCTGCACTGGTCGGCATCAACGTCCCGTTGTTCCACGCGCTGATGTGGGGCGGCGGCGCGGCTCTCGGCGCGATTGGCGGTGTGTTGCTGTCGCTGATCACGCCGCTCACGCCCGATCTCGGCCAATGGACACTGGTACAGGGTTTCGCGGCAATGACTCTCGGAGGATTTGGATCACTAGGCGGCGCCGTCGCCGGCGGCATCTTGCTGGGCATCACCGAAAAGCTGCTCGGGTTCTACATCAATACCGTGTTCATCGAGATCACCGGCTACCTCGTGCCGATCCTCGTGCTGATGTTGCGGCCGCAAGGCCTGTTCGGCCGCCGCGCCGTCTTGCGCGTATGAAGGGGCGCCGCGCGTTCTGGCTGTTGCCGCTTGCCTTGTTGCCGGTACCATTGCTGCTCAACCCCTATCAGCAGTACGTGCTCAATACCGCGCTGCTCTACGTCCCCGTCGGCATTGGCTTCAATCTGGTCGTCGGCAACCTGGGTCTGCTAGCGTTCTCCAATGTCGCCTATTTCGGTCTCGGTGCGTACACCAGCGGCGTACTGATGGTGCAGATTGGTCTGCCCTGGTGGCTGACCGTCATACCGGCCGCACTGATGGGAGGCGTCGGCGGCGCGATCGCCAGCATCCCCGCGCTCCGTGGCGTGCGACTGTTCTACCTCGCCATCATGACGCTCGCGTTCGGCGAACTGATGCGCTGGACCTACATAAGATGGGAGTCGCTCACCGGCGGCTCGATGGGCATGGCGGTGCCGACGGCAACGCTGTTCGGCTGGGCGCTCGATACCGATCGCCGCCGGTTCTATGTCTTCCTTGCTCTCGTCGTGCTGATCGTCGCGATCACCGACCGGCTGCTGCGGTCGCGCTTCGGCCGCGCCTTCCTGGCGATCAAGGACAACGAAATCGCCGCCGCCGCCATGGGCATTCCAACCGACCGCTACATCGTGCTCGCGTTTGCATGGGGCGGCGCCGTGGTCGGTGTGGGGGGCGCGATGTTCGCGATCTCGGTCGGCCATCTGACGCCGGTCTCGTTCGACCTCACCGAGCTGATCCGCCAGTTCGCGATCATCATGGTGGGCGGTCTGGCCAGCCTTGCCGGCGCGATCGTCGGCGCCGTCATCATCACAGCGGCGCCACAGGTGTTCATCAGTTTTCCCGGGTTCGACGAGTTGGTGTTCGGCTTGCTGATAGTACTCGTCATATTGTTCCTGCCGCGCGGCCTCGCGAGTTTACTTGCGAGACTGCATCCCGTGTTCGTCGAGCGCTATTACCGTGACTGATGCGCCGCTGCTGTCGGTGCGCGATGTGACCGTGCGCTTCGGCGGCCTGGTCGCGGTTGACGGCGTCTCGTTTGATCTGCATGCGGGCGAAATCTGTGCCTTGATCGGACCGAATGGCGCCGGCAGGACAACTCTGTTCAATGCGGTGGCGGGCAATGTCGTTGCCGATGGCGGCAACATCCGCTTCCGCGGCGAGGAGATCGCGGGACTCACGCCGCATGAGATCTCTGCCCGCGGCGCACGCCGCACGTTTCAGAACGGCAGGCTTTTCCCCGAGCTCACTGCGCTGGAGAACGTGCTGGTCGGATTGCACGCGCAGGTAGCCAGCAGCTTTCTCGGCCTGTTGTTCGGCCGCCGTTCAGCGGTTGCTGAATCATCCGCGACCGCACGCGCCCGCGAACTGCTGTCGACGATGGGCATAGCATCCATTGCCGAGCGGAAGGCGGGCGCACTCTCGGGCGGCCAGCAGCGGATGGTGGAGATCGTGCGCGCGCTTGCCACCAATCCGCCGTTGCTGTTGCTCGACGAACCGGCGGTTGGACTGGCACCGGCCGCGCGGCAGCGGCTCGCCGACGTGATCCGCGATCTCGCGCATCGCCGCGGTGTCGGCATCCTGCTGATCGAACACGCGATCGAGCTGGTGATGAGCGTTGCCGACCGTGTGATCGTGTTGAACGACGGCCGCAAGGTTGCCGACGCGCCGCCTGAACAGGTGCGAGCGGATCGTGCCGTGCTGGAAGCCTATCTCGGCCATGCCTGAACCGTTGCTTACCGCGCGGGGTGTGGAGGCGGGCTTTGGCAACCGGCAGGTCCTGTTCGGCGCCGATCTCGACGTGGCAGCCGGCGAAGTGGTGGCGTTGCTTGGCGCCAATGGCAGCGGCAAGTCTACGCTATTGAACGCGATCAGTGGCTTTGTGCGCCCGCGGCGCGGTTCGATCCGGCTCGACGGTCTGGAACTCGCCGGCCTGCCGCCGCATCGCATATTCCGCCACGGCATCGTGCAGGTATCGCAGGCACGCGATCTGTTTCCGGAGATGGCGGTGGAGGAGAACCTGCGTCTTGGAGCCTGGACGAAGCGGGGCGACACGGCCCGCTTGCTGGACAGCGTCTATGGGTCGTTTCCCCGGCTGTTGGAGCGGCGGGGCCAAATGGTGCGGCTGATGTCGGGCGGCGAGCAGCAGATGGTGGCGATCGGCCGCGCACTGATGAGCGAGCCCCGCGTGCTGCTGCTCGACGAACCGTCGGGCGGACTTGCGCCGGCGTTTGTAACAGAGATCGCCGCGATCGTCGGTGCGCTGAAGCGGCAGCACGTCACGATGGTGATGGTGGAACAGAACCTGCGGCTGGCACTGTCGGTGGCGGATCGCATCCTGGTGCTGCGCGATGGGGCGGTGGTGGAGCAGCGCGGTGGCAATGCCGACGAAGAGGAAATCGTGCGGCAGATCTACCTATGACAGCGCTATCGGATAGTCCGGCAAATTGACTCCATTTCGCACCGCGGCATAAAGTCTGCGCCAGCAAAGCCAATGGGGGGAAATATGAAGGGCCGGCGCCTGTTCGTCGCGATACTCGCGGCATCGTTGGGGATCGCAATCTGGGGTCCGGTGCGTGCCGCCGATGACACCATCAAGATCGGCTATATCGATCCATTCTCCGGCCCGTTCGCCGCCACCGGCAACAACTTCCTCAAGGTGTTCACCTATATCCTCGAGAAGATCAACGCCGAGGGCGGACCGCTCGGCAAGAAGTACGAACTGGTCACCTTCGACTCGAAACTGCAACCGGCCGAAGCGCTGATCGCGTTGAAAAGCGTAACCGACCAGAACCTGCCCTTCGTCATGCATTGCGTCGGCTCGAACGTCGGCGCGGCGATGATCGATGCGGTGTCCAAGCACAATGCCCGCAACCCGGACAATCGTCTGCTGTATCTGAATTGCGGCGCGCTGGCGACCGAGCTTACCAACGAACAGTGCGATTTCTGGCACTTCCGCTTCACCGCCAACGTCGATCAGCGGGCAGTGGCGCGCATCAAGACGTTGCCGAAGTCGGTACAGAGCGTCTATGTGCTGAACCAGGACTATCTGTTCGGCCAGTCGGTGCAAAAGGCGACGCTGAAGTACCTCCAGCAGTATCGCCCGGACGTCAAGATCGTCGCCGACGAACTGGTGCCGTTCGGCAAGGTGCAGGACTTCTCGCCTTATATTGCCAAGATCAAGGCGTCCGGTGCGCAGTCTCTGGTGACGTCGAACTACGACCGCGACCTGAATCTGCTGATGAAAGCCGGCAACGACGCCGGACTGGAAATCCGCTACGATGCCTATCTTGCGCATCAGCCGGGCGGCCCGACCTCGACCGGTCCGGCGGGCGACAACCGACTGACGTCGGTGATGGAGTTCCACGACAACGTGCCGGCCGAAGAACAAAACCCGGCGGCCGCGAAGTTCGTCGAAGGTTGGCGGGCACGCGCCGACTTCAACTTCATCCCAATCGACTACGTCACGATGTTCCAGATGCTGACGGCGGCGATCAACAAGGCAGGATCGACCGACGCACAGAAGGTCGCGCTCGCGCTCGAGGGCATGAAGGTCACCGACATGATGGGTGACGAGAACACCATGCGCGCCGAGGACCATCAGTTGCTGAGCCCGCTGCGTGAGGCGATCTTCACTCGCAGCGCGAAGTTGGACGCGGAGAAGACCGGTCTCGGCTGGAAGACGGAGGCGAAGCTGTCCGGCGCCGATCTGACCCTGCCCACCACGTGCAAGATGAAGCGGCCGGCGTCCTAGAGTTTCGCCACCAGACTGCAGCCATATCGAGGTCGTTCGCATGGAGATCCTGCTCGTCTCCCTGTTGAACGGCCTCGTTTATGGCATGCTGCTGTTCATGCTGGCGTCGGGGCTGACGCTGATCTTCAGCATGATGGGCGTGCTGAACTTCGCCCATGGCTCGATCTATATGCTGGGGGCCTATTTCGCCTACGAAAGCACGCGATTTCTTGGCTTCTGGTCGGCGCTGCTGATCGCCCCGCTGCTGTGTGGCGCCATAGGCGCGGCGATCGAGATCTGGGGCCTGCGCCGCGTGCACCACAACGGCCACATCGCCGAACTGCTGTTCACCTTCGGTCTGGTGTTCATCATCGGCCGTTCCGTGCAGATGGCCTGGGGCATGCTGCCGATGCCGTACCGCGTGCCCGCGGGTCTCGATTTCCCGCTGTTCACCCTGTACGGCCTGCAGTTCCCCGCCTATCGCGGGTTCATGCTGCTGGTCTCGGCGGGGATGCTGGGGGCGATCTGGCTGCTGCTGAAGCGCACGCGGATCGGCATGGTCATCCAGGCGGCGCTGACCCATCCTGGGATGACCGCAGCGCTTGGCCACAACGTGCCGCTGGTGTTCACCATCGTGTTTGCCGGCGGCTGCTTCCTGGCCGGACTCGCCGGCGTGATCGGCGGCAACTACCAATCGACCGAACCTGGCATGGCCGATGCGATGGGACCGATCGTGTTCGTGGTGGTGGTGTTCGGCGGACTGGGTTCGCTCGCCGGCTGCTTCCTCGCGTCGATCATCATGGGCATGGTCGTCACATTCTCTGTCGTCATCGACACCTCGATCGCCGATCTGCTGCACCCACTCGGCATTGCCGTGCACAACGACGACCTGTTGGGCGAGATCCTCACCGTGCCGGTGGCGCGGATCGGCGCACTGCTGCCGCTGCTGATGATGGTGCTGATCCTGCTGTTCCGTCCGCGCGGCCTGCTTGGGACCCGCGACACATGATCCGCCGCGCGTGGATCCCCTGGCTGGTGCTGCTTGCAGTGGCGATCATCCTGCCCTGGGTGTTCTACGATTGGGCACACCATCGCCAGGCCGGCTTCGTCACCTCGATGCTGAGCCAGATGGGGATGATGATCATCCTGGCGCTGTCGTACAACATGCTGCTCGGCCAATCCGGATTGTTCTCGCTGTGCCACGCGACGTTCTTCGGCTTCGGCGGGTATGCGACGATCCATTTCCTCAATGCCGCCGGTGCCGGCGAATTGCCGGTGCCGATGGAGCTGATGCCGCTGCTCGCCGGTCTCTCCGGACTGGGTCTGGCGATCGTGTTCGGCGCCATGGCGACCAGGCAACGGGCCACCGCGTTCGCCATGATCACACTCGGCATCGGCGAGCTCGTTGCGACCGCCGCCTTGATGTTCCACCACTTCTTCGGCGGCGAGGGCGGCGTCACCACCAACCGCATGATCGATCAAAGCCTGTTCGGCCTGTCCTACGCCTCCGGCATCCAGGTTTACTACCTGATCCTGGCCTGGGCTTTCATCGCCGCGCTGCTGATGCGGTTGCAAACGATGACCCCGCTGGGCCGCATGGCGAATGCCTGTCGCGACAACTTCGAACGCGCGCAGTTCATGGGTTACGACCCGCGCGTCGTGCGCTTCCTGCAGTTCTCGCTCGCGGGTTTCTTTGCCGGCATTGGCGGCGGGCTCTACGCGATCACCTATGAAATCGTCACCTTCGACTCGGTCGCGGCGCCGTTATCGGCCAACGCGCTGTTGATGGCCTATATCGGCGGCAACATGGTGTTCGCGGGCCCGGTCCTCGGCGCGGTGCTGATCACGCTGCTGCAGAGCGGCGTGAGCCTGATGTCGAATTCCTGGCTGATCTATGTCGGCGTGCTGTTCATTGCCATGGTGACCTTCGCGCCGACCGGGCTTGCCGGCATCATCATGCTGCACGGACCGATCTGGCGAGCCGGACGCCTGTCGCGGCTCGCCTTGCCGTATCTGCGATTGGTGGTGCCTGGGCTCGCCGCAGTCGCGGGGTTCGTCGGCTTCGTCGAGTTGCTGTCGTTCCTGACGATTGGCTCCGAGCAAGGCAAACGGCTGGAGCTGTTTGGCGCGACGATCGACGAGACCAGCGCGATGCCGTGGATCGTCGCCATCGCGCTGCTGGCGCTTGGCATCGTGTGGCTGCGCATCGAGGCCCGCTATTTCGCCCGCGTCTGGCAGGCGGTGACCGCGGACATGCCGGAGGCGCGCGCGTGACCGCCACGCCGGCAATCCGTCTTGCCGATGTGCGCAAGAGTTTCGGCGCCACCGAGATCATCCGTGGCGTCAACCTGGACATCGCGACCGGCGAGCGGCACGCGATTATCGGGCCGAACGGTGCGGGCAAGACCACGCTGTTCAACCTGATTTCCGGGCGGTTTCCGATCACCGCCGGCGCGATCGAATTGCGCGGCCGGCGGATCGACGCGCTGCCGCCGCAGCGGATCAATCGGCTGGGCCTGTCGCGCAGTTTTCAGATCACGTCGATCTTTCCGCGCCTCACGGTGTTCGAGAACCTGCGCTGCGCGCTGCTGTGGAGCCGCGGCTACCACTATTCGTTCTGGCACCTGCTGCCGCGCCAGCGCGGGTTGAACGAGGCGACCGAGATACTGTTGCTGGACCTCAATCTGGCGATGCGGCGGGACGTGCCGGCGGGCTTGCTGTCATATGCGGAGCAGCGCGCGCTGGAAATCGGCATGACGGTGGCCGGCGGGGCGAACGTGATCCTGCTGGACGAACCCACCGCGGGTATGAGCCACAGCGAGACGGAATATGCCGTCGCGCTGATTCGCCGTGTCACCGAAGGCAAGACGCTGGTGATGGTGGAGCACGACATGCGCGTGGTGTTCGACCTGGCAGACACCATCACGGTACTGGTCTATGGCAATGTGATCGCGTCGGGTCCCCCGGCGGAGATCCGGTCCAACTCTGCGGTGCAAGAGGCATATCTCGGGGCAGTAGCGGCATGAAGCACAAGGGGTGCAAGTAATGCTCGAAGTCCATGACCTGCACGCCTTCTATGGCAAGAGCCACATCCTGCAGGGTGTCGACCTTTCGGTCGGCGAGGGCGAGATCGTGTCGCTGCTCGGTCGCAACGGTGTCGGCCGCTCCACCACGTGCAAGGCGATCATGGGCCTGGTCGAGCCAGTGGGCACCGTGCGCTACCGCGGCCGCGATATCGCCGGCCTGCGCGCCAACCTGGTGGCCAAGGCCGGCATCGGCTACGTGCCGGAGGACCGCCAGATCTTCCCTACCCTCACCGTGCGCCAGAACCTGATGCTCGGCCTCAAGCGCGCCGGCAGATTCGGTCGCTGGAATTTCGACGACGTATTCAAGCTGTTCCCCAATCTTGCGGAACGCCAGCACAACGCGGCCGGCGTGCTGTCGGGCGGCGAGCAGCAGATGCTGACCATGTGCCGCACGCTGATGGGCGATCCCGACCTGATCCTGATCGACGAACCGACCGAGGGCCTGGCGCCGATGCTGGTCGAGCAGGTCGGCCGCCTGCTGGAGGAGATCGCCCGCCGCGGCGTGGCGATCCTGCTGGTGGAGCAGAAGCTCACCATCGCAATGCGCATCTCACGCCGGCTCTATGTCATGGGCCATGGCCGCATCGTGTTCGAGGGGACGCCCGCCGACATCGACACGCGCGCCGACATCCGCCGCGAGTGGCTCGAGGTCTGACGCAAGATACCTTTCCGGATGGCGGCGACCGGGCCTAATGTGGCGACGACCAGTATCAGCGAGGGCGACACCCGACATGCGGATACCGTGGCACAGCATGCGGCTTTCGACGCGGCTGTTGCTCGTCGTGCTGACCTGTCTGCTGCCCGTCATCCTGCTTGGCGTCTGGGTCGAATACAGCCACTGGCAGGAACGCAGGGCGCAGCTTGGCGACCTGTCGCTGCAACAGGCGCAACTCCTGAACGGCGACGTCGACAGCATCGCCGAGGGCGCGCGCACATTGCTGAGCACAGTCGCGCAATTGCACGACGTACGTGACGCCGCGCCGACGTGCGGCGAGCGGTTGCGGGCGGCCCAACGCAACGTGCCGATGTTCGCATTCGTCGCGCTGCTCGATGCGGACGGTAACCTGATCTGTGCCTCGGCGCCGGCATTGCGATTGACTGACGGCGATCGGCCGCAATGGGTACGCGATGCCATCGCCGCCTCGGGCTTCGCCGCCGGCCGCTTTGCGGCAACGCCCGGTGTCAGCGATGGCTTTCTGCCGTTCGCCTTGCCACTTACCGATGTCTATCCGGATCGCGGCGGCGTTCTGGTCGCCGGCCTGGATCTTGGCCGCCTGTCGGAACACCTGTCTCGGTTGCGGCAGACCGGATCGCCGTTCCTTGCCGGCAGCGCACTCACCGTGTCCGATCGCGACGGCGTCATTCTTGCGCGTAGCCCGCAGCATGCGGCGTTTGTCGGCAAGCACTTCCCGCCGCAGGCGATGGCCCTGGTGACAGCACGGCAGGCTGGCGTCGAGCGACTGAAGAGCATCGATGGCACCACCCGCGTCGTCGGCTTCATTCCACCCGCGCAATCGACCTATGGGCTGATGGTAGCGATCGGTTTCTACGAGGCCGCAATGATGGCGGACATCGATCGCGCAACCCTGCGGGGCGGCCTGCTGCTGGGCGGTGTCGCGATCGGCGCTTTCCTGCTCACACTGTTCGTGGCGCGCCGCTTCATCGGGCGGCCGACGCGCGCCCTGTTGGCGGCTGCGCATCGTTGGCGCGAAGGCGATCTCGGCACACCGGTTCAGGGCGAAGATACCCATTCGGAATTTGGCCAGATCGCCGCGGCCTACAACGACATGGCCGCCGCGCTGGCGCGTCGCGAGGAGGACCTGCGCGAGCACGCCGATGCGCTGGAGGCTCGTGTGGCCGAGCGCACACGGGAGCTGTCGGTCACCAACAATCGCCTGCAGGTCGAGATCGCCGAACGCCAGAACACCGAGGCGGCACTGGTGCAGTCGCAGAAGCTTCAGGCGGTCGGCCAACTCGCCGGCGGCATCGCCCATGACTTCAATAATCTGCTGGCAACGATACAGGGCAGTCTCGATCTGCTGTCGCACACCGTGCCGGTTGAGCAGACGCGTCAGCATACCTGGATCGAGCGCGCCACCGGTGCGGTGCGTCGCGGCTCACAACTGACCGGGCGGCTGCTGGCATTCTCGCGTCGGCAGCGGCTGGCGGTGCAGGCGTCCGATGTCAACAAGCTGGTATCGGATCTGGTGCCCTTGCTGCACACCTGCACGCACGGCGAGCGGATCCGTATCGACACCTGGCTCAGCGACAATCTGTGGCCGGCGATGGTCGAACCGAGCCAGGTGGAGGCGGCGATCCTCAACCTCGCACTGAACGCCCGCGATGCAATGCCGGATGGCGGTGTGCTGACGATCACCACCACGAACCATCCTGTTACAGAAACGACGAAGGGCGACATCGCAGCGGGCGACTACGTGGCAATCATCGTCACCGACACGGGTGTCGGCATGACCGGCGAAGTGGCAGAGCGTGCGTTCGAGCCGTTCTTCACCACGAAGGGGCCGTCGGGCAGTGGGCTCGGGTTGAGTCAGGTCTACGGCATGGTGCGCGAATTTGGCGGCACCGTATGGCTGAAGACCTCGCCTGGCATGGGCACCGCCGTCACGCTGCTGTTGCCGCGCGCGGCGGAGATGCCGAGTGTTGATCGACCGAAAGCGGAGCAGCGCCGCGCGCAGTCGCACGCGAAAGTGCTGGTGGTGGACGACAACGCCGACGTGCTGCAGGTGAGCGCGGACATGCTGCGGCAGCTCGGTTATGGCGTGATCACGGCGGTGAGCGGACGGGAGGCGCTGGCGGCGCTCGAGACACGGCCGGCGATCGTGGTGATTGACCATGCCATGCCGGCGATGACCGGGTTGCAGGCCGCGGCGGCGATGCGGCAGCTTGGATATACCGGGCCGATCATTCTGGCGACCGGCTATGCCGAGCTGGGTGAGGCGGAGCAGGATGAGCTGGCAACGTTGCAGGGTGTGCTGAACAAGCCCTACTCGATCCGCGAGCTGGAGGCGCTGTTGGCGCGGATCGAGGCGGAAACAGCGGATGCGGCCCTTCAGCCGGTAAAGTAGCGCTTCATCGGCTCGAAGTAGTGTTCCTGCCAGCCACCGTCCTGGTAGCCGGCGTGGCCGTCCGGGACGTTGGTGTGGTGCAGCGTGAGCCGCGTGCCGCCGACCACCGGCTCCAGCAGTACTTCGATCTGCGAGTCCGGGTCCTGGTCGGTGAACTTTGTCGTGCGCCACGTCTGCACGATGCGGCGGCTTGGCTCGAGGGCGAGGTTCTTACCTCTGATATAGCCGCCCCAGGCCGAAAACGGCGCGCCCTCCAGGGGTTTCGCCTTTGCCGAACTGCCGGTCATTTTGGTGTGACCGCGACTGTCGAGCCATGCGTCATAGATCTGTTGGGGGGTGGCTGGGATGACGTCGGTGAGCGTGAAGGAGAAAGCCATGTCGCCTCCGTTGGCGCCGTCTGCCCGACGAACGATAGTGGAGTTGGCGATCCTGGGACAGACAGGCGTGATCCGCCACATGGGGAATAATGGCTGTGCCATGGGCGTAGATGCATCACCAACGGTCTTGAGGCAGCGGTGCCATCCACCTTCGACGTCGTCGCGGACATCATTGCGCAGACCTGTCCCATTCCGCGTGAGGCGATATCGCTCGACAGCAATCTGCTGCGCGACCTGGGTGTTGACAGCCTCGATCTACTCGACGTCGGATTTGCCCTCGACGATGCATTCGGAATCCATGTGCCGCTGGACCAATGCCTCATCGTGCGGGAACTCTGTGCCAACATCGACACCATGACGGCGACCGCCGCGGCATGAGCCGCATGTTGCGCGCGGCTGTAACGGTCATGCTGGGTCTGTCCGCTGTCTTGGCGCCCTTTGCAGTCTCGGCGCAACCGTCGCAGAGCCAGCCCGCGGTGGCGATCACGATCCGATTGTCCAACTTCGCGTTTGCCCCGGCGCAGTTGCAACTGCGCGTCGGCGTGCCGGTTCGTCTGCACCTCGTGAACGACAGCAGTGGCGGCCACAGTTTCAGCGCGCCCGCATTGTTCGCCGCCAGCGCTTACCCATCAGGCGCACCGCCGCAGGACGGAACGGTCCAGATCGCCGCGAGTAGCAGCGTGGACATCACGCTGGTTCCCCGTGCGGCCGGGACCTACAAACTGGAATGCACACACTTTTTGCACAGCATGTTCGGCATGACCGGGACGATCGTCGTCGCAGGCTCGTAGCGCAGCGATGATCAGCGTGGCGCAACGGATGAGCATCGGTACAGCCTCGGCCAGAGTTTCGCCGGCTTCGGACAGGCGACGCTACACCAGCCGATACACCGCGCTCTCGAAGTCCTGAAACAGTTGCACGGCCTTCTCGTCGAAGAACGGCAACACCTGCGTCGCGTAGACGCCGGTTACCTGCCTCGCCGGGTCGATCCAGAAGTACGAGTTGGCCAGCCCAGCCCAGGCGAGCGATCCGGCGGAACGACCGGTCGGCATCGGGTCAGGATTGATCAGGAAGCTCAGTCCCCACTGCATGCCGTCGATGAAGTCAACGTGGTTGGAGTAGGGCGGTGCCGCCGTCTTCAGCGGGCGGCACACCAGATCGCCCATCGCATTCGCCGACATTGTCGCAACCGTCTCGCGCGCCAGCACACGCGTGCCGTCGAGCGTACCGCCGTTCAGGATCATGCGCGTGAAGCGGAGATAATCGCCCACGGTCGAATATAGCCCACCACCACCCATTTCGAATTCGGGCTCTTGCGGCAACTCCATATCGGTGGCCTCGAAGCCCTCCGGCGTACGGTTGTGCACCTTGGCCAGGCGTTGCCGTTGCGCCGGTCCGATCTTGAACGCGGTGTCGGTCATGCCGAGGGGTTGCAGCAGGTTCTGCTGCATATACGCGCCGAGCCGCTGGCCGCTAACCGCCTCCACCGCCTTGCCGGCCCAGTCGATGCCGATCCCATAGTCCCAGCGTTCACCAGGATCGAATACCAGCGGGATCGATAGCGCCGCGTTGGCACAGGAGATGATGCCTGGCGTGCCGGTCGACTCCAGGTAGCGGGCCATCTCGGGGTTCCAAATATCGTAGACGAAGCCGGCGGTGTGGGTGAGCAAGTGGCGCAGCGTGATAGGCCGCCTGGCTGGTCGCAGCCGCGGCGAGCCGTCCGCTGCAAAGCCTTCCAGCACCTGCACGTTGCCGAAAGGCGGCAGCACCGATGCGATCGGCGCATCGAGCGACAGCCGGCCTTGTTCCACCAGTTGCATGGCGCAGGCGCCGGTAACCGCCTTGGTCATCGAGGCAATCCAGACCACGGTGTCGGCCGTCATCGGCGCGCCCGACGCGGTGTCCCGCACACCGGAGGCGCCGGCGAAGATCGGTCCCTCCGCGGTGCCGGCCGCGACCACGACGCCAGGCACATCGCCGGCGTCGGTCGCGCGCTTCAGCAGATCGGAAATCGCCTGGGTGTTCGCCATGGATTGTCTCCCCCTTGTCAGCACCGCGCCAGAAGGTGGGACGCGTGCACCATCATCCAGCATGTATCTTCAAAACGGCGGCCATGCCGGCAGCATAGCACAGCTCGCCCAGCGGGCAGTGCCGATCAATCGCTGTCGCGCATCAGGTCCGCGCGGATGCGCCCGTCGTACTCATCCCCCAGCGCACGCAATGCCACCGCGCCGTCGCCGGTGAACGCCGGGCCGTGCATCAGCGCGAGCATCCGCGGTGCCAGCGTGGCCAGCCGGCGGATCGTGCGTCCGGTGCTAGGATGCAGACTGGAGAACCGGAACAAATCCTCGGCTGCCAGCGCAGGGCCGACAACGTCGTCGCTGGTGAGTGGGGGCGGGTCGCCGACCTGCGTGAACAAGTCGCCGCACAGCAGGGTGCGGGTGCTTTCCTCGTACAGCACACCGGCTTCCCAGCCGTGCGGGATGTGTGGCGTATCAAGGTAACGCACACGCTTGCCGCCGCCGAGGTCGATGACTTCGCCGTCGGCGAGCACGCGAGGTGTCCGGTCTGCCATATCGTTGAGAGATACGCGGCAGGCGGTCTGCCCGTGCGCGACTGCCGCACGCGGCGCCGCGGCCAGAAATTCGTTCATGGCGCCGCATTCGTCGGCCTCATAGTGGCCGAACGCGATCCAGCGCAGCTGGTCGAGCGGCAATACGCGGGCGGTCGCCGCAGAGACTGCGGGGAACATGCTGCGCTTGCCGGTATGAAACAGCAGCGGATCGTCGCCGAGAATGAGGAACACGTTGTAGGTCAGGCCGGCGGGCGGTGCGACCCGAGGGTCGTAGGTCGAGAGCCGATAGATGCCGTCGGCGATCTCGTCGATGGTGGTGTCCATGGCGCTTCCTCCCGCTGCCGGTCAGTAGCGCTTATACGGCAGGAACTTCCCCGACATGGTCAACTTCACCCGATCGCCCTTTTGGTCCGGCTGCCGCTCCAGGCTCATGTCGAAGTCGATGGCGCTCATGATGCCGTCGCCGAACTCCTCCTGGATCAACTCCTTCCAGGTGGTGCCATAAACCATGACCAACTCGTAGAACCGGTAGATGAGCGGATCGGTCGGCACCGCGCCCGGCAGCGATCCGCGATACGGGATTGCCTGCAACAGCGCCACCTCGTCGTCGTGCAGCCCGAACAGTGCGCCGGCCTTCGCCGCGGTCTCGGCGGTCATCGACATCTGGCCGAGGCAGGCGGCACAGGTCCAGGTCGGCGAATAGCCCAGGCGGTCGGCGATCTCCGTCCAGCTCAGCTTGCGTTGCTGCTTGATCGCCAGGATCTTCTGGCCGAGCGCGGTCTTGGCGTCGTTCATCGGCGTCCTCCGTTTGGTTGCGATTTGCCGTCCAAGCAAATGTTGCGCCAAGCTGGGTTCCCGCTTGCGTGGGAATCACGAACAGTGCCGCGGAGACCCTGCGATGGAACCGAACCTCGTCGCCTATTCTCCCATTCTGCACCGCCCGCCGTTGCGCTGGCCGAATGGCGCGCGCGTGGCGCTGTGGGTGGTGCCGAACATCGAGCACTACGAGTACCTGCCGAAGTTCGTCCGCACCCGCGATCCCTGGCCGCGCTCGCCGCATCCCGACATCCTGGGCTACTCGCAGCGCGACTACGGCAACCGCGTCGGCCTGTGGCGGCTGTTCGATGTCACCGATGCGCTGGGCATCCGCTGCACCGTCAGCCTCAACATGGCGGTGCTCGAGCACTTCCCGGAGATCCTCGGCGCGATGGAGGCGCGCGGCTGGGAGTACATGTCGCACGGCATCTACAACACGCGCTACCACCTCGGCTTCTCGCGCGACGAGGAACGCGCGGCGATGGAGGAAAGCAAGGACATCCACCAGCGCCTCACCGGTCGGAGATTGCGCGGCTGGTTCAGCCCGGCGATCACCAACACGCTCGATACGTTCGAGCTCGCCGCCGAATGCGGCTACGACTACACGGCCGACCTGTATCACGACGACCAGCCATTCCCGCTTAAGGTGAAAGTCGGAAAATTGATCTCGATGCCGTATTCGGTGGACATCAACGACGTGATCCTGCATCGCCGCGGCCAGGAAGCCGGCGAGTTCGCCTGCCAGATCCGCGACACCTTCGACACGCTGTACGAGGAAGGCGCCGAACAGGGCCGCGTGATGTGCATCGCGCTGCATCCCTATTGGGTCGGCCAGCCGCATCGCATCCGCGCATTCCGTACCGCGATGGAGTACATCCTGTCACATCCCGGCGTCTGGCTGACCACCGCCGGCGCGATCACCGACTGGTTCAACCAACACCATCTGCCGCTGATCGAATCGCATCTCGCGGCGCGGGAGGCGGCCAATGGCTGAACCCGCGAGCACCCCGCCGGTCGGCGAACACCGCCGCCCTGGCATGGACCATCTGCGCCACGCCTACCGCACGCTGACCGAGGCGCCACGCTTCGCGTGGCCGGACGATGCGCGCATCGCTTTTACCGTGACGCTGATGCTGGACTATTGGGAACTGAACCCGCCCGTCGAGGCCAATCCCGATCCGCGTATCGTTTCACCGCTGGGCAAATTCTTTCCCGACTGGCTGACCTGGAGTCAGCGCGAATACGGCGCGCGCGTCGGCATCTTCCGCGTGCTGGATATGTTGGACCGGTTCGGCGTGACGCCGAGTGTTGCGTTGGGGGCTGCGGCGGCGAAGCGCTATCCGGAACTGGTGGACGAACTGACGCGGCGCAACGCCTGCTTCCTCGCGCACGGCACCTCCGCGACGCGGCGCATCACCAGCCGCATGAGCGAGGCGGAGGAACGCGCGTTCATCGTCGAAAGCCGCGACGCGGTGCGGGCAGCGACTGGCGAGGCGCCGCTCGGCTGGTGCGGCCAGGACTTCAACGAGTCCGATCGGACGCCGGCGCTGCTGGCCGAGGCTGGATTCATCTACACGACCGACTGGGCGAGCGACGACCGGCCGTTCCTGCTGGGGACACATCTGGTCGCGCTGCCGCCGCAGCCGGAGTGGAATGACCTCGAATGCATGTGGCTGCGCCGCGTACCGCCGCTGGTGTGGGCCGACAACGTCACCGAAGCGTTCGCCTTCCTGCACGACGAGGGTGGTGCGTCGTTCAACCTGACGCTGCATCCGTGGATCGCCGGGCAGGCGCATCGCATTCGCTGGCTGCGCGAGGCGCTGTCGCGGGTGCTCGGGCGCGGCCACACCTGGCGGACCACCACCGATGAGGTGGCGCGCGTGGCGCGCGAGCAACTGTAGCAATCCCCTGTCAATGCGAGTTCCCACCGGGAGATTCGACCTGTCCCGCACGCGGGAGAGACGTGATCTCACGGTCCGTCTGACCAGAAGCTCATGCGATCGCTTGGCTCGATGGGTTTCGCTGCGCTCTACCCATCCTACGGGTTGGCGCGCGCCGTAGGATGGGTCGACCGCAGCGAAACTCATCGCAATCAGGGCCTACGCCGTCTGCAGCAATCGCCCCGCCTCGGCGGCATCGGCCGCGATCTGCGCCTTCAGCGCATCGAGACCGGGAAAGCGCCGCTCCTCGCGGATATAGGCGTGCAGTGCCACCGACAGCTCCGCGCCGTAGATGTCGGCATCGAAGTTGAAGATGTTGACCTCGAGCCGGCTCTCCGGCCCCTCGTTCACCGTCGGCCGGCGGCCGATATTCGCCACCCCCCGATACCACTGCCCGTCAGGCAGCCGCACCGTCACCGCATACACCCCACGCGCCGGTTCCAGATGGCGCCCGAGCGCGATATTGGCGGTGGGAAAGCCGATGGTCCGGCCGCGCGCGTCGCCGTGCGCCACCACGCCGCGGATCGTCCAGGGCCGGCCCAGATCGGCGGTGGCACGCTCCGGATAGCCGTCCTGCAGCACCCGCCGGATACGCGTCGCCGAGATCGGGCCGGCGCCGTCGGCCAGCAGCGGCACCAGCGTCAGCCCCATGCCGAGCGCCTCGGCCCGCTGCGCCAGGAACTCACTACCGCCGCCACGACGCCGTCCGAACGCGAAGTCCGGACCGCACACCAGGTGTCGCGCGCCCAGCCCGCGGTGCAGCACATCGCTGACAAACTCCTCGGCCGGCATCAGGCTGAATTCGTGGTCGAAGCGCAGCTCGTAGATCAGCGTGACCCCAAGCGCGGCCAGCGCCGCCGCCCGCTCGGCCGACAGCGTCAGGCGGAACGGCGGATCGTCGGGGCGGAAATGCTCGCGCGGATGCGGCTCGAAGGTCAGCACCGCGAGCGGCACCTTCGGGCGCGCCGCGTGCGCCGCCTTGATCACCTCGGCATGGCCGCGATGCACGCCGTCAAAATTGCCAAGTGCCACGGTGGCGCCGCGCGCGTCGTCGGGCAGTTCCCGCCAGTCGTGGAAGATTCGGATCATCCTCGCGACGGGACCTGAACGTAGGCCTCGCCCTCGATCACCACCTCGCCGCGCACCGTGCAGACGGTGCTGAGCGTGGCGCGCTTCTTCTCCGGATTGAGCGCGGTGACCGTGGCGGTGGCCGTCACGGTGTCGCCGATCTTCACCGGAGCGGCGAAGCGCAGCGACTGGCGCATGTAGAGCGATCCTGGCCCCGGCAGCCTGGTGCCGAGGACCGCGCTGATCAAGCCGGCCGACAGCATGCCGTGGGCGATGCGCTCGCCGAAGATCGACTGCTTCGCCGCTTCGGCGTCGATGTGGATCGGGTTGGTGTCGGTGGACACCGCAGCATACAGCAGGATGTCGGCCTCGGTGATGGTCTTGCCCAGGCTGGCGGTCTGCCCGATTTGCAGGTCCTCGAAGTGGTAGCCTGTGGTCATAAAACGGGTCCCGCGGTTGTGCCGGCGCTTTCTGGGCGAAGGCTGCGGGTAAATCAACCGCGCGCCAGCCGGCACGGTACGGCGTATCGTCGCGGCACGGCACACAAGCGGAGGAAGCACCATGCGCCGATGGCTCGTCACGTTGGTGCTGCTGCTCGCGGTTCCGACGGCTACCCGGGCCGCGCCGCTCGATGCGGTACTCCAGCAGCAGTTGCTGGGGGTCTATGACGGCTACAACAACGCGCTGCTGGCCGGCAAGCTGCCCGACGCGATCAAGCTGCGTTCGGCCCATACGCGCGCCGAGGCCCAGAAGGAGATGCCAAACGCCGCTGCCCGCCAGCGCTTCCTGGCGATGGCCAAGACGATGGTGCCGGACACGCTCCAGGTGGCGCATGCCAGCATCAACGCCGCCGGCGACAAGGCCAGCATCATCACGGTCGCCGCAAAAACCACTTCCAGAACCGCAAAGATCCCGCCGGGCGGGCCGGCGCCGGGCAGCACACTACACAGCGAGCTCACGCTGAGCTTCGTGAAGGAAAGCGACGGGTGGAAGCTGGACGACCAGATGTTCGGCCCCGACCCGGCATCGATCACCGCATGCAAGAACAACGAGTACGAGCCGGAGACGGCATACGATACCGACAAGACCGTCTCGATGGGCGGACCGATCGTTCGGGTGGACTTCCAGCCCGACCACACAATGGTGGTGATCCGGGTCGTGGATGAGGAGAACTGCGTGTTCCTGCGCGCCAACAAGGAGGAGCTGCTGAAGCACGGCCTCTCGCCGGACAAGCTGGTGCCCTACGTCATCGTCGAGATCGAGGGCAGCCCGCACCGGACCGACAAGCAGAAGGTGCTGGCGGACAGGCTCAACGTGCAGCCCGAGGACTGACGCCGGCCCGCTTCCGTCATCCCGACTTGCCGCCCGTCGTATCCTTGGCCGCGCCGCGCGCATCGAGCGCCGCCTGCTCGGCCATCATCGCCTCCTCCTCGGCCAGCGCCTCGGCCTCCAGCGCCGGATCGCGCGGTATGGCCAGCGAGGCGCGCAACTGCGCCCGCGTCATCTGGTCGGTGCGCAGATCGGGAATCGGCTGCCCGAACCGGTCGCGCGGCTGGAACGTCTCCACTGCGGGGATCGGCTTGGCGCCAGGCCGCAGCGCGATGAAGCCCGGCGGCACTTCTGCCGCATCGCTGATCGGTTGCGCGTCCGGCTCGCTGGGCCTGGTCGCGGCCGACTGGCGCGGGTTCGCCGGTGCGGCCTCCGTCGCGTCAGGCTGACGCTCGCGGAGATCATGGGTCCACGCGGCAAACGCGCGGCCGGCAGCCAGCGCGCTGCCGCGCAGACGGATCACCGTCTCATCGGACATGCCTGGGCGGGCGGCGCGAACGAAACCGTCCACCGCGGATTGTCCGGCAGCGATCGCAATGGCCGCAAGCTGGGCATCGGCTGCGTCGCCGGGGCTGAGTGCGTCGAACAGTTCGCACGTTGCCTGCCAGTTCTCGCTCCAGGCGGCCGTGTCGTCCTGGTTGGCACCCGGCGTGGCGGCGGCGAGCGTCTGGAGCAGGCGCCTGATAAAGAGGCGCGAGGGCGGACCGCCGGGCGCGGCCGGCGAAGCTACGAGGGCGTGATCAGGCGTGTGCATGTCCATGAGGATCCTCCCGCCGCGAGACGATGCGGCCGGCGAGAGTATAGGAACAATTCATGAACATATGGTTGATTCCTGACCAGGACGGGGCACGCCAGCAATTCAACACAGCGGATAGCGGAAGCGACCTGGAGTTGGTGGCGTACGGAGCCGCATGCAGTGTGGTCCGTATAGGCATTTCTGACCAGGAACATTCCATCGGCGGCAACCGCACGGTCGAGCGAGGACTGGTGCTCGGCGGTCATCGTTGCGGACGCGGGCAATGTTACGCGGCCGCTCCAGACGGCGCCAATCCGGTGCCGCACGGACTGGTTCGCGACCCCGGCGCATGGCACTGCGCACTCGTTGTATCCCTTGAGGCATAGCGTAGCCACGACAACCGCAAGACTGTTAAAAGTGATGCCAATCCTTCAAGCTGCAAATCATCACGTAAACGTGTGATGGCGGGATGTCACGCCGTGTTCACAGTGTCGACCTGTTGATGCTTTAGCTTGCGCACCTGGATTTCATCGCCTTCTTCTCTTTCAGATGAATGGAGACAGCAATGCCGGCATATTCATGGTCAACCGCAGCGAGCGGTGATTGGGCCACAGGAGCCAATTGGAATCCCAACGGGGTTCCCGGGGCCAAAGGCGGCGACACGGCTACCATCAACACGACCGGCGCCAACTACACGGTCACCTACGATGAGACCAAGGAAACGCTCAATTCGCTGACAATCAACAGTGCCGCGGCGACGTTGGTGTTCAATGCGAACGAAACCCTCACGTCGTCCGGGACGACTACGTTCAAAGCCGGAACGATCGATCTGCTGAACAGCGGGAGCACGCTCAACGCAGGCGGTCTCACCACGTCTTCCGGAACGACGATCAATATCGCGACCGGCGGTACGCTGACCTATAACAGCGCCACCATCGGTGGCCTGGTCGACATGACCGGGACATCCTCGTTCGGGGCAAAAGCGGACACGATCGCGCTGAGCGGCACGATCGAAGCGACCAGCGGCACGGGGACCGTCACCTTCGCGGCAATCTCCGGAACCGGAACGCTCGAGGCGAATGGCGGCACGCTGCTGGTGGCAAGCACACTTGCCAACGCCACGGTTGAGGCGGTCATTTCCAATTCGGCGTCTTCGGTGTTCGAGACCACTGGCGCATTGTTCTTCGGCAGCCATGTGCCGATCCAATTTCTCGGTGCGGCCGGCGAATTCCAGTACAACGACAGCAAGAGCGATACCAGTGTGCACTTCGATATCACTGGCCTCAACGCCGGCAGTTCCAAGACCGTCCCGACTAACTTCGTCGGTCTGGCCAATGAAGTCGTCACCATCACAAATAGCGGCACAGTCTTCGGGACGAGCGGCAGCGTGGTGCTGTCGAACACCGACACCCTGACCCTGTCCGGAATCACCGGTAACCTCACCAAGGGCTGGGTTGCCGAAGCCGCATCCGATGGACACGGCGGGACCGAGATCTTCCTGGCGAGCGTCTGCTATGCCGCCGGGACGCAGATACTAACCGCCGCGGGCGAGCGCGCGGTGGAAAGCCTCAATCACGGTGACATGGTGATGACCGTGGTGGGCAACGAATTGCTCGCCCGTCCGGTGAAGTGGCTCGGTCGCAGACGCATCGACCTCGCTGTTCATCCCCGCCCCGCCGAGGTCGCGCCGATCTGCATTCAGCGCGGTGCGCTCGCCGAACTCGGTGCCGCACCGCGATCTGTGCGTTTCCCCCGACCATGGCGTTCTGGTCGATGGCAAGCTGATCTGTGCCCGCCAGTTGATCAATGGCGCGACGATCCGTCAGCAGCAGGACTGGAGATTCGTCGATTACTTCCACGTCGAACTGGACGGCCATGCCATTTTGCTTGCGGAAGGGCTGCCGGCGGAGAGCTACCTCGACACCGGCAACCGCGGCTTCTTCGCCAATGCCGGCGAGCCATTCGTGCTGCATCCCGATCTGACAAGCGAGGCGGATTACCCCACCCGCGAGGCGGCATCCTGCCGCCCGTTCGTCTGGGACGAGGCGAGCGTCCGGCCGATCTGGCAGCGATTGGCTGAACGCGCCACCGCTCTCGGTCGGCCGGTCAGTCCGCCCGTTACAGAAACGGACCCGGCACTCCGCATTCTCGCCCTGGGGCGAGAGTTCTGGCCGATACACGTCGAGGACGGGCTGCACATTTTTGTTCTGCCCGCGGGTGCGGCAGAGGTCCGTTTGATGTCGCATGCCAGCTCGCCGACCGATGCCCGCCCCTGGCTGGAGGATCGCCGTTGCCTGGGAGCCTATGTCGAGCGGATGGTTCTGCGCAGTGGCGGCAACGTTCAGGACATTGCCATGGATCATCCCGGGCTGTCCGAGGGCTGGTGGGCAGTCGAGCGAACTGGCCCGACGCCGCGCCGGTGGACGAACGGGAACGCGTTGCTCCCGCTGCCAGCGCATGACGGTCCGATGACACTGGAAGTCCGCGCCGGCGCCAGCGGCATGGCGTACGTGATCAGCGATCAACAGCGCCACGCCGCTTAGGATCCTCTGTCTGCGTCGGGGTCCCCGCTTGCGCGGGAATGACGGTTATTGAGTCTTGCGGCGGCCAGCCTGGGCTGCCCATGACGGCGGAGACGGCCGGGCATATAGAGGGTGCCGCAACAGACCCCTCCCCTGCCCAGGAACCACCGCACGATGCCGTTCAAGGTCGAAGTCGGCCCACCGCAGATCGCCATCCACCACGCCCAGACCGTGCTGATCACCGAACCCGACGGCCAGGTGGAATGGCCGTCGGAGAAGGGCCTGTTCTTCCTCGACACCCGCCTGATTTCCGCCCTGGCGATCTTTGCCAACGGCGAGCCGTGGGACCTGCTGAACGGCGGTGCCATCAGCTCCGACACCGCACGCATCCACCTCACCAACCGCAGCTTCCCCAGCGAGGACGGAGCGGTGCCGGCGCGTAGCCTGGGCTTCGTCATCGGCCGCAAACTCGGCAGCGGCATGCATGAGGACCTCGACATCACCAACCACGGTCGCGGTCCGGTGCGCTTCAATCTGGAGATCGCCATCCGCTCCGACTTCGCCGACGTGTTCGAGGTGAAGTCGAACCGTATCGTCCGCCGCGGCCGCATTGCCACCGAGTGGTCCGAATCGAACCAGAAGCTGCTCACCATCTATCGCAACCAGGACTTTGTACGCGGCGTTCAGATCGGTCCGCGAAATGAGGACCAGCCGGTCGGCTACGCCAACGGCCGGCTTAGTTTCGATGTACGGATCGATCCGGGTACGACCTGGCACTGCTGCCTGCTGTATGACCTGATCGACGGCAACCGTCACTTCCATGCCCCGCACGACTGCGCGAACCGGGGCAACAACCATAGCGACTGGCAGCAGACGGTGCTGAAGATCCGCACCAGCAACGAGGAATTCTACCGCTGCTACCGGCAGGCGATCGAGGATATGGCGGCGCTGCGCCTGCCGATCACCGGTACCGATGACATGGTGTTCGTTCCCGCCGCCGGCCTGCCCTGGTTCATGGCGCCGTTCGGCCGCGACAGCCTGATCGTCTCGCTGCAGAACATCCTGATCTATCCGGAGTTCGCCCGCGGCGCGCTCGACGTGCTCGGCCGTTGGCAGGCGACGGAGCGCGACGATTACCGCGACGCCGAGCCAGGCAAGATCATGCACGAGCTGCGCTACGGCGAGCTGGCGCATTTCAGGCTGATCCCGCACACACCGTATTACGGCACGGCGGACGCCACGCCGCTCTATCTGATCGTGCTGCACGCCGCCTGGCGGGCGACCGGCGATCGCGCACTGCTGGAACGCCATCTCGACGCGGCCGAAGGCTGTCTGTCATGGATCGATGACTGGGGCGATCGCGACGGCGATGGGTTCCAGGAGTACCAGACCCGCTCGCCGGTCGGCTACGAGAATATGTCGTGGAAGGACGCCGGCGATTCGATGAGCTACTCCGATGGCACACCGGTGAAAGGGCCGAAGGCGGTGTGCGAGCTGCAAGGTTATGTCTACGACGCCTGGCTGCGCACGGCGGAAATCTACGACGAGCTCGGCAGGCCGGATTGTGCCTCGGCGCTGCGCGACAAGGCGGCGACGCTGTTCCGCCGGTTTAACGAAGCGTTCTGGGACGAGGCGAGCGGCTTCTACGCCCTCATGCTCGACGGCGAGAAGCGCAAGGTGCTGAGCGTCGCGTCGAACCCGGGCCATCTGTTGTGGTCGGGTATCGTGCCCCCGGACCGCGCCGCACGCGTGGTCGCGCGGTTGATGGCGCCGGACATGAACTCCGGCTGGGGCATCCGCACGCTGTCGGCGCTGCATCCGGCGTTCAATCCGTATTCCTATCAGAACGGCTCGGTCTGGCCGCACGACAACGGCCTGATCGCACTCGGCTTCAAGCGCTATGGTTTCACGCGCCAGGTCAGCCAGATCGCCCGCGACATCTCACGCGCCGCCGGCCATTTCCTGCTCAACCAGTTGCCGGAACTGTATTCCGGCGTGCAGCGTGGCGATGCCGATTTCCCGGTGCAATACCTCGGCGCCAACGTACCGCAGGCGTGGGCCGCCGGTTCCGTCTTCGCGCTGTTGCAGGCAATCCTTGGCATCGCGCTCGATGCGCCACGCGACCGGGTCTTCGTCGATCCGGCGCTGCCAGCCTGGCTGCCCGACATCACGCTGCTCGACCTGCGGCTCGGCCGGCGCAGCATCGACATCCGGTTCTGGCGCGACAACGACGCCACGCGCTTCGAGGTGTTGCGCGGCCCGGCACACATAGTGGAACGGCAGCACTTCTCACCTGTTGCGGCACTGGCCTGATGCGAACCGCCGATGCCGTCATCGAGAGCCTGATCCGTCACGGCATCGACACGCTGTATGCGCTGCCCGGGGTGCACAACGACCATCTGTTCGATGCCGCGTTTCGCGCACAGGACCGCTTCCGCGTGCTGCATCCGCGTCACGAGCAGACCGCCGCCTATATGGCCCTCGGCGCCGCGCTGGTGACCGGCAAGCCGCAGGCGTTCGCGGTCGTGCCGGGGCCGGGCTTGCTGAACGCATCGGCGGCGCTGCTCACCGCGTACGGTATGGGCGCGCCGGTGATCGCGCTGGCGGGGCAGATCCCGTCATTCGCGATCGACCGGGGACACGGGCACCTGCACGAAATCCACGACCAGCTCGGCCTGCTGCGCCACATCACCAAGCACGCGGCCCGCATCCGCGCGCCGCACGAGGCGCCGGCGCTGGTGGCCGATGCGGTGCGTATCGCGTGCAGCGGGCGACAGCGGCCAGTGGCGCTGGAATGCGCGATCGACACCTGGGGCGCGGCGGGAGCGGTGGAGTTTCCGGACATCACGGCACCAACGGTACCGCCGGTGGATGCCGATGCGGTGACGCGTGCGGCGAAATTGCTGGGTCACGCGGAGCGGCCGCTGATCGTGGTGGGCGGCGGTGCGCTGGACGCGGGACCGGAGGTGCGGGCGATCGCGGAGGCGCTGGCCGCTCCGGTGTCATCATTCCGGCGCGGCCGCGGTGTCATCCCCACCACGCATCCGCTCGCCGTGTCGTTCACCGAGGGACACGCACTGTGGCAGCATGCCGACGCCGTACTGGCGATCGGCACCCGGCTGTATCAGCAGCAGAGCGTGTGGGGTGTGGACGAGACGCTGCCGATCGTTCGGCTCGACATCGATCCCGCGGAGATCGATCGCTTTCGCCGCCCCGCCTGCGCGCTGGTCGGCGATGCCGCGACAGTGCTGCGTGCGCTGCTCGCCGAGCTGCCGGCGCATAATCAGGCACGACGAGCGCGCCGCGGAGCTGGCCACGATCCGCGCCGCGTTCGCGGAACGACTGGCGCGACAGGAACCGTCGATGGGTTTTCTGCGCGCGATCCGGGCGGCTTTGCCGGACGACGGCATTTATGTGGAGGAGGTGACGCAGGTCGGCTTCGCCAGCCGCCTCGCGTTCACCGTGCATGCACCGCGCACGTTCCTCTCGCCCGGGTATCAGGACACGCTGGGGTGGGGCTATGGCACCGCGCTCGGCGCACAGGCCGCTGCGCCGGGACGCAAGGTTGTGCTGGCGACCGGCGACGGCGGCTTCATGTTCCAGGCGGCGGAGCTCGCGACGGCGATGCGACACGGGCTGCCGGTGGTGGTCGGTTGTGTTCGACGATGGCGCGTTCGGCAATGTGCGGCGGATTCAGGAGCAGCAATACGGCAACCGATTGATCGCCTGCGACCTGACCAATCCGGATTTCGTCAGGTTCGCCGAGAGTTTCGGCATGGCGGCGTTCCGGGCGGCGACGCCCGAGGCGTTGGAGGTGGCGCTGCGCCAGGCCTTCGCGCTGGATGCGCCGGCGCTGGTGCATGTGCCGGTCGGACCGATGCCAAGCCCCTGGGACATGATTCTATTGCCGCGCGTGCGGGGCTTTGCCGATGCATGGCGGCCGGCGTTGCCGTAGCCGATAGGCGGGCACCGACCTTGTCAGCAATGGCGGAAAAGGGCATCCCTTCCCGCACGAGAGGACCCGTCTGTGAAATGTCGGTCACAGGAGGGGCTCAAGTGGGATTGTTGTCCGTCTCGGGTGGGTCCGATAAACTGACATCGAGCCGGCCGGCCGTTGCGACGTCGGCCGCTGGTCTGCGCGCCGTGGCGACGCCAGCTCGTATCGTGAAGGAGGGCGCTGCCATGTGGGGTGTCGCGAGTACCGGCTTGCCGTGCTGATTGCTTCGGGTCGCGGATCAGGATGGCGACGATGAAGGCGCGTGCGCTGGCGGCAGCGTTGGATGGGCGCGTGATCGGCGCTGCCGACGCTGAAATCACCCGTGCGGTGCATCCGGCGGAAGCCTGCTGCGACGGCGATGTCGCGATCGCGGTGTCATCGGATACAATCCGCCTCCTGGGTGAGACCCGAGCGAGGATGGCACTCGTTCCAGAGGGTACGCAATTCCCACAGCAGCGATTTCAGACTGTAATCTTGATGCGCGGGTCTCGCTCCAGTCTGCCGGAGATCACGCAGGTTTTCCGGCACCGTCCCGATGTTCAACCGGGCGTACATCCGAGTGCCGTGGTTGCGTCGGACGCGGTGATCGGAGAAGGCGCAACGATCGGGCCTTTGGTAGTGATCGGCGCGGGCGCATCCGTCGGGCCCCGCTCGATAATCCTGTCGCAGGCGACGCTCGCGGCCGGTGCCACGCTCGGCGCGGATTGTCTCGTCTATCCTGGCGTTCGCATTGGCTGGGGATGTCGCGTAGGCAACCGCGCCGTCCTGCATCATAACGCATCGATCGGTGCGGATGGGTTCAGCTTTGTGCCGGCGCGCCCTGGTGCGCTCGAGGCGGCCCAAGGAGCCGGCAACCCGATTCAGCCCAATCCGGCGCGCAACGAACTGCAGAAGATCCACACCCTTTCGATCGTTGAGATTGGCGATGATGTCGAGGTCGGCGCACTGACCGCCATCGACCGCGGCACGCTGAAGCCGACACGTATCGGGTCGGGAACCAAGATCGATGACCTCGTGATGATTGGCCACAACGTCGAGATCGGTATGGATTGTCTGCTCTGTGGCCAGGTGGGCCTTGCGGGCGGTGTGATCGTCGGTGACGGTGCGGTGCTCGGAGGGCGGGTCGCGGTCGCCGACCACCTGAAGATCGGGGCCTGGGCGGTCGTGGGCGCCGCGGCCTGCGTTGGAACCAACGTCCCGGCTGGCGCCGTGTATGCCGGATATCCGGCAGTGCCGCGCACCGAGGCGATGGAGAACCTGAAGCTGATGCGGCGCGTACGGCGGCTCATGGCTCGACTGACCGAGGTTGGCTCGGTAGGTATTGATGGCCTGCAGTCCAACCACGACAACAACGGCAGGAGACCATGGTAGAGACGATGGAAGACGTGCTCCGCGGGATGATTGCCAAACAGGCCCACTTGGACCCGTTGGCGATCACGCCGGAGTCTGTCTTGTCCGAACTGGGCGTGACGTCACTCGACCTGGTCGAGATCATTATGACGATCGAAGACAAGTACGACGTAACCATACCGGTGGATGCGACCGAGGCGTGGAACAATTACAAAACCGTCGCGAACCTCATTGCGCTGGGTCACTCGCTCGGCCTTGACGGGCACCGCGGTGGAGCATGAGCCGATCGTGGTCACCGGGGCCGGGTGTGTCTCGGCGCTTGGCCATTCGGTGGCGGATTTCTGGTCGGCTCTGCAAGAGGGACGTTGCGGGCTCGGCAAGCTTGAGGAGTCGGCACCTTCCGATTTGAAGGTCGCGGTCGTTGGTGCCATTCCCGCTCCCGATCCTCGCCACATGCTCGACGCCCGTCGATTGCCGACGTTGGACCGCTTCAGCGTACTGGCGATCGCCGCGGCCCAGCAGGCGCTGACACAGTCGGGTCTGTCGCTCGAGAACGACGGACACCGAACCGGCTGCGTGGTTGGCGTTGGCACGGCCGGGGGAGAGGCGATCGAGGACCTGTATCGCAGGATGTACCTCGAAGGCGCGAAGCGCGCGAATGTGTTCACCGTGCCGCGGGTCATGCCGAGTGCGCCGGCAAGTCAGATCAGCATGGCGTACGGCATCCGCGGCCCGGTGTTCACCGTCTCTTCGGCCTGCGCGTCGTCCAACCACGCGATCGCCACGGCGGTGTGGCTGCTGCGCAACTCGGTGATCGATGCAGCGATCGTCGGCGGAACCGAGGCGCCGCTGACCTACGGTATCCTGAAGGCATGGGAGGCGCTTCGCGTCATGGCGCCAGACACATGCCGGCCGTTTGACCGGCATCGCAAAGGCCTCGTGCTCGCCGAAGGCGCTGGCATGGTGGTGCTTGAACGGGCGGATCACGCCAAGGCGCGCGGCGCCGAGATCCTGGCGCAGATCGCCGGCGTAGGGATGAGCGCGGACGCGGCCGATCTGGTGGCGCCGACGCTCGAAGGCGCGGCCTGTGCGATGCGCGCGTGTCTTGCCGACGCCAGCCTCTCCGTTGAGGCCGTTGACTATATCAACGCTCACGGCACCGGCACGGTCGCCAACGACATCACGGAGATCAAGGCCATCAATGCGGTATTCGGCGACGCGGCCAGGCGCCTGTCGGTCTCCTCGACGAAATCAATGCACGGGCACGCGCTCGGCGCGAGCGGTTCGCTCGAGTTGATCGCCATCATCGAGGCAATCCGCCGCGGTATCGTTCCACCCACGATCAACATCGAGGAACTCGATCCCGAATGCGATCTCGACGTGACACCCGGTTGCGCACGGGAACGTCCGATCCGGGCCGCTGTCAGCAATGCCTTCGCATTCGGCGGGACCAATGCGGTCGTCGCGGTGAAGCGCTTCGACGAATGACGTCCCCACCGTACCGCACCGGCCCTACCGCCCGAACACGATAAACCCATTGGCCGGCAGCGTGATCGCGGCCGAGGCCGGCATGCCATCCCAGCCGAAGCCGCCCTGCGCGGTCACCGCGCCGTCATTGCCGACCGCGTTCGAATTCGGAAACCCGTCGTACACATCGCTGTTGAACAGTTCGCGCCAGACGCCGCCCGACGGGAAGCCGATGCGATAACCGGAGCGGCTCTGTTCCTGGAGGTTTGCGACGACAAGCAAATCCTGACCGCTGCCCTCGATCCAGCGATGGATCGCGATCACCCGATCCAGCGAATTGCGCGTCGACACACGCAGGGATTCGCTCCTGAGTGCGGGCTGCGCGCCTCGCAGATGGATCAGATCACGGCAGAAGGCCAGGTGATCGCGCATCGCCTGATCCGTTTGCAGACCGTCCCACCAGATCAGCAGATTGCCATGGAATTGGACGTCGTCACTCCACGGTTTGTCCTCCAGGATCTCCTGACCCATGAAGAGCTGGGGTATGCCGCGGCCGGCGAACAGCAGGCCGGTGGCGACCCGCGACCGGCTGCGCGCGTACCAGGAGCGCGGGTTCGCTGCATCGGCAAGTCGCGGGATGCGCGGCTCATGCTGGTCGAACACGATGTCATGGTTCTCGAGGCAATTGACGACCCGCCACGCATCGCCGAACCCTCCGGGCGTGTCGAATGCCTCGGCCAGGGCGCCGATATCGACGGATGCATCATGCCCGCCCGCCGCCTGCGCGATCGCAGCACGGACGCCATCGCGCAGCCGGTCGCCCCAGGCGGCATCGAAGCCGAGCCCGGCCGGCGCCGCCCGTACCGCCGCCGCGCGATCGTCTCCCCAGTACTCGGCGATCTGGATCGCCTGCGGCTTGGTGAAGCGCGCCGTGCCGGATACGTCCTGGCAGAACCGTCCGCCGTCATTGCGATCGATTACGGTGACTTCATCGTAACGAATGCCGTCGATGTGGAATTCCTCGAGACACTGTTCGGCGTTGTCGATCAGAAACTGGCGGACGTCCTGGTTCCAATAGGCAAACACATTGCCGCCGACCCAACTCTGGTCGGTGAAATACAGGCTGCGGTTGTCGTCGCCGTAAGGCTGCCGGTCGAGGAACTTGATGCACTGATCATTGAAGCCGGGACCCGCATGGTTGAATACCAGATCGAACAGCACGGCGATGCCGTTCAAATGGAAGATGTCGATCACGCAGCGAAGCTGATTTGGCCCGGCGCGCAACTGCTCGAGTGTCAGCGGCGGCTGGTTCGCACGCGCGAGCAGCGCATTCGCCTTCCACAGATAACGGCCCAGCTCGTTATCATCTGCGATATGATAATCCATCTCGGGCGAATACAGATCGAGGCCGTTGTAGCCGCGGCTGGTCTCGCTCGGGAATTCCTGAATCGGCAACAGCTGCACGCCATTGACGCCGAGATCGCGCAGGTAGTCGACTCGATCGAGCAGATCGAGGAACTTGCCGACGCTGCGGCGCTTGTCCTGCCCCCGCGCATCGACCGCGTAATACGTGCCGATATGAAGCTGATACAGGATCAGGTCGCGGAACTCGGGCGCGCGAAAGCCACCATCGTGCCAGTGATAGGCCGCCGGATCGTTCACGAGGCAATCGCAATCGGGATAAGCCGGTGTCGTGCTGAGTTCGCGCGCGCGGGGATCACGCTTGAAGCCCGTGCTGCCGGCGCCGATCACCCAGAATCGGTACGGTGCTGCATTGCCCAGGCCAGCGACTAAGGCGCCCCAGGAGCCGTCGCCAAGCGGCCGCATGGCCTGGGGTGGTCCCGGCTGGAACCCCGGTTGTTCCGCCAGGCGCAACGCATCGCCGGTCAGAACGAACATCTGCTGCGCCGCCGGCGCCCAGACGCGGAAGGTGACACCGTCATTCATGATGGTCGCACCCAGCGGCGTGTTGCGATCGACCGCAGTCATCAGTCGTAGCCGCCGAACATGAACAGCATCATGTCTTCGTCCGATGGATTGATCAGGCCGTGCAGATTGCCACCCTTCAGCAAGGCCAGGTGACCAGGCTTCAGTGTGCGCAGTTCGAGGCAACGTTCGCGGTTCGGCAGCTTGGCCCAGTCGCCGACCACCATCAGGCCGGCACGGTCACCGATCACCATGAACGCCTCCTGGTTGTCGCGATGACGATGCAGTCCGATCGCGGCGCTGGGTCGCACGATGTGCAGGTCCATGTAGTCCACCGCCATGAACTCCTCGCGGCGATCTCCTGCGGCCTTGCGACCGAAGGCATCGAAGCTCCACGGCGGTATGTCGCGGCCGAGCTCCTTCATCCCGGCATAGCGGCCGTAGTTCGACAGCAGGTTGCGGTACTCCAGAAACCCCAGCCCGCCGTGCGGATTGGTGCTGGTGCCGACACTGAGGAAGTTGTCCCAGCCACGCAGGATCATACTGAATTCGAACTGGTAGTTCGCGCCGCCCAGCGAGTCCCACAGCGAGCCGTCGGCGGTCGCCCATGCGGTCTCGATGTGCAGCGCGCGCGTCGGGTGCAGCGTGTGGTCGGGCGCCACCTCGTTGACGAAGCGGCCGTCCAGTGCCTCGCGGAGGAAGTCGTCCGCCTTGCCCGGAACCAGCGACGGCGCGGCCACGAGTGCGCCGCGGTCTAATGCCGCCTGGCCGCGCGGATCGAGCGCGGCGCGCAGATCCGCGGCGCTGCCCGGCCAGCCCCAGAGCTCGATGCAGTAGCGCCGGCTTTCGCCGTCATACGGCACGCTCAGCGGAGCCGGGGTGGCGTTCGCACCGACCCGTAGCCACAGGCGTATCGAGGAACCGAGCGACGCGCGGGCCATGCCGGCCAGCACCGAATCCGGCCCCGCGCGATACGACAGGCGCAGGAACGGTCCCGACCATGCGCCGGCCGATGCCACGCCACGCACAAGCTGCGTATCGCCGGCCGTGAACGAGGCGACGTTCTGCTTCTGGAAGTCGGTCTTGTTGTCCTGCTGCTCGGGATCGAGCACGCCATCGGCCGGCGGGCTCGGTCCGTACAGCTGCAACGCGCGGATCGGGAACAGATACTGCAACTCGTCGAACGCATATGCCTCGCGCCCCGCGGCGAGACCGGTGCTCTCCACCAGCGACAGCAGCCGTACCACGGGATTGTTCTGGTCGTAGTCCGGCGTGGTGCCGGGTCGCACCGGCACCACTTCCGAGTGCAGGATTTCCATGCGTTTCGGCTCCACTCAGGCGCTGTGATACAGGAAGGCGACGAATTTCAGGTTCTGCGTGCTGGTCGGCGGATTGCGGATGCCGTGCATACCGCCGCTCTTGGTGAAGATCATGCTGCCGGCCCTCACCGGCAGCTCCTTGAACATCTGTGTGCCCAGGCCGAACACCTCGCGCGGCACCGTCTTGTAGCGCGCGTCATTCTCGTCACCGAGCGCCGGGTCGTCGCCGACGCGGAGATAGGCGATGCCCTCGCCCTCAATGATATAATACAGCTCCTCCGAGCCAATGTGCTGGTGATTGCCCTCGACCTTGCCGGGCGGGATCGTCACCTCGTGGAAGAAGATCATCGAGCCGCCAAGCTCGCGCTGGAACAGCCAGCGCATGGCGATGATGTTGTTGGGGTCCGCATCGGGATTGGTAAACTTGCCGTCGGGGCCACCCAGCATCATCGCATTGCGATACAGCACCGGCGTGACATCGCACGCCTGCTTGTACCAGCCGCGCTGGAAGTCCAGCAGATAGTTCAGGTCCTGCACGGTGTTGTCGTTGGAGCTGGGCTGCAGCGCGTTCACCGGCGCCTGATGCGTGCGCTTGTAGTTGTTGTCCCACGCCAGATCGTCCGGCGCGATCGCGGCACCCGATGGATAGCGGCGTGCCGGTTCGCGAAACGCCAGCTCCACCTTGGCAACCGACGCCACGTCAGCAAGCATTGGCACGAACTGCGGCATGCGGGTGATCTCGCCGTCGCGACCCATCATCGACAGCACCGACGTGTCATGCTGGATCGTGTCGGGCGGTTCGAGCCGCTCCCAGATCTCGGCCTGGAAGGCGTTGACCCAATCGTCCCAGTGCAGCGTGAGCAGATGATCGCCTGGCGTCTCCGCTTGACGACCGGCCTTGTCGGTCAACCTGATCCATGCGGCACAGTTGTTGCGCAGCAGCCGGTTCTTGGTCCGCACCGCCTCGGTCAGCCGAGTGCCGCGATATTCGAAGCGCAGGAAATTGCAGTACAGCGCGCCGTCCAGGAACACGCGGCCCTTCAGGCACAGCACCTCGTGATAGCCCCGCACTTCCTGCACGTTATAGCGATAGCGCGGACTGCGCGTCGCGTTCAGGTATTCCTGGTGATAGATCCGGTCGGGAAAGAACACGACAGCGAAGATCGTGTTCGCGGGGTCTTCCGCGATCGTGGCGAGGCGTGGGTCCATCGGTTCAGATTCTCGCTGCCAGGAGGTCGGCGACGCGGAAGGAATTCGCCTGGATCGTCAAGGTCGGATTGGCACCGCCGGAGGTCGGCATGAAGCAGCCGTCGGTGACGTACAGGTTGTCGAAGCCCCAGGCGCGGCAGCTGGGATCGAGCACCGAATCGGTGCGATCGGTGCCGAAGCGTGCGCCGCCCAGGATGTGATTGGCGCAGCGTGCCAGCTCGTCCTTGCCGAACACCGCGCCGGAGCCGATGTCGTCGGTCACACCGCCCTTCACCAGGACCTGCCGGCACACGTCGGCCAGCTTGTTCATCAGCGCCACGTCGTGCGAGTGATAGTCCTTGATGATGTAGGCCACCGGCCGGCCCCATTTGTCCTTCACCGTCGGATGGAGCTCGATGCGGTTCGTCTTCACCGGCACCTGATTGGCCATGAACGTGATCGACAGGCCACGACCGAAACTGTGATCCAGGAACTGGTCCAGTGCGTCGCTGATCAGGCCGGTGTTCTGGTTGAAGCCCTGCCAGATCGTATCGAGGTCACGGCTGCCGAAGTTGCGCGCCAGGGCCAGCGGCAGCGCGCGGTCCGAGGTGTTGTTGTAGATCACCGCACCCGCCCAGATACGCTGTGCCGCGAGGAAGTCGTCGGCGTGGCAGAAGTCGGAGGCGAAGTCGCTGTCGAGCGTCTCGGATTTGTCGTAGCGCTCGGACGACGGCACCAGCGCCGATGCGCCACCGAAGCAGTGCGTCAGGAAGTAGGCGCCGAGCATGCCGTTGCCATCCTGGTTGATCCGCGGCGCGAAGCCGGTCTGGTCGATGTCGGCCGACAGCTTGAGCAGACGCACGCTTTCGATCGCCGAGCAGGCGACGATGACGGTGCGGCCGGACACGGTGCGCGGCGTGCCGTCGGGGGTGAGGAAGTGCACCTGGCTGATGCGCGAACCGTCCGACGACAGGTGGGTAACGGTGCAGTTCGGCAACAGCGAAAAATTGGGCAGGTCTTTGATCGGGCTGAGCAGCGATACCCAGGTGGACGACTTGAACCCCATCGGATCGCCATAGCGGTTGACATAGGCGGTCTTCGCCGCCTCGCCGGGCTGCGGTCCCTTGCGACCGCTCGGCACGTGGTCCGCTGTGATCACCGCGAGCGGCGTGCGGTAGAACGGCATGCCGAGAGCGTTCATGCCGGTCTTCACGTGCTCGCTGATCGGATTGTAGGCGAGCGGCTTCTGATACTGGTCGCCGCTGGCGAACGGCTTCCCCTGGTTCTCCGCGGTACCATTGATGCCGACCAGCATCTCGGCCTTGGCGTAGTAGGGTTCCAGCGTCGCATAGGGGAACGGCCAGTCACGCGCCGCGCGCCGCACCTCATCGTTGGGATCGCCGTCGAGCGCGGCACCCGGCCGGTTGTTCCACTGCGCCAGCGTCAGGTCACGCGGGGTGAAGCGCAGCGAGACGCCGCCATAGAGCTGGGTACCGCCACCGACCACCTGCGCGGTGTAGCCCTCGATCGTCGCATCGTCGCGGCCATCGGCGCGGCGATAGACATGCGGCTCGTCATTCAGGTCCGGCTCGACATGGCTTGAATAGTACGACGCGCCTTTATTGCTGACCTCGAGGTGCAGGATCTTTTCGGTGCCGGTCGAGAAGGCCTCATCGCGCCGGAAGCCGCTGATGCCGCTCGGTGCCTGGTATTGCGGCACCAACAGCGGACCCTTTTCCAGCATCAGCACGCTCTTGCCCTTGCGGGCGAGCTCGTGCGCGATCGGTGCGCCGCCGGCGCCGCTGCCGATGATCACCAGGTCGTATTCACTCTGCATGATGCGCGTCCAGAAATTCAGGCGACATAGTCGGCGCTGGCGCCGAACGGCGGTTCGATCGCACGCTCCCAGTTGAAGCAGCTCTCGTCCTTCGGGCCACGGAAGCGATGTTCAAGCCAGGCCCAACCGGCGGCACCGGCATTGCCGCCGTATTTCGGGTGCGAGAACGCGCCGGTGTAGGTGTGGCGGCGCAGGATCTGCAGGAAGTAGTTCGGGCTGCCATACTGCGACGCATCCCAGCCATCGACGTGGTCGGCAGCCATCTGGTTGTACAGAGTTTGATACCCGTCCTTGCTGATGTCCGCGGCGGCGAGGCCGCGAAAGCGGCCGCGCAGCACGTTGTCGATCAGCTTCAGGCAGATCTTGTAGTCCGCCAGCCGGTGCCGTTCCTCGCGCGCCAGCAGCTTGTCGATGTAGTTGACCGCACCGACCGGCTGCTCGAGCCGGAACGCCTGATGCAGGGCAGTCTCACGCGCCTGCTTGTCGGCGGTGAAATAATACAGATCCATGAATTTTTGCGCGTCATCGCTGGTGAACGGCAGGATCTCGTTGGTCAGGCGCGCCAGGATCGCCAGTTCGCGGCGCTCGAAGCTGACCGGGATGGCGCATTGCTCGGTGAAGAAGCGTGACCACTCGATGCCGTTGTCGAGCACGACACGCTGCGGGTTGACGGCATCGAGCACCGGCTGCCCATCGGCAACGAACTTATAGTAGTGGACCTGGCCCTTCGGCACGAGAACCGTGGCGGCGTGATACAAGGTCGGTGCGCCATCGAACTGCACAGACTCGCATGGCGTCGCGTCCCACAGATTATCGAACGTGCCCACAACCGAGACGGCGCGCCCGTCGTTCTGGTCCGCCGCGCGCCAGAGGAAGGTGACGCGGTTCTGCGCGGTTTCGCCGGCGCGGTCGCTGTCGATGATCGGGAATCGCCAGGGTTCAGCATAGTCGCCGACCGCGGCGTCATGGCGGCGCGACAGATACTTGGCGGCCAGGTTCAGTACGCCAGTGTGGTCAAGAGGTTCGCGCTTCACCCTGCGACACTCCCCCACGCGCCCGCGGATTGGGTTCCGACGGTGTCAGATCATGTCACGGGCGTCGGGTTAACAGCAGATTAAGGTCGGCCGCTCGTGTATCGCGCTTCGCTCGGCGGTTGCGCACACAATCGTGTGCACTCAGCCTGCGCCAGGATCAGCGGTCAGTCCTGCCGCGGTGATGCCCTCGATGGCGGCTGCCTCGTCGTTGTCGGAGTTGTCGCCCGAGATGCCGACCGCACCGATGATCACCTTCTCAGCCGTCCGGATCAGCACGCCGCCGGGAACGGGCACCAGCGATCCTCCGACCGCATGGGTGACCGCGGCAATGAACTGGGGGTTCGCCGAGGCACGCTTGGCCAGGGCACGCGAGCCGATACCGAACGACAGGGCGCCATGCGCCTTGCCGCTGGCGATTTCGAAGCGGCGCAGGCTGGTGCCGTCCTGCGCGGCATAGGCCTTCGGCACGCCGCGTTCGTCCAGCACCACGACGGCCAGCGGCTGCATCTTCTGATCGGTGCCGTGCTTGATGGCAGTGGCGACGATGGTTTGCGCCTGGGCGAGCGTGAGCTGGGGCATTGCGGTGGTGTCCTTTCGAGCGGTCGCGATCAAGCCGATAGTTCGCCCAGGATGGGCAGCAGATAGTCGGCGAACAGCGCCGGGTTCTCGGCGAATGGAAAATGGCCGATCCCGGCCATCGGTTGGAACCGCACACCGGGGATTTTCGCCGCGGTGACAGCGGAGTGCTCGACGGTGCAGGAGTAGTCGTATTCGCCGGTCAGCATGTACAGCCGGCAGCGGTCGGTATCAATGCGACCGACCCGTTCGCGCGCGTCCCAGTCGCCGGCGTAGAACTCGATGTCGCCGAAGAACACCGCCGGACCGCCCTGCCCGTAGTGCCAGGTGATGTCGGCGACGCATTCCGCCGGGCTCTGCGGCGCGACCAGGCCGCGAATCCATTCCGGGACGAAATAAGCCGCGTTGATCTGCGGATGGTTGGAGAATGGCGTCTGCCGGCGCTCGATGCGTTCCGAGGCCTCGCACGCGACGATGCCGGTGAAGGCGTCGGGATGGCGGTAGGCCAGTTCGAGGCAGATCTCGCCCGACATCGAGGCCCCGAGCACGATCGGCCGATCCAGGCCGGCGGCTGCGATGAAGCCCATGATCAGTTCGACATAGAGATCGGTGTTGAGCCGCCACGCGCCGGGAATGCCGCCGACGGGTGGCGGCGACTTGCCATGCCAGGGCAGATCGAACGCGACCATGCGATGCGACGCGGTGATGCGCGGGTCGGCCATCAGGCGGTGGAACTGCCGTCCGTCCGCGCCGGCGGTATGCAGGCAGAGCAGGTCACGGCCGTTGCCCGTGTGCTCATGGTAGATGTGATAGGTCGTGCCCCCGACAGTCACCGGCGCATAGCCTCCGGTCACCACCGGCGGCGGCGCGGTGGAGCCGAGTGACGGATGCAGCGAGACGGGCACCGGCGCGTTGCGGCCAAGCGCCAGCCATTTGCCGATCTCCAGCACACGGCGGACCACGTGGGCGTACTGAAGGAAAGTAAGCTGGTCGCCGCGCACAGAAAACTCCGGCACGCGGGCCAGCATGGCGAAGATCGCGTGGTGGTGCCGCGGCGGCAGCGGGGCGAGGAACTTCGACCAGACCGTATCTGGCGCCGCGAGGGTGAACTGCGAAATCCCGCCGCCGGCGAGGCTGCCGTCGGTAAAGGCGAACGTCGTGGTGGTGCCGTCGCTGTCCACTGCGAACGCGACTGACCAGGGGCCGCGCCAAGTCGCCAGGACCGCGTCCTCGCCACAGGCTTCGCACCAGGCGGCGGCACCTGGCCAGATTGTCATGTCGGGTCGATCACCCGCAGCACGGCCGGGTGATAGGCTTCGCCGTTGCCGGCCTGCTCGGATTGGCGCAGGCGCTGCATGGTCAGTTCCGCCCCAGGCACCGCGAGGTTGCTCGCCACCGCCATCTCCAGCGCATAGGACAGATCCTTGATCGCGTAGCGCGTGGAGAAGGCTCGCTCCGGGAAGTCGGCCTGCAGCATCGACTTCATCCCGTGACTACGCAGCACGAAGCTGTCGCCGGACCCCTTGGCGATGGTCGGCAGCAACACCTCCGGCGGCACGCCGTTGCGCCGACCGACCGCGATGGCCTCGGCCAGGGCGGCGGTATGCTGGAACACCAGCATGTTGTTGAGGATCTTCACCACCTGCCCGCAGCCGATCGGCCCGCAATGGGTCACGTCCGTGCCCATCGTCTCGAGCACCGGGCGGATGTGGGTGAACACCTCTTCAGTGGCGCCGACCATGATGGACAGTTCGCCCCGCGCGGCGGCCTCGCGTGTTCGGGCGACCGGCGCATCGGCGTAGCCGATCCCGCGCGCGGTCAACCGTGCGCCGATCTCACGGGTAAGCGGAACCGAGGAGGTGGAGGTATCCACCACGCACTGCCCCGGTGTGAGGTGCGCCTCCATCGCGGCCACTACCGACGCGACCGCCTTGCCGTCCGGCAACGACAGCAGGATCAGATCACATTTTTCCGCAATTTCATTCGGTTGTGCGGCCTGCACGCCATACGCGACGAGCCGCGCCAGTGGTTCCGGGCTGAGGTCGTGCGCCAGCACGGTGCGGCCGAACCGGCGGGCGAGGTGGCCGCACATCGGCTCGCCCATCACGCCCAGGCCGATGAAGCCGAGCTTGACGATCGGCCGCAGGGCATCGGTTTCGTTGGCCATCCACGGCTCTCCTCGGGCTGCGCCGGGCAGTCTAGACTGCGCTCCTGGCAACCGGGAGAGGGCCATGTTCGCTTCGGTGCGGGGCACGCGGATCTATTTCGATGTGGAAGGAATGGGCCTGGTGCCGGACGGCCCTGCGATGCGCGAACGGCCGGTCGCGATGGTGATCCATGGCGGCCCGGGCGGCGATCACAGCGGGTTCAAGCCGGGCTTCACGCCGCTCGCGGCGCGGATGCAGCTGGTATATTTCGATCACCGCGGCCAGGGGCGCTCGGACGCCGGCGACCCCGCGACCTATACGCTCGACGAGAACGTCGAGGATATGGAGGCGCTGCGCCGGCACCTCGGATTGGGACCGATCGTGTCGATCGGCACATCCTACGGTGGGATGGTGGCAATGGCGCATGCCGCGCGCTACCCGGACTCGGTGTCGCACCTGGTGCTGATCGTGACCGCGGCGCACGGCGGGTTCATTACGCGCGCCCAGGCAATCGTGCGCGAACGCGGCGCGCCCGAGCAGCAGGCGGTGTGCGAGAAGGTGTGGGCAGGGGCATTTCGTTCAGCCGAGGAGATGCGGCACTACTACGCCGTGATGGGGCCGATGTACGCGCGTTCGTATGACGCAGCGGCGGGCGAGGCGGGCCGGGCGCGGACGATCCATTCGCCGGATGCGTTGAACCAGGCGTTCGGACCGGACGGATTCCTGCGGCGGTTCGACCTGCGCGGCGAACTGGGGCGGATCACCGCGCCGACCCTGGTAATGGCGGGGCGGCACGACTGGATCTGCCCGCCGGAGTTCTCCGAGGAGATCGCCCGGCTGATCCCAGGCGCCGATCTGCGGGTGTTCGAGCGCAGCAGCCACTCGATCCGCGGCGATGAACCGGAGGCGATGGTGGACGCTATCCTGGGGTTTCTGGTGTATCGCTGACGGGAACGGCCATCCGCCTGATCGTGCCGGTCGTGCTGTGCCCGGCTGCCAGATCCACCAGCAGCACTGTCCCGCCCCAGCTCTGCACCAGGTCGGCGCCGACCACCTGCTCGATGCTGTAGTCGGCGCCCTTCACCAGCACTTCGGGCCGCAGCGCCCGGATCAGTTCAGCCGGCGTGTCCTCGCCGAACAGCACCACCATGTCCACCGGTGCCAGCGATGCCATCACCGTCGCCCGTGCGGTCTCGGTCTGCAACGGCCGTGTCGGACCCTTCAGCCGCTGCACCGAAGCGTCGGTATTCAAGGCGACGATCAGCCGGTCGCAGCGTGCCCTTGCCTCGGTCAGCAGGCGCACATGCCCGGGGTGGATCAGGTCGAAGCAGCCATTGGCGAAGCCGACCCGCAGTCCCTGAGCGTGCCACGCCGCCGCTCGCTGCGCGGCCTCGTCGCGCGTCGCGATCTTGCGGTCGGTCGCCACCAGGTCCTCGAGATGGAGCACGCCCAGCAGTTCTTCACGGCTGACCGTCGCGGTGCCCGGCTTGCCCACGGAAATGCCGGCGGTGACATTGGCAAGCATCGCCGCCTCAGGCAGCGCGGCGCCCGCGCCCAGTGCCACCGCGAGCGCGGCCACCAGCGTATCGCCGGCTCCCGAGACATCGGCGACTTCGCGCGCCCGCGTCGGCAGATGCATCGCGGGCGCGTCGCGCCGCACCAGCGTCAGGCCTTTCGAAGACCGCGTCACCAGCACCGCATCGCAGCCGCTGTCGTCCAACGCGCGATGACCCGCGCGATCGGCCCCGGCGTCATCGGCCGCATCGATCCGGGTGGCCTGCCGTACCTCCAGCTCGTTGGGCGTCAACACCGTGGCACCATGGTAGGCGGTGAATTCGCCACGCTTCGGGTCGGCGATCACCAGGCGTCCGGACGCCCTGGCCTGCACGAGCACGCCTCGCAACACGGGGTCGCTCAACACGCCCTTCGCATAGTCGGACAACACGACCACGTCCGATGCACGCAGCGCGGCGGCGAAATGCTGAAGTACGCGGGCCTCGGTGGTTCCATCGATCGGTTCGGTGGTCTCCTCGTCAAGTCGCAGCAGCTGGTGGTGACCTACCATGAACCGCGTCTTTGCGGTGGTGGGCCGCCCGGGAACAACGACAAGGTATGGAACGACACCGCTGCACGCCAGCAATCGCTTCAGTTCCGCGCCATCGGCATCGTCGCCGACCACACCGATCAGTGCCGCATGCCCGCCGAGCGACGCGACGTTCAGCGCCACGTTCGCCGCGCCGCCGAGCGTCGCCCGTCTTGCGCTCGGCCGCAGCACCGGGATCGGCGCCTCCGGCGACAGCCGGCTCGCGCTGCCGCTGACATAGCGGTCGAGCATCACGTCGCCCAGCACCAGCACGCGTGCATCGCCGAAGCCGTGGACGGCCCGTGCCAGTTCCGCATCGCCGGGCCGGGTTGCCGTGGCGTCCATGCAGGATGTCCCACTCATTGCGGGTGTCTCAACCTGGCGTCCGATATCTCATGGGTGATGGAGCCGTGCAACGGCAACGGTATTTCCGCGTAAATCGGCGAAAGCCCGGTTCCCTCGCGATTGTCTTGCGGGTAGCTTACCGGCGCCATCCTATAGCTTGATCAGATCACTTCCCTGACCCACCGGAGGCATCGTGAAGTATCTCCCACCGTTCGATCTTATCAGGCGCATGGTGGAGGTTTCGACGGTGAGGGGCGAGTTGCGCGTCAGCCTCTCGTACGACGACTTTATCAAGATCATGCGAATGATGGTTTCGGGCGTCGAGGTGGACGAGGCGTGGTATCTCAGGGAACATGAGGACATCGCCCACGCGGTCGCCGGTGGCAGCGTGGAGTCGGCGAAGCGGCACTTCCTGGACGATGGCTATTTCGAGGGCAGGTTGCCGTTCCCAATGGCGGTGGACGAACGGTGGTATCTGGAACACTATCCAGATGTCGCCGAGAGCGTTCGCAAGGGCGTCGTCACCTCCGCAGAGCAGCATTTCGCCGAGGATGGCTATCGCGAGGGACGTCTGCCGCATGAGCTTTAGATGCTTGCGGCGCCCCCCTGATATGCCGTACGGGGCAAGTTGGCTCGCCAGTTGCATCCTGCCGTAGCGCAAGGTTGGGCAAGCCGCACAGGGGCAGTGCCGTGATGAGCGGGAAGACGTTGTTGGCATTCCGGCCGAGGCATCGCGCCATCCGCACCTGCGCCGCCTCCGGCATCCTGTCATGAGCCGTCAGCCGCGATCGCGCTCATCGGGCAAGGCGCCGGTCTCTCGGCAACTGTCCGCCGGCGCCGCGACCGAACCGGCGAGCGAGCCGGCTGCGGCCGAACCGGCAGCCGACTCCGGTCGCGAGCCTCAAGCGGCGCAGGCGTCGCCACCGGAGATCCGGATCGACATCGATCCCGGGATCAGTGCCGGCTATATCCATGATCGCTACGATCTGCTGGTCCGCGGCCGGGTGGTATCGGACGTGCCGGTGGAGGAGATCGTCATCAGGTTGGACGACGCTATCGTTGGCCGCGTCCAGTTTGGACAGTTGGACCAGATGGCGCCGGCCGGCCTCGCGAATAGCGAACCCGGCATCCAGCACCTGTTCCACGTCAACGTGCCGCTGCGCCGCGCCCAGGCGCACCGGATGTGTACCTGTAGCATTGCTGCCCGCATGCGGAATGGCGATACCCACCAGCAAAGCTTCAAGTTCGCGGTCGATCCGTCCAATTCGATGCCGGTCTCGGTTGCCGCGGGACCGACGCGTTCGTCGTCCACCTATCGGCACGCGCGGCCACCGGTCGTGCTCTATGTCGAGCGCGCGGCGCTGGACGACGGCGGACAGCTGATGGTGCATGGCTGGGCGGTATCGCTCACCGCGATGGTGACGGTGCAGGCGTTCCTCGGCGAGGAACTGATCGGGTCCGCGCAACTAGGCGCGCAGCGCGACGATGTAGGTACGGCCTTTCCGGCTTATGCGAACTCGCACCAGTCGGGATTCACGCTGTCGAAGCACATCGATGTCGCTGTCGCCTCGGTGTCCGCCGTTCGCGTGCAGGCGATCAGTCTGAACGGATTCCTGCACGAGGCGATCCTGCCGGTGGAACGGGTGCATGCGCTGGCGCCGGTGCGACCGGTCGAGACGGCACGCCCAGCCGTGCCGGATCCGACGCCGAATTTGTCGCCCACGTTGCAGCAGCCAACCTATCGTCTGGTGACAAGGTTCCAGCTTGGCCCCGATCTCCCGCCGCAGCTGTCCACGCCGATCCCCTCGTCAGGCATGGTGGCGGCGCCGGCCCGCGACCCGCGCCGGGAAATCCACTACTTCTGCGATCAGGTGGACCTCGATGCCGACGGCAATCTGACCGCGGTCGGCTGGGCGGTGTGTGCCGTCGGGATCGCGGGGATCACCGTCCATCTCGATGACCAGGAGATGGGCGACGCGGAACAGGGCCTGCCGCGCACGGACGTGGGCGAACAATACAAACATATCCCGATGGCCCGCTACGCAGGGTTTCGCTTTGCCAGATCGCTCGGCGACGTGCCGGCCGGTGAGCACCGCATCCGCGTGGCGCTGCGCAACGGGCTCGATGATGTGCGGAACGAAATTCGCACCGTCCTGATAGAACGCGCTCCGCCGCCGCCTCAGTTCAGGCTGGAGATCGACACACCCACCGTGACTGCCGGCGTTGCGGTCGAGCCGGTCACCGGACGGCTGACGATCGAAGGCTGGGCGCTGTGCCGCTCGGGCATCACCGGCATCGAGGTGCTGCTCGACGATCAGCGGCTTGGCGATGCGCATTATGGCCTCGCACGGCAGGATGTCGGTGCGGCTTTCCCCGACTGGGTGGACTCGCTCCGCAGCGGTTACGCGTTCCACTGTCCGCCGCGCAGCCTGCGCAACGGCGATCACGTCGTGCAGCTCAACGTGCGTGCGCGCAGCGGCGACGTCCTGGAGCATCGCTTCACCATCGCAGTCCGCAAGTCCGAGGAATTCGAGGTCGGCACGACGATCCGCCGGCGCATGTCACAGGTCGAGGCCGATGTGTCGGAGGATGTGCTGGACAGCCTGGGTCGTCGCCCCGGGTTCCGTCTGATCCTGCGCCAGGATGCGGCACTCGACCTTCAAGGCCTGCTGGCGACGATAGAATCGTTGCGATCTCAGGTTTACCACGACTGGCGGCTGGATATTCTGGCAAGTGATTCCGACACCGGCCGCGCGCTCGGCGCGCTGATCGCGGAAGCCGCCGAGGATTTGGCCGAACGGATCGACGTGATCGATGGATCCGACGAGGCGGCATTCGATCAGCCGATCGGCAGCGCCGACAGATCCACGACATTACGGCTGGTTGGCCTGCTGTCGGCGGGCGATCGACTGGGTTGCGACGCATTGTTGCGGATTGCGCTGGCCAGCGGGCTGCACCGCGACGCGGACCTGCTGTATGCGGACGAAGTGCGTATGAGCCCGGTGAGCCACGAACGGGAGCCGTTCTTCAAACCGGATTTCTCTCCCGACCTGCTGCTTTCGACCAACTATATCGGCCGACCGTGGTTTGCCTCGACGGCGCTGCTCGGACGCAGCGGCGTAACGGTGCGCGATCTGCTGCGGGCCGGCGAATACGATGCCGTGTTGCGATGCGCGGAGCAGGCGGTGCGGGTGCACCATGTGCCAGGCCTGCTGTGCCTGCGCGGTCCGCAACAGATCGACGATGCGGAACTCGAGGCGGCCGCTCTCACGCGCGCCGCCGCACGGCGCGGAATCGCCGCCGAGGTGCGGGCCGCCACGGCACCTGGCACCTGGCGCTTCCGGCGAACGCGGCCGGAAACCGGCATGGTATCGATCATCATCCCGACCTGTGCCGCGCGGGGCTACATCGAGACCTGCATCAAGTCGCTGCGTGAGCGCACCGACTATCGCAACATCGAGATCGTCTGCGTCGACAACATCCCGGGCACGCAGGTCGCCTGGAAGATCTGGCTACAGCAGAACGCCGACAAGGTCGTGCCGATGCCGAATGCATTCAACTGGTCGTATTTCAACAACCGCGGTGCGGAAGCCGCGTCGGGCGACTATCTGCTGTTCCTCAACGACGACATCGAGGTGATGCAGCCCGACTGGCTCGACGTGCTGCTCGAACATGTGCATCGACCCGAGGTGGCGGTGGTCGGGCCGCAGCTGCTGTATCCCGACGGCAAGGTGCAGCACGCCGGCATGTTCCTCGCCACGCGGGGCATCGCGCGCCATGCGTTCCGCTTCGCCGCGGCCGATGAACCCGGCTATTTCGGCCTGGCACTGACACAGCGCAATGTCATCGCGGTGACCGGCGCCTGCATGCTGATGCGGCGCGACATCTATCAGGCGCTCGGCGGCTTCGAGGAAGCGCACGAGATCATCAACAACGATCTGGACTTCTGCCTGCGCGCACATCGGGCGGGCAAGCTGATCGTGTACACCCCGCATGCCTCGCTGGTACACCACGAGGCGGCCAGTCGCGACAGTCTGGCGGACGTGTTCGATCTCGGCCAGTTCGAGGCCCGCTGGAGCAGGTTGTTCGCTGCCGGCGATCCGTATTTCAGCCCGCGCCTGTCACGCCACTCGGACGACTATCGGCCGGACGACGAACCGGTGGAGACGATATTCGCCGGGCACCCGCTGTTCCGCCACGCCGACATCAAGCGGATCCTGGTGGTGAAGGTCGATCACATCGGCGACTTCATCACCGCGATCCCGGCGATTAGGCGGTTGAAGCAGATCTTTCCGGCTGCCGCTATCCATGTGCTGGCGAGCCGCGCCGCGCGGGCCTTTGCCGAGATCGAGGACTGCGTCGACGAATTCATCGAGTTCGAATTCTTTCACTCGGTATCGGGAATGGGGCCGAAGCAGATCAGCCGGGAGGAGTATCACGCGCTGCGCGACCGGCTCGCGGCGTATCGCTTCGATATCGCGGTGGATCTGCGCAAGCACCTCGATACGCGCGATGTGCTGCGCTACACGCCGGCACGGTTCCTCGCCGGCTACGACTATATGGGGCAATTCCCGTTCCTCGACATTTCGCTGGAGTGGGAAGGCGACCGGCACCTGCAGCGCAAGCGCAGCCATGTCACCGATGATCTGATCAACCTGATCGAGGCGATCGGTACGGCGGGTGGAGCGGACCGCACCAGGCTGGAGCCGAGGGCGCCCGAAGCGGAACTGCCGGAATTCCTGCCGGATGACGCCCGCGTGCTGTTCGACCGGCCGGTGGTGGCGGTGCATCCGGGCGTCGGCAATGTGATGCGGCAATGGCCGGCGGAACATTTCGCCTCGCTGATCGACCTGCTGGTCGAGAAGAACGCGGTCAACGCGGTGCTGATCGGCGGCGCGGAGGAGGCTGAGCTGGCGGAGGACGTGCTCAACCGGGTCGCCAATCGCAACGCGGTCGTCTCGGTGGTCGGCAAGACGCCGCTCCGCCGGCTTCCCGACCTGTTGCGTGCCTGCGCGCTGTACGTCGGCAACAACTCCGGGCCGAAGCACATCGCAGCGGCACTGGGCGTGCCGACGATCGGCATCCATTCGGGTGTGGTGGATGCGATCGAGTGGGGGCCGATCGGCCGGCGCGCGGTAGCGGTGCGGCGCAACATGACATGCAGCCCGTGCTATCTCGCGCGGCTCGAGGACTGTCCGCGCGGTTTCGCGTGTATGCGCGGGCTCGAACCGGGCGCGGTGCAGGAGGTGTCGGAGATTTTTCTTGCCCGTCCCGTCACCCGGCCTGTCGTCGAACCGTTGCTCGAACCGGAGCCTCCGATGACCGCGCCGCCGGAGGTCTTGAGAACCAGGCCGGCAGCGAAACCAAGACGCAACCGACGCCGCCAGGTGTCGCCCGCGCCCGCTAAATAGTACGCGCGTTGCCACCGTCACGTGTGGCCGGTATGACCGATGCATGGATGACGATGCACTGATCTCGCTCGCCGCGGCGCTGGCCCTGGATGCCGGTGCCGCCATTCTCGCCATCCGCCAGCGCGGCTTCGACGTGGTGCGCAAGGAGGACCGCTCGCCGGTCACCGAGGCGGACCATGCCGCCGAAGCGATCATCGTCGCCGGCCTGCGTACGGCGGCGCCGGATATCCCGGTGATTGCCGAGGAGGAGGTGGCGGCAGGTCGCATCACCGCACCGACGGCGGAATACTGGCTGGTCGATCCGCTGGACGGTACGCGCGAATTCGCTGCCGGCAACGACGAGTTCGCGGTGAATATCGGCCTGGTGCGGAATGGCCGGCCGGTGCTCGGCGTGGTGGGGATCCCTGCGGCGGGCGAACTGTTCGGCGGCATCGTAGGGCGAGGAGCATGGAAACGGGTGGGATCGGCGGAGACCGTGGTCAGCGCGCGCGTGCCGCCGGAAGAGGGGCTGACGGTGCTGGCCAGCCGCTATCACGGCAGCAGCACGCGGCTCGACGATTTCCTCCGCGACAAGCGCGTGGCGAAGCTGATCAACTTCGGTTCGAGCGTGAAATTCTGCCGGCTGGCGGAGGGAATAGCCGACCTCTATCCACGCTTCGGCCGCACCATGGAGTGGGACACCTGCGCGCCGCAGGCAGTGCTGGAGGCAGCCGGCGGCACGGTGCGCACCTTCGAGGGTGAGGGGTTGCGCTACGGCAAGCCGGGCTGGGAGAATCCGCACTTCGTTTGCACCGGACGGCCGGGTCCATAGGATGGATTATCTGACGCGGTTGAAGGCAGCCTACCGCGAACATGCGGGGATAGAGATCGCGTCCGGCCTCAGTCCGTACCACTTCAATAATTATCGCGATGCGCCGTTCACGCACTATCTGCGCGAGGGCACGAGCCTGACGGAGAATCTGGGCATCAGTTTGTGGGAACTGCTGGTCCTGGAGCGCTTCTGTCGCGCGCAGACACCAAGGTCGATCTTTATCATCGGCAACGGCCTGGGATGGAGCGCGATCGCGCTGGCGATGATGAACCTGGATGCGTTCGTCGTCGCTATCGACCCGCAGATCGGCATAGAACTGACGAACCGAATTGCGTTCCGGGAGCGGCTCAGTTGTATCGCCGTGCAGGGATCATCGCCAGCAGACTGTGCCCGCATCATCCGGGAGTATTGTCCATGTCAACCGGATTTCGTGCTGATTGACGGGCTGCATTCCAACGAGCAGATCGCGCTCGATTTCAATGCGACCTTCGCAATTTCTGGTCGGGAAGCCACCTACTTTTTTCATGATATCGTCAATTTCGACCTGTTCGAGGGCTTGTCGCAAATATCGGAGACTGGCCGCTCCTGTGCGATGACGACGCACCTGTTGTTGTGCACACCTTCGGGCATGGCGGTGGTCGCGCGCAATGACGCGCCGCAAGCCGTGCGCGACGCGATCGAACTGTTCAGTCCGTCTGCTGGCGAAATCATCGCAATCGGCAAGGCATCAGAGACGGCCGTTGCCGGCGCGTGGCTCGAGTACGTGCAATCCCGGCGAGGCGTCCACCAAGCGTAACTCGATGCCGGGCGCATCGGATCGCATCGGTTTCCAACTGTCCCCGCAACATGATGCGGCGTGCGACCCGGGCGCAAGCGCCGAAATGCTGCGAAAAATTTGTATTGCGTAATTCCGCCTTGCCACCGACCAGCTCTTCCGCCAGCCTTCATTGGCAGGACAACAGGGGGATGATTGCCATGCAACAGATCGGGGTGTGGTTAAGGTGGAGTTTCTCCGCAGCGACGCTGGCTGCAGCGCTGCTGCTGCCGGGGCTGCCGGCGCACGCGCAGGGCCTGAATTTTCCGGGGCCGACGGTGGAGGCCATCAAGAAGCGGGGCATGCTGGTCTGCGGCATCGATGTCGGCGTGCCGGGCTTTGCCTCGCAGGACAACACCGGCAAGTGGAACGGACTGGACATCTCCTATTGCCGTGCCATCGCGGCCGCGCTGAATACCGATCCCGAGAAAATCCGCTACGTGCCGACCACGGCCGCGGCGCGCTTCACCGTTCTGCAATCGGGTGAGATCGACGTGCTGATCCGCGACAGCACGCTGACCTTCACCCGCAATAATCAACTCGGCCTGGAAGAGATCGCGGTGAACTTCTACGCCGGCGAGGGTTTCCTGGTGAACAAGAAGCTCGGGGTCTCCAAGATCGCCGACCTGACCGGCGCCACGATCTGTGTCGTCACCGGCGCCACGCTGGAGCTGAACATCGCCGACTTCGCGCGTTCGCACGGCACCAAGATCGGCACACTGCTGTTCGACAAGGCGGATGAGGCAGTGCAGGCGATGGAGGCCGGACGGTGCGACGGCTACACGGATGATACCGGGAGCCTCGCGGGTATGCGGTCGACGTTGAAGAACCCGGACGACTGGGTCGTGCTCGACGGCGTGATCAGCAAGGAGCCGATGGGCCTGCATGCACGGGCCGGCGATCCGGCGTGGAACCGCATCCTGTTCTGGGTTCATAACGCGCTGCTCTCCGCCGAGGAGTTCGGCGTGACCAAGGCCAACGCCGATCAGTTGAAGGCGTCCAGCAACGACCCGTTCATTCGGCGCCTGCTCGGGGCGGAAGGCGGTTTCGGCAAGTTGATGGGACTGGATGATGAGTGGGCGCTGCGCGCGGTCAAGGTCAGCGGCAACTACGGCGAGATCTACGACGAGTACTGGGGTCCGAAGGGCCTCAATCTGCCGCGCGGCCTGAACAGCCTATGGACCAAGGGCGGCCTGCAATACGCGCTGCCGTTCCGCTGAGCGCGGTGACCACACGTCCGGGCTGGTCGCTGTCGCGGCCAGCCCGCGCGTGGCTGTGGCAACTCGTCGCCGTTGCCGCCTTCGCCGTGCTTGTGCTGTGGCTTGGCCACAACGCCCGCGTCAACATGGCGCAGCGCAACATCACGTTCGGCTTCGACTTCCTGCTGCATCCGGCAGGGTTCGACATTCCATTCCATCTGCTGAGCTGGCAGCTCACCGATACCTATGGCCGTGCGCTGCTGGTGTGTTCGCTCAACACCGTGCTGTGCGCGTCGATGTCGATCGTGCTGGCCTCTGCGCTCGGCCTGCTGATCGCGCTAATGCGGCTGTCCGGCAATCCGCTGGCCGCGGGAACCGCGCGCACGGTGATGGAGGTGGTGCGCAACACGCCACAGCTCATGCAGATCTTCTTCATCTACGTCGCGGTGCTGCAAAGCCTGCCGGTGCCGCGACAGAGCATCGTATTCGGCTGGGGCTTCTTCCTGAACGTGCGCGGCCTGCTGATTCCGTCGCCTGACATCGATCCCCGCATGTTGCTGCTGGGCTGCATGGTGCTGGCGCTCGCGGTCGCCGGCTGGGTCGCGCGGCCGCCCGGTTCGATCGCCGGGGTCATTGTGGGGCCTCTGCTGCTGCTGGCCTGGGCGATCGCCGCGGCGTTCAGCGCAACCTGGGATCTGCCGGCGATGCACGGCTTCAACTTCACCGGCGGGCTGCGCATTCCGCCCGAGCTGCTCGCGCTGTGGCTTGGTATCTCGATCTATACCTCGGCCTTCATCTCCGAGATCATTCGCGCGGCGATCCTGGGCATTTCGTACGGTCAGACCGAGGCGTCGCTGTCGCTCGGCCTGACCCGCGGGCTGACGATGTACCTGGTGATCCTGCCGCAGGCGCTCCGCACGCTGATCCCGCCGCTGACCAGCCAGTACCTCAACATCATCAAGTCCACCACATTGGGCGCGGCAATCGCCTATCCGGAAATCCTGCAGATTTTCGGCCGCACCGTGCTGAACCAGTCGGGTCGTGCGGTGGAGGTGATGACACTGCTGATCTCGGTGTTTCTGTCGGTCAATCTGCTGGTGTCGGCAGCGATGAACCGGTGGAATCGCCGATTGATGGCGCAAGGACGATGAAGGCGCTGTGGAAGCCCTTGTTCGGCAGCCCGCTGAACGTCGTGCTGACCGCCTGCATGCTGGCGCTGTTCTATCTCACCGTGCCGCCGTTCCTGCACTGGGCACTGGCAAATGCAACGTGGGATGGGCTGAGCCGCAAGGCATGCGCACCCGACGGAGCCTGCTGGGCATTCGTCAGGGCGCGCTTCCCACTGTTCATCTATGGCCGCTACCCGCAGCCCGAGCGTTGGCGCGTCGATCTTGCCTTCGTGCTGCTGGTAGTGATCTCCGCTGGCACGCTGTTCGCGCCGCGCCGACGCGGCTGGTGGCTGTTCGCGCTGCTGGTGTTGATGCCGGTCGTGGGCACCGTGTTGCTGGTGGGAGGCGTGTTCGGTCTCGCGCCGGTCCCCACCGGTGACTGGGGCGGTCTGATGTTGAACGTCGTGCTCACCTTCGTCGCCGTTGTGGGCTCATTGCCGTTCGGCATCTTGCTTGCGTTCGGGCGGCAATCGACGCTGCCGATGGTACGCTGGGGCTCGATCGGCTTTATCGAGCTGTGGCGCGGCTCGCCGCTGCTCGCCGTGCTGTTCACCGGACTGATCATGCTGCCGATGTTCCTGCCCAACGGCGTGACGGTGGACAACATGATCCGCGCCAGCGTGGTGCTGACGCTGTTCGTGTCTGCCTATATGGCCGAGACCGTGCGCGGTGCGCTGCAAGGCGTGCCAAGCGGCCAGACCGAGGCGGCGCTGGCTCTCGGCATGCACAAGTTCGGAGCCGAGGTGCTGGTGGTGCTGCCGCAGGCGATGCGGCTGGCAATTCCCGGCATCATCAACATCGTGGTCGATCTGTTCAAGGACACGACGTTGGTGTCGATCGTCGGGCTGTTCGACCTGATGGGCGTGATCAACCAGTCACTGAAGGACCCGAACTGGCTTGGCCTGGCGATGGAGGGCTATACTTTCGCCATGATGCTGTTCTTCGTCGCCTGCCTGGTGATCTCGCTGGTCGGGCAGACGCTGGAACGGCAGTTCGGCAGCGCCGCGCGCGCGCCGCAGCGGTAACGGAAGGGTTGACGATGACCATCGAATTCATCGGCATGATCCATCATCGGCACGCCTCGGAAATCCATCCGCCGAGCCCGCTGATCTTCGATCGCGGCTATGTGCGCGACTTCGCCCAGGCAGCGGAGGCGGCGAGCTTCGATCGTGTGCTGGTAGGATACTTCTCCGATGGGCCCGACGGGTTCCTGTTGGCCGGGTACGCAGCGGCACATACCGAACGGCTGGGTTTCCTGCTCGCGCACCGGCCCGGCTTCGTCGCGCCGACACTGGCGGCACGCAAGTTCGCGACGCTCGATCAGGTCACCGGCGGACGCGCGGCGATCCACGTGATTTCGGGCGGCGATGATGTCGATCAGTTGCGCGACGGCGACACGCTGCCGAAGGACGAACGCTACGCGCGCACCGACGAATACGTGCACATCCTGAAGCGCATCTGGACCGAGACCGGCCCGGTGGACCACGCCGGCACAGTACTATCGCTTCGTCGGCGCCTCGACCGCGATGCGCTGCGTGCAGCAGCCGCGCATCCCGATCTATTTCGGCGGCGCGTCGGACGCGGCGATCGCGGTGGCCGGCAAGCATGCCGATGTCTATGCGCTGTGGGGCGAGACGCACGAACAGGTGCGCGAACTCACCGCGCGGGTGCGCGCGGCGGCGGCGCAGCACGGGCGCGAGGTGCGGTTCAGCCTGTCGTTCCGGCCGATCCTGGCGCCGACCGAGGACGCCGCCTGGGCACGTGCGGAACAGATCAAGCAGAGGATTGCGGAGCTGCGTGCGAAGGCTGGGCTGGGTCCGCGTGAGCCGGCGAACGAGGGATCGCGTCGGCTGCTCGCTGCGGCGGCGCAGGGCGAGCGGCTGGACAAGCGGCTGTGGACCGGTGCGGCACTGCTGACCGGTGCGCGCGGCAACACCACCAGCCTGGTCGGCACGCCGCAGCAGGTGGCCGAGGCGCTGTGCGACTATTACGACCTCGGCATCACCACGTTCCTGATCCGCGGCTTTGACCCGCTGGACGACGCGATCGAGTACGGCCGCAGCCTGCTGCCGCTGACGCGGCAGATGATCGCGGAGCGGACGCGGATGGCCGCAGAATGACAGACCCCCACGGGGGTGATGTGACACAATCCGTTTCCCTTCTCGGCAAGGCCGTGCGCCACGAATGGGCGCTCGATTGGGATTTTCTCAGCGTCAATCACGGCTCGTTCGGTGCCGCGCCACGCGTGGTGCTTGCCGCGCAACGCGACTGGCAACGACGCCTGGAGGCGCAACCCGGCCGCTTCATGCGCGCAGTGCTGCCTGACGCGCTACGCCATGCCGCAAATCGGCTGGGCGCGTTCATCGGCGCCGACGGCAAGGACATCGCGTTCGTCGAGAACGCGACGACCGGTTGCAACGCGCTGCTGCGCTCGCTGCGTCTCGCACCGGACGATGAGATCGTGGTGCTGAGCCATGGCTACGGCGCGGTGCGCAACGCTGTCCGCTATCTATGCGAACGTGCCGGGGCACGCATGGCGGAAGCCGAGGTGCCGTTCCCGCATCCCCGACGCCGATACGATCGTCGCCAACATCGCAGCGGCTCTGACCCCGCGTACCAAGCTTGCCGTGGTGGATCACATCACCTCGGGCAGCGCGCTGGTGCTGCCGTTGCAGCGCATCGTCGAGGTGTGCCACGCGGCCGGCGTGCCTGTGCTGGTGGATGGTGCACACGGGCCGGCGCAGGTGCCGCTCGACCTGCGCGCTCTCGGCGCGGACTGGTATGCCGGCAACTGCCATAAGTGGCTGTGCGCGCCGAAGGGTTCGGCGTTCCTGTACGCGCGGCCCGACCGCCAGGATGACCTGCATCCGGTGACGATCTCGCACGGTCTCGGCAAAGGATTCCTCGAGGAGTTCGACTGGACCGGCACCCGCGACCCCAGCGCCTGGCTGGCGACAGACGTTGCCATCGACTTCCACGCCCGTCTTGGTGGCGAAACGCTGATGGCACGCAACATCGCCCTCGCGGCCGACGCCACGTCGCTGCTGGCGCGCCGGCTGAACACCGAACCAGGCGCCACTGGAGTGATGGCCGGTTGCATGGGCATGGTGCGCCTGCCGCTCGCCGGCACCGCAACCACCGAACGATCGGCCGATCTGCGTGCGCGGCTGCTCGCCGCGGGCACCGATGCTCCCACGCATGTACAGGCGGGCGCGATCTGGCTGCGGCTCTCGGCTGCCGCCTACAACGACATCGAGGACTTCGAGCGCCTGGCCGAGATCGTCGCGCGCGTCTTGCGCGAAGCAGGCTGACGCCGACGCGGCACCGCCAGTTCGGCGAGCGAGCAGTTCTCCAGCACATCGGCCACCGCGTCGCGCGCCTGCCGCATCAGGTGCTGTAGCCGGCAGGCGGCAATCTCCACGCAATCGGTGCAGGGCCGGAACCGCGTCACGCTGGCGCATGGCGTCAACGCCAGCGGACCATCAAAGATGCGGATGATGTCGGCGACCGAGGTCTCCGCCGGTTCACGCGACAGATGATGGCCGCCATGCGAGCCGCGGCGGCTCTCGACGATGCCGTGGTCGCGCAACTGCACCAGGATCGCTTCGAGGAACTTGCGCGGGATGTGCTCGCGTTCCGCAATGTCCGCGGTCTGCGTCCATGTCTCGCTGTCCGCGCGCTCGGCGAGCATGGTCGCGGCACGGACAGCATATTTCGCCTTGCTGGAGAGCATGCGGCTGTCCTGCCAAGCGACGCGGCCAGGGTCAACACCTCACGCAGAATCCAGTTGACGGCGCTTCGCCTATTTGTCCACTATTCCTATAGGCTAAATAGGGAATCGGAAATTGCCATGACGACGCACGCCGTTGCCGTCATTGGCGCGGGAGCCAGCGGCACTCTGCTCGCGCTGCACCTGTTGCGCCGAGCGCCGCCAGGCACGCGCGTCACGCTGATCGATCGCAGCGCGCCGTTTGGCCCTGGCCTTGCCTATGCAACCGGCAGTGCCAGCCACCTGTTGAACGTCCCGGCGGGGCGGATGAGCGCGTTCGTCGATCAGCCTCGGCACTTTGTCGACTGGTTGGAGCGCCAGTCCGCGCAATTGCTGGGCGGCATCCAGCCGACGGAAGCCAGCTTCGTGCCGCGCCGCCTGTATGGCGCCTATCTTCGCCAGCTCCTGAACCGGGAGATGCATAACGTCGCACTGGACACTGTGCACGACAGAGTAACAGCGATCGACGGCGCGGTGCTGCGGCTTGCGTCGGGCCGAATGATCTCGGCAGACCTTGTCGTACTGGCCACCGGCAACGATCGGCCTGCATCACCCTGCGATGCGGCAGCGGTAGCTACATCGCGTTGCTGGCGTGCCGACCCCTGGGCACCGGATGCGTTCTCCACGCTGGCTGCCCTTGCGCCTGTGCTGCTGGTCGGCACCGGACTCACTATGGTCGATGCGGTGATCACGCTGCTCGACCAGGGGCACACGGGTCCGATCCATGCCGTGTCGCGACGTGGTCTGCTGCCGCGGCCGCACGTCAGCGGCGCGCCGGTTCCGGCGCCGCAGCGGCAGCTGCCTACCGAGCTGCGCGAGCTCACTCGCCTGGTGCGCGCGCAGATCACCGGCGATGGCTGGCGCGGCGTGATAGATGCACTGCGGCCATTCACCCAGGAGATCTGGCAGTCGCTGTCGATCGAGGATCGTGGGCGCTTCCTGCGTCATCTGCGTCCGTGGTGGGACGTGCATCGGCATCGCATGCCGCCACCGGTCGCCGCGCGGATCGACGCCGCGCGCGCGAGTGGGCAATTGCGCATCCATGCTGGCCGCATTACCGGCTTTGCAGCATCCGAGCACGGCACGGACGTGCAGCTTCGTCTGCGCGATGGAGGTGCCACAGCGCTGCACGTCGAACGTGCGGTGAACTGCTCGGGTCCGTGCACCGACGTGACGCGCAGCGACGATCCGTTGCTTCGCGCGCAGCTGCGCGACGGTGTGGCGCGACCCGATGTCTGCCGGCTTGGCCTCGACGTAACGTCTGCCGGTGCATTGCGTGGCCGCGACGGCACGGTCTCGCAGACCCTGTTCGCGCTCGGCCCGCTCACCCGCGGTGCACTGTGGGAGGTCACGGCGATCCCCGAGATCCGTCGGCAGTGCGAAGTGCTGGCGTTGCATCTATCGGAGCTGCTGCGCGAGCAGGCGCGGCAGCGACACAGAACTCTCGCCTATGCCTAACCGACACGGATACACGCGACGCCATTGGTGAGGGCGGGCACAACCGCGGCGCACTCGGCGATCGCGATCGGGCAGCGGGTGCGGAACACGCAGCCCGACGGCGGATCGGCGGGGCTGGGCGGATCGCCCGACAGCAGGATACGCGTTCTGCGCTGCGCGGCATCGAGCCGCGGCAAAGCCGACAACAATGCCACCGTGTAGGGATGCCGCGGCGCAGTGAACACCTGTGCCACTGAACCTGTTTCCATCACCCGGCCGAGATACATCACCGCCACGCGCTCACACAGGCCACGCACCACCGCCAGATCGTGGCTGATGAACAGCAGCGCGAGGCCGAGACGTCCGCGCAGATCGACCAACAGGTCGAGTACCTGCGCCTGCACCGACAGATCGAGCGCGGACACCGGTTCATCCGCGAGCAAAAACTCCGGCTCGGTGGCAAGGGCACGCGCGATGCCGATGCGCTGGCGCTGGCCACCGGAGAATTCATGCGGATAGCGGTCGGCGTGGACCGAATTCAATCCGACCTGCGCGAGCAGTTCGGACACCCGGGCTCGTCGGTCCGCAGGCGGCACGATGTTGTGGATCTCCAGGCCGTCGGCGATCTGCGTACCAACCGTACGGCGCGGGTCCAGGCTGGACTGCGGATCCTGGAACACGATCTGCATGCGTCGGCGCAACTGCCGCCGTTGCGCCGCGCTCGCGCTGGCCAGATCAACACCGTCGAAGCGCACGCGTCCCGCGCTCGGCGCCAGCAGACCCAGCAGCATCCGGCCCAGCGTGGTCTTGCCGGAGCCGCTCTCGCCGACCAGCGCCACCGATTCACCGCGGTCGAGCGACAGCGATACGTCGGTCACTGCCTGCACCGGCGACGTGCGTTTGAACCAGCGACGTTCGTCGAAGCGACGCGTCAAGTTCTCGGCCACGACCAGCGCCGTCATGCGAGTTCGCGCCAGCGCAGACAGCGCGTCATGCGACCGTCGGCAACCTCGACCAGTGGCGGGCGCTCCGCTTCGCACGCCACTTCGCGCAGCTGGCATCGCGGCGCGAAGACGCAGCCCGGCGGCATCGCGTGCGGCAGCGGCACGGCACCGCGGATGCCGACCGGCAACGTTCCATCATCGTGTGGCGCGCTCTGCAGCAGTGCGACGGTATAAGGATGCAACGGTGCAGCGAAGATCTCGCGCGCGCTGCCCTGTTCGACGATGTCGCCGGCGTACATCACCAGCACGCGGTCGGCGATCTCGGCTACCACCGGCAGACTGTGACTGATGAACACCAGGCCCATGCCAAGTTCCCGCCGCAGATCGGCGAGCAGCTCGAGCACCTGTGCCTGGATCGTCACATCGAGCGCGGTGGTTGGTTCGTCGGCGATCAGCAGCCGCGGATCATTGGCGATCGCCATCGCGATCATCGCGCGCTGCCGCATACCGCCAGACAGCTCGTGCGGATAGGCGCGGGCGCGCCGTTCCGGGTCAGGCATGCCGACGCGCTCGAGCAGCGTCTCTACCTCCTCCTTCGCCTCGTAGTGCGCCACCTCGAAATGCGCGTGCATCGCCTCGGCGATTTGCGTGCCGATGCGATGCACCGGATTGAGGCTGGACAGCGGGTCCTGGAAGATCATCGCCAGCACGCCGCCACGCACGCGGCGAAATGCCTTATCGTTCAGGCGCAGCAGATTGTGCCCCTGCAACCAGGCGCTGCCTCGGCTGACATATGCGGCCGGCGGCAGCAGCCCGATCAGCGCGAGGCCGGTCAGAGTCTTGCCCGATCCACTCTCGCCCACGATCGCCAACGTCTCGCCGGCCTGCACGGTAAATGACACGTCCCGTACCGGACGGATCGTGCCATGCAGCGTATCGATCTCGACGGTCAGGTCGCGCACGTCAAGTACCGCCGTGCCGGTGGCTGGGCGAGGCGGCGCAGGTGGCGGCTGCTTCGCATGCCGCGCAAGGCGTGCGGACCGGGCGTGCGGATCCACCGCATCGCGCAACGCGTCGCACAGCGCGTTCATCGCCAGGATCGTCAAGCTGAGTGCGGCGCATGGCCATAGCAGCAACAGCGGCGCCTGATTCATTGTGGCGCGCGCGGCGCCGATCATCAGTCCCCAGGATGGCGCCGGCGGCACCACGCCGAGACCGAGAAACGACAGACCGGATTCCAGCACCACGGCGGACGCCGCCGCGAGGCTGAACTGCACCAGCAAAGGGCCCGCGACATTGGGCAGGATGGTGCGCAGCATGATGCGCGACGGACCGGCGCCCAACGCACGCATCGCCTCTACGTAGTCCTGTGATCGCACGGACAGCACGCCGGCATAGACCACGCGGACGAAGCCAGGCGCGTAGAGCACCGCCAGCACCGGTATCAGCGTGGCGGCACCAGGGCCGAGCAGCGTGACGATGAGCAGTGCAAGCAGCAGAGGTGGAAAGCACAGCACGATGTCCATGCAACGCAGTGCGACCAGTTCGGCCACGCCGCGCACGAAGCCGCCGACCAGGCCAAGGGCGGTGCCGAACAGGCATGCGAGCGATGCCGATGCCGCGGCGACGACAAGCGAGGTGCGCGCACCCCATAGCAGGCGCGACAGCACATCGCGGCCGTATTCATCCTGGCCGAGCGGATGCAGCAGCGACGGTGACGCGAGATGGTGCGCTACGTCCATGTGCAGCGGATCCGCCAGCGGCAGCAACGGCACCAGCAGTGCGACCAAGGCGATGGCGGCAACGGCAAAGGCGGGACCGCGACGGACTCGCATCATGCAGTGCGCACGCGCGGATCGAGCACGGCGTAGAGCAGGTCGACGGCAAGGTTCAGCGCCACGAACAACACCGAGATCACCAGCACCACGCCTTCTACGATCGGGTAATCGCGGGCGTTCACCGCGTCGACCAGCAGGCCGGAGAGTCCGGGATAGTTGAACACGTACTCCACCAGTACCGTGCCGCCGAGCAAGGTGCCGAGATGCAGCGCGAGCACCGTCAGTACCGGCATCAGCGCATTACGCAGCACGTGATGCAACAGGATACGCGTCCGTCCGAGACCCTTCGCCCGTGCGGTGCGCACGAAGTCGCGCTGCGCCACGTCGAGTACGGCGGCGCGCGTCATGCGGAACACGGTGGCGGAGAGTCCGAGGGCGATGGTGATTGCCGGCATCAGGAGCAGCGCGATATGACCAAGCGGATCGTCCGCCAGCGGCACGTAGCCGCCGGCCGGTACCCAGCGCAGCGTCTGGGCGAACAGCAGCACGAGCAGCGTGCCGACGACGAACACCGGTACGGCCAGGGCGATGGCGGACAGCCGGTTGGCGATTCGGTCGAGCAGCCCGTGGCGGCCGATCGCTGCGAACAATCCGCCCGGAATGCCGATCAGGACGGCGAGTAGAGCCGCAACACCGATCAGCTCGAGCGTGCGCGGCAGTCGCCGGCCGATTTCGCGCGCGACCGGGCTGCCGTCCTGCAACGATCGGCCGAGATCGCCGCTGAGCAGATTGGCGAAATTGTCGAAGTACTGGGTGAATACGGGGCGATCGAGGCCGAGCTGTTCATGCAGTTCGGCAATGGTCGCCGGATCGGGTGCGACCCCGCCTTGCGACAGCAGTAATTCGGCGGGATCGCCCGGCACGAGGCGGATGGCGAGGAACACGATGGAGGCGACGGCCCAGACGAGCAGGGCTGCGACACCGATTCGTCGAACGAGCCAGGCCATCAGTTGGCGATTCCGTTTGGCAGTGGCGGTTACCCTTGGCGTGCATCAAGTATCATTGCAAGCCGGCGTAATCCCTTCAGCAATTAACCGGGGATAGTCAGCCGGTCGCGGTCTGCTCCAACGTTGTGCCAGAATAGAATGTCAGCGCGCCCGGCAGATTGTGGAAGCCGGACACCTGCCGGTTCATCGCGTAGCCCTGCGAGCGGAAGCAGAGACCGACCATCGGAGCCTGTTCGAGGCACTCCTGTTGCAGTTCGGTATAAATCGCGCGCCGCTTCGCGGCATCGAACTCGGCCCGTCCCGCCGCCAGCAGTTGGTCGATCTTCGGAATGTCCAGCCCGAAGCTGCGCACATAGGACACCGCCAGATTGCCGGCGAGGAATTGCGTCAGTCCGTCGGGGTCGTTGTATTCCGAGGCGCTGCCCATCACCGCCATCTCGTACTGCCCGCGATTGCCCAGCGTCACCCGGGTCGGCCAGTCGGGGAGCACGAGCTCGGCTTGGATGCCGATCTCGGCCAGATGCTGCTGCACCACGGCGGCGGTGTCCTTGTGCATGCCGTACTGCGCGGTAGCCAGCAGCTTGCAGGAAAAGCCGCTGCCGACGCCTGCATCGGCAAGCAGCGACCTCGCCCGTGCCGGATCGTACTGCCAGCCATGCGCGAGCTTCGCGTCGTAGAATTCCGTGCCCTCGGTGAGCGGCAGGCCCTCGATCGGGGAACCGCGGCCGAAGAACGCCGCCTTGATGATCTCGTCGCGCCGGATCGCGTACGCGATTGCCTGGCGTACCCGCGCATCGTCGAATGGTTTTACCTTGCCGTTGAATGTCAGATACATGAATGGGCCCGGCGTGGACTGCAACGCGAGGTTCGGATCGGTCTCGATACTCGACATCGACTGCCACGGCACATATTCGATCAGATCGACATCGCCGGCCTGCAACGCGGCGACCCGCAGATTTTCGTCGGCATAGGCGACCATGCGCACCGCCCTGACCTTTGGCAGGCCGGGACGATAGAACCTGTCAAATGAATTGAACTCCAAGGCGACGCCACGTTCCTCATTGGTCATCACGAACGGGCCGGCGCCAACCCCAAGGGGATTGTCCTTCGTAGAATTCTTCGCGACGATCGGCAGGAACGGAGTCGCCAGCAGATAAGGCAGGGTGGCGGTCGGTTCCTTGGTGATCAGGCGCACGGTCCTCGCGTCCGGCGTCTCGACGCGGGCGACGTGCTGCATTTCGGCGCGCAGATAGGCGGTGGATTTCTCGCCGGCCACCTGCTCGATCGTCCAGGCGACGTCGGCCGAGGTGACGGGCGCGCCGTTCTGAAACACCGCGTCGCGCAGATGCAGCACCCAGGCGCCGTCCTCCGCGTGTTCCCAGGTCTCCGCAAGCTCGCCGCGCAGCGTGCCGTCCGGGCCGTAGCCGAGCAGACCGCGATGGAACATCAGCTTTGCGGTGGATGCGGCGGTACCGGCGTTCGCCCATGGCGCCATGGTCGGCGGATAGGACGAAAGGCCGAACACCAGCCGCCCGCGAGTTGTTGCGCGAGCCGGCGTTCGCGCAAACGGCAGGGCAGCGCCAGCGACGAGCAGCGAGCGGCGGGTGAGGTTCATGCGAAAACTCCGTACGTCAGACCGGCGATTGGTGGTCAGCGACCGGTGGGCAGCATATGCTCGCGGTCAATTCCATGTCGCCACCTGTCGATCCCGTCCATTCCGACCCAACGCTTCCCGACCGCACCGGCGTGGTGGTGATCGGCGGCGGCATCATCGGCTCCTGCACCGCCCTGTTCCTGGCGGAGAAGGGCCACACCGTCGTGCTGTGTGAGAAGGGCCGCATCGGCGGCGAACAGTCCAGCCGCAACTGGGGCTGGTGCCGCACCATGGGCCGTGACGCGCACGAAATACCACTGGCGATCGAGAGCCTGCGGCTGTGGCGCGGCATGAATGCCCGGATCAACCGCGAGACCGGCTTCCGTCAGCCAGGGATCGCCTATCTGTGCGAGACCGAGAAGGAGGTCGCGGCGCAGGAGGCGTGGCTGTCGGCGGCGCGGCAGTATCAGGTGGATGCGCGGCTGCTGCGGGGTGCCGCGATCGATGCCCTGGTGCCGGGCGCGTCCAGCATGTTCGTTGCAGCGATGCATACGCCCACCGACGGGCGCGCCGAACCGTCGCAGGCCGCGTCGGCGATCGCCGAGGCGGCGCGCGCGGCGGGGGCGACGGTGCTGACCGAATGTGCGGTGCGCGGGATCGAGACCCAGGGCGGGCGCGTCTCCGGCGTGGTGACTGAAAATGGCCGCATCGCCTGCGATGCAGTGGTGCTGGCGGGCGGTGCATGGTCACGATTGTTCTGCGGTAATGCCGGCATCGATCTGCCGCAGTTGCGGGTGCTGGGCTCGGTGTTCCGCACCGCGCCGCTGTCGGGTGGGCCGGAGATCACCGCCGGCGGTTCGGTGTTCGCGTTCCGCAAGCGGCTGGACGGCGGCTATACGATCGCGCGACGCAACGCCAACGTCGCCGACATCACGCCGGATTCCTTTCGGCTGCTGCTGCGATATCTGCCGACGCTGAAGCAGAACTACGGCGAGATCCGCCTGCGGTTGGGGCGACGCTTCTTCGAGGAGTGGCGCACGAAGCGGACTTGGGCGCTGGATGAGGCCACGCCGTTCGAGGCGGTGCGCGTGCTGGATCCCGCGCCGAGACAGGCCACGCTGGATGAGGCGCGCGAGGCATTGTCGCACGCATTTCCGGTGTTCGCGCGCATGCAGGTCGCGGAAAGCTGGGGTGGGCTGATCGACGTGACGCCTGACGCGGTGCCGGTGATCGGCGAAGTGGCAGCGATCCCGGGGTTCTTTATGGCCACCGGGTTTTCCGGCCACGGCTTCGGAATTGGACCGGGTGCGGGTCGGCTGGCGGCCGATCTGGTCGCGGGTGACACCCCGATCGTCGATCCGGCGCCGTTTCGGTTCGGCCGCTTCACCGAAGCGCGCGGACGGACCACGTCATAGTCGTCCTGGCCGGACCGCTTCGGCACCGAATCCGCCCAGTGCCCGCCACACCGTCTCCGCCGTAACCGGCATCTCGAGATGCGTGACTCGCGCATCGGCGAGCGCGTCGACAATGGCGTTGACCACCGCCGGCGGCGCGCCGATCGGGCCCAGTTCGCCGACGCCCTTGAAGCCCAGCGTGTTGTTGGGCGATGCGGTCTCCACCGTGCCGTGGCGGAATGCCGGCAAGTCGGCGGCGCGCGGCAGGGCGTAGTCCATCAGGCTGCCGGCAACGAGTTGGCCGGTCGCCGGGTCGTGCACCGCGTGCTCCATCAAGGCCTGGCCGATGCCCTGGGCGAGGCCGCCATGCATCTGGCCGGCGACCAGCATCGGATTGACCGGCGGCCCGACATCGACGCTGGAGGCGAGCGCCACCAGGGTCACCGACCCGGTCTGCGGATCAATCTCCACCTCGGCCGCCTGCGCGCCGGCGGGGAACGACAGCATGTTGTCCTGGAATGCCGCACTGCCGACCAGGGGGCCGGCGGCGGCGATCTCGAACAGGGAGACGCCACGGTCGGTGCCGACGACATGGAACCGGCCTCGCGCGTATTCGATATCCGCCGTCGCCGCCTCCAATCGGTCGGCGGCACGCTCGCGCCCCTGCTCGATCAGATCGTCCGAGGCGCGTGCCACGGTGTTGCCGGAAATGATGGTGGAGGAGGAGCCACCGGTGCCGCCACCTTTCGCGATGATGTGGGTGTCGCCCTGCACGACGTGGATGCTGTCGACCGGCAGGCCGAGGCGCTGGGCAACGATCTGGGCGAACACCGTGGCATGGCCCTGGCCAGAGGATTGCGTGCCGACGCGCACGGTGACCCCGGCGTCCGCGTCGCCGCCGACCTCGACCTCGCTCACTTCATCGGCGATGCCGCCGGTGCCGTGGAGGTAGCAGGCGACGCCGAAGCCGCGCAGCCGGCCCGCCGTCGCCGCCTGGGCACGCCGCGCCGCGAAGCCGTCGCGGTCGGCGAGGACCAGCGCCTGTTCCAGTGCCGCCGGGAAATCGCCGGAATCGTAGAGTTTGCCGAGCGCGGTGCGGTACGGCATGGCGGAAGCGGGGATCAGGTTGCGCCGGCGCAGCTCGATCGGGTCATGGCCGGTGGTGCGCGCCGCCACGTCGATCAACCGCTCCAACAGGAACAGCGCCTCCGGCTTGCCGGCACCGCGATAGGCGTCCACCGGTACGGTGTTGGTGAACGCACAGGTCACCGTCAGTTGCGCCGCCGGGATCCGGTAGCAACCGGTCAGCACCTTGGCCATCCCATCGGTCGGCACCCCGAGTCCGAAGGTCGAGACGTAGGCGCCGAGATTGGCCACGACCTCGGCGCGGATCGCGAGGAACCGGCCGTCGGCGTCGACGGCGAGTTGCGCCGTAGCGGTCTGGTCGCGCGCGTGGGTATCGGACAGGAACGCCTCGCCGCGGTCGCTGGTCCAGCGTACGGTGCGCTGGAGTCGACGCGCCGCCCAGACCACGAGGGCCTGCTCGGGGTAGAGGAAGAACTTCGGCCCGAAGCCGCCGCCCACATCCGGCGTCACCACTCGGAGCCTTTCGTGCGGCCAGCCGAACACGTGGTCGCACAGCAGTTGGCGGATCAAATGCACGCCCTGGGACGTGGTGTGCAGCACGGCGCGGTCGTTCGCCGCATCCCACCCGCCGATGGCGACGCGGGGCTCGATCGCGTTGCCGACCAGGCGGTTGTTGCGCACGGTGATCCTGACCACACGGGCGGCGCCGGCGAAGGCCGCATCGACCGCCGCTGCGTCGCCCTGGCGCCAGACGACGCAGCGATTTCCCGGCGCTTCGTCCCACAGCACCGGCGCGCCCGCCGACAAAGCAGCGGCCGCGTCGACCACGGCGGGGAGCGGCGTCCAGTCCACATCGACCCGCTCCGCCGCGTCGCGCGCCTGTGCCTGGGTGTCGGCGACCACCAGCGCCACCGGATCGCCGGCATGGCGCGCCCGGTCGATCGCGAGCGGCCGGCGCGGCGGCTCGATTGCGCCAGGCAAAGGCACGATGCCCCTGAGCAGGCCGAGCCCGTCCGCCAGCACGTCGGCGCCGGTCAGCACCGCCGCAACGCCGGGCATCGCGCGCGCCGCCGCCGTGTCGATCCGCTCGATCCGGGCATGGGCGTGGGGCGAGCGCACCACACAGGCATGCAGCGCGTCCGCGAACCGCAGATCATCGGTGAAGCAGCCCTGGCCGGTGAGGAACCGGCGATCCTCAAGGCGCGGGATCGATTGCCTGATGGTCATTCCGATCGGTGCTTTGCCGACGCGCTACGCGCTGCGTGCGAGATAGGTACGGGCGTAGAGCGCGGGCAGCGGTATGGTCAGCTCTATGCATGCCAGATGCAGCGCGTCATCGCGACCGATCTGCATTGGCTCCTCCGGCCATGTGCTGTCTGCACGTCGGCGCAGCAGATCGGCAGTGATCGATGCCGAGCGGAGTACCAGAATTTCCTGGACGCTTGGGATCGTCGCGTAGGTCCAGACGTTCTCCCAGGTGTCCGCCTCATTGCTCGGCGACAGGATTTCGACAATCAGCAGCGGGTCCGGTAGCGCGATCTGTCCAGCCTGGACAGATGAACAGGTGACCGCCAGGTCCGGCACCCGCATGTTGCTGCGGGAGCGCACGCGAGGCTGGATCGCTGGCTCGGTCACCACGACGCACGGGTTGCCACGAGTATACAAATGCTGGTTGAGCAGGAATGCGAGCGTTGCCTGAATAATACCGTGCGTAGCATTGGCGGGCGCCATGGCACGTGGCTCACCGTCGATCAGTTGCCAACGCCCGTCACCGATCCAGGCAATGAACTCGTCGACGGTCATGTGGTGTGGCGCCTTGCGGCGAGTGGCGGTGTTCATCGCGCTATCCTAGCGCCAGGCTAACCGACGTGCAGCACCGCCTTGCCGGGGAATTCGCGGGCGATCAGCCGGCGGGCGATGGCGGCGATGTCGGTCCACGGCGCCTCTACATCGATGTGCGGGCGCAGCCGGCCTAGCGCAACCTCGCGCGCCAGTACCGCCAAGCCTTGGCCCGCCGGCTCCACCGTGCGCAGTTCGTGGAACAGGATCAGGCCGTACAGCTTCACGCCGCCCTGGCGGAAGAACGCGCCGCTCTCGAAGGTCGTTGTCGGCGCCTCGGACACGCCGAAATGCACGCAGGTGCCGTCCGGTTGCAGCATCGTCACCGCCGCCGCGAGCGCCGAGCCGCCGATCGAATCCAGGATGAGGTGGTAGGGACCGCTCGATGCGGCCGCACGCAGGTCGGGCGCGACGATGATGCGGTCGCCGCACCATTCGGCGACCATCTTCCTTTGATCGGCACGCCGCACGTGTCCGTACACTTCGGCGCCCGCGGTGGCGGCAAGCTGAATCGCCAGATGTCCGACGCCGCCAGTCGCGCCGTCGACCAGCACCTTGCGGCCGAGCAGCAGACCGCCCTGACGCAGCGCGTGCAGCGCGGTCAGGCCCGCGACAGGAAGGGTTGCGGCCTGCGCGTCGGACACGCGGTCCGGCAGCGCGGCGACGGCGTGGCTCGGCGCGCGCACACGTTCCGCCCAGGCGCCGGTGGACAGCATGCCGACCACGCGGGTACCGACCGGCGGGCCGCTGCCATCCGCGGCTGCTTCGTCGATGACGCCAACGAAGTCCCAGCCTGGACGCGCGCCGGCGACGGATTGCGACAGCGCACGATTGACCTCGCCGCGGTTGAGCGAGATCGCGGTGACGCGGACAGTGACGTCACCGCTCGCGGCGGGCGGCAGGTCGACCGGCTGCAGCGTCAGCTTGTCGCTGTGCGAAGGATCGACGACGACGGCGCGAGTTGACTGCGGCATGGCGTCCTCCTGTTAGCGTCCCTTGAACTTCGCCTTGCGCTTCTCCCGCCAGGCCTGGTGCGCTTCCTGCTTGTCCTCGGTCAGCTCCAGCATGGCGAAGCGATACAGATCGCCCAGTACCGCATCCGCCAGTGACGCGTCGATGCCGCGGTTCAGTGATTCCTTGGTCAGCCGCGCCGCCAGCGGCGGCAGCGAGGCGATGTGCCCGGCCACCTCCATCGCGCGCGCCATCAGCGCATCGTGCGGCACCAGCCATTGCGCGAGGCCGATGCGATACGCCTCCTCCGCCTTCAGCGGGAAGCCGAACGCCGCACGCATCGCCAGACCCTTGCCGACCCAGCGCGCCAGCCGCGTGGCACCGCCCTGCGCGGGGATGATGCCGAGACCGCTCTGCGGCAGCCGCCACTCGGCACGTTCCGACGCGACGATCATGTCGCAGCAATAGGTCACAATGCAGCCGATGCCGACGGCGTAGCCGTTCACCGCGGCGATGATCGGCTTGGCGAAGTCGGTCAGCATCGGCAGCGGATGCGCGCGCCTGCGATTCGGCAGATCCTGGATGAACGCAGCGACCGAAGTCCATCGTGTGGGTGCCCGGGTTCTTCAGGTCGGCGCCGGCGCTGAATGCGCCGCCCTTGTCGTCGCCGGTAAGTATGACACAACGGGTGTCGGGATCGGCCTCCAGTTCCGGCAGGCGCTGGCGCAGGCCGGTCTGGAATTCCTCGCACCAGGCGTTGCGCGCCTCTGGCCGGCTGAGCGTCAGGACGGCAACGGCACCGTGGCGTTCACAGAGCAGAGGCATGGGCGGTTCCTCCTACGGGGCACCATCCCACCGCAGGGGTTCGCGCTTGACAACCACCTCGCCGGTCGCGGTCAGCCGGATCAGATTGACCGACCGCGCGAGGTCGGGCGAGCCGGAGTAGTACGCCGGCACCGTGCCGTCGCCGACGCGCTCCGGGCGGTCCCAGTGGCCGAGCGCCAGGTAGTCCGCCGCGGTCGCGGCGATCGCATCGTCGCTGAACAGCCAGGACGGGCGCAGCGGTGTCGCGAGGTTGTGCGGTGGCTCGTAGTGGCCGTGCGCCATCGCGATCTGCCAGCGCGTGCTGCGGGCGCGCGGGCCGCGCAACGGGACCATGTTCTCGTAGTCGCGATGCGCGTGGCCCCAGATCTCCAGGTCGTGGTGCGGGAAGCCGACCGCCTCGTCGTGGGTGATGCCGATGATGCTGACGTTGGCAATGGCGGCAAGACCGCCGCGGACGAACACGCTGTTGGGCAGTGCTGGGTCGTGGTTGCCGGGCAGGATCACCACCGGGATTTCGGCATCGGCAAGCAGGCGACCGGTGCGATCCAGCATCGAGGCGGGCACCCGGTTGTTGTCGAAGGTGTCGCCGGCGAGCAGGACGATGTCGGCGCAGGCGGCGCGGGCGGCGGCCAGCACGGCGGCAAGGCCGGCAATGCCGTCACTATGCTTGGTGGCGTTGGCTTCGTCATCGACGTGCAGGTCGGAACTGTGGACGAGGAGGAGGTCCACTGGGGACGGTCGGTGCGGGGGCATGGGTGACTATCGTAGCGAGGGGCGAGCAAGACAAGTGCCGGCTTAAGCCAAGCGTAAAGGTCTATCTGCCCGCACCAATTCTGGTTCTTCGGAATTCCTGATGTGACCAGAGCCATAATACGCTGCATGGCGCCGTCGATAGACGCCGCGGTCTTTGATGGCGCTCGAACCATAAACTTGCAACCCAAGAACGTTCTGCATGGCACCGATGCCGTCCCGGGAGCCGGGACTGCGCGCTGCCACCCGGCAACGCGGTGAATTTCGACATGCCGGTGTGAATCAGTTCACTTCCTTGGCCCGCAGAAGCGACCACCTTGCCGTTCTGGCACCCTTGGGCACCACAATGACCCTTGCCACGGTACATAACCATTCGCGCGTGAATTGAGCCGTGCTGGCAACTGAGACGGGGGAGTGCCAGGAATGTTGACGGTTCCCATTGGTTACGATCAAACTCACCTCCGGCCGCCAGTAAGGGAGCTGGGAATACCCCCTTGCACACCAGACGGCGCGCTTGTGTGGCTGGGGCAACGGAACATGCCTCTCCGTCAACTGGAACGGAGACTTGCGGCAGTCCTGGTGGCTGACGTTGTCGGCTATACCCGACTAATGGAAGCCGACGAGGAAGACACGCATGCAAGGCTGATGCGGCTTCGGCTCGAATTGCTGGAACCCACGGTGACCGAGCACAGCGGGCGTGTCGTCAAGAACACCGGTGACGGCTTCATTGCGATATTTGCTGACGTAGTTGAAGCAACGCGATGTGCTGCTGCATTGCAACAGACGCTAACGACCCTTGGCACCAGGGAGCCGCCCGACAGGCGGATTGCGTTCCGCATTGGACTTAATCTCTGTGACACCATCATAGAGGCAGATGATGTCTACGGCGAAGGCGTCAACGTTGCGGCGCGCCTGCAGGCCTACGCCGAACCTGGCGGTGGGGTGTGCGGGGCAAGAGCTTGGTAGCGGCGACCGTGTCGAAGTCCCCATGGCTGACCGACGGGCCGATCAGCGGCCAGCCGTTCCGTCAGCTGGCGACGCTCCACCCGGCGACATTGTCGGCATCGGCAACCTCGGCAGCCACCGCGGCAAAGCGATCGGCTATGCCGCTCGGACAACTCGCCCGTTCCATCTGAGAAGTTGGTACTGCTTTGCACTAACTTCCTCTCCCCTCGCGGCCGCGCGCGACAGGGCCAGCGGAAGGCTGGGCCGATGAGGGGCTCGGGAGTTATTTTGGCTATTGGGATCTCGATCAATACTTGATGGGTCTTATCCCGCCGGAAAAGGTGAACGAATGGATCATTCTGCCTAACCCGAAGCCTAAGCTTCCACCGGCCAATGACTTGCGAAGCTCTGGGCCGTATGTGGCCGATGCGAAAACGGTCTCTGTGAAAAACGTAATCGACCTCGAAGGGGTACGGGATCCTGATCACCAAAACAGTCAGCGCGTGTTCCGTCAAGCCTTTTGCGTCATAACGAACAATATGCATGACAATGGGTCGTTCATAAGCGAATGTCGGAACGCAGTCCAAAAGCACGAAGCGAACTTTCGATGGGCAACATCGAGGCGTGGCGTGATCGATACGCGCCTGCTCAGATCTAACCACGCGGACATCGTTATCCGTCAGCGAGAGGACACGGGTCCGCTCGAGTTTTCGAACTCCCCCGATATATGGGTGCGCAACGTTAACGATAAGATAGCTGTCCACCAGGCCCCCCTGAGCAGGCAGAGTAACTGGATCAACGTCTGCGTGCATAACCGCGGTGATAGAATCTATGAGAACGTTACGGTGAATCTTTATGTCGCTGACTCTGGTGGTGATTTCCGTTATCCGGAGGATTGGCGACCTGACCGCCTCATCGGCAGCCGCACGGTGCCTATCCCGGCCCAAGGTTCTGTAGTTGTCGCCATTGAGTGGAGACCCGGTCTATTACCGCTGGAGCAATACGGAACGGGGATCCTTTTGGCTGAACTTATGCCGCTCGACCCAAAGACCAAACTGCTGCACAGTGTCCGCGACAGCGTCAAAATTGCAATGAAGTGTCTACCGGTTGTCCAGCCCGGATAATTGCCTCTGATCTTTCGTACTCGCACCGGGTCTCCGCTGGAGACCCTCCCTGGGCGCGGCTCTGCCCTTGCTCGCGGAAGCTGCCGGGGTGACCGTTACGCCGATCGCGCTCGGCTTGGCAGCATGTTCTCGATCATTCCCCTGGTGCGCGGCAAACCAGCCGAACTAACTGCACAGATGGCCGTGTCAAAGCTGCCCCAGCTGCCTCGCTCGCCGGCGTCATGTTCCGCCGCCCCGAGGTGATGCCATGTCGATGGACGATCTCGCTCGGCCTGACGCCCGGTCGCAGGCTCTCCGCAACGATCTCGCGCTTCTCCTCGATCGACCACCAGCGCCGACGCTTGCCACGTGTGATCGCCTCGATCCGCTGCGTGCCAACGGTCATATAACCACCCTTACGACTGCTCCTTATCGGGCCGTGATGCTCCAGCATCGTCCGTTCGCCGTCCATGCCGAATCATCAGGCATCACAGGGCCTTAGAGCAATGTGGCCGCAACGCCCCGCTTACTGGGAAGCCGCAAATCCTCCTCCACAAACCGGATCGCCGCTTCCAGCAGCCTGACGCGCGGGTAATCGTTATGCGTCATCAGCGTTGCGCCCAGCAGCGGCGCGTTGGCCCCGAACGGCATAGCAATCGCCAGATGGTCGGCATGCGCGTAGCCCAGCAGTGTGGAGCCAGGAACGATGGCGTCGGACGCGACGACCAGGCCGTCATTGGCTGGCTCGGTCCGCGAGAGGATGTCGGCGAAGGGTCGCAGCACCGCGGACATATCGTCGGATCCCGCCACCGCCACCAGCGAGTAGGTGCGCACGCTCGCCGGCCAGGCGTGTGTCGCGAGCCACGTCAGGCGCCCGGAGCGGCGCAGGCTGTCGGCGGCCTCGACGCCGTGGCCACGCGGGCACTCGGGCAAATCGATCGCTTCCGCCATTTGCGCGACCCAGTTTGGCACGATGTCGGCGAGCGGCGAGCCGTTGACTGCGCCGGCCACGCTCAACAGGGCGACGACCTTGTCGGCGAGATCAGGATAGGTCGCGAGTGCCAACAAAGAATCGACGGTGCCCTTGGAATGGGTGACCAGGATGATGCGCGCGTCCGCCGGCATGGCGCGGATCGCGTCGCGAATGATGCCGGCGTTGATCTCGCTGGCCTGACGGCCACGGGTCTGAATGTAGCCGGTCCGGTAGCCCTGCGCCTCGAGGTTGGCGCGGGCGTCGCCGAACACGGTGGATGCCGAGGCGAGGCATTCGGCCAGCAGGCCGGGCACCATGATCACGGTCAGGCCAGCGCTGGAAGGTGCCAGCGCAACCTGCCGGCTCGACGGCGGCGGCTCGCCGGGAAACTGCCAGAGCGCCGCGCTGGTGTCGCACGGACGGTCGAGCGGAAGCTTCGCGCCATGGTCGGCGCGGACGGCGCAGTAGATCTCGCGGAACCGCCCGCGGCCATCGGTGATGGCGGCCCTGGCGGTGGGGAGAAGGATCGCGGGTGCGGTGGCGGCGACGCGCAGCTCCGGCGGACGCGGAGCACAGGCGGCGAGGAAGGCAATAAGGAACAGGACGGCTGTTGGCGCGCGGCGCATCGTTAAGTCCTTCGGCAGGCTGACCCGCAAACGACCATGCGGACGAATTGTGACCGAAGGGCTAAGGACTGAGGCGCGTAACCCACAAGAGCGGCGGGTGCTCGCCTCACTCGGAACCGATCCGGGCGCCTTTCTCTGCGACCGAGCGTTTCATCAGCAGCACAACGAGCACAAGCGCGACCATGACAACGGCCAGCACCCAGAACACATCGAAGTAGGCGAGCGCCGATGCCTGTTGCTGGCGCAGATTGGCGAGCGTCTGCAAGGCCAGTTGCTGCGCGGCGACCGGATCGCCGGTCTGCTGCAGGAACGGTCTGGACGCCTGACCCAGGAAGGAACGTGCCGCCGGGTTGAAGGGATCGAGCAATTCGCCAAGACGGAGAGTGTGGAACTGATCACGGCGCTCCTGGATCGTCTGAGCCATCGAGGTCCCTACGCTGCCGCCCTCGTTGCGCAGCAGGCTCAACAGGCCGACCGCCGCCCCGCGCAGCGCGACCGGCGTATAAAGGTAAGCCGCCACGTTTGCGGGGGCGAAGCACATCGCCAGCCCGACGATCAGCACCACCCGCGGCCAGACGGCCTGCCCCGGACTGATGTCCAGGTTCATCTGCGACATCCAGTAATTCCCTGCGGCCATGGTCAGCAGACCCGCGGCAATCACCCACCGCGCATCGGTGCCACGACCGAGCGCCCGTCCCACGAATGGCATGGTGACGACCGCGAAGAAGCCGGCCGGCGACATGACCAGTCCGGCGCTCAGTGCATCGTAGCCAAACAGCGACTGGAGCAAGGCGGGCAACGAGGTGCTGGCAGCATACAGCACCGCAAATGCGGTAAAGATGATGATGCAGCAGGCGGCGAAATTCCGTTCCCGCAACGGCCGAAAATTGACCACCGGACTCGGATGGCGCAGTTCCCAGACGATCAGCCCGACCAGGCCCACGGCGAACAATATTACCAGCGTCTGCACACGCCAGAACGGGTCGCCTAGCCAGTCCCATTCCTGTCCCTTGCTGAGCGTCACCTCCCAACAGACGATTACGATTACCAGCAGCGACAGGCCAACGCCATCAAAGCTGAACGGTCGCTTGCGCAACTCCGTGCGCTGTGCCGTGAGATAATCGGGGTCCCGGAGTGTGATGGCACAGGCAGCCAGCGCCAGGAGGCCGACGGGGACATTGATCCAGAACACCCACCGCCATGAGTAGTCGTCGGTGATCCAGCCGCCGAGCGTCGGGCCGACGACTGGCGCGATCAGCGCGGCCAGGCCGAACAGCGTCATGGCCATGCCCTGCCGCTCGACCGGGAAGGCGTCCAGCAGCACGCCCTGGCTCGATGGCTGAAGACCGCCGCCGGCAAGACCCTGGAGCACGCGGAACAGGATCAGTTGCCCGAGACTCGTGGCCATGCCGCACAACCCCGAGGCAAGGGTGAATACGGCGATCGAAAGCAGAAAGTAGTTGCGGCGCCCAAGATGCGCGATCAGCCAGCCGGTGATCGGCAGGATGATCGCGTTGGCGGCAAGGTAGCTGGTGATGACCCATTCGCCGTCATCGACCGTGGCCGACAGCCCACCCGCGATATAGCGCAGCGCCACGACCGCGATCGTGGTGTCCAGCACCTCCATGAAGGTCGGCACCACGACGACAGCGGCGACGACCCAGGGGTTGGTCGCGGTGCGGGGTCGGGAATTCAGTGGTGTCGTCGACGATACCGCATCGCTCATTGCCTGGTGCCCGACACGCTGGCGGTCGGACCAGGGCTCGGAGACGGCGGCCCTTCAGGCCTGGAGAAACTTCCCGGCATTGGGTCCGGTTGGCGGCTTGTTGATAGAGACCTAGGGAACGACCGAGGTGCCGATGAACAGCGGTGTCTGATCGGCGTTGTAATCGACGAGGTCGATCCGGACCGGCAGCCGCTGGACCACCTTGATGAAATTGCCCGTGGCGTTCTCGGGCGGCAGCAATGCCAGCGTCGATCCGGTCCCCTCGGTGAAGCCGGAGATCCGACCTTTGAAGATGTGCTTGCCGCCGTACATATCGACGAGCAGGTCAACGGGCTGCCCGATGCGCAGGTCGCGCAACTGCGTTTCCTTGAAGTTGGCGTCGACCCAGATTTCGTCGAGTGAGCGAACCGCCATCAGGTTCTGGCCGACCTGAACAAAGTTGCCCGGATTGACGTTGCGGCGCGTGACGACGCCGTCGATCTCCGCGACGATGTCGGTGTAGCGAAGATCCAGTTCGGCCTGCGCCAGATCGCGCCTGGCGGCTTCGAGTTTCGCCTCGGCCTGCTTGACGGCCGGGGCATTGGCCGCGAACTGGGCGAACGTGGTGTCGACGTCGCCCAGTTTGTAGAACTGGTCGAGCATCGCTTTCGGGCCTTGGTCGAACGAGTGCACGACGCCGAGTTGAGCGGCACTCTGAATGAGCGCCGCCTGGGCCTCGAGGACGGACGAAAAGGTCTCGTCGAGATCGGGCGGCACCTGGCCCAGATCGCCGCCCCCGTCAGGTTGCGCCGGCAGCCCCAGCGAGACGCGGATCTGGTGGACGTCGGCCAGGGCCTGGACGAGATCGGCGCCAGCCGTCGTCAGCTGCGCCTGCCGCTCGTCGAGCACCTCCTGCGGCGTATCCCCACGCGGGACGAGTTGCTTCGCGCGATCAAATTGAAGCTGGGCCAGCACCAGTGCGGCCTTGCTCTTGTTGATATCGGCGACCCGCGCGTGCAGGAGCGCGACCTGGCTGTCGACACCCTCCACGGCGTGTTGCAGGTTCCAGCGTTGGCTCATTGCCTGCGCTTCGATCGCGCGCGCTGCTGCGTTGGCCGCTTGCAGGTCTGCCTTCGCGGTGTCGACCGCTGCCTGCTTCTCGGAGACAGCAACCTGGTACGGCTCCTTGTCCAACGCGGCGAGGAGATCTCCCTTGCGCACGCGGTTGTTGTCATCGACCAGGACGCGGGAGATCTGCCCTGCCACGCGGGGTGCTACAAACGTCACGTGGCCATTCACGTAAGCGTCATCCGTGGAGACGGTGTTGAGCATCTCCTCGACCCACGGGATGCCGAACACCAGGAGAACCACCAGGACGGCAACACCGAGCACGCCGGCCAGAAGCTTTCGCTTCCGCGTAGCCGTTCGGGGCTCCGGCGGCACCGGGTGGGATTCCGACGGAATCTGCGCGGATTTCACCTCATGGGCAGCCGACGCATCGTCGTTCGCCGTCGGTTGCGTATTGCTCGAACCTGGCTTGTTACTTTGCTCGGTCATGTCGGGCCACCCGTTGCAATCGGACGAAATGGACGGCGTCGAAAGACCACAATTCGTCCTGACTGGAAAGCTACCTCGGCGGTCCGTAGGGGTCGGCGCATTCAGCGGGCATCCTCGAAGGTGCATTCACCCGTGGCGTGGCCGGTGGTCCGGGCTGCCGGCCACGAAGAGGTCTCTGTTTGCGCCGCAACGGTCGAGAACAAAAATGCTCGATTTGGTATCGCACGGCTCGATTGCCCAACCGTCACTACGGATCGCGGTCTCCCTCTTCATGGCGCTCGGTCGATCGAACGGGTATACCGAGACGCGGACCCCACATCGAACAGATCCGCCGCTTATACAGAGTCTGGCCTCGAACAAGGGAGTATAAGCATGGCGACCCCCGATACGCTTCGCCATAGGAGGATCACTCTCACCCACGCATCCGGCGCGATCCCCGCAGTCGGGTTTGGCACTCTGATCCCGGATCCTCTGGCGACCAATCAAGCTACGAAGATCGCATTGGAAGTTGGATTTCGCCATCTCGATTGCGCGGAACTGTATCGCAATGAAGCGGCTGTTGGTGATGCGATGCAGGCAGCGTTCAAGGCGGGGACGGCAGAACGGGAGGAGGTCTTCGTTACCACCAAGCTATGGAACACCAATCATCGTCCTGAACGGGTTAAACCCGCCTTTGACGCCAGTTGCCGGCGACTGCAGGTCGACTATGTGGATTGCTATCTCATCCATACTCCGTTTGCCTTTCGCCCTGGCGACGAACAGGACCCGAGAGACGAACTCGGTCAGGTAATCTATGATTCCGGGGTGACTTTGGTCGAGACGTGGCGGGCGCTCGAGCGTCTCGTGGACGACGGTCATTGCAGGTCGATCGGCTTATCAGATGTTACGTTAGAGAAGCTGCGAGAGATCGTTGCGGCTGCGCGGATCAAGCCTGCCGTGGTGCAGGTCGAATCCCATCCCTACCTGCCTGAATGGGGCCTGCTCGACTTCTGTCGGGAGCACAAGATTGTACTGCTGGCATTCGCAGCATTGGGACACGGCATGAGTCCGAAAATGCTGGATGACCCTGTGATCACAAGCATTGCACAGCGCGTCCACAAGACGCCCGCTCAAGTTGCGCTGGCCTGGGCCGCACAACGCGGCACTGCCTTCCTGACCACCTCGAGCAGACCCGGAAATATCCGAGCGAACTTTGACATAGCGACCCTGCCTGAACACGCCATGCGAGAAATCCGCGAGGGCATCACGACGAACATCCGGTTCAACACGGTGGTGGAGACGGGCGTGCCTGGCTTTATTCCCCGAGCCAGTTGAACTGAACTCAGACGCGTCACCGGAGGTTCCATGATGGGCGTGATCGTTTCGGTCAATGTCGGACTTCCTAAGGACGTAGCGTGGCAGGGCCGGACTGTTCGGACGGCGGTCTGGAAGACGCCGGTGACGGGGCGGATTTTCGCTCGTCGGCTGAATCTCGATGGCGATGGCCAAGGGGATCTCCGCGGCCATGGCGGCGAGCAACGTGCGATAATGGTGTACCAGCTCGATTCCTACCGCCACTGGGCGAGCTATCTTGGGCGCTCAGATCTCGTGGCCGGGAATTTCGGCGAGAACCTCACAGTGGAAGGCCTCGCCGATAACGAGGTCTGCATCGGCGATCGCTTCCGGATCGGTGGCGCTGTCGTCGAGGTCAGCCAGCCACGCGACACCTGCTACAGGGTCGGCATCAGGCTGAACCACCCGGAGATCGCCGCGCTGCTGGTTGCGCACCGCCGGCCCGGCTTTTATTTCCGCGTTATACAGGAAGGTGAGATCGGCGCCGGCGACCGCGTCGAGAAGCTGTCTGACGGCCCGGAGCGCATGACGGTCGCCGAGATCGATGCGCTGCTATATTCAGCGGAGCACCCGCTCGAAGGCCTGCGCCGCGCAGTCCGGATTCCGGCACTCAGTCTGGACTGGCAAGGCTCGATGCAGGCGCTGCTTGCCGCGGCCGAAGCGGGAGGCACAACTGGCAACGCCGGCCTCGGGCTCGGCGCGTCGGCACCCCTTGCGTGGCGTGGTTTCCGCCCGGTTGTGGTTGTTGATTCGCGCGAGGAAAGCGCGGACGTCCGATCGTTCGAGTTCGCTGCCGAAGATGGTTTGGCGCTACCGCCGGCACTACCCGGCCAATACATCATGGTCCGCATCAGGCCGAGTCCGGATGCTCCCGCCGTCACGCGAAACTATTCGCTGTGCGGTCCGCCCGGAACCCCAAATTATCGGATTGGCGTCAAGAACGAGCGCGGTCTCGCGAGCAGCTTTCTGCACCAAAACGTACGGGCGGACAGTCGCCTGGAGATCAGTGCTCCGCGCGGCTCGTTCACGCTCGCGGCCGGTGCGACTCCCGTCGTCCTTATCAGCGCCGGGGTCGGCGTCACGCCGATGTTGGCGATGTTGCATGGTGCGGCTGCGACAAACCCCTTGGCGCCTCGGCCGGTTTGGTGGCTGCATTCAGCCCGCGATCGGGCGCACCATTCGTTTGCCAAGGAGACGGACGATCTGCTCGTCGCGCTCCCGGCGTCCCGTCGCTGCGTGATCTACAGTCGGCCCGCATCGGGAGACGTCCTCGGCCAGGACTTCGATCGACCGGGCCATCTATCGCTGCAACTGCTCCACGAGCTCGGGATTCCTCGAGACGCCGATTTCTACCTGTGTGGTCCGCCCTGCTTTCTCGAGGATTTCCAAAAAGGTTTGGCGGCATGGGGCATTCCCTGGCCTAGGGTCCACGCCGAAGTGTTCGGGCCCACGTCCACTCTAACGCCGGGCATATCTGGCGTCGCCGCAGCCTTGCCGCATCCTCCTGACGGTCCAACCGGCGGCGGACCCATGGTGACGTTCTCGCGAAGCGGTCTCGCCGTGCCGTGGGACTCCCGCTTCGGCAGCCTGCTCGAATTCGCGGAAGCCTGCGCCGTTCCCGTGCGTTGGGCCTGCCGATCAGGCGTATGCCACAACTGCGAGAGCGGCTTGATCGAAGGCGAACTCGCCTACGCGCCAGAGCCGTTAGACGCGCCAGCCGAAGGCAATACCTTGATCTGCTGCGCAACGCCGATAACCGCGGTCGAGCTCGATCTCTAAAGCTGGACGCCCAATAAGCACCTTGCTATCCCCGTGCTGAAGGCCGTCTGGCGCATCAATGCAAAAGGGACCGAATGGAGCGCCGACCCCACGAACGAGCAGCGCGGGTTCGCCTCGGCTCTTATGAGTTCAAGAAGAAGGGTGTTTCGCGCTTCGACATCCGCGACCCCTATCATCTCGCGGTTGCGCTGACCTGGCCGCAGTTCCTCGCAGCCCTGCTTGCAATCTACTTGCTCGTGAATGTCGCCTTCGCCATTCTCTATTGGCTGGTTCCGGGTTCCGTGGCCAATGCTCGGCCGCATGACTTCGGGGACGCCTTCTTCTTCAGCATCGAGACGTTGGCGACGGTCGGCTATGGCGAGATGTATCCTACAACGCTGTACGGCCATGTGATCGCAGCGACCGAAATCGTCGGCGGACTCGGCTTCACGGCGATCGTGACTGGCCTCACCTTTGTCCGCTTTTCGCGCCCACGATCTAAATTGGTCTTCGCCTCCAACCCGGTCGTGGCGATGCATAACGGCAAGCCGACGCTGATGTTACGGGTTGGGAACGGGCGTCCGACTGTGCTGTTGGACGCGGCGGCAAAGCTTAACGTGCTCCTTTCCTCTACGTCCGCTGAAGGCACGCCCTTTCGTCGTGTGCAGGAGTTGCGGCTCGAGCGGGCACACCTCCCCGCTTTTCCTCTGACTTGGACACTCATGCATGTGCTGGACGAGCGCAGCCCCTTGCATGGCTTCGATACGGCGCGGGCCATGGCGGCGAACGCACAACTGTTCGTGACGCTCGAAGCGCGCGACCCGACGCTCGCGGCTCTGGTGAATGATATCCGCAACTATGCGCCGGAAGACATACGATTCGGCATGCGCTATGCGGATGTCGTGATCATTGCAGAGGACGGCACACCTGTCGCGGACCTGAGCAAGATCGGCGATCTGGAGCCGCACGCGGGCGACCATCTGGAATCGGGCTGGACGGAACGGGAAGAAGCACCGGAGTAGACGCCGCGATTGACTGCTCCTCGGGAGCGGTCGTTAACATCGATTTGACTTGAGCGTGCGGCAGACTGCGCGGTAATGGCGCACGCCGCTTGGCGATGGCTATGCCGGCTATAGCGGGCAGATTACCGACAACCAGAGCTGGGCGCGCGAGCACTGGTGCGGCGTCAAAACCGTGCACCTGCTTTTGCGGGTGACGCCGCTTTCGCTGTTGCAGTCACCGACAAGGGAGGTAAAACCATGAGGATCGTCGTTATCGGCGGCACCGGCCTGATCGGCTCGAAGAGTGTCGCCATCCTGCGCCAGGGCGGCCACGAGGCGATCGCGGCCTCACCCCAAAGCGGTATCAACACCGTCACCGGCGAGGGCCTCAAAGAGGTCATGGTTGGCGCGCAGGTGGTGATAGACTTGGCGAATTCACCTTCTTTTGAAGACAAGGCGGTGCTGGAATTCTTCGAGACTTCCGGCCGTAACCTTCTCGCGACGGAGACTGCGGCGGGCGTCCGGCACCATGTTGCGCTATCCATCGTCGGAACCGACCGGAGCGACAATGGCTATTTCCGCGCCAAGGTTGCCCAAGAGAAACTGATCTTGACCTCCGGCATCCCCTACACCATCGTCCGCGCGACCCAGTTCCTGGAATTCCTCCGCGGCATCGCCGATTCAAGTATGGATGGAAACATGGTCAGGCTTCCGCCGGTCCTGTTCCAGCCCATCGCGGCGGACGACGTTGCTCCCATTGTCGCCGAGCTGGCGCTCGCGGCACCGCGAAACGGCATCGTCGAGATCGCCGGCCCGGAACAAGCGCCGTTCAACGAAATCGTCGCCCGTTATCTGAAGGCGGTCGGCGACCCGCGCGAGGTGATGCGTGACCCCGAGGCCCGGTACTGGGGCGGCCGGGTCGAGGAGCGCTCGCTCGTGCCGTTGGGCGAAGCGCGCCTTGGCCGCATCGGTTTAGACGAATGGCTCCGCCGCTCACAGGCACGGGCCTGATCGCGCATTCACCAACCGAAGGATAGCGCTCCACGAAACGCATTCTCTGTTCGCTGCTTGTCGCCACACTGGCGTTCGGCAACGTCCTCGCGGATGCGCCAAAGGAGAAGAACGCCCAGGTGACCCTCGTCTACCAGCACGAGCTGCCGAACGTTCCCGGCAAGAGTATCAAGGGCGTGCTCGTCGAATACGACCCGGGCGGTTACTCGCCCGCCCATACGCACGCCAATTCCACCTTCATCTACGCGACCGTGCTTGAGGGGGCAATTCGCAGTCAGGTCAACGACGGACCGGCGACGACATACACGGCCGGGCAGAGCTTCTCAGAGCTGCCTGGCGATCGCCACGCCGTCAGCGCCAATGCCAGCAAGACGACGCCGGCCAGGCTCCTCGCGGTGTCCGTGGTGGACACGAACGAGACGGAACTGACGATCCCAATATCGCCAGAAAGGAAAGCGTGATGAGAATTCTGATCGCTGGGGCAAACGGCCCGATCGGGCGGGCGCTGCTTCGTCGCCTGAGAGGGCATCAGCATGAGCTATTCGCACTTACGCTATCGCCCGATTCCGCACCCACCTTAAAGGAAATTGGCGCCGAGCCGGTCATCGCCGACGCACTGGATGCCACTGCGGTGAAGGCGGCCGTCGGACGGATCCGGCCCGATGCTGTGATCAACGAACTGACCTCACTGCCCCGGCACTACACAGTCGCCGAAATGAAGGCAGCGGCGGAACGCGATCGCAAAGTCCGAGTGGAAGGCAACATCAACCTGCTTGCGTCGCTTCGCGATGCGGGCGTCCGCCGCTACCTGCTGCAAAGTTCGGGATTCTGGTATGCGCCCGGCGTGGGGCTGGCGGATGAGGCCGTCCCGTTCATCTCCAATGTGTCCCCGGGAGTCGACGCCGGCGCTCGCTCCTACCTGGAACTGGAAGCGCGCGCTTCGGCGACGCTGGGAATTGAGTTCGTCGCGCTACGTTACGGATTCTTCTACGGCCCGAGCACCTGGTACACGCGCGAGGGCGATATTGGTGATCAGGTACGGCAACAGCGGATTCCGATTATCGGTGAGGGCCAGGGCGTCTACAGCTTCGTGCATATCGACGATGCGGCCGAGGCGACCGCTGCCGCGTTGGAGTGTCCCCCGGGCGCGTACAACATCGTCGACGGAAACCCGTCGCCTCAACACTTGTGGCTGACCGCATTTGCGCGTGCTGCAGGAGCACCTCCGCCACCTCGCGTCAGCGAAGAAGAGGCGGTTCGCGCGTCAGGCGCCGACGCGGTTTACTACGCAACGAGGCTGAGGGGGGCTTCGAATGAGAAAGCCCGGCGCGCGCTTGGGTTCCGTCCGCGCCCGCTCGAGTGGATTTAGGCCAAAGATTGGTCTCCGCCCGCGCCGCCCAAGAGAAACTGATCGTGGCCTGCGGCATCGACGCTTTAAGTGCGGATGGAACCATCGGCAGGCTTCCGTTGGCTTCCATCGTCGGCGAGGCGGGCCGATCCGCGCGAGGTGGTGCGTGACCCCGAGGCCCGATACTCGGGCGGCCGGGTCGAGGAGCGCTCGCTCCGTCCCGTTCGGCGAAGCGGTCCAGGCCAACCCACCATCCGAGGTGCGGGCCCCCGCGCCATCGAAACCGAGTGTTTTCCGTGTGGCCACATGACCACGCGGAAACCGGCCCCCGCGGCAACATCGGGCACGCCGGTTTCAGCGCGGTTTTTCGTATGGGGTGTCAGTCCTCACGGCGTCTTGGCTGGCGCTGGGGGCATGGTGCCCGGCGCTGGTGAGCCATGCTGGATCGAAGCCAGCTCCTTCGCGTTAAGGTCGTCCGCGCTCTGGTCGGGATGCATGGCTTTCGATGCGGGCATCTTGTGGGCCGGTGCCGGGTGCGTCACGTGACGCGGTTGGACGGTGCCCTGAGCGGGGGCGGTCTGCGCGAACGCGGGACCGGCGGTGAGTGCAAGCACCGACAGACCAGCGATGAGGGTTTGGCGGGACATGGGGTGTTCCTTTCGAGTGGAGGTCAATCCAGGCTTCATCCTACCAACCTCCGTGTCCGCGCGAGGTCGGTTCTTGGCATGACCAGGGTGATCCACCCGGATAATTGATGCAATGGTCACGCCGGCAGTCCTCGCTACAAGCCCGTCTGCCGCGCATGAACAGCGCGGGCGGCGCCGATCCGGGCATCAAGCGGGCACAGCGGCCGCGGCAATATCGGCCGACGCCACAGGCTTCCACTCCTTGAGCACCGGCAGCACCTCCTTCGCAAACAGCCGCATCGAGGCCTCGGCCTTCACCAGCGGAATCCCGCCGAACCGGAACGAGCTGTTCAGCTCGAAATCGCCCAGCAGTTCGCGCCGCGCCTCGTACGCGCGCAGCACCTGGTCCGGCGTGCCTCGTACCGCCACCTGCAACAGCGCGTTCACCAGACCGTCGCGTCCCGCCGTGCGCGCCAGCTCCGACTTCTTCGCATAGGCGTCGTAGCCTTTCGCGGTGGCGAAGTGGGTGCTCATCAGCTCGTAGTGTTCGAGGTTGCTGTCGACGAAGCTGGCCATGTGCCGCTCCGCCAGTTGGTTCGCCTCGGCCGACGTGGCGGCGCAGATGCATTGATCGGCGGTGACGACCGGCGGCGCGGCCGCACCGTTGTACTGGGCGAACAGCGCGCGATACCGCTCGATCCCCGGCAGACGCGCTGGCCACGGCCGATCAGCGAACATCAGCATGCGTGCCTTCAGGCGTGCGGCCGCCTCGATCGAGTCCTCGCTGGAGGCAACCGCATAGGTGCGTCCCTCGAAGCTGCGTTCCGGGCGCGGGCGGATCTCGATCCGTGGCTGCGGATAGAATTTTCCCCGTCCCTCGATAAAGCCGGTGCGCAACGCCTCCAGGATCATCGCCGAGGCTTCGTCGAAGCGTTCTCGCGAGTCGTCCATGGTGCCGCGGAAGGCAGCGAACTCGCGCCGTGCCAGGCCGCGGCCGATGCCCAGCCTGACCCGTCCGTTGCTCAGCAGGTCGAGCACCGACACCTTCTCCGCCACGCGCAGCGGGTCGTTCCACGGCAGGATGATCGCTGCCGTGCCGAGGTCCGCATGCGTGCACAGCGGTGCCAGATACGACAGGAGCTGCAAGTTATCGGGGCAGAACGAATAATCGAAGAAGTGATGTTCGACCGACCAGATGCAATCGAACCCGAGCTCGTCCGCCAGCCGAGCCAGACGGATCTCCTCCTGCCAGGCCTCGCGGTCGCTCATGCCGGGCCAGCCATAGGTGGAAAAGATCATCTGTATGCCGACGTCCATGCGGTCCCTCCTACTGTCAGTATGGACAGCGTACCGATGAGTATGTAATCCGGTTGCAGTCCACCTGACAAACGGGAGGAGCCGCATGACATCCGATCTGCGCAGCCTGCGCGGCAAGGTGGCGATCATCGGGATCGGCGAGACCACCTACTACAAGCACGGCCGGTCGCCGGAGCCCGAGTTCAAGCTGGCACTGATGGCGATCCTGGCGGCGGCCGAGGATGCCGGGATCGATCCGCGCGAGATCGACAGCTTCGCGACCTACAGCAACGATCGCAACGATCCGTCCCGGCTCGCCGCGGCGCTCGGCACCAAGGAGCTGCGGCTGTCGAACATGCAGTGGGGCGGCGGCGGAGGTGGCGGCGCGGCAGCGGTAGGCAACGGAGCGGCGGCCATCGTCACCGGCCAGGCCGACATCGTGGTGGTGTATCGCGCGCTGGCACAGGGCCAGTTCCAGCGCTTCGGCCGCGCCGCCGCGGGTGGCACTGTCGCCGGCGACAACGCGCTGATCAACCCGTACGGCATCTTCGTGCCGGCCCAGCGCTATGCGCTGAAGTTCATGCGCTACATGCACGAACACGGCATCGAGCGGGATGCGATGCGCGCGCTGGCCATGGCATCGTATCATCACGCGCAGTCCAATCCGCGCGCGGTGATGTACGGTCGTCCGCTGACCGAGGAGATGTACGATGCGTCGCGGTGGATTTCGGAACCCTATCGCCTGTTCGACTGCTGCCAGGAGAACGATGGCGCTGCGGCGCTGATCCTGGTTGCGGCTGAGCGTGCCAAGGATTTCAAACACAAGCCGGCCTATGTGCTGGCGGTGGCACAGGGCTCCGATCATCGCAACGCCGCGCGTTCGTTCAACGCACCGGATTTCGCTTCGTCGAGCTTCGGTCCGGTCGCGCCGCATCTGTGGGAGATGGCGAAACTCGGGCCCGGCGACGTCGATGTGCTGCAAAGCTACGAGAATTTCACCGGTGGCGTGCTGATGAGCATGGCGGAGCACGGCTTCTTCAAGCCGGAGGAGGCGAACGAGTTCCTCACGCTGGAGAACCTGCTGGCGCCGTCAGGCAAACTGCCGCTGAACACCAGCGGCGGCAACCTGGCGGAGTGCTACATGCACGGGCTTGAACTGCAGATCGAGGCGGTGCGCCAGATCCGCGGCCAATCGACGGCCCAGGTGTCCGACGCGCATGTCGCCGGCGTGATCGCCGGTCCGATGGTGACACCTGTATCCACAATGATCGTCGGCTCGCAGGAGACCCTGTGATGACCTACCTGCCCGCCGGACTGCCCGCGCCGGTTACCGAAAGCGATGGCCTCGACCTGCCGTATTGGGAAGGCACGCGGCAAGGCGTGCTGAAGGTGCAGCGCTGCGGTGCCTGCAACACCTGGCAGTGGGGTCCGGAATGGCTGTGCCATCACTGCCGGTCATGGGACATGCGCTGGGTCGCGGTCGAGGGCAAAGCCCGCATCTGGACCTGGACCCGCTGCTGGCATCCGGTGCATCCGGCGTTGCGCGACCGCGGACCCTATATCGCCGTGCTCGTCGAGCTGCCCGATGCGGGCAACATCCGCATGCTGGGCAACCTGCTCGGCGATCCGCACCAGGAGGTCACGATCGGCGCCGCGGTCGCAGCGGTATTCGAGCCGCACGACGATGCGCCGTCACCCTACACACTGGTGCAGTGGCGCATCGCGTGACCGGGTTGCAACCGTCAGAGTTTGGTGGAAGCGCGGGACAACAGCTTCCAGTCCCCGCCCTGCTTCTGCCAGTTCATCAGGATGGCCAGATTGGTGGAGTTCTTCTTGCCTTCCGGGATGGATTCGCTCTCGGCCACCCAATGAAACCGCACGATTGCGGCGTCGCCGACCACGCGGATCG